>CAJMPY010000010.1 GCA_905215385.1 uncultured bacterium | reverse complement strand
GGAATTGGTCAAAATCGTTTGACTATTAGCGGCTAAAATCGCCCGGCGCTAACACAAGTGAGTAGACTTATTTGGATATGCCGAGCACATCGCGACAAATGCTCAATAAAACCGCAGGTCAGAGCTGCGGCATTTTGGGACGTGCTTGGCCTCCTGCAAAAAGCCCACTCACTTGGTTTTTTCTGTTAGAAGACCGCCGCGAGGGAAGGCAGCTCCCTCGCGGCGGCTGACATTTGCCCAGATAAAACCTACCAAAATAAACCTGTCTACTCTTTGAGCCAGAGCCGACACTAATTCAAATGGCGAAATCAAAGGGTGCTCTCCGCATGGAGGGCGCCCTTTTTATCGCGGGATGTTTTGCGTGGCAGTCATGAGGCCCAGGCGGTTGCTGACGCCGAGCTTGCGATAGATGGCGTTGACGTGCTTCTTGACGGTTGACTCGCTAATGAATAGCTCGTTTGCCATTTGTTTGTTCGTTTTGCCGCCGAGCATGAGCCGCATGACTTCGGCTTCGCGCGGTTGGATATTGTGTTCTGTAATGAAAGCATTCAGCTGGTTTGTGTCTTCGGTCTGGGTGAGTTTAATGCCCCGAGGATAGAGGTTGGCGAGCGCGAGGCTCGCGTGCCGAGCGACTTCGAGCAGGATTGCGAGCTCGGTGTCGGTGAAGTCTCCGGCTGTGCGTTCGCGAAACAGGGTGATGCTTCCTAGCGGGCTGTCGTTGTGCGCGAGCGTGGCCGTACAGCCAAAGTAGACGCCCTGCGGTTCCATCCATTTGCGATAGATGGGCGTGGCATCGCGTCGCTCGACGTCGACGAGGTCGAGGTCGCGGTAGACGCCGACCTTATGTAAGTCAAAACTCCATGTTGTATAGTCCATCGCGGCGTAGCGGTTGTAGTAGTCGCTCAGCGCGCGGTCGTCCATTCCGCTGCTTGCGGGGTGGACGTAGCGTGGGGCATCACTGCCCGCCGCCTCGATCAGGTCGAACATGGCGATCCGATGGGGCACGAGCCCTGTTGTTCCCTCGAGGGTCTCCTTTTGCAGCTTATCGACACCGTGTGATGCGTGGATTGCAAGCGCGAGCTCGTTGAGAGCAGTCCAGGTCGTACTGTCCAACTCAATAGTCTGCTGTTTATTGCATGGGGGCATAGGGCGTCCTTTCCATTGTGGAACCCAGTATGTCACGTTCTCGGCCTGAATAGAACTTTAGGTCAGCGAATGGTATACCGTCGGTCGCTGAAAGGGGCTCGAGGGACCATTGAGAACATCTCGGTGCGGCCGCATCATGGTCTCGTCAAGCAAAAGCACCGAGATTTAGGAGCTTGAAATGAAGACCATCTACGAGAGTGAGTCCACACCTAAGAAGGACGGGTTCTATATGCCCGGCGAGTATGAGGAGCAGGAGCGTACCTGGATTCTGTGGCCGCACCGCTCCGACGTGTGGCGCTGCGGCGCCAAGCCGGCGCAGAAGGTCTTCACCGAGATCATCAAGACCATTGCACGTTTTCAGCCCATCGCTGTGGGCGCCAACACCGAAGACTTCCCCGCGGTGTGTGAGATCTTCGACGGCGTTGAGAACGTGCGCGTGATTCATATGGAGTACAACGACTCCTGGATCCGCGACCCCGGCCCGGCGTTTCTTGTCAACGACAAGGGCGACGTGGCACTCTCGCACTTCCACTTTAATGCTTACGGCGGTTTCATTGACGGCCTGTATTTCCCGTGGGACAAGGACGCTTCCATTGGCCTGCAGGTGGCACAGCTCGAGCAGGTTAACCGCTATCGTCCCGAGGATTATATCCTCGAGGGTGGTTCGTTTAACTGTGATGGTCAAGGCACCGTCGTGACCACCGAGATGTGTCTGCTCAACGAGGACCGCAACCCCCAGTACACCAAGGAGCAGATCGAGGAGAAGCTTGCCGAGTACCTGGGCATCGAGAAGGTCATTTGGATCAAGGATGGCATCGACCCGTTTGAGACCAACGGGCACGTGGACGACGTCGCATGCTTTAGTGCGCCCGGCGAGGTCTGCTGCATGTGGACCGATGATCCCAACCATAAGTTCTACAAGGAGTGCCAAGAGGCGTATAAGACGCTTTCCGAGACGACGGATGCCCGTGGCCGCAAGCTCAAGATCCATAAGGTGATCATGCCTGCGACTTCGGTATATATGACCGAAGAGGAGGCCAGCACGATTGATCCCGTCGAGGGCGTGCTGCCGCGTACCCCCGAGGACGCCTTCGAGCCGAGCTATCTCAATTTCCTGCCCATCAACGGAGCGGTGCTTGTGCCGCAGTTCGGTGACCCCAACGACGCCCAGGCGCTCAAGGATATCCAGGCTGCTTATCCGGACCGTGAAGTCATCGGTATCATGACTCGCGAGGTTATCTACGGCGGCGGCAACATCCACTGCATCACCCAGCAGCAGCCCAAGGCGCGCCACAAGTAGAGGCGGTTGCAGGCACACGGGGTAGTGTCGATATGACCTGGGGCCCGCTGGCGCACACGCTGGCGGGCCCTTTTGCGTGCGGCGGGCAGCGTTGCACGCGGGCACTCGGGTCTAAGCGAGGGTACCAGGGACCTTGCTTATCGTCGATAGTTGGTCTAGAATCGTCGATAGTCGATGATAGGGGGTTGCATGCAGCTTGTTGAAAGTGAGACCGTGGAGTTCAAGTGCACGTTTACCCCTAAGCTGCTCAAAGCTGTGGTGGCGTTTGCCAATTCGAATGGTGGTACCTTGTATATCGGAATCGACGATTTTGGCAGCATCGTCGGAGTGGACGATATCGATGCCACCATGCTTCAATGCTCAAATGCAATAACCGATGGCGTGTATCCCGACGTTTCTGAAATCACGACGGTCTCCGCATTGGACATCGATGGCGCAGCGTTGGTGAAAATCGAGGTGGAAGCGGGTCCTCACAAGCCGTACTGCCTGTGCTCGAAGGGATTTGTTCCCGCCGGGGTATATCGGCGCCTGGGTCCTGCCAACGTGCCCATCGAGATGGCCCAGATCCGCTCGATGATCAAGCGCACCGACGGCGATTATTTTGAGACCGCGCGCTCTCATGAACAGAGCTTGACGTTTTTTGAAGCCGAGCGGGCCTTTAGGCGCGCGGAGATTACGTTTGACCAAACCTCGCAAAAGAATCTCGGCCTTATCGATGAGCTGGGCTTTTACACCAATTTGGCACTGCTGGTCTCTGATCAAAATCCCTTTGCAGTCCGCGCTGGCCTCTTCAACGACGATGCGTATACCGAGTTTATCGACCGTCAGGATGGCGAGGGCTCGATCTTCAGGCAGATAGAGGATATCGAACGGTTCCTCAATATATCGAACGCAACGCGTATGTACTTTGTGCCGGGAAGGCTCGATCGCATAGATAAGGACGACTATCCCCGCGAGGCTGTTCGAGAGGGAATTCTGAACCTGTTTATCCATCGCGACTACGAATCTTCGGTGGCATCTCTTATCAAGATGAGCCGTACGGCGCTTGAATTTACCAATGCGGGAGGGCCGCAGCACATCAGCGTCGAGGAGGCGCTTGCGGGCGGCTCGGACGCTCGGAATCCAAAGCTGCAACTGCTCTTTTTGCGTCTGGGGATGGTTGAGGCGTTTGGAACGGGCCTCAAGGGGATCCGTGCGCTCTATGAGGCAGAAGGGTTGGAACCCGAAGTCTGCGCCTACCCTGTAATGTTTAGGTTGTCGCTGCCCAACGTCAACGCCGTGCGCAATTCCTATCTGACGCCTCGTGGCAATAGCGGTCCCAACTTGCGTGGGGATTACAGCGATTATGAGCAGCTCGAGCGGGAAGGGGCGCTGCCGCCCGATGTTTCGCAGGCGTTTGCATCCGTGCGAGCGCAGCGAGAGGGGCACGTGTCGATGAATGGCGACTGCGGCCACGAGGTGCGTGCCAAGCTCGTGGAGGAGCTTGGCTTTGATGTTGCGTGCAAGGCGTCCGCGATGCTACAGGATGTCTCGGACGAGCGACGTGGTGGATACGCTCGCGCCTTGATTCGCTTTGCCCTTGAGCGGCCCCGCGGTTTTACGCGCCAGGATGCTTCGGACGCTCTGGGAACTGGGCGCGACGTGACGCTGCGGGTTATCAACGGTTTGCTTGAGGAAGGCGCACTCGTTAAAGAGGGGCGCGCTCGGGCGACGAGATATCGCGCTGTCGGGCAGGTTTAGGGACGGGCGGTCCGGCCCCCTGGGTTATTCCTGGGCAGAGGCCAAGGGCCGGGTGCCCGGCGCACCTTGATTGAAGGGGTACTTAGAGCGTGCCTCCGTACATATAGACGATAAATCCGTCACCGGTGTCTTGGCTGTGGTCCTCTAGGATGCGCTTCATGTTGAGGTGCTCGTAAAACTGCCAGTCGGAGTTGCAGTCGCTCATCAGAAAGAATTTGGTGCAGCCTGCCTTGGCGAGCTCGGCGCGCGCAAGGTCGATGAGCTCGCGGCCGAGTCCCTTGCCCTGCCATTCAGGCACAATGATAATCAAGTTGAGCTGACCCTGGGCATATTCGTTGCCTGTGGCGGCAAAGCGATCCGCTGTGGCCTTTTCGCGGCTGTCTCCAAAGAGCGAGCCCTCGAGCTTGGCATCGGCGGTCTTTGCCATCTCGGTTGCCTGGGCGAACATCTCGTTATAGCAGGGCTCCCACGTGGGATTGGTGCGCGGCTTGCCGTCCTCGAAGATGCCGATGCAGCAGGCGGCGATAATGCGGCCCTCAGCCTCGGCGACGAGCGCGATGGGGGAGCGCTGCAGCTGCATGGCGATGTTAAAGCGCGCACAGAAATCGGCGGCTTCGACGTCGCCTCGGTTGCGCAGCGTGTTGCACCACAGCTGGTTGTAGATGGCGGCGATGCCGGCCAGGTCATCGAGCGTGGCGGCGCGCAGGGCTACGTTGTCAAGGCTCATGGAGGCTCCTTCCAGGTTGGGTCAGGCCATCTATGAGTGTGACATGGCGGCATCGTTGCCGCTTCAACCATTCGGCAGACGAGCCCCGATACCTCGGGGACGGAGGGCCCTAAGAAGGAATGAGGGCGGATTTTCGGACACTTGCTCGATGAGAGTGGATAATCTCCCACTTTTAGCGCTGGTATAGGCCAAAAACGGGAGATTATCCACTCTCATTCTGGGTAGTTTCGCCCATGCGCTGGGGTGGGGGATATGCGTCTTCCACCCCTCCTTTCTTTGGTTAAATTTTGCGCTGAAGACAGAGATCTGCATGTCTTTGGCGCAAAATTTATCCGTAGCACATATCAATAAGCGAAAGGCCCGGTAGTGAGCGCGTTTTACTTCTTCTACGGAATCACGTTCGTCTTGGTTTGCATGGTGGCGGTGTGCGTATCGGTATGCACGTACCTCGTCTCACATCGAACAAGCTACTTGACGGTCTCGGTCTTCTTTTTCTTCGACATGCTCGAAAGTGCCATCGTATTCCTCGATGAGTATCAGGGCCGTAAGATGATGGCAGATATCCTCAGCAGCCAATTTCCCATGACTCACCCCATAACGAAACTCGTCCTATCGATTGGAATCATGGCGAGCATGTGGGCATTTGCATTGGCGATCGTAAACAAGATGAGCCGGCTTCACATGCTCGTGCCCTGCATCGCCTTTTCTGCTTTCGAGGCCATGTCGCTTGTGTTGCAGCCCGATTCAATCAAACAACTCGCCTTTTATGCGTTACGCTCCTTGTTCATGTTCGTGGCGTTTGGCATGATTTTCGTCTGCTACCGCAAAAGCAAGCCGTTGGCGCGAAAGAGCTTCTACGCACGCTACGGCAGGTTTCTTATTGTGATGGCTGTGTTGACGGCGTTTGTTCTGATCGAGGATGTACGCGTTCTCGGGCTGAATATTGGGCGGATCGAAGTCACCGATTACCTGTATTTTTCCTACGGCAGAAACATCCCAGAGAACATCATGAGCGTGGTGGCCGCGGTATATACCGTTCGTACGGCGTCGCAGATCTTGGCGTTGCGCTTTTCTGCTCCGCCCACAACGTTTGGCACCTCTGCCAAACAGATTGCGGAGGTCCGCTTCTCGGCATTCTGCGACCAACACGATATCTCCGCGCGTGAACGCGAAGTGCTCGACCTTCTGCTCGATGGCCAGGATAACCGCGCCATAGCGAATGATTTATTTATCTCTGTCGGTACGGTCAAATCGCATGTTCACACGATATTCCGTAAATGCGGTGTCTCATCGCGGTCCGAGCTTCTTCAGAACTTTTGGGCAGGTTAAAGGCAGGGTTATAGGGGATATAAGCCTCCGCTTACGGCAATAACCCCGTTTGTGCAGACAAGTTTATACCGGGGGTGCTATTCAGGTGATAGCGAGCGTCGCGAAAGCGCGGCGATGTCAACAGAAAGGTGGGTTATATGAAGACCTCTATCCCTCCCGTTTCCCGTAGAAGCTTTCTCGGCCTGAGCACGTTGGGCGCCGCGGCTGTTGCGGTGGGTGCCGCCGGCTGCGCCAACAATTCTTCAAATGCCGGAAGCACCGGCAGCGCGATTTCCGATAAGGCATCCATCGTCTTTCGTAACGGCACGATTCAGACGATGGTCAAAGAGGGCGACACCGCGGCCGCCCTGGCTGTCTCGGGCAACAAAATCGTATATGTAGGCGAAGACTCCGGTGTTGACGAGTACATCGATGACAACACGCGCGTCATCGATCTTGATGGCGGTATGGTGACCCCCGGCTTTATGGACGGCCATATCCACGCTCCGGGCAACTGGGTGACCGCGCTGTATGAGATCGATCTTACCAAGGGCACCACGATCGATGAGTATAAGAAGGCGATCAGTGATTTTGTAACCAAGCATCCCGATGATGAGGCTTACGTTGGCGGCTCGTTCATGATCAACGCCTTCGAGCAAGAGGATGGCACCAATCCCGGCCCCAACAAGTCCATTCTCGATGAGATCTGCTCCGATAAGCCCATCATGCTGTGCGATGTTTCCTATCATTCGGTGTGGGTCAACAGCCGTGCGCTCGAGCTTGCGGGCATCGATAACGATACCCCCAATCCCACGGGCGGCATCATCACCCGCGATGCAAACGGCGAGGCGACTGGCTACTTGATCGATTCTGCTGCCACTATGGTGAGGGAGGTTGTCTCCGTCGAGCATACGGACAAGGAGCTTGAGAACGCTATCGACAAGTACCAGCAGGTGGCTACGAAATACGGCATCACCGGCATTACCAACATAAGCGTCGTGGGAAAGTCTACGGCACAGGATTGCCAGTTCTATACTGACCTTGAGAAAGATGGCAAGCTTAACCTGCGCATGCGAGTACTTCCTACCATTGTGCCCGGCATGACGGCTAAAGAGGCCCTTAAAACCGTGAAGGACCTCAAGAAGTTCGATAGCAACATGATCTCTACCGGTACGGTCAAGATCTACTCCGATGGCGTTACCGAGGGCGGCAGCGCCGTGATGCTCGAGCCATATACCTCCGCCGCCGGTAAGGGAGATAACTGGCACGGCGAGTCCGTCTGGGATCAGCAGGAGTTCAGCGACATGGTGGCCGCCCTCGACAAAGAGGGTGTTCAGATTCATGTTCACGCGATCGGCGACGGCGCCGTCCACAATACACTCGATGCCTACGAGCGCTGCGTCAAGGAGAACGGCGAGCGCGATGATCGCCGCAACACCATGACGCATGTGTGCGCAATTACCGACGAGGACATTCAGCGCGTCGCCGATCTCGACATCGTGTGCGCGCTGCAGTTCCTGTGGATGTATCACGATTCTTTGTGCGACCTCGAGATCGCCATGGTGGGCGAGGATCGCGCCATGAAGTTCTACCCCGTCAAGAACATGCTCGAGGCCGGCTGCTTTATCTCCGGTGCGAGCGATGGCCCGGTCACCGGCTATGCGCCGCTCGAGGAGATCGAGGTGGCCGTTACGCGCAACAGCCCGTATCCCGAGGAGGAGGACACCGATATGTACCGTTGGCCCGAGCAGGCCATCACGGCATATCAGGCGCTCGAGGCATATACCAAAAACGTTGCCTTCGAGAACTACATGGAGGATAAAATCGGTACGCTCGAGGTGGGCAAGCTCGCCGACCTCACGGTGCTCGACCAAGACATCCTTCATTGCGATCCCAAGAAGATCTCCGATACCAAGATTCTGTTCACTATCTCCGATGGGCGTATCGTATACGAGGGATAATCGGTCGATCGAGGTGAAGAGCGGACGATTTGCTCGGCAGAACGCTTGGTTGCCAGCCGTCGTCGCGATTTAGCGCAGGCCGCCGCGGATGCGTGAGCGTTCGCGGCGGCGCTTTTATGTCATGTGCATCGGTGCGTGGAATGAGTCCAAGCCGCTTATGGCAACAGGAGGGCTGCGAGACCCATACGATTTGAGACACCAAGCTTGTGGTAGATAGCGTTGACGTGCTTCTTTACGGTCGATTTCGAGATAAAGAGCGTTGCAGCCATCTGCTTGTTGGTGCGACCATCGATCATAAGCTGGAGAATCTCGGCTTCGCGGGGATTGATACCGGCGTTATCAACAAGGTTGCGGTGATCATTGGGGACGTTCTTAAACGACTAGTCAAACAAGAGCGTTCCCAACGACTACCCCAAAAGGAGCGTCCCCAAGTGCCAGCTTTGGCAACGACGCTGGCAGAAAAACGTCAGCGAAAACCCGCCAGAGCGAGCAAGGTGCCTTGAAGCGAGGCGGCATTGACCTTTTGGTCATGCCGTCGAAGCTGAAAGGCAGATTGCCGCTCTGGCGGGTTTGCAGCGTCGGCCGGTTACGGCGTTTGGTAAAACGCCGTAACCTACACCCGCTCCGCGATCTCGTGGATGAGGTAGTCGGTCTTTTCCCAGCCCAGGCACGGGTCGGTGATCGACTTGCCAAAGACGCCACCGTCGACCGGCTGGTTGCCGTCCTCCAGGTAGGACTCGATCATAAAGCCCTTGACCAGCTTGGAGATGGACTCGTTGCGGCGGCAGCTGTCGAGCACCTCCTTGCAGATGCGGTACTGCTCCAGCGGGCGCTTACCTGAGTTGTCGTGGTTGCAGTCGATGACCGCCGCCGGGTTGGCGTAGCCGGCATGTTCGGTATAGCGCTCGGCCAGGCGTTCCAGGTGTTCGTAGTGGTAATTGGGGTAGGTGCGACCGTCGAGACCGATGTAGCCACGCATAACGGCGTGCGCGAGCGGATTGCCGTCGCACTCGACCTCCCAGTTGCGGAAGATAAAGCTCTGATGTGCCTGGGCGGCGTAGATGGAGTTAAGCATGACGGTGGTGGAACCGGCGGTGGGGTTTTTCATGCCGACGGGCACCGAAATGCCGCTCGACACCAGGCGATGCTCCTGGTTTTCGACCGAGCGCGCGCCCACGGCAACGTAGCTCAGCAGGTCGACGAGGTACTGGTAGTTGGACGGGTAGAGCATCTCGTCGGCGGTAAAGAAACCGGTCTCCTCGATGACGCGCAGGTGCATGTGGCGGATGGCCTTAACGCCTTCGAGCAGGTCATCGGGCGCCTCGGGGTCGGGGTTGTGCAGCAGGCCTTTGTAGCCAGTGCCCTTGGTGCGCGGCTTGTTGGTGTAGACGCGCGGAATGATGATGAGTTTGTCCTTGACCTCTTCGGCGACCTTGGCCAGTCGGTTCATGTACTCAAGCACCGAATCTTCGCGGTCGGCAGAGCACGGGCCGATGATGAGCGCTTTGCGTGCGTCCTCGCCGGTAAAGACCTTGGCGACCTCGGCGTCGAATGCCTGCTTTTTGGCGGTAAGCTCGGCGGAAAGCGGCATTTCCTCGCGGATCTCCATGGGGATCGGCAACCTGCGCTTGAATTCCATGGCCATATGGGGCCTCCTTTATCAATTAACGGCAACAATTGGCGAATTCTCGAATGCTCGGCATTATCCGCTGTCGCACGCTAAAGTGCAAGCGAAACCTGCCGAAAAGGGACAGGTTTATTTTGGTCGGTTTTATCTGGGGAAATGTCGGCGCTCGCCGGAAGGGGAGGGCCAGAGTACAGCACGGTGGAGCAAGTTGGATCTTCTGCGGCATACCCTGTGGACAAAAAACGGCAAATATGAGTACTGTTGCTAGCGTAGTATCATATCGATCTTACAAGATAATAGACACAACAGTAAATATGTTCATTAACGTTGGCACACAGAAGCATGCTACCGGGCATTTTGATCAATTTGAAGGCATATCTAGGCCGCAAAGAGGTCGTTTGGGGCAGTTTTGGCTGTTATTAAAAAGGTGACAGTACTCATATTTGCCATTTTTTGTCCACGGGGCCTTGAGGGAGGGCGTCAATCAGGTCCCAGGGGAGGCGTTTCGAGGGCCGCAGAACAAAAAACGGGGGCGCAGTTCATTCTGCGCCCCCGTTTTTGGGTATTGCGGTTGTTTGCCGCCGGTTTTACGCCGCTTCGTCGAACTGCGAGTTATACAGATCGGCGTAGAAGCCGCCCTGGGCGAGCAGCTCGTCGTGCGTGCCCTTCTCGACGATGTCGCCGTCGCGAATTACCAAGATCACGTCGGCGTTGCGGATCGTGGACAGGCGGTGCGCGATGACAAAGCTCGTGCGGCCCTGCATCAGCGCATCCATGGCGCGCTGAATGAGCTCCTCGGTACGGGTATCGACGTTGGAAGTCGCCTCGTCCAGAATCAGTGCCGGGCGGTCGGCCAAAATGGCACGGGCGATGGTCACGAGTTGGCGCTGGCCCTGTGAGAGGTTGGTGCCCTCCTCGTTGATCATAAAGTCGTAGCCGCCGGCGAGCGTATGGATAAAGTGGTCGCAGCGTGCGGCACGTGCAGCGGCTTCGACCTCGGCATCGCTCGCATCGGGGCGTCCGTAACGGATGTTCTCGCGGATGGTACCGTTAAACAGCCAGGTGTCCTGCAGCACCATGGCAAACTCGCCGCGCAGCGCCGCGCGGTCCCAGTCACGCACGTCGACGCCCTCGACGCGCAGCGAACCGTCGTCCACGTCGTAAAAGCGCTGCAGCAGCTTAATGAGCGTGGTCTTGCCGGCGCCGGTGGGGCCGACGATGGCAATGGTTTGGCCGGGTTGCGCCTCGCAGCTAAAGTCGTGGATGATGGTCTTGTCGGGCGTGTAACCAAACTTGACGTGGTCAAACTCCACGTGGCCGGGGCGCTTTTCGGGAATCTGCGCGTCGACCTTCTGCTCTTCCTCGGGCGCGGCCAGGAACTCAAACACGCGCTCGGTGGCGGCGGCCATCGACTGCATCGTGTTGCTCACGTTGCCCAGCTGCTGCACCGGCTGCGTAAAGTTGCGCACGTACTGGATAAAGCTCTGGATGTCGCCGGGCGTGGCATTGCCGGTCAGCGCGAGCTGCGCACCCACCACGACGACGCCCACGTAACCCATGTTACCCACCAAGCTCATCAGCGGCATCATCAGGCCCGACAGGAACTGCGAACGCCAGCCACTAATAAAGAGACGGTCGTTTTGACGGTCGAACTCCTCGATTGAGGCCTCGGCGCGGTCGAACACCTGGATGACGTTCTGGCCGGCAAAGTCCTCCTCGATAATGCCGTTGACGGCGCCCAGAACCTGCTGCTGCTCGCGGAAGTACGGTTGCGAAAAGTGAATCATCACGGTCAGGATAATCGCGGCGGCCGGCAGCGTGAGCACGGTGACGCCGGTGAGCGGCAGACTGATCGACAGCATCATGACGAGCACGCCGATAATCTGCGTTACCGACGTGATGAGCTGCGTCACGCTCTGGTTGAGCGACTGGCCGAGCGTATCGACGTCGTTGGTGATGCGACTGAGCACGTCGCCCTTGCTGTGTCCGTTAAAGTAGCTCATCGGAACGACGGCGATCTTGGCGGCGATC
The DNA here is from genome assembly GCA_905215385.1 of uncultured bacterium. Taxonomy (GTDB): domain Bacteria; phylum Actinomycetota; class Coriobacteriia; order Coriobacteriales; family Coriobacteriaceae; genus Collinsella. The sequence continues at coordinate 73,421 of CAJMPY010000010.1, read as the reverse complement.
TCCTTGCGCATGCGATAGCAGATCTTTTGCGTGACGCCGGTCATGAGCCAGCCCTGGATGAGGCTGCAAACAGAGCTCGCCAGATACAGGCAGAGCAAAAAGCCGAGCGTCTTGGCAATCCAGGCAAAGTCGACATCGCCGGTGCCGTTGACCTTGGCAACCAAGCCCTCGAACAGTTTGGTGGTAACCTGGCCGAGCACCTTGGGTCCCACAATGTTAAAGATGACCGAGCACACGGCAAAAGCGACGGCGGCAAACACGGCAATCTTGTGCTGGCCGATATAGCCGAGCAGCTGCCTCATGGTGCCCTTAAAGTCCTTGGCCTTTTCGCCGCGACGCATGCCGCCCATGCGGCCCATGGGTCCACGCTGGCGGGTGGGCTTGGGAATCTGAGTCTTGGTTTCGTCTGCCATTAGCGCTCGCCTCCTTCCATAACGGCTTCAATCTCTTCTTGGGTAAGCCCCAGCTCCTCGGCGGAAAGCTGTGACTGTGCGATCTCCAGGTACGCCGGGCAGCTGTGCAGCAGCTCCTCGTGCGTACCGGTGCCCACCACGTGGCCGTCGTCGAGCACGATGATCTGGTCGGCGTGCATGATGGTCGCGATGCGCTGGGCCACGACCACGAGTGCGGCGTCGGTAACGTTTTTGGCCAGCTCCTCGCGCAGGCGAGCGTCGGTCTTGTAGTCGAGTGCGCTAAACGAGTCATCGAACACCACGACCTCGGGCTTTTTGGCCAACGCGCGGGCGATGGCCAGACGCTGGCGCTGACCGCCCGAGACATTGGAGCCGCCCTGGCTGATGGGGGAGTCGTAGCCGCCCTCGCGCTCGGCGATAAAGTCCTCGGCTTGGGCGATGCGTGCCGCCCGGTGCATGTCATCATCGCTCACCATGTCGCCGGCAAATTTAAGGTTGCTCTCGACGGTGCCCGAGAACAGGCGACCCTGCTGCGGGATGTAACCAATGCGGCGGCGCAGCTCGGAAAGGGTCATGTCACGCACGTCGATACCATCGAGCGAAATGCTGCCACCCGTGACGTCGTACAGGCGCGGAATCAGCTGCACGAGCGTGGACTTGCCCGAGCCCGTGGAGCCAATGATGCCGAGCATCTGACCGGCGTGCGTGGTGAAGTTCACGCCGCTGATGACGTCGGCGCGGGCAGCGGGATACTGGAAGCTCACGTCACGGAAGGTGAGCTCACCGCGCGGCGCGCTGGCAGCAGGCAGTTTGGGCGAGGCAGGGTCGTTGATGCTCGTGGGGCAAGTGATGACCTCTTCCACGCGCTCGACCGCGACCTCGGCGCGGGGCAGGATGACCGAAACCATGGTGAGGATCATAAACGCCATGACGATCTGCATGGTGTAGGAGATAAACGCCATCATGTTGCCGACCTGCATCACGCCGTCGGACACGCCCTGCGCGCCAAACCAGACGATAAGCACGGTGATGCAGTTCATGACGAGCATCATGAGCGGCATCATAAAGCTCATGGCGCGGTTGGTGTAGAGCTGCGTGGTCATCAGGTCGAGCGAAGCCTTGTCAAAACGCTCGAGCTCATGCTCCTCGCGGTTGAACGAGCGGATGGGCATAAGGCCGTCGAGCAGCTCGCGGGCGGTAAGGTTCACGCGATCCACAAAGCTCTGCATCTTTTTGAACTTGGGCATGGTGAGGCCCATAAGCACGCCGACGACGGCCGAGACCGCGATGATGGCCACGGCGATGGTCCACTCCAGACCGGTGTGGTTGGCCAGGACGCGCATGACGGCGACGATGCCCATGACGGGGGCCATAAGACACATGCGGATAAACAGGGTTGCGGCCATTTGAATCTGCTGAATGTCGTTGGTGCAGCGGGTGATGAGCGAGGCTTGGCTAAACTTGCCCACCTCGGCCGGTGAGAAGTGCATAACCTTGTTGAAGGTCTCGCGGCGCAGGTCGCGGGCGATGGAGCAGGCGGTGCGCGAAGCAACGGCGCCGGTCAGGATGGTGGCGACCAGCGACACCAGACACAGACCAAACATCGTGGTCGCCATGCGGCCCAGGTAGGCGTTCTGCACGTCGGCGGGGTCGATGCCCTGCGCCTTGTATTCGTCCTGCACATAGCTCACGGCGCGCTGGGTCACGATGGAGCCCGACATGGAGCCCATTTTGTCCGCCATTTCATTGGCGCCCTCGACGAGCTTGCTTTGGTCTACCAGACCGCCCTCGACACCTAGGCGCAGACTCTTCATGGTGATCTTGCCGCCGTCGGCATCAATCTGCTTTTGCATGTTTTGCGCCGCTGTGGCCTTCTGCTGCATCTCGGCGAGCTGCTCGGGCGTCATCGCCGCCATTTGCTCGGGCGTGGGCATGGCCTGAGCGGCGTCGCTGTCTTTCTCGCTGGACGTGCCGGTCATGTCGCCCATGGAGTCGGCGTCGATGCCTTGGTTGAGCGAAAGGACGACGGTCTCGGGCAGGCTCATAATGTCGGCGAGCTTGCTGCCGTCGGCGCGCTCGTCCTCGGTGCCCTTGTACGTGCGAATCCCGTTTTTGTCTGCCTTGCCAAACGCAGCCTCTACCGTCTTGGCGTCTTTGGCGCTCATAAAGAGTTCGAGGTCGTCGAGCGATTCGGAGCGGATGGTGTCGGGCACGGGCGAGGCGATGCCGCCTTGCTGCACGCCCACGTCGACGATGTCGCTCATATAGGTAGGCAGCGCCAGATCGGCGTTGCAGCTGATTACGATAAGTACGATAGCTGCGAACAGTGCCAGGACATGCTTTTTAAAGAGCTTGAGAATCCTCACTCGGCATCTCTCCTTTCTTGGTTGCGGTCGATAATTTCGTTGGCACGTCTTAGAAGGCGCACCATCTCTTGGGTATCTGTTTCGCCGAACTGCTCAAGGAAGGCCGCGGTGCGGTCCTCGAATTCCCGACGCTTGATCTCGAGATCATGGAATCCCTTGTCGGTCACCGTGACGTGTACGCGACGACGGTCGGTCTTTGAGTGCTCACGCTCAACCCAGCCCTTGGCTTCGAGAGCGCGTAGGATATTGGCGATGCGGGCGCTCGAGACCCAGGCACGATTGGCGAGTTCGCTCGGCGTGAGCGAGCCGCCAGCGAGCATGAGAGCGCGCATGACGGCCATCTCGCCGCCGAGAGCTTTGTCCGCAAAGCGCGAAATGCGCTGATGCATGCTGCCAAACTCAGTTAAGAGTTGACGCCCAAGCTCATGGAAATCGGTATCTTCCACCGAAAACCCCTAACACTAGAAACTATTTTCGGTGGAAGATGATACCCCTGCACGCGCACCCTATACGGTAGATTTTTGGGACATGTCTAGAAAACTACCTTTAGGCGACCTCCGTGCACCGTCGGTACCAGCAAAGTTAGGGGTAGATCTCTAGGCATGTCCCAAAGCCTACTCAGAGGCACTTTACCCTGCTAAAGCTGGCATAACAGCTAGAGTGAACGTCGTACAAAGGCAAGGAAAAATACCAAACAAATCGGTGAACGGTAGTTGTTCGTACTCGTATTTCCTGCGGATTTGTTAAAAACGCCCTAATGGTATAAAAAAAGAAACATATAACAGCCCTGATGAAGGGGGTGGCTATGTTATCCTTCTCAGACGGGTGAAATCTTGGGTTTTGGGTTGCAGTTCCAAGGTGGACAAACGTTTTTCCCTGTACCAATGTGTGGTGAAGAACGGAAGAAGCCGGTAGTGCAAGCCGATAATTCAAGAATTCAATAAGCAGCGGTGTGAGAGAGCGCCGCATTACACGTAACTAGGAGCGTGGTTACACAATGCAGGAGGCATGGGAAGGCTTCAAGGAAGGCATCTGGACGGGAGAGGTTGACGTCCGAGACTTCATCCAGAAGAACTACACCCCCTACGAGGGCGACGAGTCGTTCCTCGCCGGCCCGACCGAGCGTACCAAGGAGCTGTGGGGCGAGGTTCTCGACCTGCTGCTCAAGGAGCGCGAGCAGGGCGGAGTCCTCGATATGGACACCAAGACCGTCACGGGTATCGTGAGCCACCCCGCTGGCTACATCGATAACGCCCATCGCGACAAGGAGACCATCGTCGGCCTCCAGACCGACAAGCCGCTCAAGCGTGCGCTGCACGTCAACGGTGGTATCCGCATCGCTTGCCAGGCTGCCAGCCAGCACGGCTACAAGATCGACGAGAACGTTGTCGAGCGCTACACCTTCGAGCGCAAGACCCACAACGCCGGCGTCTTCGATGTCTACACCCCCGAGATGCGCGCCTGCCGTTCGGCCCACATCATCACCGGTCTGCCCGATGGCTATGGCCGCGGCCGCATCATCGGCGACTACCGTCGTGTTGCCCTGTACGGCGTCGACTACCTGATCAAGGACAAGGAGGCCCAGAAGGCTTCCACCCCGACGGTCATGACCGCCGACAACATTCGCGATCGTGAGGAGCTGCAGGAGCAGATCCGCGCCCTCGGCGAGCTCAAGATGATGGCCGAGACCTATGGTTTCGACATTTCCAACCCTGCTACCAACACGCAGGAGGCCATCCAGTGGATGTACTTCGCCTACCTCGCTGCCGTCAAGGAGCAGAACGGCGCCGCTATGTCCATCGGCCGCACCTCCACGTTCATCGACATCTACGCTGAGCGCGACCTTGCCAACGGCACCTTCACCGAGGAACAGATTCAGGAGTTCGTGGATCACTTCATCATGAAGCTTCGCATGGTCAAGTTCGCCCGTACTCCCGAGTATCAGGCCCTGTTTACCGGCGATCCGCAGTGGGTCACCGAGTCCATCGGCGGCATGGGTGTTGACGGCCGTACGCTCGTTACCAAGATGAGCTACCGCTACCTGCACACGCTCGAGAACATGGGCACCAGCCCCGAGCCCAACATGACCGTTCTGTGGTCGACCCGTCTGCCCGAGAACTTCAAGAAGTTCTGCGCCAAGACTTCTGTCGCCAGCTCCTCGATCCAGTACGAGAACGACGATCTCATGCGCGTTTACCACGGCGACGACTACGGCATTGCCTGCTGCGTGTCCTCCATGCGCATCGGCAAGGAGATGCAGTTCTTCGGCGCCCGTGCCAACCTGGCCAAGTGCCTGCTCTACGCACTCAACGGCGGTGTTGACGAGGTCTCCAAGAAGCAGGTCGGTCCCAAGTATCGCGCCGTCGAGGGCGATACGCTCGATTACGACGACGTCGTGGCCAAGTACAACGACATGATGAAGTGGCTCGCTGGCGTGTACGTCAACTCGCTGAACATCATTCACTACATGCACGACAAGTATTGCTACGAGCGCATCCAGATGGCTCTGCACGACAAGCACGTGCATCGTTGGTTCGCTACGGGCATCGCTGGCCTTTCCGTCGTGGCTGACTCCCTGTCCGCCATCAAGTACGCCAAGGTCCACCCCGTCCGTGACGAGAACGGCATCATCGTCGACTTCGAGACCGAGGGCGAGTTCCCCAAGTACGGTAACGACGACGACCGCGTCGACCAGATCGCTCACGACGTTGTGCACCAGTTCATGGAGTACATCCGCATGAACGACACCTACCGCAACTCCGTGCCCACGACCTCGGTTCTGACCATCACCTCCAACGTCGTGTACGGCAAGAAGACCGGTTCTACGCCTGATGGCCGCAAGGCTGGCCAGCCCTTCGCCCCGGGTGCTAACCCCATGCACAAGCGCGATAGCCACGGCGCCATCGCTTCGCTGTCTTCGGTTTCCAAGCTCCCGTTCCGCGATGCTCAGGACGGCATCTCCAACACCTTCTCCATCATCCCGGGTGCGCTCGGCAAGGAGGACCAGGTGTTCTTTGGTGATATCGACCTTGATCAGCTGGGCGAGTAACTATTGTTAGTGCTATACTAACAATAACGATTACTGATTAGTGCGCTGGTTTCGGCCGGCGCCTATCGATCGAAGGAGACACATTATGAAGGTTTCTGAAGTTTCCGAGACTCAGGCCGATAACCTGGTCCACATGCTCGACGCTTACGCCGAGAAGGGTGGCCACCACCTGAACATCAACGTCTTCAACCGTGAGACGCTGCTCGACGCTCAGGCTCACCCCGAGAAGTACCCGCAACTGACCATCCGTGTTTCCGGCTATGCCGTGAACTTCCACACGCTCACCAAGGAGCAGCAGGACGAGGTCATTTCGCGTACCTTCCACAACAAGTTCTAAAGGGATTTAACTCCCGCAGGATCGCTGGGGCTGTTTGGGCTACCTCCCAAAACGTCCTCGGACATGCAAGAAGCCCTCGCTGCGCACTTCGTGCGGCGAGGGCTTCTTGCGTCCTGCGGAATATTTTGGGAGGTAGCCCAAACAGCCCCAGCGGGGTCCTGTGTAGTCACCCTTTAGGCGGAACTCTCCTAATTATTTGGATGAGTCGTTTACTTACTTGTACTGTTACCGTCTTCCCACTGTTGTTGGGGTATGCTTTGTTCGTATGTAAACGTATGACATGTTGATGAGGGGAGGGTGCTATGGCTCGCGAGGGTGCTCGTTCTAAGGATTCTGCTAAGCCTGGCATCAAGGAAGTTGCAGCGGTGGCGGGGGTTTCGCCTACTACGGTATCTCGCGTGCTTAATAATCGCGGCTATATTAGCCAAGAGACCCGCGATAAGGTCCATGCCGCGATGGAGCGTATCAACTATACGCCCAACGATATCGCCCGTGCTATGCTCAACGGTCGCCTGAATCTAATCGGTATGATCGTTCCCTATGTCAGCAGCCCGTTTCATGCACAAGCGGTCCAAGCCGTTGAGCGTACCCTGGCCGAAAACGGTTTTAAGATGTTGCTGTGCAATAGCGCCAATCGACCTGATCTTGAGCGTTCTTATATCGATATGCTTCGGCGCAATATGGTTGATGGCGTCATCGTCAACTCGCTTAATATCGGTGCCGAGGCGTATGCCGAGATGGGCTTGAGTCTGGTTGGTATCGACTGCGACCTTGGCGAGGCCTCTGTTCAGATTGCGAGCGACAGCTATAGCATCGGCGAACTTGCCACGCGTCGCCTGATCGATGACGGGTGTTCGCGCATCTTGTGCCTGCGCAACAATAGCCGCATGCGTATGCCTGCCAATAAGCGTACCGATGCCTACCACGATGTTGTGGAGCAGGCCGGTTTGCCCGCGCTTGTCCGTGAGGTCGAGTTCGTTAAGTCCGACGACGAAAAGAGCGCGGTCGTTGCGAAGACCCTCGATGAGAACCCCGATATTGACGGCATCTTTGCGGGAGACGACACGATGGCGGCCATCTGTCTCAACGTGATGAAGCAACGCGGCTTGAGCGCTCCGGACGATATTAAGGTCGTGGGCGCGGATGGTGCCCGCCGCACCATGACGTTTATGCCTGACTTAACAACCGTACGCCAAGATATCGATCGCATCGGAGAGCTCGCGGCGCAATCCATCATCGCTCTTATTAACGGCGATAAGCCCGAATCGAATATCAAACTCCCCGTTGAACTCATTGAGGGCAAAACCGCGTAGTTCATCCCGTGCCAAAAGAATTCCTCAAACGCCTCTGATGACCGTTCGCCGGCATATGTCAACCGTTTGCCGACGACTGGAACTGCGAAAAGACGTATTGGTGTGAAAACGTTTGACATATGAAAACGATTGACATATCTTGCAGTTGTACCGAGTTAGTATCTTGCGGGAAAGGAAGTCTCGGATGCACAAGGTGTATTACCAGCCTGAGGGAATTTGGGTAGGCGACATCATGCCGTACGGCGAGGACGGCACGTTCTATCTCTATCACCAGCGTGACACGCGTAACCCCGGACCTTTCGGAGAGCCGTTTGGCTGGGCGCTCGCTACGACCAAGGACTTCGTCAATTACAAAGACTTTGGCGAGAGCCTTGAGCGTGGCGGCGACGAGGAAGTCGACCAGTATGTTTATGCCGGCACGGTGTTTAAGGTGGGCGACAAGTACCATGCGCTCTACACTGGTTGCAATCGCGATAAGGTCCGCGCACGTTTGATGAAGCAGGTTCTTCTTCACGCAACGAGTGACGACGCCGTCAAGTGGGAGAAGAACATCGCCGAGACGCTGCTTCCGCCCCAGGAGGGTTACGATGACCGCAACTGGCGCGATCCCTTTGTGCTTTGGGATGAGGAGAACGAAGAGTACATGCTCATCCTCGGCACGCGTGTGGGCGAGGACAAGCGTCTGATGACCGGTCGTCTGGTCAAGTTCACCTCCAAGGACCTGGATACCTGGGAGTTCCAGGGCGACTGGTGGAATCCGGGCCTGTACACCATGTTTGAGATGCCTGATCTCTTTAAGATGGGCGACTGGTGGTATCTGGTGTTCTCTGAGTACAGCGATGGCAACAAGACCCGTTACCGCATGTCTCGCTCTATCAACGGTCCCTGGATTACTCCTGCGGACGATTCCTTCGATGGCCGCGCGTACTATGCCGCACGTACCGCATTTGATGGCGAGCGCCGCGTTCTCTTTGGTTGGGTTCCTACGCGTGACGAGGGCGGCGACCCCAGCTCTTACCTGTGGGGTGGCACCTTTATGCCCCTCGAGATCGTTCAGCGTGCCGACGGAACGCTTGGCACCAAACTCCCCGACAGCATGCTTGGCGCCTTTGGCGAGGCTAAGGCAGTCGAGGCCTTTGAGCTTTCCTGCGAGTCGGGCAAGGTCGAGCAGGTGCTCGCTGCGGATGCCGGTTCCACCTATATGCTCGACGCCGACATCGAGCTCGCCGGTGACGCTGCCGGCTTCTCGGTGAAGCTCGCCGAGGACGCCGAGTCTGGTCTTGCCTATGAGTTCCGCGCCAACCTGCGTGAGGGCAAGCTCGAGTTTACGGCGGCCCCCCAGTATCCGTGGTTCCAGGTCAACAACATGGGCCTCGAGCGTCCGTTGTTCTTTAAGGGCGAGGGCACTCATCATGTGCGCCTGGTCGTTGACGACGATATCGCGACCATCTTTGTCGATGATGTTGCGCTTAACGCTCGCTTCTGCAATAAGCAGGGCCAGGGTGTGGCGCTGACGGTCACCGACGGTACGGTCAAGTGCGCAAATGCAACGATCGCATCTCTGTAATGGCCACAAAACGTCTTATGATTTCGTAAGGGAATGGAGAGGAACATGGACTACAAAGTAGTGTCTCAGCAAGTCGTCGATAACGTCGGCGGTCTGGATAACATCGAGGGTGCCACGCATTGCGTTACGCGTCTGCGTCTGGTGCTCAAGGATACGAGCAAGTACAACAAGGCCGAGCTCGAGAACATCGATGGCGTCAAGGGCGTGCTGTACAACAGCGGCCAGCTCATGATCATCTTCGGTACCGGTACCGTAAACAAGGTCTATGATGAGTTTATGGCTCTGACGGGCGTTAAGGAGATCAGTGCTTCCGAGGTCAAGGGCGCCGAGGCGGACAAGAAGGGCAAGTTCTTCTCGGTCCTCAAGGTATTCTCGGACATCTTTATCCCCATCATTCCCGCTTTCGTCGGCGCTGCTATCATCATCGGCCTTAAGTCGCTGATCGTTGCCAACGGCCTCTTTGGCATGGAGGGCAGCCTTGCCGACCACAGCGAGTTCCTCAAGAACCTCGCAAGCTTCTTTGCCATTATCGCTACCACCTTCGATTACCTGCCTGTCCTGGTGATGTACAGCGCGGTCAAGCGTTTTGGCGGCAACCCGATCCTAGGTATCCTCGTCGGCATCGTCATGGTTCATCCGAGCCTTATGAACCGCAACGCGTTCGTTATGGACCCGACGGGTGCTGAGTATTGGAACTTTGGTCCGCTCTCCATTCCCATGGTTGCTTTCCAGGGCGGCGTGTTCCCCGCAATCCTGACCGCCTGGTTCATGGCCAAGGTCGAGAAGATTGCCCAGAAGTACATCCCCGAGGTCGTCTCGTTCGTCTTTGTCCCGACCGTTACCCTGATTCTTGCCAACGTCGCCCTGTTCACCGTGTTCGGCCCGCTCGGCAACCTGATTGGCGACGTCCTTGCCGGCGTAATCGATGTCCTGTACAACAGGATGGGCGTCTTTGGTGCCTTCGTCTTTGCCGCGTTCCTGCAGCCGCTCGTCGTTACCGGTACGCACCAGTTCATTCAGGGTATCGAGGCTAATCTCGTTGCCACGACCGGCTTCAACTACATCCAGGCCATCTGGTCCGTTTCCATCATCGCCCAGGGCGGCGGCGCCATCGGCATGTATCTCATTCACAAGAAGCATTCCAAAGAGCGCAACATCTGCATGTCGTCCTTTATCCCGACGCTGGTCGGAATCTCCGAGCCCGCTATCTTTGCTGCAAACATGCGCTACTCGATCATTCCGTTCATCTGCGCTTGCATCGGTGCAGGCTGCGGCGGTGCCTTCGTGAAGCTCTTTGAGGTGCGCGCTATCGGCCAGGGTCTGACCGGCGTACTTGGCCTGCTCATCGTCACGCCCGAGACCCTCGTGTGGTATGTGGCTGGCAATCTGATCGCTTTCTTCGTCCCGATCATCCTGATCTTTGCCTACAACAAGGCAAAGGGCGTTCCGACCACCGATGAAGAGGGTGCAGGCGCCGGCTTTGATGTCAGCTTCTAATCCAGATCCGTCAAGGTAATGTACGGGTCGACCTGTTGGAGAAGGGCGTTTGGCTCGCATGGGCCGGGCGTCCTTCTCCTCTACAAGAAGGACGATTGAATGTTCGATCAAAAACATAAGGTGACGCGCTCGGACTACGAGCTGTGGCGTGCCGGGCAGGATGAGACTGCGGCTCGCATCGCGGCTGACTCCGATAGACTTCTGTTCCATGCGGAGCCCGAGCTTGGCTGGCTCAATGATCCCAACGGTTTGGTGCAGGTTGGTGATACATACCACATCTATCACCAATACGATCCGTTTGATGCCGCGCACGGCGGACCGGTGCTGTGGAATCATCTGACGACGAAGGACTTTGTGACGTACGAGAACCGCGGTCCCGCGCTATTCCCCGATTCAGATCTAGACTCGAGCGGTGCGTATTCGGGGTCTGCATTTATGCACGACGGCAAGATTCACTACTTCTATACCGGTAACGTCAAGCATTTTGACCGCGATGATTATGACTATGTGCTGACAGGGCGCGACCAAAATCAGATTCACATGGTTACCGAGAACCCCGATAAATTGGGGGAGAAGCACATAGCTGTTGGTCCGGTCGATTACCCCGACGATATTAGTACGCACGTGCGCGACCCCAAGATCCTGGAGCACGACGGTATCTACTATATGGTTCTTGGTGCTCGTACGAAAGACGACCGCGGTTGCGTGCTCGTCTATACCTCGCACGATCTTGAGTGCTGGAAATATGCGACGCGTATTGAGCTCGGCGAGAAGTTCGGTTTTATGTGGGAGTGCCCCGATCTGTTTGAGCTTGATGGCGAGCTTATTCTCGTTTGCTGTCCGCAGGGCGTGCCCGCCGATGGTTGGCGTTACCAAAACCCGCATCAGTGCGTGTGGTTTCGTATTGAGGCCGATTGGGAGGCGCCTAGCTTTAAAATCGCCGGGCAGGGTATGCCCCCGATGGTCGATGCGGGTCTTGACTTCTATGCCCCTCAATCATTTGCAGATGCCGACGGTCGACGGATTATGATCGGTTGGGCCGGCTGCCCCGATGCAACGGCTCAAAACCCGACGGTGGAACGCGGATGGCAGTGCGCGCTTACCGTGCCGAGGGTGCTGAATATGCGCGACGGTAAGCTCTGTCAGTGGCCCGCGCGCGAGGTTGAGCAACTGCGCAAGGAGCGTGTTTCGGTGACCGCCGGAGAGACCGTCGGCTCTCCTGGTCGACTGTTTGATGCCGTCGTGTCGTGCCGGGGGACGAAGTCCATTGAGCTGGAAGTTCGTGAGGGCGTTGTCGTGTGCTTTGCCAACGGAATGCTCACACTTGATATGGGCGATGAGGGCTATGGACGCGACAAGAGGTCGGTTGAGCTCGACGAGCTTTACTGCCTGCGAGTCCTTTCGGATGCCACGATGCTCGAGGTATTTGTCAACGACGGCGAGGTTGCGCTTACGAGCCGCACCTATTCGTCTGCGGCGCCGGCGATGCAGTTGCGCGCCGAGGGCGACGCCTCGATGGAGTTTTACCGTCTGGCTCGCTAGCCGCATTGTGAGTGACCATGGCGTTTTGGATACACAGGCTTTCTTGGTGGCTACCGTTTATCGCATATAGCTACCGTTTGCGGAGTAAGTAACACTCATTACCAAACCGTGTAGAATCTCATGCAAGCACGGAGTATTTCAGGGAGACGCTGTCCTTTGTTGTGGCGAAGGGCGGCGTCTCTCTGGTGCTTGGGAGTCGTTGTTCAATTGGGCGACGGGCGTGCGCGCGTAATAAATAACCAACGTCGAGATGGGTCGTGATGATAATGGGCAAGTACGTAATCGTGGTTGAGTCTGGTTCGGATGTGACACCGGAGCTCTGCGAACGCTATGGCATCGTGCGTGTGCCCATGCATGTCACGATTGGTGACGAGACCGTCGAGGACGGCTCGATCGATCCGCTTGAGATTTATTCGCGCTGCAACGAGTTTGGCGTGATGCCCAAGACCAGTGGCTGCGCGCCTGCGGATTTTGCTCACGTGTACGACCGCATCCATGCCGAGCAGCCCGACGCGACCATTTTGCATCTCGCATATTCCGAGGCCACGACCTGCTCGCATCAGTCCTCCAAGATTGCAGCTAAGGGCCGCGACTACGTCTTCTCTATGGACACGCGTTTTGTTTCGGTTGGCCAGTCGCTCGTTGCCGTCGAGACCGCCAAATACATCGAGGCTCACCCCGATGCCACCGTCGATGAGATTTTTGCTTTTACGAACTCCGTCATGGACCGCGTGCTGCTGGGCTTTGTTCCTACCGACCTTGCCTTCCTTAAGGCGGGCGGTCGCTTGTCTAACGCCGCGTTCCTGGGCGCTCATCTGCTCAAGATTAAGCCCTGCATTGAGGTGACGGGTGGCAAGTTCGTGGCGACCAAGAAGCTCCGCGGCTCCATGCTCAAATGCGCCCGTGCCTTTATTGACCACATGGTTGCCAAGGGCGATATTGATTACTCGCACATTGGCTTGGCGTATTCGGTGGGCCTTTCCCAGGAGCTGCGCGACGACATGGAAGTCTATGCGCACGACCTGGGCTTTGAGGACGTTACCTGGACGCAGGTTGGCGGCGTCATCTCGAGCCATTGCGGCCCGACCGCCTTCGGCGCGGTGCTCACGCTTAAGGCGTAAAGGCCGCAGGCGAGCGTTCTCCAGCCTGACATCTCGACGTAGCCCCCCAGCCATGGTGATGGGGGATAGATTAAAACGTGCCGTTCTAGTCCGAGACGTTTAAACGCAAACGCATGGGCTAGAATGGCTCTGGCATTTTAATTGGTTGCATCCAAGGAGAGGCAAGGTAGCGCGAATGGCAGAAATGACGCTTGAGGGTGTGGACGCTCGTCCCGAGGACTCTGCGTATGCCCTGGGTCGCGTGCATTCGATCGAGACGATGGGAACGGTCGACGGACCCGGCATCCGCTTTGTGGTGTTTGTTCAGGGCTGTCCCATGCGCTGCGCGTATTGCCACAATCCCGATACCTGGTCTGTTAACGGCGGCACGATGGTGACCGTCGAGCATCTCATGGACGAGTTCCAGAGCAACCATGAGTTCTACCGTAGCGGCGGCATTACCGTTTCGGGTGGCGAACCGCTCCTGCAGCCCGAGTTTTTGGCCGACCTGTTCCGTGCAATGCACAACAATCCCGATGGCCGTGTGCATACCTGCCTAGATAGCTGTGGCTATGCATTTGATCCCAAGCATCCGGAGAAGTTCGATGCTGTTCTCAACGAGACCGATATGGTGCTGCTCGACATCAAGCATGCCGATCCGGTTGAGCATAAAAAGCTGACCGGTTGCGATCCTGCGCGCATCCTGGCGTTTGGCGATGAGCTTGCCCATCGCAAGATTAAGGTTGTTATTCGCCATGTGGTGGTGCCGGGTATCACCGACACGGCGGAGGAATGCGAGAAGCTCGGTCGCCTGATCGCTCCATGGCACAACGTGGTGGGCCTGGAAATGCTGCCGTATCACACGATGGGTGTCGTCAAGTACGAGCAACTGGGGATTCCCTATAAGCTCGAGGGCGTGCCCCAGATGGATACCGCGCGCATGCCCGAGCTGCGCAACGCCGTCATGGCCGGCATGAAAAAGCGCCGCGCCGAACTCAAAAACGCCATCGGCTAGCGGCACTCATTGGGGACAGACTTAAATGAGTGCGCGATGGCATTGCGGACGAGCAGGTTTTGGTGCGCAACAAGGCAGGCTGGATTAGCGAGGATGGTTACTATTCGACATGCGATGCGGGCCTTATCGACATCGATGGCCGTACCTATGTCATGAGCATCATGACATCGATGCCATGGAGCGACCATTCGAGTGAGGTTGTGACTGCCATCGCCAAGGCGCTCTATGATACCCGCGCTACGCTGGCTTAGCGTGTTCGTTTGGCGAGGTCAAACAAAATGCTGGTACCATACCGTGGTTGAGAATTTCGTATAGGTTTGGGGAATGGTATGGCTACCATCGCGATTATCGGTGCGCTCGAAAAAGAGATCATGCAGATTAAGGAAGAGCTGAGCGACGTTTGCGAGGCACGGGAGGCAGGCTTGACCGTTGTGAGCGGCGAGCTCGATGGCCTGACAGTTGTCGCCACAACGGCGGGCATGGGCACGGTGAACGCCGCCGCTGCAACACAGCACCTCATTAGCAAGTATGCTCCGCAGGCTGTTGTGTTTTCGGGCATTGCGGGCGGTTTGAACCCCAAGCTCCATATCGACGACGTGGTCATTGGCAAACGCCTGCGCTATCTGGATACCGATACCGCGCTTATCGCCGAGTCCGCACCGGGGCTTGAGGAGTTTGGTTCGACGCCCGCGCTGGTCGATATTGCCGTCGACGTGCTTGCTGAGCGTGGGTTCGTTGACGCTTCGACAAATGCAGTCGCTTCGAACGAGGGCACCAAACAGTTCTTGGTCGGCACGATTGCCACGGGTAACCGCTTTGTGACGGGCGCCGCCATGCGTAGCGACGCTATCGAAGCGACACATGCCGATTGTGTCGGCATGGAGGGCGCGGCGATTGCTCATGTCGCAACCAAAAATGGTGTCGATTGCCTGGTGTTGCGCGCTATCAGCGATAATTGTGACGAGGCGTACGATGCAATTTGCGACCGAGAGTTCGATCTGTTCGAGTACGCGCGTGTCGCAAGTAACATCACGCTCGATATCGTCCGCCGCATTGCCGCCGCGCAATAGCGCGCTCTTTTGTAAGAACCTACGACCAAGGAGTGTCCATGGCCGATTCCATTAACTACCAGCTTGCCAAGTTCGTCGCCAGCTACGGCAAGGTTTCGCAGATTCCCGAGTCCACCTGCCCCGAAGTGAGCTTTGTCGGCCGCTCCAATGTGGGCAAGTCGTCGATTATGAACAAGCTCTTTGGCCGCAAGAACCTGGTCAAGGTTTCGAGCACACCGGGCAAGACAAGCAACATCAATTTCTTCGAGGCCGATGACGTGCACTTCGTCGACCTGCCGGGCTATGGTTTCGCCCGTCGTTCTAAGGCCGAGCGCGACCGCTGGGCCGAGCTTATCGGCGACTTTTTCGACTCCGAGCGCAGCTTTAACTTGGTCGTCTCGCTGGTGGACATTCGTCACGACCCCAGCAAGCTCGATCATGACATGATCGACTACCTGCAGGGCAACGAGTTCAACTTTATCGTCTGTCTCACCAAAGCCGACAAGCTCAGCCGCACCCAGCAGGCCCGCCAGGCAGCAGCCATCAAAAAGCAGCTCAACGTCCCGGCCGAAAACGTAATCATCACAAGCTCCCAAACCGGCACCGGCATCGACGAACTCAAACGCCGCATCGCCGAGGCCTGCCTCTAGTAAGGGTCCCATCCCAGTAAGGGCCCCACCAATAAAAAGCCAAACCATCAGCCCGGCGCCCCTTCAAAGCGTGGGTTCCTATAGACATCGTCGACCACGTTGCTGTAGGGCCGCCCAAGGGTATCCCCTTAAAAACATTCCGCAGCACGAGGCCCGCTTATCCGTAGCTCCGAAGGAGCAGGAGAAGCGGGCCTCAAGTGCGAGGACGTTTTTAAGGGGATACCCTTGGGCGGCCCGAAAGGATTAACCAGCGATGTCTACAGGTACTCGATTTGAGCGCCCTCGGTGTCGCACGTCAGAATATGCGTATCACACTTAGGGAACTGCTCGCGCAGCTTGACCTGCAAGAACTTTGCCACGATGGTGTCGTCGGTCACAGCCATGAGGGTCGAGCCCGAACCACTGATCCAGATGGTCTTGGCGCCGCCGTTAAGGCAGGTGTCGCGCACGGCGTTGTAGTCGGGAATCAGGCGACGGCGATACGGCTCTTGGATGCGGTCGTCATTGGCGGCGGCAATCAGATCCAGGTCGCCGGTCTCCAGGCCGCGCGTCATGCCGGCGATGCGGCCCATTTGCCATACGACGGTGGGGAGCGGAATCTCCTGCGGCACGACCTTGCGCGCCTCGCTCGTATGCACCTCGTAGGGCGGAATCACGGTAATAAAACGCAAGCGATCGCTCACCTCGTAGCGCAGGCACTGGGGGAGCGAACCGGTCGGCGTAAAAGAGCAGACTGCGCCGCCCAGGATGGCGGGGGCGACGTTGTCGGGATGTCCCTCGACCTCGGTGGCGGTGCGGACGAGCTCGGCGCGGTCGACGGTGTGGCCCGTCAGCGCGGCGGCTGCCATGATGCCAGCGACGACGCAGGTGGAGCTGGAGCCCAGGCCGCGAGCGACGGGTACATCGGTCTGAATGTCGATGGCAACGGGAAAAGCCGGCTCGCCCCATGCGGCCAGCGCATCCACAAAGCTCACGTAGACTAGGTTGTTCTCGTTTTGGAACTCCTCGGGGCAACCCGTGATGGTGAGCTTGTCGGCGCGCTCAAAGGTGAAGTGTGAGTAGAGGCTGACGGCCATGCCGAGGGTGTCGTAGCCAATGCCCAAGTTGGCGCTGGTTGCTGGGACGGTGATCTTGATCATGTGAGTCCTCCTGGCGTGCCTGGCTGTTTAGTTCGCTGCTCGGGCAGTCCTGCGCAAGACGGAAAGCACATTAAGTGCTTTCCTTTGCGTGCGGAACTCGCGACGAACTAAACAGCCAGGCACGCTGTGCGCGTTCGTCATCATCCCGGGGGTTATCTGATAAAAGAAGGTGCGCCGGCTTTCGCCGGCGCCTTATAAGGGGTTTTTAGTTGGTAGTCATCTTTTTTGCTGCAGACTCGACGTAACTGTCCATCTCATCGACGTCGCAGACGTCTTCGAAGCGGACGGGTTTGGATTCGAGTTCGGCGAGCTGGGTCGGGGCGACCGTGTTGGTTGCCTGCTCGAGCACGCGCATGGCCTCAAAGTCGTCCTCGGGAACGTTGAGCCCCAGGGCGTCGCAGCAGGCGCGCGGGAACTTGTAGGGGCTGGCGGTCGAAAGCAGCACGCGGGCCTTGGCGCCCTCGGCGGGAGCGACCTGCTCAAAGACGTGATAGCCGCAAGCGGTGTGCGGGTCAATCACGTAGCCGTTCGCATCCCAGCAGCTCTTGATGGCAGCGCGGACCTCGTCCTCGCTGGCCCAACCGCAGCCAAAGACGCTCTGAATCTTTGCCAGCAGGTCGGCGGGAACCTCGTAGCGACCAGTCTGTGCCAGCTGCTCCATAAGGCCGGCAACGAGCTCGCAGTCGCCGTCGGACAGGAAGTACAGCATGCGCTCCAGGTTGGAGCTGATGAGAATGTCCATCGACGGCGAGATGGTCGTAAAGAACGGACGGTTGCGGTCGTAGACGCCGGTGGTCAGGAAGTCGGCAAGCACGTTGTTCTTATCGCTCGCCACGACGAGCTTGGCAACGGGCAGGCCCATGCGCTTGGCATAGTAGCCGGCCAGGATATCGCCAAAGTTGCCGGTCGGTACGCAGAACTCCACGGCGTCGCCGGCCTTGATGGCGCCGGCACGCAGCAGCTGCGCATAGGCGGCAAAGTAGTAGACGACCTGCGGCACCAGGCGGCCGACGTTGATGGAGTTGGCGCTGGAAAGTACCGTGCCGGCGGCCTCCAGACGCTCGGCAAGTTCCTTATCGGCAAAGATGCGCTTGACGGCACTCTGGGCATCGTCGAAGTTGCCGCGAATGCCGCAGACGGCGACGTTATCGCCCTCCTGGGTGGACATCTGCAGATTCTGCACGCGGCTGACCTTGCCCTCGGGATAGAAGACGGTGATGCCCGTGCCCGGAGCGTCGGCAAAACCAGCGAGTGCGGCCTTGCCGGTGTCGCCCGACGTGGCGGTGACGATCATGATGCGCTCGGCGCCGCCGTCCTTGGCGGAAGTGCGGGCCATCAAGCGGGGGAGCATCTGCAGGGCGACGTCCTTAAAGGCACTCGTGGGGCCGCCAAAGAGCTCCATCACATAGGTCTGAGGGGCGTCGGCGCCCGGTGCGGCATCGAGTTTGACGAGCGGCGTAACCTCTTCGCTCGCGAACGTGCCGCGGTATGCTTCGTCGACACACGCCGAAATTTCTTCGGTCGTGTAATCATTCAGTAACATTCCCAACACATCTTGAGCGATTTCAAAGTACGATTTATCTGCAAGCGAGCTGATATCGACCTGCTGGGTGCCGAGCTCGTCCGAGACAAACAAACCCCCGTCGGGAGCGATGCCGGTACGGATTGCCACCTTACTTGAGCACGATAAAGTGCGTCCTCGTGTACTATGATAAGTTCCCATATAACACTGCTCCTCGGATGCCTTGGTCCCAATCGGTGAAACCATGGTATCAGAGCGCACAAAGTAGGTTCGCAGAGGCTTTTTAGAAAGGTAACCTCAAGCCCATGATTAAGATTGCCAAGTTTGGCGGCTCGTCGGTCGCCGACGCCGAACACTTCAAGAAGATCAAGGCCATTGTCGACGCCGACCCTGCCCGCCGTTTTGTGGTGGTTTCTGCCTGCGGTCGCCGCTTTAAGGGCGACACCAAGGTGACCGACCTGCTCTACTTGGTCAACGCGCACGTCAAGTACCACGTGTCGTGTGAGGAGCTGCTCGAGGACATTGGCCAGCGCTATTTTGATATCGCTGACGAGCTGGAGCTCACCTATCCCATCCGTGAGGAGTTCGCGGCCTTTGCCGAGCGCGCCCGCTCCGGTGGCTACTCTACTGAGGAGCTCGTGAGCCGCGGCGAGTACTTCACCGCTCGCCTGATGGCCGAGTACCTGGGCCTGCCGTTCCTGGACGCCGCGACGGTTGTGGCGTTCCATCACGACGGTACGCTCAGCATGAATCGCACCTCCGAGCTGGTGCAGGAGTACGGTCAGCAGGGCGGCTTTGTTATGCCCGGTTTCTACGGCGCGACGCGTGAGGGCCAGATCAAGCTGCTCGACCGTGGTGGCGGCGATATTTCCGGCTCGATCCTGGCCAAGTGCCTAGGCGCCGACCTGTACGAGAATTGGACCGACGTCTCGGGCTTCTATTCTGCCGATCCGCGCATTGTTCCCGAGGCTCAGCCCATCGCCCGCGTTACCTACGAGGAGCTGCGTGAGCTTTCGTACATGGGCGCAAGCGTCCTGCACGAGGAGGCCGTGTTCCCTGTGCGTGAGGCGGGTATTCCGCTGGTCATCAAGAACACCAATGCGCCGCAGGACCCCGGCACCATCATTAGCGAGACGGCTGATGAGGGCGAGGCGGAGCCCATCATTACCGGCGTGACCGGCAAGCGCGGTTTTGTCGCCATCAACGTCGCCCGCGACCGCACCAAGCCCCGCGTTGGCTTTATGCGTCGTGCGCTTTCGGTCTTCGAGCGCTATGACGTTTCCGTCGAGCACATGCCCACCGGTGTCGACCGCTTTGGCGCCGTGGTGCAGGAGCAGGATGTGCACGATTCGCTGTACTCGCTTGTGGGCGACATTCAGCAGGAGGTCGAGCCGCTCGAGATTGAGGTCGTCGAGGGCCTGGCGCTTATCGCGACCGTTGGCCGCAACCTGCGCGGTCGTGCCGGCATCTCTGGTCACCTGTTTGGCATGCTTGGCCAGGCGGGCGTGAGCGTGCGTATGATTTCGCAGAGCTGCGACGAGATCAACATCATTATCGGCGTCGAGGAGAAGGACTTCGACCTGGCGATTCAGACCATCTATCGTGCCTTCTCCGACGAGAACGGCATTGTGAAGGTCTCTGACCTGGAGGCTCCCGCGCCGGGCGAGCCTGCCCTGGCCGCGCTCCACAAGTAGTTTCCATCCCGGTAGATTTTTAGGATGTCCCAAAAATCTACTGCTGGGCGTTTCGTTTCGATTTCGTTTCGACGGGGCGGGTTTTGTAACCGCCCCGTTCTTGTATAAACTGGGCAAGAATATCCTGCCTGCTTGGCGTGCGGGCGATAGCCACAACCTTTAAAGGGGGAAGCATGAAACAGTACACGGTTGCTATTTTGGGCGCGACGGGAGCCGTGGGCACCCAGATGCTCGAGTGCCTCAACGAGCAGGAGTTTCCGGTCGGTAAGCTCAAGCTGCTGGCGAGCGCGCGCTCTGCGGGCAAGACCGTTGAGTTCCGCGGCGAGCAGGTTGTGATTGAGGAGGCTTGCCCCGAGGCCTTTGAGGGCTGCGACATCGTACTCGGCGCTGCCGGCGACGATATCGCCAAGGAGCTGCTGCCCGAGGCCGTCAAGCGCGGCGCCGTCGTGGTCGACAACAGCCATGCCTTCCGTCTGGATCCCGAGGTGCCGCTGGTCGTGCCCGAGATCAATGCCGATGACATTAAGTGGCACCACGGCCTGATCGCCAACCCCAACTGCGCGACCATCATCGGTCTGGTTCCTACGTGGCCGCTGCATCAGCTCGCCGGCGTGAAGCGCATGATCGTGTCCACGTATCAGGCAGCTTCGGGCGCTGGCGCTCCCGGTATGGCCGAGCTCGAGGCTCAGCTGGCCGCCCTGGGCCGTGGCGAGGAGATTCCCGAGCCGCGCGCATTTGCCGCCCAGCTGGCGAGCAACCTGATTCCGCAGATTGGCGGCGTCAAGGAGGAGGGCTTTACCTCCGAGGAGATGAAGCTGCAAAACGAGGGCCGCAAGATCATGCACCTGCCCGAGCTGCGCGTGAACTGCACCTGCGTGCGCGTGCCTGTACTGCGCTCGCACTCCGAGAGCATTACGCTCGAGTTTGAGCGTGACATCACGGTGGAAGAGGCCCGCGCCGCGCTGGCCGCCGCTCCGGGCGTCAAGCTGGTTGACGACATGAGCGCCGAGGATGCGCACGACCGCTTCCCCATGCCGATGGACACGTCCGACCAGGACCTGATCTGGGTCGGTCGCGTGCGTCGTGATATCTCGAACCCCGAGGCCGCACGTGGCATCACCTTCTGGTGCTGCGGCGACCAAATCCGTAAGGGCGCGGCAACCAACGCCGTCCAGATCGCCAAGCTGCTCTGCGAGTAGGTTGACCTGTCCGGCGGGGCCGGGCTTAGTTTTCAGAACGTCCTCGACCATGTGTGGCGCCTTGTCCTGCTTCTTCGGAGCCGCGGACAAGGCGCCGCACTGGTCTGCGGAGTGTTCTGAAAACTAAGCCCGGCCCCCGCCTGCGGTGACGCTGCTGCGAGCGGTCTGCGATGGGGCCGTTGTTGGTTGAGGCCGCTGGGCTGATGTGGGGGCGCGTGGCCGTTGCGGGCCCTGGTCCCGGCGGCGGCCTCGGCGCTTCGCGCCTGCTGCCTGGGGTGACTTTGGGCTTGGTGCGAATTGAGGTCTAATACTTTTCCCGTGAAGTGAACGACCTTATTTGGACCCCCGAAGCATTGGCATTTTTTGATTGCTATGTCCTGCGGTTTTGCAGCGCGAATCCTGCGGTTTTGCGGTCTAAAGGTGTGGATGCTCCGGGACTTCGTTTTTACTCGTTCACTTCTCGGGAAAAGTATTAGAGCTCAGCTGGCGGGGGTACCGCCCTGGCGTCGAAGCCCCGCGTCTTCTTCGCTTGATTGGGAAAAACAGCCTCGCTGAAGTAATTGCGAGCCCGCCCGGACGTATCTGCGGGGGTTGTCTGCACAGTTCGCGGTATTATGTTGCGGAGTTTTGAAAGGAGCCGCTGGTGGTCACGACGACGTTTGCTTCGCCTTTGGGCGAAATCCTGCTTGCCGCTGATGGCCGCGGTCTGACGGGGCTTTGGTTTGAGGGGCAGGAGCACTTTGGCTCCACGCTTCTCCGTGAAGACTCCGAACATGTTGAAGGCGTCGATGCGGTTTCCGGTACTGGTGGCATGTCGTCGGTGAGTCCGGCAAATGGTGCGGCCTCTTCGGTGCTTGAGCGTTCCTGGGCTTGGCTGAATGCTTATTTTGCAGGGCAGGAACCTCGGTTTACGCCGCCGTTGCATATGATCGGCACGGCGTTTCAGCGTGAGGTTTGGTTTGAGCTGCTTTCGATCCCGCGTGGCGAGGTCGCTACGTATGGCGAGATCGCCCAGCGTGTTGCCGCTCGACATCGTGTACCGGGAAATGAAGCGCCCGTTGTATCTCCTCGCGCGGTGGGGGCTGCGGTCGCTCGCAACCCTATTTCGATT
This sequence comes from uncultured bacterium, assembly GCA_905215385.1. Taxonomy (GTDB): domain Bacteria; phylum Actinomycetota; class Coriobacteriia; order Coriobacteriales; family Coriobacteriaceae; genus Collinsella. Next base: position 50,858 of record CAJMPY010000010.1, on the reverse strand, counting down.
ATCGTGCCGTGCCATCGCGTGGTCGCGGCCGACGGATCGCTCAACGGATACGCCGGTGGACTGGATCGCAAGGAGTGGCTGCTGCGCCTTGAGGGCGCGTACGAGGAGTAACGCTCGAGCACTTTGCATAGCCAAGATGCCGTGAAAGAACGGGACACGCTTTCCGAATGGAGGCTCAGACGGAAACCACGTCCCGGAATTCTGTTTTAAAGCGGGATGCGCTTTCCGAATGGCGTCCCGAGCGGAAACCGTGCCCCGGAATACAGCCTCAGAGTGGGACGCCGTTTCCGGTTGAGACCACCTGCTTGGACATCTTTCTACGCCCGCTCCTGCAGGGCGTAGATCGATTTGTCCATGTTGAACAGATAAGCCACAACGCAGACGATGAAGAACGCCGGCAGATTACCGAAACCGAAGACCTCGCAGCCAATGAGGATGGGTGCGAGCAGTGTATTGGTGGCGCTGCCAAAGACGGCGGCGTAGCCCAGTGCGGCGCAGAGCTCGACGGACATGCCGAGAATCCCGGCGAGTACGACGCCAAGGCTCGCTCCGATGGAGAACAGCGGCGTCACCTCACCACCTTGATATCCTGCGGCAAGCGTGGCAATGGTGAGCGCAAATTTGAGCGCCCAGTCCCAAGGCATGATGGCGACCTTGCCGTCACCGTCGAGCGCCGCCGATATCAGGTTGGTGCCAAGACCGCAGTATCGCCCCTGCCACAGTGTGAACAGAATCGCTGATAGCGCGATGCCCATAACGGCGATTCGTACATAGGGGTTGGGGAGCAGCCGCGCCGCAAGGGTCTTGGCGTGGGAAAGGCACCAGGCAAAGGCGCCGCCTACCATGCCAAACGCGATACCCAGCACCGCAAGCCGTCCAAGACCGGGGAGATCAAGCGCGTATGAGGCGACAACGGCGACTTCGAACTTCTCGAGTCCCAGGGCGCCGGAGGTCATACTTGCGGCGAGCGAGGCCGTAAGCGCGGGAAACAGCGCGCGGTATTCCATGCGTCCTGCGACCAGTACTTCGATAGCAAAGACCGTGGCAGCAAGAGGCGTTCGAAAGAGCCCGGCAAAGCCGGCAGCCATGCCGATAAGCAAAAACGTGTTGCCGGGGTCTCGGAAAGGTAGGCGTCGGCCGATCCAATGTGAGACGGTTGCACCGATCTGCACGGCCACGCCCTCGCGTCCCGCGCTGCCGCCAAAGAGGTGCGTTCCCCACGTGCTCAGCATAATGAGCGGCACCAAGCGCGGGGAGATGGCGTTCTCGCGCCCGTGGCCTACGTCGAATACTAAGCTCATGCCGCGTTCGGTGCCTTTGCCCCAGGTGCGGTAGGCAAATACGATGGCCAAGCCCATGAGGGCGAGGAAGGGAAGGAGCAGGGTGATGTGCTCGTCGCGGAAGGCACCGATCGCCAGGAGCACGCGACCAAAGAGGGCACAAATGGCGCCGACGATGATGCCAATAGGGATTCCGGCAGCACCCATGAGCACGAGGCCGCTATAGGTGTTGACCAGGCGTTTGATTCTGCTCGATACGTTGCTTTCCGACATTTTGTTTTCTGGCACTTGCTCTCTTGATAGAAAAAGAGCTGGAGTTGCGCATCGTTGAGAGGCTTTCCAGCTTTAGTAAAACAAACTTATAAGATGCGACGGGCCGCGTCAAGATAATTACCGGACGGCCTAGGAGGCGGCTGGTTGGCTGGCTTAAAACCTAGCGCGTGAAATGACGCTCCACGCTATTCAGCGCGCTTGATAGGATGACGAACCACAGTCTTAAGTTTCTCCGGTGCACATTTGCGTGGATCGGAGAGATAGATTTCGTGATGTAAACGGGTGTCTGAGAGGTCGGGGACATAGCCCTGCTCGGTCGTGTATTCATGCATGGCGCCTACGGTCGCCGGTTCGTTGTCGTAGGGCCCGGTGTGCATGCATTGAACGCAGAGGCCCTCGTCAACTTTAAGCAGCTCGACGGCGGAAAAGTCCAGTTTCTTTTTGGCCGTGGCTTCCGCGACTGCCCAGTCAAAGTCATCTCGGGTGACGAAATCGGGCAGGCGGATACACGAGATAAAGTTGAAATCGTCCTTGCGTACATAATCGATGTCGCCGCTCGGGGAGTCTTGCCACCAGAAACCCTCGAGCGGCGGTACCACAAAGTCGAAATAGCCCTCGATACTCCTTGAGCCTTTCTTCGACATCTTGACGGTATAGGCGATGCCGTAAAGCAGCGGCAGAGCGTTTTGATACTCGCCTCCTTCGGTATTTGGGTCGCCCTTGCCGCGAACGGCAACGTAGCTCATAGGCGGGACAGTTACGATACTCGGCTTGCTTGCAGGTTTGTAGAGCTCCTTGCATTCCTTCTTAAAGTCGAACGCCATGCTGGCCGCCTTTCTGCGTATTGGCCTGCTTAGATAACGGAATCATATCATAGAAACGAACAGCTGTTCGAATGATTTTGCTGACAGATAGAGATGCGTGCGTTGTGTTTGGCGGTCGGCCTGACCCCGTCGATGATTTCTCTGCCTCCCCGGCGCCTCATCTATAGCTGCCGTTTTCCCATATAAAACCTGCCAAAATAAACCTGTCCCTATTTGGTCGGTGCGAAATGGGTAATACTAAAGAGTTATCCGACCAGATGGGAACTAATCGATGGCCTATATCGAATTCAAAGACGTCATCAAAGCATATGGCGAGGGCGACGCCCGCATCCACGCGCTCGACGGCGCGAGCTTTACGGTCGAGCGCGGCGAGCTCGCCATCATTTTGGGTGCTTCGGGTGCCGGCAAGACTACGGCCCTCAACATTCTGGGCGGCATGGACACGGCAACCTCCGGCACCGTGACGGTGGACGGGCGCGACGTGAGCTCCGCCAACGAGGCTCAGCTCGTGGAATACCGCCGCGCCGATGTCGGCTTTGTCTTCCAGTTCTACAATCTGGTCCCCAACCTGACGGCGCTTGAGAACGTCGAGCTTGCGGCGCAAATCTGCCCCGATTCGCTCGATGCCGAGCAAACGCTTTGCCAGGTTGGCCTGGGTGAGCGCCTCGCCAACTTCCCCGCGCAGCTTTCGGGCGGCGAGCAGCAGCGCGTGTCCATCGCCCGTGCACTGGCAAAGAACCCCAAGCTGCTCCTGTGCGACGAGCCCACGGGTGCACTCGACTACAAAACCGGCAAGCAGATCTTGCAGTTGCTGCAGGACACCTGTCGCAGGCAGGGCATCACGGTCATTATCATCACTCATAACTCCGCGCTGGCGCCCATGGCCGATCGCTTGATTCGCTTTAAGAACGGTCGCGTGGAGAGCGAGACGGTCCAGCAAAATCCCGTGCCGATCGAGACGATCGAGTGGTAGCGCCCATGGATCAGGACCGCCAAAACAGCCAGAACCACGATACGCGGCACGTGAGTCACGACCGGGAGTTCGCGACCTACCGCTCCGCCCAAAGCTCAAACGATATGGTGCCGACGGTGTTCCGCCGTGGCATCTACCGCACAATCCGCGGCAGTCTTAAGCGCTTCTTGTCCATCGTGGTCATCACCGCACTCGGCGTGAGCGTGATGTGCGGCCTTAAGGCGGGTTGCGAGGATCTGTGCGATTCGGTCGACGCTTACTTTGACCAGCAGAATGTTTATGACATCAACGTGCAGTCGACCTATGGTCTGACCGATGACGATCTTGCTGCGATCCGAGAGGTCGATGGCGTCGAGACTGCCGAGGGCATCTATACCGAGACCGCCTATACCGCCGTGGGTACGACGCGCGAGCGCGTGGTCGTGCAAAGTCTCTCCAAGGAGAACATCGATCAGCCGGTGCTCGTGAACGGCGATTTGCCCGAGAGCGCCGATGAGGTCGCGGTGACTTCGAAGTTCCTGAAGGCTTCGGGCAAGAAAATCGGCGATACCGTGAGCTTTGCCGCCAACGATGCGAGCTCGTCGAACCAAAGCGCCAAGGACCAGTTTGCCGATGGGGACTACACCATCACGGCCGAGGTTCTCGACCCCACCGACGTGAGCTCCGACTCGACGGTCAACGCCTTCCGTGCCGCCTCGGCTGCGGACTACAAGTTCTATGTGAGCGAGGATGCCGCGACATCTTCTTCCTACTCCGCGGTTCACGTGACCGTTGAGGGGGCTAAGAGCCTCAATTCCTATTCGGATGCCTACACGACAAAGATTAACGAGGTCAAGGGTAATATCGATAAGATCCGTGACGGGCGCGAAAAGGCACGTGCTCAAGAGTTGACGGTCGATACGCCGGCAAGTTTGGATGCGGCAGAGCGCCAAGCGAATATGGTCTTTGGGATTGAGCAGGACAACATCAATCGCATGGCAGAGGACAGCGACGAGCGTGCGCAGGCGCAAGCCGACCTGGACCAGCGCCGTGCCGCCACCGACCAGCAGTTTGCCGATGCCCGCGCCGAGCTCTCTGACCTGGGCGAATGCACCTGGTACATCCAGGACCGCGGCAATATCGCAAGCTACTCGAGCGTGGAGAGCGATAGCTCGTCAATTGAGGCCATCGCCACGGTCTTCCCGTTCATCTTCTTTATCGTCGCCGTGCTCATCAGCCTCACCACCGCCACGCGCATGGTCGAGGAGGAGCGCACGCTCATTGGCCTGTACAAGGCGCTCGGCTACTCGCGCGGGCGCATCCTGTCCAAATACGTGGACTATGCGCTGTGGGCTTGCCTGATTGGCGGCGTGCTCGGCAACATCATCGGATTTGTGGGCCTGCCGCTGTTCCTGTTTACGGTGTTCGACGACATGTACTCGCTGCCCCAAATGCAGCTTTCGTATGACATTGTGTCATCGCTTGTGTCGGTAGCACTGTTTACCGTGGGCGTGGTGGGGGCCACGATTATCGCCTGCCGCCACGAGATGGCCGAGACCCCAGCCTCGCTCATGCGTCCCAAGGCCCCGCGCGCCGGCTCGCGTATCTTGCTCGAGCGCATCGGCTTTATCTGGCGCCATATGGGCTTTTTGAACAAGGTCGCTGCACGCAACCTATTCCGCTACAAAAAGCGTGCCTTTATGACCATCTTCGGTATCGCCGGCTGCACGGCGCTCGTGATCTGCGGTATGGGCATCCGTGACACGTCGGTGGCGCTTTCGCCCAAACAGTACGGGCATATCACGCGTTACGACCTGCTGGCGGTCGCCAATCCCGACGATTTTTCGCAGACGTGCGCGGCGCTCGACGAGCGAAGCGCAGCCAAGGATTCCGACGTGACCGTGACTTCGACGCTGCCGATTATGACCGACAACGTCACCTTTACATTTGGCGGCAAGAGCGAGACCGTGCAGCTGATCGTGGTGCCCGATGACCGCACGGACGACCTGGACGACTACGTGTGTCTCGAGGATGAGTCCAAAGAACCGCTCGCCCTGCGTGACGGGGATGTGTATTTGAGCAAGAGCTCTCAGCTGGTGCTGGGGATCAAGCCGGGTGACACAGCACATGTCCAGGATTCGTCACTCAACGTCGCCAAGGTCAAGGTCAGCGACATCTCGCTTAACTATCTGGGCAACACGCTCTATATGACGCAGGGCACCTATGAGCGTGCGTTCGGTCGAAGCGCGCGCCTCAACGGCATCCTTGCGCTGCTTAAGGGTTCGTCGGCCGATCAGATTGCGTTTACCAACTGTCTTAAGAGCGATGGTTGGATTACGCTGTCGAGTACCGCCGAGCATTGGGAAAACTATGAGGCAAACTTTACGATTATCAATTCGGTCGTGGTGCTTGTGACCTTTATGGCGGCGTGCCTGTCGTTTGTGGTGGTATTCACGTTGTCTAACACCAACATCTCGGAGCGCGAACGCGAGCTGGCGACTATCAAGGTGCTGGGCTTCCGTCGTGGCGAGGTACACCACTACGTTAACAAGGAGACGCTGATTTTGACGGCGATTGGTGCCGCGCTGGGCGTGCCGCTGGGTGGTCTGCTTGCCGAGAGCTTTACGTACATCCTGCAGATGCCGTCGCTGTACTTTGACGTCGAAGTCGAGCCGCTGAGCTACGTGCTTGCCGTGGTGCTTTCCTTCGGCTTTACGATCATCGTCAACCTCGCTACCAATCGTACCCTCAACAAGATCGACATGGTCGGCGCCCTCAAGAGCGCCGAGTAACCTGCCAAAAAGGGACAGGTTTATTTTGACAGGTTTTATCTGGGCAAACGCCGGACAACCATTAGGTGGCCCGGCGTTTGGTCCGTTTTGCTGGGGATGTCTGTCGTTCAGTGCTCTTACTGGCCAATCCAGTGTTGCGCATAGCTCTTAATGTCCTCGGTAAAACCGTCAAGGTCGTCAAGGGTGATCACGCCGTCGATAAGCAAATTGGCTATCTCGCGGTGCATTGTGCTGCGGCGAATGTCGTTTGCAATTACGCCTGAGGACAGCTTGTCTCTATTGAGGCGCTCTTCTAGTGCCCAAAATCTACTGGACGCTTCACTGTCGCCGTTCAGTATCTCAACGTACTGGCCGATGAGCTTTTCCATATAACGTTCTTGCCATTGAGGAAGCATTTTCTTAAACAGCTTCCAGTCGCTTTCGGCTACGTCGCGCATATGTCCTCCGCTCGTTAAACGGGCTTTTCCATTTGCCTTTCATTCTATTTGGTTTTCGCTCCCAGGCGTGGATGAGAGGCTCTCTTTAGCCTTCGAGATTGGGCTTGAATGGGTCGTATGCCACAAAACGGGCCTATCTACTACGTTTGCTACCACATTCTCGACCATGACAAAGATTATGAAATTAAAAGCGCAGGTAGAGGGCTTGCCAATTTTCGGAAAAGGCGGTCATGGTTGGCCCCATCGAGTTAAACGTAGTAGATGGCCCCTTTTCGTGGCGGACCATCAAACGAACGCCGACGCTTGTGCTGTAGCCGCTCCGATCATTCGTAAGTTGCGGTGGAATAGTTCCTAAACTCGACTACTCAAGGCTAAAACCGGAACTATATCACCGCAACTTGGAAGGGGCGGGCGGTGTCGGATGAGTGGCGCTGGCTGGTTGGGGTGGTTTAGGCCTGTTTGCGATGCTTCCATTGTTTGCGGCACCAACGCATGAGTGCTTTTACGACCGGGATGGTGATGAGTATTACCCAGGCGGGATGGGGTTGCTCCAGGCAAAGCCACATGTAGAGGAACCATGCCTCGGCACTGACTGAATAGACGACATCGATCAGCTTAGATAAGCGGCGTTGGTCGATAAAGTCGCCAAGCGCGTAATAGACGGGAATCAAAAAGACGAGGAAGAGTCCCGTAGCCCATGTGCCGTAGACAATGCCGAGCACCAGATAGGCGAGAGCGACAAGTGCGGGGAAGGGAAACTTGTTCCACGCACGACCGACCTTGGTGTGGAAATGTTTGCCATGATGGTCGAGCTTGTCGTGTGCTTCCTTCCAGCTGGAAAACGTCTCACCGTCGATGGTGACGGTGCCGTCGTCATTGGTGCGCACGCTATGTCCATCGTCCTCAAGCGTATCGATATGCACGCCGCCCGGCCCCACATGCACCTCTTCGCCCTTGCGCTCGTTGGTCACATGGATGCCACTCCAGCCAACATGGACCTCTTCGCCTTTATTGGGATCAATGACGTGGATACCGCGCGCGAGGGAAATATCGACAAGTGGTTTGTCGCCGCAATCGGCGTGCTCGGCAGAAGCCTCAGCCTCTTCAGCCTTATCTGAAGCTTTGGTGCCGGCGTTGCTGTTCTGTGTCTCATCATCAGCTTGCGAGTCATCAGTGCTATCCACCGCCTCCCCATACAGCAGCTCATCCAGCGACACGCCATACAGCGCGGCGAGTGCAATAAGGTTATCGGTATCGGGCGAGGATTCGCTGCGCTCCCATTTACTGACAGCCTGGCGGCTTACGCCCAGCTGTGCAGCAAGTGCCTCTTGAGAAAGCCCAGCGGCTTTGCGGCGATCGACGAGGCGCTGTGCCATCGCAAGATCCATGGTGGTTTCTTTCGTGTGGTGACCGTAATCGAATGAGCCGAGTATGCCGAGAACAACCGGTGGCGACCACCATTTCTAGTTAGAATCTGCCCCAACCCTACCGCAACTACCGGTAGCAACCCCTAACGACCAGCCATTTCAGGACAAATGTCAGTGCTGCTCTCAGCTAAGAGCCTGCAACATCCCAAAATCTCAGCCCACGCACCCGCAGCAAGAAGACGAATAGCCTCGGCCTCCCCAGTTACCGCAGGAGGTCCCAGGGCTTGCCTCCCAAATCTTTCCGCAGGACGGAAGGACCCCGCCGCGCGAAGCGCGCAGCGGGGTCCTGACATGTCCGAGGACGATTTGGGAGGTAAGTCCTGGGTCCTCCGATGAGAGCAGTTCCAGCCGAGGCTATTCGTCGCCGAAGCTGATGCCCAACGCCTTGGCCTCGCGCACCAGATCGCTCTGGGGGTCGACAAACTTGAGCTTGCCGGCGACCTCCTCGAGCGGCATGTGGCACATCTTGCCGTCACGCAGGGCAATCATGTAGCCAAACTCGCCGCGTAGGCACCCCAGTGCCGCCTCGACGCCGCACTGGGTCGCAAAGATGCGGTCCTGGGCGTCGGGTTGGCCGCCGCGCTGCGTGTGGCCGGGGATGGCGACGCGGGTCTCGCGACCAGTCTTGGCCTCGATCTCCTTGGCGATGTCGTAGACGATCGACGGACTCGTGCGCTCGGCGAGCTTTTTCTTGTACTCCTTCTTGGGCAGCGCTGCGTCCTCCTTGGAGATAGCGCCCTCGGCGACGGCTACGATGGTAAAGCGGCTGCCGGTCTCCATGCGATGCTCGATGGTCTTGATGACGTTGTCCATGTCGTAGGGGATCTCGGGAATCAAGATGACGTCCGCGCCGCCCGCGACGCCGGCATACAGCGGAATCCAACCGACCTTGTGGCCCATGATCTCGATGACAAACACGCGGCCGTGACTCGAGGCAGTGGTGTGGATGTCGTCGATGCACTTGGTGGCGACGTCGATGGCGCTCGTAAAGCCAAACGTCAACTCGGTGCCCCAGGTGTCGTTATCGATGGTCTTGGGCAGGGCGATAACGTTGAGGCCTTCTTCGCGCAGGCGGTTGGCGGTCTTGGTGGATCCGTTGCCGCCCAGCATAAACAGGCAGTCGAGCTGCAGTTTATGATAGGTGTGGACCATTGCGGGCACCTTCTCGACGCCGTCGGCCTCGGGAATGTCCAGGCGCTTGAACGGCGTGCGGCTCGTGCCCAGGATGGTGCCGCCGCGGGTGAGGATGCCGCTAAAATCGGCGGGCGTCATGACGCGGAACCTGCTGTAGATAAGGCCCTGGTAGCCATCCTCAAAACCATAGATTTCGATAGGCTCTTTGCTATTGGTCATAAGCGTTTTGACAATGCCGCGCATGGTGGCGTTGAGCGCCTGGCAGTCGCCGCCACTGGTAAGAAGACCGATCCTGAGCATGATGAATCCTTCCGGGCAAGTTATAACATGCGCATAAGTTTACCCCCGCACACTGTTGATGCGGGGGTAAAACGTGTTAGCTCAAGCGTATAGAAATGTAAGCAACGTCAGGCGAGCGTAAGGACGACGGTGCCAGCTCCTTACAGCGCGAAGGCGTCGACGTCGCCCCAGTGGCGGCGCAGCGTGATGGCGGCAGCGGGCTCGGTGTTGTCGAAGACGACCGACCACTGCGTGTTGCTGGTGATGTCTTCCGGATTGGGCTCTTGCGCCGCAGCGCGTAGGGCCTTCCAAGCGACTGCCTCGTCTTGGGCGCCGGTATGGGCGTCGAGGACATCGGCGATGGCGATGGCGCGCTCCTTGCCATGGCCCAGCTCGCCATTCTTTTGGTTGGGCAGCACTTCGTCGCCATAGCAGGCGTAGAAGTTCGTGACCTGGCGTACGGGCGTCGCCTTGCATGCACGGTCGGGATCGCGCGGATCCCACTCCACCACCCGCGCGTCACCGGCGGCGTCGTTGATAAAGAAGTGATAGTCGCGTCCGGCCATGGCGTGCATGTCGTAGGCAGAAAGCAGGTCGACGGCCTCCTGCGTGGTGGCCGCGCGGTCGAGCACCAGACGGATGGCGAGCGAAGTGTTGATGACGGGGCGTTGCGTGTCCTGGTCACAGGGCTTGGAATCCAGAGTGAGTACGGCAATGGACACGCCGCATTTGTTAACACCGTCGAGCTGGGTAAACGGGCCCATGAGTGCGGCGGCACGTCCGGCGACGGAGTCAAGCGGAGTGTTATCGCCCAGGTTGTTAAGGGCGGCAAACCCGATGGAGGCATAGCCGCCGCGTGGGTGATTGCGCACCAGCAGCACCGAGGTGTCGTCCTTAAAGTCGTAATTGCGACCGGTGCGCACGCGGCCTTCGGCATCTACGGCGGCAAAAGCGCTGCAGGCAAACTGGGGCGCCTGGACATGTGCCGGCGCACCGGGCAGCACCTGCGCCACCACGGCATCGATGTAGGCCTGATCGTCGCACACGCCAGCGGCGATGATGCGATCAAGATCGTAGCCGTAGGCGATGTCGATTGCGTACAGGTCATAGCCATCCGCATAGTCGGTCAAGCGTTTGAGCGACGCGACGGACTTGATTTGCTTGCGGTAAACGATGCCGGTGGCAGCGGCAAGGCCGACGGCGGCTCCCGCGACACCGCAGGCGATGGCAATGTTACGTGGCTTCATGACGGCTCCTCTCGTCCTGTTGGCGCAATTGTCGCAAAAGGAGCGCGGGCATGATGGCTCAACTTGGTGAGCGGTGCGGAATTAAGCACGGAATGAAGAGTGCGGCACTGGCGTGGCGGGGTATGCTGGAGGGGACCATCAACCCAGCGAAAGGGGAGAGCATGACGGATCAGGAAACGCCCGAGCGCGTGCATGTGACGGCCGACGATATCGAGGCCGCCAACGACCTTATCGACTTTATCGAGGCATGCCCCAGCATGTTCCATACGGCGGCGACCATTATGGCCGAGCTCGACGAGGCGGGCTTTACCTACCTGCCCGAGAATGCGGCGTGGGACATCGAACCAGGCGGGCGTTATTACACGCAGCGCAATACCTCGAGCGTTGTTGCCTTTAAGGTGGGCGAGGACCTGGCTGCTACGTGGGGCGAGGACGGCGTTGCCGGCGACTATCATTTTCAGCTCACGGCGTCGCACAGCGATTCGCCGACGTTTAAGGTCAAGGCCGTGCCTGAGCTTGACGGCGCGGGCGAGACGCTGCGCCTGAACACCGAGGCCTACGGCGGCATGATCGACTACACCTGGTTCGATCGTCCGCTGGCACTCGCGGGCCGCGTGTTGGTACGCGAGGGCGACCGTATCGAGAGTCGTCTGCTTGCCACCGAGCGCGAGGTCGCTATTATCCCGAGCCTTGCTATCCATATGAACCGCGGCGTTAACGAGGGCTTTGCTCCCAATCGCGCCGTCGACCTGTGCCCGCTCATCAGCGCCGGTGACCTTAAGCAGGGAGATTTTGACGCCCTGATCGCCGACGAACTGGACGTTGAGCCCGAGCAAATTTTGGGCCGCGATCTGTTCCTGGTCAATCGTCAGGATGCGCGCATTTGGGGCTGGGCCGACGAGTTTATCTCGACGCCCAAGCTCGACGACCTGGCCTGCGCCTACACCTCGCTGCAGGCATTTTTGGGTGCCGAGAACGCGCACGACGTTTCGGTCTTCTGCTGCTTTGATAATGAGGAGGTTGGCTCCGAGACCAAGCAGGGCGCCATGTCGACGTTCTTGGCCGATGCACTGCGCCGCATTAACGGCTCGCTGGGCTTTGACGACGAGTCGTACCACCGTGCGCTTGCCGCTTCGATGCTCGTGAGCTGCGACAACGCGCATGCCGTGCACCCCAACCACGCCGAGAAGTGCGACGCCCGCAACCAGGTTGTGCTCAACGGCGGCATCGTCATCAAGGAGGCCGCCAACCAGCACTACTGCACCGATGCCTTTAGTCGCGCGGTGTTCCAGGCCATCTGCGATGACGCCGACGTGCCCACGCAGGCCTTCGCAAACAAGAGCGATATGGCGGGTGGCTCCACGCTCGGCAACCTGTCGAACATGCAGGCGAGCATGCATGCCGTGGACGTGGGCCTGCCGCAGCTTGCCATGCACTCGAGCTACGAGACCGGCGGCGTGCGCGACGTGATGTACGCCATCCGCGCCCTCACCGCCTTCTACGAGCGCAACCTAACCATCAACGGCGCCGAAAGCGTGGAGCTCTAAAACCTATCAAGAAGGGACATGTTTAGGGATTCAGGTTCTGAGGTGCTGCCGACGCGTCCGCAATCGGATATATGCATAAACCGACCCGCCGATTGCATATTTCGGTGGGTCGGTCGCTTTCCGCCCACAGGTACCCCTGGGGGCGCCGTGCAAATTCCGGAATATTCAGCATCCGGGGCCCACAGGCGCAAGAACGGGCGCGCGAAACCGCGCCGAATGTCCCGATTTCGCACCCCCAACGCCCCGAGGACCGCTCATTTTCCACAGGTTGCTGCCCGCGGCGCCTGCCTTTCGCCCAGAATCCGGTATGCAGCCCCCTCGGGCACTGAATATTCCCAAAAATGCACGCCGAACCCCGCCCCAGGCACCCGCAGCAAGAAGACGGATAGCCCCGGCCTCCCCAGTCGCAGCGTCGGCTCATTACGCCGTTTGTAAAACGGCGTAATTCTTAGTGCTCAATCCAACAATGTAGCGTCTCGCCGGCCTGCAGGTGACGCAGATTCTCCGCGGCGATGTCGACGACGTTGTTGAGCGTGGCTGCCAGGTGGAACCAGCCGGAGACGTGCGGCGTGATGAGCATGTTGGGCACATCCCACAGCGGGCTTGTCGCGGGCAGCGGCTCGGGGTCGATGACGTCGACCGCGGCACCGGCAAGGTGCCCGGACTCGAGTGCCGCAACTAAGTCGTCGGCAACCACAAGGTCGCCGCGGCCGCCGTTGGCAAAGAAGGCGCCCGGCTTCATCGCGGCGAAGAACTCGGCGTTCGCCAGACCGCGGGTCTCGGGCGTGCTGGGCATAAAGGATGCGACGATGTCGGCCTCGGCCAGGCGCTCGGGTAGGGCGTCCATGCCGTCCATGTCCTCAAACACGATGGGGTAGACGAGCGGATGGCGCTTGATGCCGCGGACGTGTGCACCCATGCTGCGGCAGAGCGTGGCGAAGTGGCCGCCGATATCGCCCGCGCCCAGCACGAGCACATTGGCATTTTTGAGCGAAGTGACCGGCCCCAAATCCTCCCAGCGATGCTCGCGCTGCAAGTCGTGATAGCCAGGCAGACGCTTCATCATGGAAAGGACCATGGCAAACATGTGCTCGCTCACGGCCTGGCCGTAGGCGCCCACCGAGCAAGACAGTTTGGCGTCGGCTGGCACGGTGCCGGCGGCCAAGTAATCGTCATAGCCCGCGGTCTGTAGTTGCAGCAGCTGGAGGTGCTCGCATGCGGTAAGCAGGGCAGGGTCTATGTTGCCCAAGATCACGTCAGCGTTGGCGACTTGTTCGCGCGTGATAGCGTCGGCGCTCGTGTAGATAAAGTCCTCGTCCGGAGCGCTCGACTCAAGAATTGCGCGATGGTGGTCGTTGACGGGCAGCAAAACCAAGATGTTCACAAGCAGTCCTTTCCGCTTGACCCGCCAAAAAGGGACAGGTTTATTTTGGCGGGTTTTATCAGGCAAAACGTTCAAACAAAAACGCCGGATGCTAGACGAGCGTGCCCGTCAGCATCCGGCGCATCCACGGCTACCAGCTCAGCAGCTCGTAGCCGTCCTCGGTCACCACGAGCTGTACCTCGCACTGGGCCGAATCGCTGCCGTCCTTGGTGCGCACGCACCAACCGTCACCCTTGCTAATCTTGATGTCGGGCGCTCCGGCATTGACCATGGGCTCGATGGTAAAGACCATGCCCGGAGCCATGATGGTGTCCACATCGGGCGCCTCGGTGGTAAAGCCTACAAACGGGTCCTCGTGGAACTCCTTGCCAATGCCGTGTCCGCCGTACTCGCACACCACGCTAAAACCGGCGTCCTCGACCGTCTTTTGCACGGCCTCGGCCATAACAGAGAGCGGCAGCCACGGCTTGACGGCGGCCAGGCCCGCTTCCACGCTGGCGCGGGTCACGTCGACTAGGCGCTGGCGCTCGGCCGAGACCTCGCCGATGCAGAACATGCGGCTCGAGTCGCTAAAGTAGCCGTCTAGGATCGTGGAACAGTCCACGTTGATGATGTCGCCCTCGTGCAGCACGTCCGTATCGCAGGGAATGCCGTGGCAGACCACATCATTGATCGAGGTGCACACGCTCTTGGGGTAGCCCTCGTAGTTGAGGTCGGCCGGCGTGCCACCGTGCTCGACGGTGTAGTCGTAGATCATCTGGTCGATCTGGTTGGTGGTCATGCCTGCGGCGATATGCTCGCCCACATAATCGAGCACGCCCACGTTGATGGCTGCCGAGCGCTTGATGCCCTCGATATCGGCGGGAGTCTTGTAGAGCGTGCGAGGCAGAACCTCCCAGCCTTCTTCCCACAAGCGCTCGAGGCGCTCATCAAAGGCGCTATGGCATTTCTTGTATTTCTTGCCGCTGCCGCACCAGCAAGCGTCGTTGCGGCCGGGCACGGGTCCTTTGTCATACATGGCTAACTTCCTTTCATCCGCAGCTAGTATAGCCCACCCGCAGACCAGCTCATTTGGGATGGGGCTAATTTAGCTGCTGGCGGGCGGCCGCGCTAGTAGCTCACCTGGCAGGGAATACCGAGGGCGCGCACGCGCGCGGCAATGGCGTCGAGCACCTCGGGCGCTGCTTTGGCAAGGCCGGCGACTGGTATCTCGCGCGCGACCGTGTAGATGGTCGCCTCCTGCGGACGAATGCGCTCAAGCGCCGCGAGCCAGGGGGCAACATACTCCTCGCCGGTATTGTCGATGAGCTTGCCCTGATACTCGCCGGTCAAAAAGATCGTCTGGATAATAACGTGACCGTCAAAGCTTGCGAACGTCTCGATCTGGTGTTCGACGTTGTAGGGGCCAACAGGCTGGTCGAGCAGCTGGATAAACGCCGGGTCGACGGTATCGAGCTTAAGAATGTTGTCGTCGACCATCATGAGCGCGTCGTGCACCTCGGGGCGGTCGGCGCGTGTGCCGTTGGAGAGCACGGCGATCTTGGAGTTTGGGGCAAGCTCGTCGCGCAGTGCGACGGCGCCGGCGATGGCCCGTGGAAACTCCGGTGCGGCGGTGGGCTCGCCGTTGCCTGCGAAGGTGATTACATCGGGGAGCTCGCCCTCGGCTGCCATCTCGCGCAGCTTTGCCTCGAGCGCTTCGAGTACCACGGCAGCCGTGTTATACGGCTCATGGCAGGGGCGCTCGGCGTTGAGGCCGTTCTCGCAGTAGATGCAGTCGAACGTGCAGATTTTGCCGCTGGCCGGCATCATGTTGACGCCGAGCGAGAGACCAAGGCGACGGCTGCGAACGGGCCCAAAGATGGGGCTGGCATTCAAAAACGTAGACATAGGCATATGCTCCTCAAGACAATTGTGCCTAAGCATAGCATCGGCTCCAAAGCAAGGTGTGGGCTCTTGCTTTACAAGTTTCGTTTTTTCACGTCGCTCATGATGCCGTGCCATGAAAAGCCTCGGGTCGGGTAAAGTTAATCTGTTAACAAGGTGTAAGGCAATGCGGGTCTATCCAACCTCACTGACGTGCAACTGGATGAGCATTGATGACGGGGGCACAACATGGATTTTACGGTCGAGAATGCGGGCACCACGATCGCCTGTCGCGAATATGTCGGCCCGGATGTGTCGCCTGATGCTCCTGCCTTGGTGTGCGTGCACGGCGCTTGTGTCGACGGCACATTTTTTGACGGTATCGCTTGTGAGCTCAGCCGCAACTACCGCGTAATTGCCTACGACCGCCGCGGCTGCGGTGGCAGCAGCGAAGCGGCAGACGGCAGCTATGATCTTGCCGCTCAGGCCGCCGACCTGCAGGCCGTGATCGAACACGTTGGCGCTCCGACAAATGTGCTTGCGCACAGCGCCGGTACGTTGGTGGCGCTGGAGCTTCTTCGCACTGAACCCCATCTCGTCGCCCGTGCGATTCTGCATGAGCCGGCTGTGTCGGCCGAAGGCGTCGGCATGGGCGCAGCTCCGGTTTTGCTCGATATGATTGCGGCTGGAAAGGTTTCAAGGGCGCTCCGGCTTTTCTTGGGAGCCCTCGGCGACTTGGACCCCGAGGCTCCTGGAACGACCGAGGCAGAAGCCAAGCATGCCCTGCGCAACGGCCGCAGTTTCATGGCAAACGAATACGGGATTACTATGACCTGCGTTCCCGATTGGGATAGCGTTCGCGCGTCGAAAACGGTGGCCGCCGTGCTCCTAGGCGAGCTCTCGATTGGCACGCCCCGCGAGGCTGGCACGCGAGCGGCTGCCGAATATCTCGATTGCCCTCTCGTGACGATCCCGGGCGCGCATAACGGTCTGCGCGATCGCCCGGCAGCGGCTGCCCGGGCTGTCCGTGGCATCCTGGGGCTCTAGCATCCGCAATAGCCAAAGCAGGCTTCATCCGCAAACGTTTCGGCCGTATTAACAAACGTGCTCAAAACCTCGCGTCTGCGGCTTCAATCGCGCCGTCTGCCAACTCATAAGAATGTGGCAGCATTCACGTGCTTACCTGCATCGGCAAGGTGTTACCCTTGTAACATTTGGAACCCACCGCTACCATGCGAAACTATCGAAAGGGCCCCATATGCTCAATAATCACGAGGTCAATCTAACCGACGAGGAGGCTGCCGCCGAGGTCGCCCGTGTCGCGAAGACCTACCCCGTGGTGCGTTTGCTGTCGGCCGATCAGATTAAGAGTGAGCCTAACTGCCTGCTCGCCGGTGATCGGTGTCCTTGTCTGCGTCAGTCAAGTCTTGAGGCTTTGGCAGACTCCGATGAGGTGTCGGAGCAACTGCTCAATGATGGCACTGAGTACCGCGCCCGTCTACGCCCTTTGAAGGTCGAGGGCGAGCCTCACGTCTTGCTGATGGTGCGTCCGATCGATGAGCAAGAGGCCGCAGAAGAGGACCTTGTCTACACCGACGTGCTGACGAATGTGCGCAATCGCCGATATTACGAGGAAAAGCTCCGTAGCACCCGCGTGAATGCCGGCGTTGCGGTGATCGACCTTGATGATTTTAGGGTCTTCAACGATACGTGTGGCCGTCATGCCGGCGACCTTGCGCTCGGTGCTGTGGCGACAGCCATACGCAGCGGAATCCGTTCGACTGACGAGCTTGTGCGCTATGGCTGCGACAAGTTTGTGGTTGTCATGCCCAATATTCCCTCCGATGACTTCACCCGTCGCCTGCATCAGGTGTCCGATGCCGTTCATTCCACGATTATTCCGGGCCATGAGTACGTGAGCTTGACGGCATGTGTTGGTGGCGTTCGCATTCATGGCGAGACGGTCGATGAGGGCGTTGGCCGCGCTGCTCAGTTACTGAGCCGCGCTAAGGCAAAAGCCGGTACGGTCGTGACCGATGCCGATTCCATCGAGGCCTTCCAAAGCGAAAAGCCTTTGGTGCTTATCGCCGATGACTCCGAGATGAACCGAGCCATTCTCAGCGAGATGCTCAAGGACGAGCATTGCATCCTCGAGGCCGATAACGGTCGTGCGGCGCTCGACATGGTCGACCGCTATGGCGATGAGTTGTCGCTCGTGCTGCTGGACATTGTGATGCCGGGCATAAGCGGCTTTGAGGTGCTGGCCGATCTGTCGCGCCGATCGGGTATCGATAATCTGCCTGTCATCATGATTTCGAGCGAAGATTCCGATGATGCGGTTCTGCGCGCGTACGAGCTGGGCGCCTCGGACTATATCAACCGCCCGTTTGACTCCCGTGTCGTGCGCCGCCGCGTAAGCAACACCATCCGCCTGTACGCCAAACAGCGCCGCCTGACGAACCTGCTGTCCCAACAGTACAACGAGCGCGTCAAGAACAGTCGCATGCTCATCGACATCATGGCCGGCGTCATGGAGCTTCGCAACGGCGAGAGCGGTAGGCACGTTACGAACATCGAAAAGCTGACCGAGCTGCTGCTTGGCTATCTGGTCCAGCGTAGCGGCACGATCTCCCTCGACAATGAGGAACGCTCCACGATCGCCCTGGCTTCGGCGCTGCACGATATCGGCAAGATGTCGATTGACGATGCGATCCTCAACAAGCCCGGGCGCCTCACGCCCGAGGAATTCGAGATTATGAAGACGCATACCACGATTGGCGCCAACATGCTGCTCGAGCTGGGCAGCCATCACGCCGGCAATGCGCTTATGGAATATGCGTACCAGATTGCGCGTTGGCATCACGAGCGCTGGGACGGCAAGGGTTATCCCGATGGCCTTAAGGGCGACGAAATTCCCATCGCCGCGCAGGTGGTTTCGGTGGCTGACGTGTACGATGCACTGACGAGCGTGCGCGTGTACAAGGACGCTATCCCGCACGAGGAGGCGATCCAGATGATCCTGGACGGTAAGTGCGGCACCTTTAACCCGCTGCTGCTCGATTGCCTGCTCGAGGTGCAAGACCAAATTGCCGAGACGTTGGCACGCCCCGCCGACGTCGTCGCGTTTCCCACGATTTAGTTTGACCAAAGGAGTTTTTAATCCATGATTTCCATGCGTGAGGCGTATGAGAAGATCGGCGCTAATTATGACGACGCGTGCGCTCGGCTGATGGGCGGGGAAATGCTTGCCCGCTTTGCCCTCAAGTTTTTGGATGACGAGAGCATGGACAAGCTGGAGGCTGCCATGGCGGCAGGAGACGCCGAGAGTGCGTTTATGGCAGCGCACACGCTCAAGGGCGTGAGCCAGAACCTGGGATTCGATAATCTGTACGAGCCGGCGGTCGTGGTAACCGAAGCGCTGCGCGGCGCTGATGCCGTTGACGGCGCCCGCGAGGGGATGCATGCGTTGCAGCAGCAATATGCGGCTACGATGTCGGCTCTGCGCGAGGCGGCCGAGTAAGAGGCTGTGAGCCTTGATGACTATGAGCGTGGATAATCTCCCGTTTTAGGCCCGGTGGCGGCCTCAAAGTGGGAGATTATCCACGCTCGTTCGATACGTGTCCAAAAATCCACGCTCACCTCTTCTGATTAGTGAATTGCCTATGCACACTGTCGGGGCTTTCCGCATGCAATCCATATCGTTGTTCGATAAACCGTTCGAATAACGATAGAGTCGATGAGGGTGAGTGTATGTCCAACAGCGTTCAGCGTATGGCCAAGGCGGGCGAAAATATCAGGAAGCTCGGTTTTTGCATGGCAGCCGTTTTTGCAGGGATGCTCGTCGCTTTTGCCGCGTTGGTTGTTTACGTGATCTGGTATGCGGTTGCAAACGTTGCTTCTGTCGATTCTTTCGGTGTCGTGACGCTTCTCGATGGCGGGTGCATCGTTATCCCAAGCGGACTGTGCATGGCGCTTGTTATGGGTATTTCGCTTGTCGTTCTGTGCGGGATCAGCCGTAACATCTCGCGAGGCGTCTCGCCCTTTACCAAGACGCATGTGCGGCTTATCCGTGTTCTCGCGCTTGCCTTTGCTGTTAACGCCGCGGTTTCGCTTGTTGGTGCCTATGGATCGGTCAATCTCACCATTGGCGGACTGGAGCTTTACATCGTGCCTCATTCCTTCGTTATTGAGATTTGCCAAGGCGCTACCTTTGATGCGGGGTCGTTTATCGGCGCAGTTGTCTGTTTATTTATCTCGGCGATCTGGAGTTATGCCTCGCTGCTCCAAGAGCAGTCTGACGAGCTTGTGTAGGAGGAAACATGAGCTATCTCATCATCGAGCTTGAGACGCAGCTGCTTAAGACCGGAAAGACCAGTGCTGATCTGATTCGGGCGACGGGGCATACTCCGGCTAATATTTCAAAGCTTAGAAACGGAAAGATAAAAGCTATTCGCCTAAAGACGCTCCTCGATATCTGTGATGAGCTTGATTGTCAACCGGGAGATATTATTCAGCGCGTGAGTGAGAAAGAGCTTGAGGAGCTTATTGTTGAGCGTGCAAAAAACGTTGTGAGGCAGATGCGGGACGGCGGAGGCAATGAGGCGTCGCTTCCGACATCAGTCTTTGCTGTCGATTTGAGCGACGAGTAGCTTAAGGCGAACAACTAAAACGAAATATCAGCGTGAAGGGACCCGTGTCTAACACGGGTTCTTTCTTTTAGATTATCTTGGCAAATATGAGTTATCGAAAAACAATAACAACTATGGAAAACGATAAAGTAAAGAAGGAACGATATGAGCGGTTTTGCTATCAAGCGGAACGGGAGGCCAATGAACGCATCGACGATAAGGCTATCAAGGGTGTCAAAGCGCTATGGGAGGCGCCGCGTTTTGCATGACGTTTCCTTCGAGGTGGATCAGTCTGAGCTTTGCGCCCTTGTTGGTGCAAACGGGGCGGGCAAAAGCACGCTTATTAAAATAGTGCTGGGCCTCTGTGAGCCATCGTCGGGGAGCGTGGAGCTCTTTGGAGGCAAGTCGAAAAAAGAGCTGAGCTTGATGCGGACGCGTGTCGGCTATGTGCCAGATTCCTGCGGAGCATACCAATCCCTCAGTGCGGCTGAGAATCTTCGGATCCGATGTGCGGAATGGGGACTCGATGAGAAACGTGAGGTTCCTCGCGTCTTGGGCCTAGTCGGGCTGGACGTCGATGAGAAAAAGAGCGTGAGCAGTTTTTCTCTGGGAATGAAACGGCGACTGGATATAGCTACGGCTTTATTGGGCGACACCGACGTACTAATTTTCGATGAGCCGGCAAATGGATTGGATCCGTTGGGCATCGAGAGTATATGGGCCCTTATCGGTCGATTGAATCGGGAGCAGGGCAAAACCATGCTTATCTCTAGCCACGACTTGGATGAGCTGGCATCGGTTGCAACAAGCTGCCTGTTTCTTCATGACGGTGAACTGCTAAAAAAGGAATCGATGGACGTCATAAGGGATGAGGCGCCATCCCTAAAAGAGTATTACAGGCGCTTGATGAAGGCGGTCTCGCTATGAAGCGGGCGATCCATCCCATAAAGGCAGATATGATGCGTTTGCACAGGATATTTCCGGCGAAGTTTGGTCTTGCGCTTATGCTGGCGTTCGGCCTTCTCTTCGGCATCTTTCTAAAAAACGGAACAACGTTGCTCGCCTTTGGCTATGGCGTTTGTGGGGAGGATATTGGTTTCCTCTGGAATGCAATCGATCCTTCTGCGCCTGATGAGTCCCTTGCGCGCAGCGCTTTTGCCGGTACATCCCTGTTCGTTCCACTCATCGTTTGTTTGGTGCTTTTACAGGAGCATGGCTATAAAGAGGGGCACCGAATTTCTTCGGCAAGAGGTCTCAACCGCTTTTATGGGGCTCTAGCCCATGCATTTTCGTCTGCTTTAATAATTGGCGCAGCGTATAGCGCGCTTTGCCTTCTTCTTTTTGCAATAGCCATAATACGTGGAGGGCATAACTACTCGCACAACATACTAACTGTATTTTTGCCTGCAATGATAGTCAACGCCGTATTGGTGATATCGGTTGCGCTGGAGACGGTGACCATCTATCGGATAACGGGCAGCGCTGTATTGAGTGGGGCCGTGGTGATAGTCGGATTTGTCATGAGCTTGACGCTCTACGGGGCCTTCCTTCAGGCACCTATACCATCCTTGCGATGGATCTTCTTCCTTCCGGGGCCGTACCTTGGAGTCGGATGTGCCCTTGGGTATAGCGATATGGGGCAGCTGACGCTTCTGGG
Organism: uncultured bacterium; assembly: GCA_905215385.1. GTDB lineage: Bacteria > Actinomycetota > Coriobacteriia > Coriobacteriales > Coriobacteriaceae > Collinsella. The sequence continues at coordinate 29,134 of CAJMPY010000010.1, read as the reverse complement.
ATATGGCGTGGCAGCCAGCTGTCTATCGGTATTGATTTACGCTCTCTTGAGCTTTCGCGCTGGGGGTGTGCTCAATGGCTCGTCAGATTAAAAGACTTCTCCAGTCAGAATTGAAGCATGTGAGCAAATGGGCGTACGCCTTAATCCTGGTAATTTATGCGTACATGGTGATATTGCAGCTTAATTCTTTCCCGATGTGGTTCTGTAGCCTCCGTGAGAACAGTTTCTTGGGTTTTTTCCCAGACCCGACGCTTCGGCTATCGGCGGAGGATGTCCTTCTATTTGGCAATGCAGAGGTTTTTCGCGGTCTGCTGTTCAACGTAGCCCCGTTGGCCCATGCATTGTTCTTTCCGTTCATCGCGGCTTGCATTGTGCCGCGCTTTGTCAGTTCGGGCTTTGTCGAGGAACCGTGGGGGTTGTCGGAGGCTCGGGGAGGGAAGCGTGTGTGCGCTATCGTTGCGCGAGTGGTGCTATCTTCTTTTGCCCTTTTGGGCGCGTTTGTCCTGTCGAGTGTCGTTTTGTACTGTCTTAACTGCGCAATTGTTTCGGATGCTCAGCAGTATTTCAACCTGCATGTATTTTGCTATCGACTTGTTCTTGCTGCCGCTGCCTGCCTTGCATACGTGGTTTCTTGCGTAATCGTTGTTTCCTATTTTGGGTCCGGCTTCGGTCCGATTGGCATGCTGTTGCTTGTCAACGTCGTAGCGATCTACATACAGATCGGGGCCAATTCCATGCTTCCGCTTCCAGCCTCGATGCTCATGTGGATTTGCGGCGTGACCCCGTTGGGGAATGGTCAATGCATCTCGATTTTAATTGACTGCCTCATAAACGTAGCAAGCGTTTTTATCATTTGCTTTACTGTCGACCGATTGCGGTCGAGATTTCTCTGATTGTTTGTGAGGGATAATCATACCGAGCATATCAAATACAGGGGGGCGGGCACCGTAGCTGGTGTCCGCCCCCCCCGGCTTAGGAGGCTTTAACCTGAGTGGTTCGCGAGCTAGCGGGCCTGCTTTACCTTGGCCGCTGCTTCGACAAACGACTTCCACAGGTTAAAGTCGGTTTCGAGCGTCTTCCACGTGTACTCGGGATGCCATTGCACGCCCAAGCAGAACGGCTGGCCTTCGACCTCGATGCACTCGGGAACGCCGTCGGTTGCCTTGGCGACCAGGCGCGTGCTCTTGCCCAGGCGGTCGACGCAGCAGTGATGTGCCGAGTTGGTCTGGATGAGCCTGTGCCCGCCAACCGCGCGCTCCAGCAGCGAGCCCGGCACGACCTCGACGGGATGCACAGGGTCGTTGAGCACGTGGGTATGGCGCCACTGCGTGCGGCCCTCGCGCGCGCCCAGGCTCGGCACGTCCATGCACAGGGTGCCGCCGGTGGCGACATTGAGCAGCTGCGTGCCGCGGCAGGTGGTAAAGAGCGGCTTCTTGGCGCGAAGCACCTCGCTAACCAGCTTAAACTCAAAACTATCGCGGATCTCGCAGCAGAGGGTGGGGTCGTAGGGTCGATCATCGCCCCAACGTTTGGGATTGACATCGGGGCCGCCGGGAATGGCGATACCGTCAGCGATTTCCACGTAATGACGGATAACGTCGACGTCTTCAGTAATGGACATCTGCAGCGGCAGACCGCCGGCGGCAAGAATGGCGTCGACAAAGACGCTCGCAATTTCCTCGTTGGGGGAGAGCGTCTCGCTTAAAAACGGCTTCGCCTCTTCCCAGCGCGGTGCGACGAGGATGAGCGGGCGGTCGGCGGGATCGACGTCGACGTGCGGGGTGTATGACGATGAAGTGTGAGTTCCGATCATAGGTGTTGCTTTCGAGTTTGGATGGTCATGGCGAGCAGATATGGCAATTGGGCTAGTGGCCCTTGATGGAGTTGAGGAAGTCTTGGGCGCGCTTGGTCTGGGGGTGGTCGAAGAACCCGTCGGGCGTGCCGGTCTCCACGATCTGACCGTCTGCCATAAACACGACACGGTCGGCCACGCGACGGGCAAAGTTCATCTCGTGCGTAATCACGATCATCGTCATGCCCTGCTGGGCCAGACGGACCATGACCTCGAGCACCTCGTTAATCATCTCGGGGTCAAGGGCGCTTGTGGGCTCGTCGAAGAGCATGGCCTTGGGCTGCATGGCGAGCGAGCGGGCGATGGCCACGCGCTGCTGCTGGCCGCCCGAGAGCTGTGCGGGCACCTTGTCGGCCTGCTCGGCAACGCCCACGCGGCTCAACAGATCCATGGCGCGCTCGCGGGCCTCGTCCTTGGAGACGCCCAGCACATCGACCGGTCCCAGCATGACGTTCTGCAACACGGTCATATGCGCGAACAGGTTGAACTGCTGAAACACCATGCCCAGCTCGGCACGCATGCGGGCAAGATCCTTGCCTTCCTGCGGCAGGGGCTCGCCCTCGATGAGAATCTCGCCCGAGTCGATGGTCTCCAAGCGGTTGATGGTGCGGCACATGGTCGACTTGCCCGAGCCAGAGGGGCCGATCACGACGACGACCTCGCCACGGTCGACCGAGAGATTGATGTCGTTGAGGACGTGTAGATCGCCATAGTGCTTATCGACGTGTCTGAGCTCGATCAGCGGCTGATTGCCGGTGGAAGAGGTGCTCTGTGCCATGGTGCTCGGCTCCTTATGACTCGAAATGGTAAAGCGTTAGCGGATGATGGCCGCGCCGGTCTTGTGCGAAACGTAGACAGCGGCCTTGTTAATCGCGACGTTGATGAGGATGTAGATGACCGCGATAACCAGGTAGACCGACACGAGGGCGTCGTAGTTGGTAATGAGCACGCGGGCATTTTGCATGAGGTCGGGGTAGCTCACCACATAGGCGACGGTGGTGTCTTTGACTACGACCACAAGCTGCGAAATCAACGACGGAATGATAAACCGAATAGCCTGCGGCAATACGATTTTAAAGGTGATTTTAGCCTTGGAGAGACCGAGTGCCTGGGCGGCTTCGACCTGGCCGCGCGGCACGGCGTTGACGCCGGCGCGGAAGATCTCGGCCAGCACGCCGGCCGCAGCGAGCGCGACAGGCAGCGTGAGCATCCAAAACGACGGCAGTGCGATCTTGTACTGGGGCAGCACCAAAAAGAAGAAGTAGATGAACAGCAGGCTCGGTACGCCGCGGAAGAAATCGGTGAGCACGCGGCAAACCAGCTGGAGCGGCTTAATGTCGCTGGTGCGGCCGAGCATAAGGGCTAAGCCCAGCACCAGTGCGATGGCGCCAGCGGTGAGTGCGACTTTAACAGTGCCCTCAAAGCCGGCAAGCAAGAACTTCCAGGTGGTGAGGTGCGTAAAGAAATACCAATAGTGGACCGAAAGCTGACCGGTCACATAAAAGCGCTGCAGTACCAGGATGGCGAGCGCGGCGACAGCAACAAGCGAGATGGCGGTGCCGATGCGAATCTTGGCGCGCATCTTGGGGCCGGGAGCCTCGTAGAGCGCATCGCGCATGGTGAGTGCGGAGGTGGAGTGCTTGCTCATCGGAGGATCCTCACCTTCTTATCGATATAGTTGCCAATGTGGCTCACCACAAAGGCTGTGCCCAGGTAGCCGAGCGCCGAGATAAAGAACGCGGCGACGCCGCCGAGCGAGCGCGTGTTGATGTAGCTCACTACGCCGGTGAGCTCCTGCGGTTTAAGCGGCACCTGGCTGCCGAGCGCAGTAGTGAGCATGACGGCGATAAAGAGGTTGGTCATGGGCAATACGCTTGAGCGCAGTGCCTGCGGAATCACGATCTTGGCGAGGATACGGCTGAAGCTCATGCCGAGCGAACGTGCGGCTTCCGCCTGGCCGACGCCGACGGTGTTGATGCCGCTCATAAAGTTCTCGGAGCCAAAGGCCGAGCCCAAAAGGACCGTGGCGACGATAACGCAGGTGCGGTAGGGCAGGACGACCTTGAGCGGCGGCAGCGCATAGACGACGATGATGAGCAGCGCGATGCCGGGGATGTTACGGAAGACCTGAACATACAGGTCGCCAAAGACGCGCAGCGGCTTGAGCGGCGACACGCGCATCACGGTGACGGCGACGGCCAGCACCATGGCGATGACAAACGACTCAAGTGTCATGCCCCAGGTTGCTAGCAACGCGTCGATATAGTTCTGGCCATAGAGCGACCAGAGCTCGGAGAGACTCATGCGGACCTCCCGCCGATAAGGAAAGGGGGCTCCCGTGTGTACGGAAGCCCCGACAACTCAGTGAGGAAACAGTTTAGCGCAATAAAGCGCATCATGCGTTTCCATATGGTTTCGTAGCGGCCGTTACTAGGCGTATTGCCTAGGCGCCGATCTCGGGTAGCTCGGGAACATTGGTGTCGCCCGTACGGTCGCCAATGCAGATCTGCCACAGTTCGGTCCAGGTGCCATCGTCCTCGATCTTCTTAAGGAAGTCGTTGACAAAGGCGACGCCGTCGGAATCGAGCGGCAGGCCGATGCCGTAGGGCTCCTTGCTGCCGAAGGGCTTACCGGCAATCTTGTACTTACCGGGCTCGCGGACCAGGGCGCTCTGCTGCATGTTGTTGTCGATGACGTAGGCATCGACGCGGCCCTGCTGGAGTGCCTGACGTGCCTCCTCGTCGGTCTTGAACTCCTGCTGGCTGGCCTTGGGGGCAAACTCCTCCAGGATGGCGGGGCCGTTGGAGCCGGACTGGACGGCGACGTTCTTGTCGGCCAGGTCGTCGACGCTCTTGATGTCGTCGTTGTCGGCGAGTACCAGGATGGCCTGCTGCGTGTAGTAATAGGGACCGGCAAAGGAGACAAGCTTCTTGCGCTCGTCGGTGATGGTGTAGGTGGCAAAGACGGCGTCGACCTGGCCGTTCTGTAGGACGGACTCGCGCGTGTCCGAGGTCACCTGGGTGATCTCGATCTTGTTCTCGCCCAGAATGTAGTTGGACAGGAGCTGCGCGATGCCGGCATCGAAGCCACGGGTCTGACCGTCTTTCTCGTTGAGGAGGGAGAAGAGCGTGGAGGTCTGAACGCCACCGATCTTAAAGACGCCGGCGTCCTTGACGGCCGTGGCCCAGGTGCTGGCGGCGATGGCATCGTCATCGGCCTTGGGACCGTTGTTAACGAGCTTGTCGAATGCCTTGGCGTCGAGCGTGGTGGAAGCCTCGGTACCCTCGGAGCTCTTGGAGGAACCGGCGGCGGAACCCTTGTCGGCCTCGGCGCTGGTGTCGGAGCAGCCGGCAAGACCAAGGCCGGCGACGGTTGCGAAGGTGGCGGCGACAAAGCCGCGGCGGTCGAGAACGACCTGCTGGGAGAGGTTCTTGCTCATAGGTGAACACCTTTCTCAATAAAATCCCTAGCGGTTGAGTAGAGTTATACCCCATCCCGCTCAAATGGGTCAACACGAAATAACTCAGAAACATACTTGTCTTATAGGTTATTCTACCTACCAAAAAGGGACAGGCACCTTTGTGGTGGTTCTGGCCGATGCAGCGGCATGCCTTGCTGTTTTGTCTCGATCTGTAACATCTGCAGCCATTTTTTCCGAGTAACTGTTACAGATTGAGATTTTCTCTTCAGGGGGATTCGAATGTCTCGATCTGTAACAGTTAGGCGGACAAAAGCTCCCTTTCTGTTACAGATTGAGACAAAGGTCAGGGGCAAAGACGGTTTGTCTAGATCTGTAACAGTTAGACGGGAATTCGGGCCCTAGATGTTACAGATTGAGATAATCGCGCCGCGAAAATAAAAACTTCCGCAGGGGTGCTTCCCTTGCGGAGGTTTTTTACTCGTTGAGTAGTCTCACGGCTTCGGCGGCCATGTTCTCGGCCGTCATGCCGTTCTGAGCGAGCAGCTCGTTGGGGTCGTAGCGGTCGGGGAAGCCCTTGGCGATGCCGAAGGTGCGCGTGCGCAACGGCGTGCATGCCAGATAACATGCCACGCGCTCGCCCCAGCCGCCGTCCAAGATACCGTCCTCGAGGGTGACGACAACGCGATGCTCGGCGGCAAGGCTGTCGAGGAACTCGCGGTCGAGCTCGGTTGCAAAGCGCGGGTTGACGAGCGTGGCCTCGATGCCGTACTCGGCAGTCAGACGGTTTGCCACGCGCTCGCCCAGCTCAAAGAAATCGCCAAGCGCGAGCACGGCAACGTCGCGGCCCTGGCGCACGACGTTGTAGCGCGCGACGCCGTAATCGTCGCCCTCGGCAGGCGCCAAGTCGGGGCGGCTTACCAGGCCAATGCCCGGCACACGGATCGCTACGGGATGCTCGCGGTGGTCGAGCGACCAGCTCAGCATGGACAGATATTCCTCCATGCAGGCAGGTGCAAGGTAGTGCATGTTGGGAAGTCCGCCCAGCATGGAAATATCGAAGAACGAGAGGTGCGTCTCGGACGTGGTGCCAAAGATCGACGCGCCAAATACCAGGATGGTTGCGGGGGCGTCGTTGAGGCACAGGTCGTGCCACAGTTCGTCGTAGGCGCGCTGCAAAAACGTGCCGTACACACCAAAGACTGGCTTGGCGCCCGAGCGCGCAAGCGCGGTGGCAAAGGTCACGGCGTGTTCCTCGGCAATGCCCACGTCGACAAAGTGCTTGCCTGCCGCGGCGCGAAGCTCGGGTGTAAAGCCCATGATGTAGGGCGTGGCAGCCGTGATGCCCACAACCTGCGGATCGCGCTCGATGGCGGCGCTGAGCGCCTCGCCCGTAATGTCGGCATAGGTGCGCGGCGCAGGCTCGCTCGGATGGCCCGGGCAGAGCTTGCGCCCAGTCGCCATGTCAAACGGACCCACATGATGCCAGCGCTCGGGGTCGCTCTGGGCTGGCTCAAAGCCCTTGCCCTTTGCGGTGGAGACGTGCAGCACGATGGGATGATCGATATCGCGCAGCTCCTGCAGCGTGTCGACCAGGGTCAACACATCGTTGCCGGTGTCCAGATAGCGGTAGTCGAGCCCCATCGCGCGGAAAACGTTGCGCTCACAGGCGCCGTTGCTGGCGCGCAGCTCGGCCAGATTGCGATACAAGCCACCGTGGTTTTCGGCGATGGACTGGTCGTTATCGTTGACGATGATGATCAAGTTGCTGTCGAGTTCGGCGGCATTGTCGAGGCCCTCAAACGCCAAGCCGCCCGAAAGCGAGCCGTCGCCAATGATGGTAATGACGTTGTACGTATCGCCCGCCAGGTCACGAGCGTGTGCCAGGCCGCAGCCCAGGCTCACCGACGTGGAGGTATGGCCCATGGCAAACAAGTCGTGCTCGGACTCGTCGGGATTGGCAAAGCCAGAAGCCTCACCATAACGCTCCGGATCGATATAAGTGTACGCGCGCCCAGTCAGCGCCTTGTGGGCGTAGGTCTGGTGCGAAACGTCAAAGACAATCTTGTCGATGGGGGAGTTAAACACGCGATGAAGCGCAACCGTAAGCTCAACGACGCCCAGGTTGGGGGCAACGTGCCCGCCGACAGCGGCGGAGCTTTCGAGGATTGCCTGACGGATCTCGCCGCAGAGCAGCGGAAGCTCGGCGCGGTCGAGAGCCTTGACGTCCTCGGGCGTTGTCGTTTGCGTAAGCAGCATCGTTGTGGGTTACTCCATGCGAATCGAGCACCGGCGCTCCCTCGGCCGGCACAATTGCACAAAACAGTCTCGCACATTTTGGCGTTTGATATGTGACGGCGGCGCGGTAATTCGCCAACTGGCGGGGCAAAACGTTTTGTCTGATGCCATACTGGTAGATTCGATGATGATTTTATTCAATGCGTGCAGGCCGTGGCTTGTCGCCGGGAGTCGCTGGAAGGAGACAGCATGTCCGATGTCGCTCGTGCCGAGAAAATCGCGTGCGAAGTAGACCATGCTGCCCGTCAACTGGCACAGGCGGGCCGTCTGGACCTGACGCGCGAGTTTATCCAGCATGGCGACGTGACGGTGTATACGCATGTGACCTCGGTGGCGCGGGCAAGTCTGTCCTTTGCCGAGCGCTTGGGCCGTGCTGGCATTTCGGTCGACCGCGCCTCGCTGCTGCGCGGGGCCCTGCTGCACGATTACTTTCTCTATGACTGGCACGATCCCGACCCAAGCCATCGACTGCATGGCTTTCGTCACCCGTTTTTTGCCCTGGCGCGTGCGGAAGAAGATTATGAGCTGACGCCGCGCGAGCGGAATATCATCGTGCGCCATATGTTTCCGCTGGTACCGGTTCCACCGACGTGTCGTGAGGCATGGATTGTGTGTTTGGCAGACAAATGGTGCGCGCTGCGCGAGACGATTGCCGGCCGTCTGCCGCGCAAAGGCGGCGCGAACGATTTGAACGAGGGCTCGAGTGACGGCTCGAGCAAAGAATCGAACGAAAAGAGGAGAGGGTAGACGGTGGAAACCGCGATCGACATGGCATTTGACGGCGCGACGCTTGCCGCCTGTCCGCTCTCGGCGCTGGTGCTCTCGTTTGCCTTCTACGGTTTTTGCGGCTGGGTGTGGGAGTCGACAGTCTGCGCCATGCTCAACCACGGACGCTTTGCCAACAGCGGTTTTTTGCTGGGGCCGTGCTGCCCTATCTATGGTGTGGGCGGCATAGCCTGCTGGCTTTTGCTGCGCGGGATTCCGGATGCCTCGAGCCAGTTTGTTGCCGCGGCGCTCGTATGCAGCTTGATTGAGTACAGCGTAGGCGTGTTGTTGGAAAAAACAACAGGCGCGCGCTTTTGGGATTACTCGCACCTGCCGTTTAACCTGCACGGACGCATCTGTCTGTACTGGGCCTGCGCGTTTGGCCTGGGTGCGCTGTGTATTTGTCGTTTAGTGGAGCCGGCGGTGTTGGGGCTGCTTGGCCATCTGCCGGTGCTGATTGTGCGGCTGTCCGCCTTTATCGTCGCGGTCGCGATGATGGTTGACGCGGTGTGCTCGTTGGCGAGCTGGCGGCGTCTGTCCGATCAGCTGGAGCGCGTGCGCGCCGACCTTGCCGACCGCATCAACGAGTCGCTTGCCGATGCCTCGGACTCAATGCTCGAGCGCATTCCCGAATCGACGATTGACTCGGTGACACAGACGCACATCCGCAGCCGTGCCGTTAACGCGTGGCTGGCCGAGCTGGGTGACGCCGCGCTCGATGCCCTGCGCGAGAAGGCTTCGATGCCGACGTTTATCGCGGATGGTGCTCGCGGCCTGGCACTCGCTGCCCGCCGCGTGGCCGATGCCGCGCCGAGCATGCCGCGTCCGTCACTCAGTCGTCGCCTTGCCGGCAAGCGCATGAGCCGTCCGGTGCCGAGCGTGTCGCTCAGCCGTCGCGACCTGCGCTTCTTTAATGCCTTCCCGCGCTTGCGCATCAACCGCTACGAGGGCGTCATCCGAGCCACCGACCTTCGCGACCGAGCCCGCGAGCTGTTCCGGCGCTAGCTGGGACGGGCGCGCTCACGGCTCCCTTGCTTGCGTATTTCCCGTTCGTTTCGCGCCCGTTGCCGCGCCGTTTCCAAGATTGCGGCACCGTTTCCATTCGACAACGCAGCGTTTAACAACGCCGTATCTGGTCTACACCAGTTGCCCCTCGGCCGCATTATGGGCGCCGACAACGTCCATGCGACCAAGGGGGAGCGAATGTACGATACGGGATCGACAACGTTTATGCTCATCTGCACCATGCTCATGTTTTTAATGACACCGGGTCTGGCGTTTTTCTATGGCGGCCTGTCCAGGCGCAAAAATGTCATCAACACCATGCTCATGTGCTTTGGCGCCATTGGCCTGGTCGGTGTGCTGTGGATTGTTGCCGGCTGGTCGCTGGCCTATGGTGGTCACGCCGGGCGCGGGCTTTGTCGGGCCATGGGCAGCGCGCTCACGGGCCTGTTCTGCGTGCCGGAGCTCTCGTGGACCGGTAAGGGCGGCCTGTTCTACACGGGCGACGCGTCGCTGCTCATCTCGCAGGTTTTGGGCATTGTGGTGACGGTCGCTATTGTGTTGGTGCTCGACTTGGCAATCGCCGCGGTGGTCAAGGCGCTGTTCCATGGCAGCCTGCGCGTGGACGAGGCAGACGAGGCGCTGGGCCTGGATGCGAGTCAGCACGGCGAGAGCGCATACCCCTCCTTCTCGGGACTCGATTAGCGGCACGGCTTTCCCAGGCACCCGACCTTGCCCCTCAAACCGTCGCTTGCGTACCGAAGTACGCGGCGCTCCTCTTTCGGGGCAATCTCGGGCACCTGGAAAACCCGTGCCATGTGAAGGTAAATCAATTACTTTTATTGAAGAGAGGAATTCACTATGAAGAAGATTACAGCGATTGTTCGTGCCGAGAAGCTTGAGGTTCTTAAAGACGCGCTGTTTGCTGCTGATGTTCGCGGCATGACCATCAACCAGGTGCAGGGCTGCGGCGCACAGCATGGCTGGAAGGAATACGTACGCGGCAACGAGTTGCTTGTCAACACGATCCCTAAGGTGCAGTTCACCCTTATCTGCGCCGACGAGCATGTCGACGGCATTGTCGAGATTATCTGCAACGCTGCTCGCACCGGTGCCGTTGGAGACGGCAAGATTTGGGTCGAGCCGGTCGAGGAGGTTATCCGCATTCGCACCGGCGAACACGGCCCCGCCGCGGTGTAGAATCGACCGCCTACCATCCGCAACGTTAAAATGCTGCAATGAGGCACAAGACTTGCGTTGCGGATGGGCGGATTATGGGTCGCAATAAATATCCCGAGGAGACGGTCGCGAAGATTCTCGACGCGGCGCTGAAGCTATTCTGCACACAGGGTTATGAGGGGACGAGCATTCAAGATATCGTCGACCGTCTCGATGGCATGACCAAGGGCGCTGTCTATCATCACTTCAAGAGCAAAGAAGAGATTTTCAACGCCGCGTTTGATCGGGCGATGACTCCGATTGTTGAGCAACGTCGCTCAACGCTTGGTATCGGCAATATGACCGGAGCCCAAAAGCTCAAGCGACTGTACGCGCCCGAGTCTGTCGTTCCACAAATTGAGCTATGGGCACGCATGCATCCTGCGGCAGATCCGGTAAAAAGCTCGCGTCTACTGGCGATGCAGTACCAGGGCTCGTTCGACGAGTCGGCCGATGGCTATCTCTTGCCAGTGATCGAGGAGGGCATCGACGATGGCTCCATTGCGTGCGAATGCCCGCGCGAAGCGGCTGAGGCCGTATCGTTGTTGGCGAATCTTTGGCTGCTGCCGCTGTTCCGTCCGCTCGAGACCAAGGATCGAATGCTCGCTCGCGCTCAATGTTTGGCGCAGATGGCTGCCGCGGTGGGACTCGATTTGGGCGAGGAAGTGCTTCAGACAACGGCGCAGATTTGGGACGTATGGGACCGCGCCGGGTGGTAATATAGATACCAACGGTATGTAATAGATTTGAACGGGCAGCTCCGGCTGCCCTTTTCAAGTCGATAAATACATACTATCGGTATGTATAGGGAGCGAACTTATGGCTGGGCTGAGAGACGTCAGCGTCTTGTTGGAACCAAAAATGGTGCGGCCAATTAGGCTCACGGAGCTTCTTGTTGCGCAGTTGTGCACGTATTCGATGCTGTCGGCGCTGTGCTTTGCGTATCCGCTTTACTTGTTCGATTGCAGTGGATCGTCAACGTTATATGGCGTCGTCGTGGCGATAGCGTTCATACCCGGCGTACTCGCAACTCCGGTTGGCGGAATCTTGGCGGATAGGGGAAGACATCGCGAGGTCCTCGTGGCCCTCGGCATTGCTCTGATGACCGCATCACTGCTGTCTATCCCCATGAAGTGCTCATTGCCTCTTGCGGTCGTCGTAGTAGCGATACTTTGTGCTCAATATGGCGTTCAGTCGCGCTAAAGCCAATACTCCAAATTGAGACGGTGCGCATGGCGGGTGAAAAGAAGGTCGAGCAGGCCACTGCATTGGTTTCGCAGGTGACCATGGTGAGCAATATCTTGGGTCCTGTGGTCGGGACGGCAGTCTATGGGTGCTTTGGCATCGATGCTCTCTGCACAACCGCGTCGGTGGCGTTTGCGATGTCAGCTCTGTTGTTTGGGGGCGCGCTCAAGCAAAATGCCTCATCTGAAACGATGGGAGACGGCGCGACTCGCATGACATGCCGAAACGATTTTCGGGAGTCGATTCGGTATCTGCTGCAAAATGCATCATTGGTCGCCGTGATTTTGCTTGCGGCCGTTTTAAACCTTGCGTTGGTTGGGCTAACGATTGGCGCTCCCATTATTGTTACAAAGCATCTCGGCATGCAATCGTCCTGCGTTGGGATGGTTGAGGTTGCTCTGGGCCTGGGTGGTCTTACCGGCAGTGGCTTGGTCGGCATTTGGCCGCATCGTTTTTCTTTCAATGGCATATGCCGATATGTTGCGATGATCTGTTTTGGAGTCGCGCCGATTATTGTTACGCTGCTGTTCGGCGTAGATGTATGCGTGTTCACCGTGTTTGCGGTTGGTTCGGCATGGGTCATGGTGTGGGCGAGCATTACGTCGGTTGAAATCACCGCGTTTGTTCAGCGGGTAGCGCCGACTGAGCTCTGCGGAAAAGTGCTTTCGGTCGTTTACATGGTCCTTTCCTGCGCAACGCCTATCGGCCAATTGACGTACGGGGTTGCATATGATCGATGGACACCGGCGATTGTATTCGCAGCCATGTTGGCGGTGCTGACGTTGACGACGGCTCTGTTTTATCGGCTGAAAAATCGATTGCGGCGATTGTCTTAACGCGCTGGGGCACCGTGAATTTGTGAAGGCGGTGGTACGCCGCGCCGGGACGGCATTGTTTGGACATGCCTCTCCTTCGTCTACAATATCGGGCAGACGAAGGAGAGGCATGTCCATGATCAAGATGTTCGCGAGTGACTTAGACGGAACGCTGCTGAACGCCCTGCACGAGGCGGATGGGACCATCCGCCGCGCCATTCGCGAGCTGACTGAGGCTGGCCTGCACGTGGTTCCCGCGACTGGACGCTCGACGTTGCCGATCGGCGAGCATGGCTTTACGGGCTTGGCGCTTGACGCCTGCTGCTCCAATGGATCCATCGTGCGCGACAGCCATGGCGAGGTGCTCAAGACTTGGACCATCGAACCTCAGGTCACTGAGGAACTGCTCAAGGCGTTCCCGGACATTTGCTTTGATTGCTCCACGCCCGATGGCATGTTTTCGAGCGGTTCGTTCGAGATGCATCAGGCGGGCTTTAAAAAGGACAGCCCCATCAAGCGTATTGTGATGCGCGGCATGCGTGCGCGCGGCGGGTATCACGAGGAGCAGTATTTCGACCAGTCGATCGGTGACATCCTGCGCCACGATGTATGCAAGATCAATTGTCGCGTGACCTCGCCCGAGCTGGAGCGCGACCTTAAGGCGTATCTTGCCGAGCGCTCGGACCGTGTGGTCAACGCGCCGTTCGATCCGGTGATGTTCGAGATCACGGACGTGGCGTGTAACAAGGGCGAGAGTGTGGCCTGGCTGGCGGGCTACCACGGCATTGCCGAGGACGAGGTCGCGGTTTATGGCGACGGCGGAAACGACATCGCCATGCTCAAGCGTTTCCGCCACAGCTACGCGACCAAAAACGCTAGCGATGCAGCCAAGGTCGCCGCGAGCGCAACTATCGGCAGCTGCATGGTCCACGCCGTCCCCAAACACATGCTCGCCACCATGCATAAGCAGAGCTCCCGCACCATCATCGAATAATGTGACAAAGGGACTGCCCCCTCGTCACATTCCAAATATTGCCTTTACGTGTTGGTACACACGGTGTGCAATAATACTCGCACTGTGCAATAGCGCACAGGCTGAGTAACAAGGAGGACGCTTGTCCCAGCTCGAGAAATGCGATCGCCGGTCCCTTCGCTCGCAGCGTGCCCTTCGCCAGGCACTTGCCAGCGAGCTTGCCGAAAGCGGCGACCTTTCGCGCATTAATGTCGCGTCGCTCACCGAGCGCGCTGGCCTTACGCGCCGCACGTTCTATTCGCACTACCGCGATATCCCCGACTTTATCAATCAAATCGAGGACGGCTTGCTGGCCGAGATCCGTGAGCGCATTGAGCTCATCACCGCAGCTCAGCTGCCCGATCTCTATCACAATATCGACGAGCTCGAGCCGGCGCCCGGTTCGGTTGAGCTGCTGCGTTATCTTGCGGCCAACCGCGACTTAATCGGTGCGCTGCTGGGTCCGGGCGGCGACCAGGCCTTCATTAAAAGGATCATCGACACCGCGCGTGAGGCTGTGGTGCCGCGTGCGCAGACGGGCATTTTGGGCCTGGCGCTGGGCACGTTCTTTGACTACTACGTCACCTACGTCGTGAGCGCCGAGGTTGGCATGATTCAGCGCTGGTTTGAGCGTGGGCTCACCGAATCGCCCGAGGCCATGGCGCGCATTATGACGGTGCTCGCTTTTGTTCGTCCTGGTGACCTGTATGGCCAACCCATCGATATCAACGTGCCGGAATACGGCATGAAGCTATTGAACTTGCAGCTCGAGGACGCGGCCGACACCGCCGCAACCGTCGAGTCCAACAACTAAGAGGAGAGACAATGAGCAAACTCGTCGAGGGCATCAAGGATCGTATGGTCGCTGCCGCACGCGAGGCCGCGCCCGCCGTGGTGGACGCCGCGCAGAAGGCCGCGACCGCGGCTGCCGAGAAAGTTGCCGAGGCAGTTGCCGATGCCAAGAACGCGGCAGGGGAGACGTCCATCGCTAGCGAGCTCGCCACCGCCGCTGAGCCCGTGGCCGCCGCCCACGCCCCCGAAGGCGCGATTTTCAACTCCGAGGCCGCCCGCGGCAACCTGCACCTGGGCATCGACGTGGGCTCCACCACCGTCAAGCTTGCCGTGCTCAACGATGACAACCAGATCGTCTACGCCAAGTACCAGCGCCACCACACCGACGTCCGTGCCTGCGCCCGCGATCTGTTCGAGGGCGCCGCGACTGTGCTGCCGACGGCCCAGATGACCTGCGCCATCACCGGCTCGGGCGGTCTGCTGCTGTCCCAGTGGCTCGACTTGGAGTTTGTCCAGGAGGTCATTGCCAGCAAGCGTGCCGTCGAGACCCTCATCCCGGCCACCGATGTCGCCATCGAGCTGGGCGGCGAGGACGCCAAGATCATCTACTTCGACAACGGCATCGAGCAGCGCATGAACGGCACCTGCGCCGGCGGCACGGGCGCGTTCATCGACCAGATGGCCACTCTGCTGCACACCGATGCCAGCGGCCTCAACGAACTCGCGGCCAACGCCACCACCATCTATCCCATCGCCAGCCGCTGCGGCGTCTTTGCCAAGACCGATGTTCAACCGCTGCTCAACGAAGGTGCCCGCCCCGAGGACGTGGCTGCCTCCATCTTCCAGGCCGTCGTGACCCAGACCATCTCGGGCCTGGCATGCGGCCGCCCCATCCGCGGTAACGTCGCCTTCCTGGGCGGCCCGCTGCAGTACCTCTCCGAGCTGCGCCATCGCTTCTACCTCACGCTCAACCTGGACGAGGAGCACCGCATTGTGCCCCAAAACGCTCACCTGTTTGTGGCGAGCGGCGCCGCCATGGCGCATGAGTCCAACAAGCTCAGCACGTTCCCGCAGCTCATCGAGGCTATCGATGCCTTGGGTGACACACAGGGTGCCGAGGTCGAGCGTCTGGATCCGCTCTTTGCCACCGACGAGGATTTTGCCGAGTTCAAGACTCGCCACGACACCGAGGTCGTCCCCAAGGGCAAGCTCGACGGCTACACCGGCCGCGTGTTCATCGGTATCGACGCCGGCTCCACCACCATGAAGGCCGCGCTCGTGGGCGAGGACGGCCAGCTGTTGCACACCTGGTACGGCAACAACAACGGTGACATCCTGGGCACGGCCAAGGTCATCATGGCCGATTTCTACAACCACATCCCCGCGGGCTGCACCATCGGCCACGTGACCACCACGGGCTACGGTGAGGCGCTGCTCATCGAGGCCCTCAAGGCCGATTCCGGCGAGATCGAGACCGTCGCGCACCTGCGCGGTGCCAAGGCGTTCCTGCCCGGCGTCGAGTTTATTCTGGACATTGGCGGCCAGGACATGAAGTGCCTGCGCGTCAAGGACGGCGTTATCGAGCACATCATGCTCAACGAGGCCTGCTCGTCGGGCTGCGGTAGCTTTATCGAGAGCTTCGCCGTTTCTATGAACATGGACGTGCGCGCGTTCGCCAATGCCGCCATCCATGCCAAGGCCCCCGTCGACCTGGGTAGCCGCTGCACGGTCTTTATGAACTCGCGCGTCAAGCAGGCGCAAAAGGAAGGCGCCACGGTGGGCGACATTGCGGCCGGCCTGTCCTATTCCGTCATCAAGAACGCCCTGTTCAAGGTCATTAAGCTGCGCGACCCCAAGGAGATTGGCAGCCAAGTGATCGTCCAGGGCGGCACCTTTATGTCCGACGCCACGCTGCGCGCGTTTGAGCAGCTCACCGGCGTTCATGCCGTGCGTCCCGACATCGCCGGCTGCATGGGCGCCTACGGTGCGGCCTTGCTCGCCCGCGATCGCGCCGACGCCGACGGCACCTCGACCATTCTTTCTGCCGAGGACATCGCGCACCTCACCGTGACGCAAAAGCATGTCCGCTGCGGTCGCTGCTCCAACAACTGCCAGCTTACCGTCAACGACTTTGGCGGCGGTAGGCGCTTCATTACCGGCAACCGCTGCGAGAAGGGCGCCGGCCACAAAAAGCAAAAGACCGAGGCCCCCAACCTCTTCAAAAAGAAAAACGAGCTGCTCTTTGACCGCGAGGTACTGAGCCCCGACGAGGCCCCGCGTGGTACCGTCGGCATCCCGCGCGCGCTCAACATGTACGAGAACTACCCCTTCTGGCATGCGTTCTTTACGCGCCTGGGCTTTAGCGTACAGCTGTCCGACCAGTCGAGCAAAAAGACCTACCAGGCGGGCATCGAGTCCATGCCGTCCGAGAGCGTGTGCTATCCGGCCAAGATGAGCCACGGCCACGTGATGAACCTTATCGACCGCGATGTCGACTTCATCTGGATGCCGTGCGTGCGTTGGGAGCGCAAGGAGGACCCGACCGCCGGCAACTGTTACAACTGCCCCATCGTCATGAGCTACCCCACGGCGTTGGCACTCAACATCGACGAGATCCGCGAGCAGAACATCGAGTTCCTGTACCCGTTTGTGCCCTATCACGACAAGACCGAGCTCAAGCGCCGTCTGTACCAGGTGCTCGCCGTCGACCGTGTGGCCGATGCGCAAGCCGGTCGCGGTCGCGTGCGTGGACCCAAGATCACGCGCTCCGAGGTCGATGCCGCCGTCAACGCTGCCTTTGAGGCCGATGCACGTTTCCACGAGGACATCCAGACCATGGGCGAGGAGGCCCTTAAGTGGGTCGAGGACCACGGCGGTCACGGCATCGTGCTCGCCGGCCGTCCCTACCATAACGACCCCGAGATCAACCATGCCCTGCCCGAGCTTATCTCGAGCTTTGGCTTTGCGGTCTTTACCGAGGATTCGCTCGCGCATCTGGTAAAGCCCGAGCGTCCGATTCGCGTTGTCGACCAGTGGATGTACCACAGCCGCCTGTACGCCGTCGCCCGTTTTGTGACCATGCGCAACGATTTGGACCTGATTCAGCTCAACTCCTTCGGCTGCGGCTTGGACGCCCTGACCACCGACCAGGTGCAGGAAATCCTTGAGGCCAGCGGCAAGATCTACACCGTGCTCAAGATCGATGAGGTGTCCAACCTGGGCGCCGCGCGCATCCGCATCCGCTCGCTCATGGCGGCGCTCAAGGACCAGGAGGCCGAGCGCTTGGCCGAGGCCACGGCCGCGGGCGAGGCCTACGAGCAGGGCGATGCCGCGCCGGTGACGCCCTCCACGGATGCCCCCGCGTTCGCGAGTCGCAAGTACACGTTTGAGGCTCAGCGCGAGAGTGCTTCGACCGCGTGGCCCAAGGTGCCCTTTACCGAGCAGATGCGCGAGGAGGGCTACACCATTCTGTGCCCGCAGATGGCGCCGATTCACTTTGACCTGGTCAAAGAGGTGTTCCGCGGTGCCGGCTACAACTTGGAGCTGCTGCCCTCGACCGATCACGATGCCGTCGAGGCCGGCCTGCGCTACGTGAATAACGACATCTGCTATCCGTCGATTCTGGTGACGGGCCAGATTATGGAGGCCATCGAGAGCGGTCGGTACGACCTGTCCAAGACGGCCGTGGTCATCAGCCAGACCGGCGGCGGCTGCCGTGCCACCAACTACATCGCGCTCATCCGTAAGGCCCTGCGCGAGAGCGGCCACCCCGAGATCCCAGTAATCTCGCTTTCGGCCGTGGCGCTCGGCGAGGACAACCCCGGCTTTAAGATCACGCCGGCGCTGCTTAAACAGGCAGTCTACGCGGTGCTCTTTGGCGACGTGATGATGCAGATGCTCTATCGTTGCCGCCCGTACGAGGCAACGCCCGGTGCCGCCAACGCGCTCTACGAGGAGTACATGGCACGAGCCCGCAAGCTGGCGCCCAAGTTCAACCGTCACAACTACACCAAGCTGTGCCGCGAGGCCATCCGCGCGTTCGACACCATGCCGCTTGTGGGCGAGGGCACCAAGCCGCGCGTGGGCGTGGTCGGCGAGATCCTGGTCAAGTTCCACCCTACAGCCAACAACCACGTGGTCGACGTTATCGAGCGCGAGGGCTGCGAGGCTGTGGTGCCGGGCCTGCTCGACTTCTTCCTGTACTCCATGAGCAACGCCGAGCTGCAGAAGGACGAGTTGGGCAGCTCTGCCACGACGCGTGCGGGCATGCAAGCGCTTATTAAGCTCGTGGACTGGATGCGTACGCCGGTGGAAGAGCTGCTCGAGAAGTCCCGCCGCTTTGAGGCGCCCGAGCGCATCGGCACCATGGCCGACAAGGCCCGCACGGTGCTTTCGGTGTGCAACAACATGGGCGAGGGCTGGCTGCTCACGGCCGAGATGCTCGACCTGATCGATCATGGCGCACCCAATATCATCTGCACGCAGCCCTTCGCGTGCCTGCCCAATCACGTGGTGGGCAAGGCCGTGATTAAGGAGCTGCGCCGCCAGCATCCCGAGAGCAACATCGTCGCGGTGGACTACGACCCCGGCGCGTCCGAGGTCAACCAGCTCAACCGCATTAAGCTCATGATCAGCGTGGCCAAGGAGAACATGCGCGCCGGTAAGGGCTTTAAGCTCGAGAAGGTGGCGCCGCTCGCGATGGACGAGGTCACCGGCCAGATGCGCGCCCACGATGGCTGCGTGAGCTGCGGACCGGCCAGCGAGGAGGCCGTGGCATCGGTCGCTGAGCGCCTGGGACGCGGTATTAAGAAGTAACTGGCCTGCTTTGTGCTGGATATGAGACAAACGGGTGGTAGCCGTACCGGCTGCCACCCGTTTTTATTGCACATATGTTGCGTAAATAGCGTTGCAGGCGCCTTCAGCGGACTCGGATTTCGGAAGTATGCGGCAAAATTTGAATAGGCCGAGCACACTGGATATGCCCAAGCTTTGTACCTGCGGTTTTATTGGTGAAAAACCGGGGTGTGCTCGAGGGCTCCGGAATTTGCCGCATACTTCCGAAAACAACGTCTCGGTGGCACCAAAAATTGCCTCCAGAACCCTGAGATAATGAACATATGTAGCCGTTCGCCGCAAATTATCGTCCGTTCATGGAACCTATCTCCAACGAGTTGTAACCATATGGTTTGATGTTGGAAACATATGATTGCCGGCAGGCCGTAGGTGACGTTTGCCCTGATATCGGAGGTACCAAGTATGTTTCGTGCTCCGTTAAACAAGTATCGGGCTGGCTAACATGAGCCGCCGTTTTGTCTCGATAACCCTTGCAGTGGTCTGCCTGGCTGTGCTCCTGGGCGCTACAGGGCTGTTTGCTATAAGCCGAGAAACGTCCTATATGCAGGAATGCGCTTCCGAAGGCTTTGCCATTGATGGTTACTATCGGGATGACAAAACGAGTCGGGTAACCCTGGCTTTTCTTGAGGAGGACAACTGTCGATGGCAGCTGGTCGACCAAGACGGAATCTGCACAGACGGGCAGTTTAAGCGTACGGATGACCCCAACATCCTGATATTAAAGAAGGAAAACGGTGAAGAATTCGGTACGGTCCACGTGGCGTACTTGTCACGCCGACGCGATCAGGGCTTGCTCTACCTATTTAGAGATACCAGGGTGACCCGTTTTTATCTGGTGAGTACCGGTCCGGCGTTTACGGTGGAGTCTGGCGATGTCGATGCGGACAGTTGATTCACGGCAATAAAACAGCGAGCGGGGCACGGACATGAATCGCGCCCCGCTTTTTTGCTCGCGGCCTGCGTCGCGTCTGCGCTTCGTTCCGACTCGCGCCTGTGCGCGCATCCATCTCACATCCCGCATCACTTCACATCGAACTCCACGCGATCGAGTTCGGGCACATTGAGGTCGATGAGCTTGCGGGCAACACGACGGTCGTGCGCCCCAAGTGTCTCGCTTGTCGTCACATGGGCGACAACCTCGCGCTCGACGAGGCCCTCCTCCCCGCCTTCGGTGGCCGAGGTCTCGACGGCGACGGTGTAATCCTTAAAGCCCGGCAGTACCGCGGCAAGCTCGCGCGTAGTTTCGGTGACACCATAGCCGTCCTGCACGCCGACCTGCGCCGAGCCAATAGACCCCGCGGTCATAACGATGCAGGGGATGGCAAAGATCACCGTGCCCACAATAATGCGGCGGCGCACCTTGCGTGACAGCTCGTCGACCTCGGCATTTTCCTCAGCAGTCACAATACCGTCGCCGTTGAGGTCGCGCTTGAGCGGCACACGCAATAGAAGTAGTACGGCTTCGGCAGCCAGTGCGATAAAGACCACGTTGATGCCAAACTCGTAAAGCGCCGAGAGAAACAGCGACCCGCTTGCGATGGCGATGCCGTAGCCCGCCGCGCACAGGGGTGGCATGAGCGCGGTCGCCACGGCCACACCGGCGATGAGCGTGGCGGGTTCCTGGTCGCGCGAGTTGCCCAGGCCGCCTGCAAAGCCGCCGGCGAGCGCGACAGCGAGGTCCCAGACAGTCGGTGTCGAATTGTCGATAATGGCGGCCGTGGTGGTGCCAAGGGGCGAGAGCTTAAAGTACAACGTGGATGTGACCAGGCAAAAGGGCATTTGCAGCGCAAGGCTGGCGACGGCTTCGACGGTAATCTCGCGGTCGAGCGTGGCAATGCCGTATGCCATGGCAAGAACCGAGCCCATGAGCGGGCAGATGAGCATGGCGCCCACGATGGCGATGTCCGAATCGATATCGAGGCCGATGCTCGCGATCAACATGGCGATGATGAGGATGCATAGGTGGGAGCCGGTCAGACGCGCCCCGTTTACAAAACGCTTGCGGATCACGTGATAGGGCGCGCGTCCCTCGCGAATGTTGAATGCGCGCTTTAGGAAGCGGGTGGCGTTCTCCATGGCCTCACTATGGGCAGGGCGGATGCCGTGGCGCCGGTGATGGCGTTCGCGCAGCCGCTTGATCTGTTGTTTATCGAGTTCCATGTCCACCTCGTTTTGGCAAGGGCCGCGTATCCCGCCCGTCGCCCTTACTCTACACCGTGGCGGGCGGGGTGTCTGTTGGATGCGGAATCCGATAGGGCGGATGACGCGGGAGCAAATGCAAATCACAGGCTCAATTCGATCCCGCAAGAATATGATGCGCCAGCTCCTACATATGTGACGAAATTGTGAAGCACGAGAGCGCGAATTTCAAAAAATCCGCTGGTGACCAATGTTGCGCAACAGAATTCAAAAATCAGCTCCTACATTTTGAAGCGTATGGATACATCCGTGTCAAAGGGAGAAAGCCATGGCAAACTACAGTCCACAGCACTTTGAGCCTCGGGCCAAGGCCGTCAACGTCAAGGGCGTTGCTAACCGCGCCGTCGCAACCGTTTTGACGGCGGGCCTCATTGCTCAGCCGCTCATGTCGCCGCTGGCGGCAATCGCCGCACCGTCAACCGGTAACGGCGATTCTGTTCAGGGGGGGGGTAGTTCTGTAGAGAACACCGTTGCCGCCGGTAACCAAGCGGTCGTAAAGACGGCTGCCCAGCTGGCCGAGGAGTCGGCAAAGCAGCTCAAGGACGCTCAGGCCGCCTACGATGCCGCCCAGAAGAAGGCCGACGCGGCGGGCCAGTCTCAAAAGCAAGCGCAGCAGCAAAAGAATCAGGCCTCGCAGGCCGTGACCGATAACGCCGCCGAGCAGAACGAGGCCGAGGTAGCCGCGCTTCAGGAGAAGATCGACGAGCTTAAGGCAGCCGTCGAAAAGACTGAGCAGCAGCAGAAGAAGCTGGGCAACCTGAACGATCAGCTCGAACAGGCCAACAAGAGTGTCGAGGATAAGACCCAGGCGCTCAAGGACGCCAAGGCAAAGCAGGATGAGGCCAAGAAGGCCCTCGATGATGCCCAGGCCAAGCTCGAGGCCATGGGTATGGACGAGTACGAGGCCGCCAAGAAGGCCGTCGAGGACGCGCAGGCAAAGCTCGATGACGCCAATAAGGCCGTTACTACTGCACAGGACAATCTGGACCAGGCCAAGGCTGCCGAGGCCAGCGCCCAGCAGGAAAAGCAGAATACCGAGGCAGCTTTGACGACTGCCCAGGCCAAGAAGCAGGAGACTGCCGCTGCTCTCGCAGCCGCAACCACCGCGCGCGATAACGCCCAGCAGAAGTTCGACCAGGCGCAGGCCGCGCTCGATGCTGCCGTCTCGGGTACGGGTGTTGACCTGAGTGCGCTTGAGGCCGCCAAGAAAGCTGCTGCTGGTGAGCTCAAGACCGCGCAGGCGGAGCTCAATGTCGCGACGGATGCCGACGCCACCGCACAGACAAATCTGCAGGCCGCCCAGGCTGCCGTCGCTGCCGCGCAGGAGAAGGCCAACGCCGCCAACGCTGCTGTGGCATCTGCCCAGTCTGCATACGATGCGGCAAACAAGGAGTACAAGGACGCGGCCAGTAAGCGTGACGCCGCGAAGACGGCATACGAGCAGGCCCAGCAGACCGAGGCCGACAAGAAGGCGGAGTACGATAAGCTTGTCGAAGTTCGCAAGCAGAAGCGCAGCGAGTGGGAGGCAGCCTGCGCTGCTTCGAACGCCGCGGAAAAGGCTTATGACGCTGCTAATGTCCAGGTTGAGGCTCTTGAGCAGCAGATTGCTGACCTCAAGTCCAACATGACCGTTGACCAGGAAGTCATCAGCCAAGGTATACTCGGCTTCATGAACTATATTAGCGACGGCAGCCAGTTCACAGCCACGCAGAAAAAGAACGCCCAGGACGCCGTATCGATGCTGACCGGTGCCGCTGACAAGGCCGAATGGTATGACCAGTACGTCGATCAGGACATGTCTCGCGACACCAACCCGCTTTCCTTGGAGCAGATGCGCAACGCCCTGACATATCTCGACACCCAGAACAACCTCCGCAAGGCGAACGGTCAGTCGGCGCTCAGCGTCAGCCTCCGCATGACTGTGGCAGCCGCCCTTAATGCATCATATTCATCGAACATCTGGGGACACTCGGACTGTTACTTCGACAATGGGGAAAACCTTGCTGGCGGCGGCGGCGCATATACCGGCGGCGAGACTGAGGACACTCTCGGATGGCCCTATACCGGCCTCTACACTCAGGAGAAGGTTAATTACGAGAATTGGATTAAAAAGTACGGTGTGGATAGCGAGGCCGGCAAAGATCTCATGGCTCATCGCTATGATTCGTACTATATCTACCAAAACTATTACGATGTGTATCACGGTACAAAAGATAAGAATGGCAATCAAAGAGGAGACACCTGCGGGCACTATCTCAACATTATCGATTCCGCTACGGTGGCTATCGGTATCGCGACCGGTAGCGGTAAGAACACCGATTCCGAGGTAACCGTATTCGATTACAGCGCTGATGATACTCAGGCTGATTTCACTGTCTCCGAGTTCAAGAAGCTCGTGAACGACTACATCGACTCTGCCTATAACGCTGGCGGCACGCAGGCGCAGAAGGCGCAGCTCAAGGAGCTTCAGGGCAAGCTCGCCGAGGCGCAGAAGAACTTTGGAACTACTAGGAAAGCTTACTTCGCAGCTGTAAACGGGCAGGATGCCGCCCAGGACGCTTTCACCGCAGCAGATGTGAACATGAACACCGCCAAGGGTGAGTACGAGAAGGCTAAGTCCGACACCGCCGCCGCGAAGACGGCATACGACGCCGCGAAGGACGCACTCGGCGGAATCGACATCGAGTCCCTCAAGCAGAACCTCGATGCCGCCAAGAGCAAGGCCGCTACTGCCCAGGCAGCTCTCGATAAGGCAAACGCCGCGCTTGCTGACAGCAAGACGAAGGCAGCCGATGCCGCTGCTCACAAGGCGAAGGCTCGCAGCGCCCGCGATGCCGCCAAGGCAAAGTCCGATCAGGCCAATGAGGCGTATGACAACGCCACTGCTTCGGTCAAGGACCTTACCGCCAAGCGCGATGCCGCCAATACGGACCTTGCGAACAAGCAGGGCACGCTAGGCGAGGCCAAGAAGGCCGACGACACTGCCCAGGCTGACGTTGACAAGGCTCAGGCCGCAGATGCGCACGCCGCGACCGCTCTTTCGGACGCCAAGCAGGCAGTTGCCGCCAAGACGCAGGCCCTGTCCGACGCACAGGAGAAGGCTAAGGCCGCCGAGGGCGAGCTTGCCACCGCACACAAGGCCTTCGAGCGCTTCGCCGGCGCTCAGAAGGTGGTCGACGACGCCAAGGCCGCCTATGACGCTGCCGTCGCCGGTGTCGCCGATGCCCAGAAGCAGCTCGAGGCCGCCAACGAAGCCGTCGTCGATGCGAACCTCGAGATCGTCAAGACCAAGGCCGAGCTTGCCAACGACGAGGCACTCAAGGCCGATCTTGAGGCTGTCGACCACAAGGCATCCCTTGCCGCGGGCACGACGGGCAACGAGAAGCTGGTCAAGTTGAACGCTGCCTACGCTCGCTATAAGGCCGCCGTCGATGCCGCCGCTGGCCTCAAGGCTGCTCTGAGCGATGCCGATGCCAAGCTGTCCGATGCCAACGACGCCTATGCCGCCGCGCTTGCCGAGCTTGGCGATGCCAAGGATGCCCTGGCTGCCGCGCAGGCCGAGTACGACAAGTATCATCCCAAGGCTGAGCCGCAGGCCAAGCCTCAGGTTGCGCAGACTGCTGCAAAGGCCCCCGTTGCCAAGAAACAGGCCGCGCCTGCCGCGCTCGCCCAGACCGGTGATGACTCTGCGCTTGCGGGCGAGGTCTTCGTTATCGGCGGTATTACACTCGTGGCTGCGGGTGTGACGCTGGGCGATCGTCGCCGCAAGCAGATGTAGCGTTTCGAGCGTAGATTCTGCAACGAACTTCGGTTCATAGCAGGAACGCTTCGATAGCTAAACCGATAAGGCCGGCGCGCTGTCATACGCAGCGCGCCGGCCTTTCTTTGCGTTGGTATCAAAAAGCCCGGTCGGTAGCCGCGAAAGCTACCGACCGGGCAAATCGTAGACAATATGGTTGCTGTCGAGCAGCTGCTCAGCTTAGCCCAGCAGGCTTAAGCCCACGGAGACAAACGCCAGGATAACGCCGACGATGGACTCGCCGCCGAGCAGGCCGCTGGCGACAACCAGGCCCTGTTCCTGGAAGGCGGCGTCCTTGGCAGCCCTCTCCTCGTCAGAAAGACCAGCGGTGGCGTCGCGGTGGGCGGACCGCTTGTCGTAGGCGAGCTTGACGCAGGAGCCCAGGAATGCCGTGAGCGACATGTAGAACGGCAGGTACACGCCCAGGCCGATCATCATGGCCGGAATGCCGAGCCAGTACATGACGATGCCGGCGATAAAGCCGCCTGCGAACCACGGCACGCTCGGGATGCCCGAGACCATGGTGGCGACGACGCTTGCCTGCGCGGCAACGAAGCTCTTGTCGGGGCCGAAAGCATCCGGACCATAGGCGGTGACGAGCGCGACCATGACGGCAGCGGCGACCAGGGCGCCCACGATGCCGCCGATGGCCTGGCCGATCCACTGCGCACGCGGATTGGTGCCCAGCACGGCGCCGGCCTTAAAGTCGTTCATGACGTCGCCCGCAAGGCCGCATGCCACGGCCACGATGCCGGCGATAAAGAACAGCTTGACCTGGGCGATCTGTGCGAAGGCAGCCACGATGAGCATGACGATGAGGCCGAAGATCTCCATGGGGTCGATGCCCGTCTGGCCGCAGCTCTGCGCGCTCATGATGGTGGTGACAAAGGTGAACAGCGTGACGATGACGGCCGGGACGGGGCCGAGGTCGAGCGCGATGGCGACGATCACGGCGATGGCGGCAGTACCCAGGCCGATGATGCCGGCGTCGAGCTTAAGGGAGCCCGAGATGAGCGACTGCTCGTCGGTGTCGGTGGAGCTGTCGGCGGCGAGGCCACGGACGATACCGGCGACCTGCGGCAGGATGTCCTTGAGGACGACGGCGACGCCAAAGCCCATCATAAGGCCCATACCCAGGGACTTGACGATACCCTGCGCGGTTACGACGTCGAATAGACCCGCAGCGGTGCCGCCCACGATGATGCCAAAGTTACCTAGCAGCGCGCCGGCAAACCAGAAGGCAACCGGGGCGAAGCCAACCAAAAAGCCGATGGAGAGCAGCATGGGCGAGTTATAGATGGCAAAGGTCACGCCGGGGATATTGAGCGTGCACAGCATGCTGGGCACCACGCCCAGAGCGTCGCGAAGCACGCTGTAGATGCCTGCGATGGCCATGGAGCCAAAGAGCTGCTTGCCGGTCTTGCCGCCGGCCTCGGTGGCGCGCAGTGTCTGAGCTGCGGCATTGCCGGTGGGAAACTCCAGCGCGGCGTCCACGATAAAGTGGCGGTGGATGAGCGCCGTTGCCAGCAGGCCCAAGATCGTGCCGGCGAGTGCCACGATAAACATGTCGAGCCAGCTGATCTGGTCGGCATAGCCCAGCATCCAGGCGCCCGGGATGGTAAACGCCAGGCCGCCGGCGACCATGGCGCCCGCGGACATGATGGTGTGGGTGACGTTGGCCTCGTTGAGGCTGGCGTTGCCCATGAGCTTCAGGAAGAACAGCGAGATGACGGCAGCGAAAATAATCGGCCAGGGGAGTGCACCCATCTTGAGGGCCGTGTAGGCCGAGCTTGCCGTGATGATCACGCAGCCAAGGACGCCGATGACGACGCCGCGCAGCGTGAGTTGCCCGCGCATCGAAGCGCGGTTCGAGGGATTGCTCATATAGAACTCCTTTGCGTATATCCGCTTCCCCCGGGAGCGCCGCTACGGATACGGCGCGGGAAGTCGGGTTACCAAGGGCCGCCGCGTGAGCTCGCAAACGACCGCGCACCAGTATAGCCGCAAGGCAGCCCATTTGGGAGGGGCGTCTTTTAGCTGCCCCTGCTTGCCGGATGGAGTTGCGGGGATATACTGCTGGGCAGACGAAAGGAGCGCCGACGATGCTTAATGGGTGCGCATATATATTGACGGTCGACGTGGGCAACACGTTTATTCGCTTTGGCCTGTTTGCAGAGGATTCGGCCGCGGCGCAGGAATGTCCGCTTGCGACATGCGAGATCACGACGCCGTCGAGCATTACGGCCGACGAAGCGCGCATGCGACTTGTGCAGGTCATGGGCGCGCTCGCCGCCGATGCAGGTGTGCCCGGGGTGCTTGCACCCGCCGCGGCCGTGCTGAGCTGTGTAGTCCCGGCGCTCGAGCGCCCGTGGAAGGCGGCACTTTCCCGCACCTGCACGGGGCGCGTGCTCACCGTGGGGCCGGGACTTAAGACCGGCATACCCGTGCACTACGACGATCCGGCCGAGATCGGCCCCGACCGCATCGCCGATGCCGTGGCGGCCCGCGCCGTCTACGGCTCGCCGTGCATCGTGATTGACCTGGGCACGACGACCAATATCGAGGTCATCGACGCGCACGGTACCTTTGTGGGCGGCGTTATCGCGCCAGGCCTGGCCCTCGGCGCCCGTTCGCTTTCGGCGGCAGCAGCGCGCCTACCCCAGGTTGAGCCCTCGGCGCCAACGCACGTCATCGGACGCAACACGCGCGAGGCCATGCGCTCGGGTGTGGTTTTGGGCGAGGTAGCCCGCATCGACGGCATGCTCGACATGGTGCTCGCCGAGATGCGCGCGACCAAGGCGGCGGGGGAGGGTGGCGTGCCCATCGTCATCACCGGCGACGATGCCGAGGCACTCGCGGCCCTTGTCGGCCATACCCTGACGGTGGATGACGCGCTGACGCTGCGGGGTCTCGCCGAGCTCTACCGCATCAACCAAAAGCCCCGCCGCGTGTAAAGGTGAGGGCGCCGGTGGGGGAGGAGCTGGCGCCCATCGTGATCACCGGCGACGCCGCACGCGAGATGGCGGGTCTGCTGCGCCATGGCCTTGTTCCCGGCGCCGCGCTCACCCTCCGCGGTCTGGTGGAGCTCTACCGCGTGAATACGCAACGGCGTAAAGTGTAGCGTTATTGACATTTCGATTGTTTATATATTTGCAACTGAGTTAAGAGGTGGGGGCAACATACAAGTTGCCCCTATTCTAAGTCGATTTATTTCATTGTGATTAATAAGGTATTTGGGGCGGATCAACGCGCTCGTTGCCTTATCGAATCATTGTTAGGAATCGTTGATACTCGCTGTTTTTAGCAATGATTTGAGTATTTGATGCGGCATATGCTGCGTCTAGTTGAATCGAATAAGCGGAATTTGAAAGACTGTTAACCGCTTGACTCATATTTTGGATTGTTTTATCCGAGGCTTCAACGGCTTCGTAAACGAGTCGTTGTTGAGAGCTAATCTCGTCTAACTTATCGATGACAATATCTAGCTTATCGATAATGGTACCTAATTTACGTTCCATTTCAAAGATGTTATAAGCTTCACCGAGCGTCGAACATCTGCCTGCTTCGAAATATTCGCTAATTGACGCCATGGGGATAAGAGAGCGATATTTTGGATAGATCAAACCAACGCTATAGAAATCGTTCAAAAGAGATTCGGATTCTTGTAGTTTAGCCCTCATTTTAGGTCAGTTTACAAGGAACTACACGCAGACCGTGAAACGGGCTGCTGACAACAAACGGCGGTATGCTCCCGGAGAGGGCAGCATACCGCCTGTTTTGTTGTCCGGGGTTTCCAAAGGGGCTTGCCCCTTGGCACACGACTTTGCGAAGCAAAGTGTAGTGTGTTATACCTGCTGGCGTGGCT
>CAJMPY010000009.1 GCA_905215385.1 uncultured bacterium | reverse complement strand
AAAGGGCGGAGGCGGGGCATTCCCCGCCTCTTACACCACATCTCTGCGCGCTACCATATCTGTTGCGTAAAATGAGCAAAAATGGCTTCGTGAAATGTCTCTATTTTCGTGCCAGTACTCATATTTGCCACTTTTTGACCACAGGGGCATCTACCGCGCGAAATCGATAAGTCAAATCTGCCAAAAACGTCCCGTAAAAAAGCTCCCATTGCTGGGAGCTCTTTCATTTAATGGTGCGGGCGAAAGGACGTCCGCGTATCCGCTTCGCGGATCCGCACCGGCTTCGCCCGCCTGCCGGCGGACTCGCCAGCTCGCTAAAAACGCTCCGCGTTTTCTTGACGCTCGCTCCTTCACAGGTTCAAGTCCCTGCGATGAGCACATAACAAAAAAGCTCCCATTGCTGGGAGCTCTTTCATTTAATGGTGCGGGCGAAAGGACTTGAACCTTCATGGGGTTGCCCCCATACGGACCTGAACCGTACGCGTCTGCCAATTCCGCCACGCCCGCGTGCAGGAATTAGAATAACGGAGCGCCACCGCGAACGCAAGAACTATTTTTGAAAAAGTTTGCAGGCATTTTCCCAAGCGGCATGCGCGATTGTTTCGGCGTCCTCACCAGTGCGATCGACACGGTCGTTAACCAGCGCGTTTGCCGTAATGGAGATCATTGCGGGCTCGCATTCAAGACCGCGGATGGGCTCCGGAGCCATATACGGGCAATCCGTCTCGAACAAAATTCGATCGAGTGGGGTTGCCGCAAATGCCTCGCGCACGTCGTCGTTGCGCTTAAAGGTAGCCGCACCACCATAGGCGATATAGCAGCCCAGCTCCACAAAGCGCTCCATCGTGGCGCGGTCCTCGCCAAAACAGTGCAGCACACAACCGGCCTGGGGCACGCCCACCTCACGAAGCACGTTGTACGCATCCATATGCGAGGTGCGCTCCCCATCCGAGTCCTCGTGCCGCAGGTGCAACTCCACCGGCACATTGCAGCGCACGGCGACTTCGAGCTGACGTGCCATGCAATCAATCTGCACGCTGTGGGGCGCCGGCGTGATGTCGTCGTCGTAATCCATGTGGTAGTCCAGACCGATTTCGCCAATACCGGCGCACAAAGGGTCATCAAGCGCAGCAACAACCTGCGCGTGAATGTCGTCGGTATAGTCCGGCGCGCCATACGGATGCACGCCGGCAAGATACTTGATCTGCGGGATATCCTGCATCGGCAGAATTTCGCGCGTCAGCCAGTCGCTATAGTCCGTCACGCTGCGCTTGTCGGCGATGGGGTCGAAGACCGTCACCAACAGGTCGATGCCTGCCGCCTTGGCACGCACGAGTGTCTCGGGCACATCCTTGCCCCAGAACGAAAGCAGATGCGCATGTGTGTCGGCAAGCGGTGCCAAGGGCACGGGACAAGCAACCGTCTTCTTTTTCTTGGTAAACGTCACGCGTTCGGCATTAAGCGTCATGGGAAAGCTCCCGAGCCAGGCACACAAAGTCGGCGACGCCGAGCGTCTCGGCGCGCGTGGTGGGTGCGATACCGCAAGCCTCAAAGGCGGCATCGAGCACGTCCTTGGCAAAGCCGTTGGCGCTCATGGAATTGCGGATGGTCTTGCGACGCTGAGCAAATGCAGCATCAATCACGCGGGCTACAAATTCGCGATCGAGTCCTTCGGGCACCACACCGTCAACACGGTCGATACGCACGACGGCCGAGTCCACGTGTGGCGCCGGCATAAAGCAACGCGGCGGCACCTCAAAGCGACCCGTTACCTGCGCATACAGGCCAAGCTTTGCCGTATAGCCGCCATAGGTCTTGTTGCCCGGCACTGCGGCAATGCGATCGGCAACCTCCTTTTGCACCATGACGACGGCGCGTTTGAGCGCCGGCATCGTCTGGAAAAATTGCAAAATGATCGTCGCCGCCACGTTATAGGGCAAGTTCGCGACAAATACCGTCGGCTCACCGCCCGCAGCCTGCTCAATCTGCTCCGGGCCCACCTTAAGCGCGTCGCCCATGATAAAGCGGAAGTTGGCATAGTCGGCGGCGTGGGCGTCGAGCACCGGTTCGAGCTCAGGATCGGCCTCAATGGACGTAACGCACGCCGCTTCCTGCAGCAACGCAAGTGTCAACGTACCGCAACCCGGACCCACCTCGAGTACGCGCTCGTCACCTGCAAGCTCGGCAAGCTCGCAGATACGCTCGATCACATGATTGTCGATTAGAAAGTTCTGGCCCAGGCGATGCTTGGTCGCAAGGCCAAACTCCTCCAGCAGCTCCCTTGTTGCCGTGGGGTTTGCCAAAGGCGAAGTTGTCATAGTTGCCTCCTTAGCATGATGGCGGCGTCTTGAAACGAAAGGGCATGGACCGTTGCGGCCATGCCCTTACATCTAAACAGCAAATTGCCGATATGGCGCTCGCGCGGTCTCTACGCCAGACGCGGGAACAGCGGATCGCCCTTCTCGACGGGCTGACCACCAGCAAGCAGGCCCCAAGCGCAAATGCCCTTGAGGTCGTCGGTCGCGGCCTCGTTCTCGCAGGACAGGCGGCGCAGGGCCTCGGCAGAGGTCTGAGGCATGAGCGGCATCAGCAGGTGAGCGGCAATGCGGATGGCCTCGAGCAGGTTGTAGATCACAAACGCCAGCTCGTCAGCCTTGGCCTCGTCCTTGGCAAGTGCCCAGGGCTCGGAGTCCTCGATGTAGTGGTTGGCGGCGTGGATGAGCTCCATGACCTCATCCTTGGCTCCGCCGTAATCGAGCACGTCCATCTTGACCATGTAGCGGTCGACCAGGCCATCGGCGATCTTTGCCAGCGGGTTGTCGAACGCATCGAACGATGCGGGCTTGGCGGGCGCGCAACCGTCAAAGTACTTGCCGCTCATGTTGAGCGAACGCGAGATAAGGTTGCCCCAGCTGTTGGCCAGGTCGGCGTTGTAGACCTGCTCCATGCGATCGAAGCTGATGGCGCCGTCGGTACCGGGAACGACATCGGTCATAAAGTAGTAGCGATAGCCCTCGACGCCCAGCATGTCGATAACGTCCTGCGGAGCGATGGCGTTACCGCGGCTCTTGGACATCTTCTCGGCCTTGCCGGTCTCGGCATTGCGCACGGTCAGGAAGCCGTGGGCAAAGACGTGCTCGGGCAGGGCCTCGCCGATGGCCATGAGCATGGCGGGCCAAATGACGCAGTGGAAGCGGATGATGTCCTTACCCACGATGTGGAACTGCGCGGGCCAGCGATAGGCCAGCTCGGCACGCGCCTCGTCGGTGTCGACACCGTAGCCGACGGCCGTCATATAGTTGAGCAGCGCGTCAAACCATACATAGGTCACATGGCCCTCGTCAAACGGAACCTGGATGCCCCAGTCAAAGCTCGTGCGACTCACGGAAAGGTCGTTGAGGCCGCCCTCGACAAAGCTGCGAACCTCGTTCATGCGGAACGCAGGCTCGACAAAGTCGGGGTGCTCGTCATAGAGCTTGAGAAGCTTGTCCTGGAAGGCGGAAAGCTTAAAGAAGTAGGACTCCTCCTGGACGCGCTCAAGCGGACGGTGGCAGTCGGGGCATAGATGCTGGCCGACGCTGCCGTACTCCTCGTCGCCCTTCTGGACCTGCGTATCGGTGAAGTAGGTCTCGTCAGGCACGCAATACCAACCGTCGTAGCTGCCCTTATACAGATAGCCGGACTCCTTCATGCGCTCCCACAGGTACTGCACGGCATGATGCTGGCGCGGCTCGGTGGTGCGGATGAAGTCGTCGTTGGAGATCTCGAGCTTGCTCCAAAGCTCCTTGAAGTGCGGAGCCTGGCTGTCGGTCCACTCCTGCGGCGTCATGCCATGCTTGGCTGCGGCCTCGGCGACCTTCTCGCCGTGCTCGTCCATGCCGGTCAGGAACTTGACGTTATAGCCGGCGGAGCGGCGATAGCGAGCCTGAACGTCGGCGATGATGGTGGAATAAGCCGTGCCCAGGTGCGGATCGGCGTTGACGTAGTAGATGGGCGTCGTGATAAAGAACGAAGGCTTGCTTTGATCCATGGGGTTTGTCCTCCAGAAAAACGTTGCATACAGGGGATGATTCTAGCGCAAGGGCTGGATATCCTCCATCTATTGCATATCGAGCACCATGGCATAGACATCGCGCTTGCGGCGCGAATACTTCTGAGACAGGCGCTTGGCCACCGCAGAGGCGGGCTCCCCCTCCTCGAGCGCGGTGCGGATATCCTCGCGCAGGGCATCGTCGGGATCCGCTACCGCAGCGCCAACCGGCGCGATGCCGGCCTCCTCGTCCTCGCTCGGCGGCGCGATGACCAGCGCAATCTCGCCCTTTACCTCGCCGCGAGCACGCAGCTCCTCGGCAAGCTGGTCAGCGGGCCCGCGCAAGACCTCCTCGTGCAGCTTGGTGAGTTCGCGGCAGACGGCAAGCTCACGCTGGGGAAAGACCTCCGCCACGGCCTCGAGCGTCGCCACGATGCGATGTGGAGACTCGTAGAAGATGAGTGCGCCGGGCACCACGGCAAGGCGCTGCAAACGGCGCACACGGTCGCCGTGCTTTCGGCCCAAAAAGCCCTCGAAGAAAAAATGCTCGCAGGGAATGCCGGACGAAACGAGTGCCGTGACGCAAGCAGAGGGTCCGGGAATAACTTCGACAGGCACATCGGCCTCACGCGCCGCCTCGACCAGCGCCTGGCCGGGATCGGACACGCTCGGCATGCCGGCGTCCGAGGCAAAGGCGAGGGTCTCCCCCGCCAGCAGACGGTCGACCAGGCCGGCAGCGCGGCTAGCGATCACATTCTCGTCGCAACGGACAAGCGGCTTGGAAATACCCAGGTGCATCAGCAGCTTTGACGTCACACGCGTGTCTTCGCAGCAAATGGCATCGGCGGCGGCAAAAGCCTCGCCAACGCGCGGGGACAGGTCGCCTAGGTTGCCGATGGGCGTGCCGACCACATAGAGTTTGCCCGTATGGGCGCTGTTTTGCGTCATATCAACCTATTCAATCATGCCGCGCTCGAGCGTACCGAGCGCCGCGCGGGCGTCCCATGCTGCAATGCGCTTCTCGGTCTTCCACGTTTGGAAGAACCAACCGGCAGCCGGCGCAAACGAAGCCAGCTGGTTGGCGATAAACACGCGCTCGTAGGCATTGCGGCCCTCGGGCGTAACCGACGAGTTAGCAAAGATCGCCGCGCCCGACCATTCGCCCACCAGCACGGGGAACCCAGTCGAAATCGCCTCTTTAAGCTCGCGCTTGTTACGCGAAATCGCCGTCGTCAGCCCGCGGGGGCTCGTGATGTCGAGCGCATACTCGTCGCGGTAATGGTACAGGTGAAGGTCCATGTAGACGTTCTTGTACTTGGCGCCGCGCATAAAATGCTTCCACTCGCTGGGATGCCCCGACGACGAGAAGACGACGATCTTATCCTCGGGCATATACGAACGGACGAGCTCGTAGGCATCGCGATAGAAATTGCGCAGGTAGTGAGCGGGAATGCCATCCGTCATGGTGAAGAGGCTCTTGCGAACGCTCATCTGCGGCGTGTCCAGCAGCTCAATGCCCAGCAGGCTCTCGGCCTCGCCATAGCGATCGGCCAAGCGCTCGAGCACGTCGAGTGCGACATGACGGCCGTTGGTGGACGAATGCCACTCGGCAACAGCCTCCGGCGTGGTGGGCGAATCGTTGGAATCGCCCTGGCCACCGGGCACGGTTGCCAGATCGAGCAGCACGCGGATGTCGTACTTGGCAGCCCACTCAATTGCGCGGTCGATGTAATCGACAACCGATATGTAGGAGGCATCGGACTCCTGTGAGCCAAAGGCATACCAGGGCACCGGCAGACGCACGGCATTGAGACCGATCTGCGCCATGCGACGAAAATCGTCCTCGCTCACAAACGTCTCGTAATGGCGGCGCATGCGCTCGTTATAGGCGGCGGTACCCATGGCCTCCTGTAGCTCGGCCGCGTTGGATGCACCGGTCGCCGCGTACAGCGACGGGGTCACCCAAGGCTCGGGAATAAACCAGCCAGAGAGATTAACGCCGAGTATCCTCTCCATCACTGCCCCCTTCGGATCATGCAGGTCGAACCCGCATCGTATTGCGTAGGATAAGTATCGTTTTGAGTATACCCGCGTGTGCGGACAGGCGACCGAACGGTCTGCAAAGTGACGCGAAAGTGGGAGGAATGTCTGGGAGCAGACGGACTCGGAATGGTGCGACGAGGTGTGTACGCGCGCCGGAGGCAGGCACCGGAAAGTGTGTCCCGTTCTGAGCCCTTATTCTGGGACGCAGTTTCCGCAGAACCCTACATAAAAGAAAAGGACCCCTTTGCAGAGGTCCTAGTCAATTCAAGGTGGCGGGGAAGGGAATCGCGTCCGCGCGCTGCGCGGACGGACCGCTGCGGCGCTTACGCGCCTTGCGAGCTGCGCTGGCAAACGCTTACGCGTTTACTCAGCTCCGCGCCCTCACGGGGTTCGATTCCGTGCGAGGGCTACATAAAAGAAAAGGACCCCTTTGCAGAGGTCCTAGTCAATTCAAGGTGGCGGGGAAGGGAATCGAACCCCTGACACGAGGATTTTCAGTCCTCTGCTCTACCAACTGAGCTACCCAGCCATTTGAGGTGTGCCTTGTTTCAAGGCTTGATTAGTATAACCAAGGACGCGTTCCGGTCAACCGAGAATTTCAAAAAAGTTTTTGAGCACAGCCTCGGTTCTTTAAATCGGCACGTCAGAGGCATCAGCCGGCAGCAAGAAGTTTTTCGCTCAGAGCCGCACGGGCAAACTCACTTGGCGTCATCCCCTCGGCAGCCGCCCGTCGACGAATGGCCTCCTTCATTCCCAGAGGAATCTTGACCGACAGCGTTGCCGTCCCCTCACCTGAGAGTGGGGGCCGTCCATGCACGATCCCACCAACGGTGTGTTCGCCATCCGGAAACTCTCCGCGCTCGTACGACTCGCACCACGCGTCAATCATTTCATCCGTTACAACCTGACCATTAGCGGCCGTATACGTCTTGCCCATCATCGACCCCTTTGCCGAGCCCGTTCAATCTCCTGCCAAAATTTCTTCTGGACTGGAGACAAGGCATGAATGATAAGCCCCCACGGACAAGCTCGACCGCGACAAGCTCCACGCTTCGTCCGTCTGGGAGCCATCCAATCGCAAGCCATCTCGGCGGCTCGTCCTTCGGCTCGCGACGAATGCACTCAGTAACCGCAAGCCAAGCGCTAAGCACCTGCTTTTCCGTCAGGTGCTTTTTAGCGTTGGGATGGATCTCAACATCCATGCATCTTCTCCTCCATCTTACCCAATTTCGTATGACGAAAGTCCGCTGTCGCCAATTCTTAAGCCGGCACGCGTTGGAGAGCAGGGGTCGAAACAATGATTGAAGGACGCTCTAGTACGGCCCAGGCGCCGGGGCAGGAGCACATACGCCAGGGACGTACGTTTTCGTAGCATACGAGGACATAGCCACGTGCATCGATAAAGGCGATATCGATGGGATAGGCCATAAAACACGTATGGACCGAAGAGCAGCGTGGAAATGCCATGACGAGCGGCAGACCGTTGGCGGCAACCGGACACCGTCCCAGCATGCCGCGCAGGCGCACGGCAAACGACTCCGCCACCGCAAACTCGGCCGGCGTCCAGCCCAGCCTATTGAGTGCCCGCGCGTAGGCGATGTAGGACGAGACCGCGGTCACATGACCACCCCCGGACGCCATGGATCGACCGTCACCGCGCGCTCGTGCGACAACGTTGTCGGCGCCCCCAGCGGAACGCCAGCGATGCTGAGAGAAGTCGGCCACGGCTCATAGTGCATGGTGCAGGTGTAGGTCCTAAACGTACCGGATAGGGAGAGCAGGCCACCATCCGATGCCTCCGCGCCTTGCTCGCTCGACACTTCGATCTGCAAGTCATAGCCTTCCATGGCATTCAGAATTTGAGTCCGGACCGTCGCCGAGGCATCGACAGAGCTTTCGTCGCCCTCCCCGCTCGGCGCCACGGCGTGCGCCAACACGATGTCGGGCACCACGCGGTCGAAGCGCGCGACAGCGCTGGCATAGATCATGACGTTGTATACGATGAGTGCCAGCACCAGCAAAACGGGCGTAACCACTGCTATCTCCACCGTCGCTTGGGCGCGCTCCTCGCGCAGACGCATGCGGATACTCATTACGACCCACCGCCCAGAGCGCCAACCAGCGTGGCGACATCGACGGTGAGCGGGATGGAGCCGCCGCCGGGCAGAGGAATCTCCGCAAGCGTGAACACCGTACCGCTGATGGTGCGTTCGACTTGATATTCCAACGCCTCGCAAAGCGCCTTGGGATCGGTCACGCCCAACGGAATACTTCGCAGTTTGTCTTGCGCTTGAGAGAGACCAGCAATGTCAGACCCCGGGCTCTTAATGACGTTGGCGGAATCAGTCAGCACCGGCTTTCGCAGGCGCAAGTCGCACGGTTCCAAACCCAGCGCCGCCACGGACGCCGAAACGGTATCGCCGAGCCACGATGCGATGGAGCCCAACGCGCCGCTGCCCCCTCCTAGGCCTTTAATCATCTCGTCCATAAGTTCGTCGGCCGAACCTTGGATGTCTCCGTATCCCACAAGCAGCCGTCCCCAGACATCCATGACGCCATCGAGTACGCCGGCAACGCCACCCGAGCGTTCCTTCAATGTCGAGAAAAATCGCGAAAGCACGTTGTTTTGCGCCGTCGCCTCATCGGGCGCCAGCACCGCGGCAGAGATGGCACCGCGATCGCCAAGCCTGACTGCCGTGTTAAACGAAGAGTTGAGCTCATCGGGGCTCGAGATGGCACCCGAAACCGCAAAGGCAACCACGCCGTTGCGACCGGGCGGAGCGATACGCGGACGCTCGCCCGAAAGCGCTTTAATGGCCTGGTCAAACGCATTGCTCGCACGGTCGGCCTCATCCTCGGTCTGACGCATGAGCTCAAGCTCTTTGTTCCGACATTTGACGTATTCCTCCAAGGCCTTTTTGAACTCGTCGAAGTGATATTCGAAGCCGTTTTCGATAGAGGTTGAAGGCGCCGCAACAGCACCAAGCGACAAAACGCCAAAATGGCATTTGCTGCATTTATCCTGTCCATCGTAATCGGCAACCGAAGCAAATCCGCTCGGCGTCCCTTTCTTATAGTTAGGGCAGGTCGTCCCGTAATGCAGATACGCCTTGTCATCGTTCACGCTAGTCGGCCACACCGCATCGGTATAGAGTTCCGTCGCCCGAACCTCATCAGAGTTGCGCGGCAGCAGCGGAATATAGGAGGAAACCCTGTCTCCGTTCTCGGTTATATGCGCCCGATCGACCTCCGCGCTCGCATAGGTATAAAACGCCTTACGCGCCGCAGACTCTGCCTTCATCTCGACACTCGAGCCGTGGGGCTTCTCATTTGTCAGACGCCAATGGTAGTAGTCCTTCGCGCGATCAAGGGCAACTTGGGGCTCCCACGTAACGCTCGATGAGTAATGCGGATTTTGAACACCGGAGAGATCCGTTAGGCTTTTCGCACGCTCCCACATGCAAGAACAGCTGCCGACCGAGCCCTTGTCAGACCCACCACAATCCGCCAGCCAAGCACGCTCTTTAGCCTTCGCCGTGTCCTCAGAAGCCTTCCGCAGCTCCTCGGCCGCACACTCTAAATCATCTGATGTGTCTTTAATGGCATCGGTCGAGATCTCGGACCCCTCGAGCGCAGCGAAGTCAGACTCGGATGTCCTGGGCACGGCAAGCGCCGTACCGGTATAGGTCACACTATCGGTATCCTGCGCCGACACCGCCTGCGTGGCACGCGCGGCGATCAGATACGGCAGAGCCGTCTCGATTTTCTGTAAGCCTTCCGATGCGCTTTTGGCAAACTTGTTGCGCGTTTTAATGATCTCAATCCCGGTGTCGACCATATTGCCGGCAACCGGCTCGGCACCCGGGATGAGGATGGCGACCAGGCCCGTCCCGATCGTGGCAAACCCCGCCAGCCCCAGACTCAAGATGCTCGCATCAACCACCGTGGCAGCCGTGTGATAGGACGACACTACGTTGGCACCCGCCAGCGCGCCACTATCAGCCGCCACCTGAGTATCCCCGGCACGCGACATGCTCCATATCGCCGCGGTCGACGAAAACAACAATGTGAGCACCACTAGGATGACCACGGCAGAAGAAAGCGTGGTATAGGCGCCGTCTTCGATAAACAGATCGACACCGGCTCGACCCATAAAGCCGCCTCGTTTGCGGAGAGCGCCTGGTCGACGGCGGGCCGCAAACCCTTGCGTCACCCGCAACAGGCAGCGCCTAATCCCATGCAGCAATCCACGAATCATAATCTCCCTCCAGCCATTCGGGACGCGATTGATACGAGACATCGACCTTGAGCTCAACGTAGCCGCCCTCGGCGGTACCACCCATAGCCTGCGCAAACGCACCGATCACAGGCAACGGCTTGACCTCGCCGGAAACGGACACGGACGAGACGCCACCCGCACCGGCCCGGCCAAGCTCGATATCCCACGACAACGGCCCGCCGGCATGAAAGATCGAAACGTTGGGCACTGCGGCAAGTCGGCGGCGGGTGAACTCCTTAAGATCGTCGTCCTCCGCCGTCGTCGTGGTCATGAGCCGCGCGGTCTCGGCGGCGGCAGACTCCATGACCGCGCGCGTATAGAGCAGGCACACCGGTTGCAGCGCGAGAAGGATGAGTGTCAGAAACGTCGGCAGCAAAAAAGCGGCCTCGACCGTAGACTGCGCCCGGTCCTCGCGCGCGGCATCAATACAACGCGATGTCCTTAGCGGCCGCAGCGGCGTCGATAACCGACGTCGAGGCAACGCCATGGGATGCCGCCCGCTCAACCAGCGCCGCCAAGCGCCCATCGGTGCCGGCACGCCAAAGTCCCGCGATCGCCAGCACGATCGATAACAGCGCCACCGTGACGATGGCGTATTCGACCGTCGCCTGGGCAGATTCCTCACGCAGGACATCATGCATTTCACGATCCCTCCTTTGAGTCCGTTGCCTGCGGGCTCAGGCGCACGGCGCGCAGACGACACGAAGCATCGCCAGCATCCGCGGCAATTGTCACCATATCGACCCAGCCGCGTTCGTCGCGCACGATGGCGCCCCACACGTTTCCCTTGATGTCGAGATAGCCGCTCAGAGCAAGTTGCGCCGTGGGTACCTCGCGATAGGCACGCAGCATATCCGCCGCCGCTTCGGTCATCGGTCGGTCCTCGGACCATGCAAGCCGGACCGCAATCGCGTTGCCCTCAGGCGAATCCGTCGCAGTGCCAGACCGCTTGTCGAGCGTCCGCAGAAAGGTTTGCGCCGTGACAGCGACATCCGAATCGTCCGCATCTCGCATCTCATCTTTTTGAGACGCCACCGCCGAATCTGAGCCCAAATCGGAGGCGGTCCCAGGACGCTGCTGCCGCGCGGCGTTAAGCCCCCAAAGCACCGCCGCTATCGCCACGGTCAGGCAAGCAAACACCAGCAGCACCCCGATGGGGCGCTCGCCCTCTACAGGCTGTTGATGCCCTCGCTGATAGCGTTCCATAGATCTTGGACCTTGCCCTTAAATGCGACGATGGCGATAATCGCGATCACCACGAGCACGCCGACCAAGATGGCATACTCGGTGGTACCCTGTGCGCTCTCCTCCTGCAATAGTTCCTTGGCGCGCTGACGAACATGTGCCGCCCGGCAAAACGCCCAGCCCTGGACCTTGCCAGCAGCGTCAGTCATCGTGTTCATGTATTCCTCCCTACATCATCCCGCCTGCTCCCAGCAGCGGGCCCAATATGGACAGAAGCAACGCCGGCAAGATGAGCGTGCCGGTGGGAATCAACAGCTTGACGGGCGCACGCTCGATCTCGCGCTCGACCGCGGCGCGATGAGCCGCACGGATCTCGCGACTTTGAGCGGCCAGCGTCTCGGCAAGTGGGGCACCCAGGGCGAGCGCCTGCCCCACCGTGATGGCAAAGGTCTCGAGCGCTCGCACGTCCAGGTCGCGCGCGGCGGCCAACAACTCGTCCTCACGCGTGCCCACGCCCACCTGCCACGCCATGCAGGCGCGCTCAAGGCGAAGAGCCAGCACTGACCGGCGGTTGGCGCAGAAAATCTCAAGCGCCGCATCAAACGAAAGACCGGCCGAAAGACCCAAGCGCACAACATCGATCATCTCGGACACTTCGCCGAGCGACACTCGCGCCGGGCCGCCCGCTCCAACCGCGCCCTTCACTCGCGCGGTCAGAGCATCGACCACCGAGCGACCCGCGGCAGCGACCAGCACCGCCTCGCGCTTGCAGGCCCCTGCGATCTTGCGTGCATCCGCCCGATCCAAACCCGTCGCGACAAATACACTCAGGGCGCACAGGCAAGCCGCAACTGCAACCGGGGCGCTCATAGCTCCACCCGCATAATGCGCCGGATAACCACCAGGGCAACGGCGTTGAGGGCAAGACCCAGCACCACAGCGCCCGCGCCGGCAGGCGTCGCAAGACCGCGACGAAAATCTGCCGAAAGCAGCGCCAACACCGCGCACATGCCCGCCGGCATCGCCGCGACCATATGCGCAGACATGCGAGCCTGCGACGTCTTAACATCCAGGCGGCGCTTGAGCTCAATGCGCTCCCCCACCATGCTCGACGCCTCGGACAGTAAGTCGGCAAGCGGAGCGCCGGTGCGCTGAGACACCTTAAGCGCCAAGGTCACAAGCGAAAGACCGGGGGCGTCGATACGCACGAGCAAGTCATCGAGCGCGTCGGTCGCCGAGATGCCGCAATCGATCGCCGCCGCCACCCGCAAAAACTCGGTATGCACTGGCTCTTGCGCATGAGCGCCCACAAAGCGCATGCCCTGGGCCAGCGAATGTCCCGAGGCAAGCGACATGGAAAGTGCGGTAAACGCCTCGGGCATTGCCTCTTCTGCATCGTGTTGCTCGCGCCGGCTCTCAAAGCCATCCCGAGCGGCACCAACGGCAAACGGAGCAACAAGTCCCAAGGCAAATCCGAGGGGCGATAACGACACCATCGTTAGTAAAACGCAGCAGACACCGCTCGATAGCAGCAGAAACGCCAAACGTCCCGAAGCATCTTCGATCACGAGGCCAAGGCGATGCGCCGGAGCCAGCGATGCCCACGAACGGGCGATCTTTTTCAGCAGATCGTTTTCCACCAGCTCACGCGGCAGCTTCTCTGCCACCGTCTCGAGCGCCTGACGTGCCAGCTCCGCCGGCGGTACCTGCGGCACACGAGGTTCCGCCCCGCACGCCGTCGCGACAGAAAGCCCTGCCAAGCCCCCTACGACGAGGGGCACAGTGATCTCCATTCGTCCACCTCCTCTTGTGTGAGCGTCCCCGACCGCAGGCCTTCTGCGATAAACGGCGGCTCGCGGTCAAGCGTCCAGGTGCGCTCGGCGGCATCGAACGTCACATAGCGCTCGAGCTCTACGCCGCCCGATGCGGCGCGTCGCACCCCCGAATACGAGGAGACGAAGCGCCTGCCATCGGCGTGGCGCTCGGACATCACGATACCGTCGAGTGCCATGGCAATCTGCTCCTCGATGAGCTCGCTCGGCAGATCGATGCCATAACGTGCAAGCAACGTCAGACGCACCACGGTCTCCTGTTCTGAACCCGCATGAAGCGTGGTAAGCGACCCGTCGTGGCCCGTGTTCATGGCCTGCAACATGTCGCAGCACTCGGCACCGCGCACCTCGCCC
Organism: uncultured bacterium; assembly: GCA_905215385.1. Lineage (GTDB taxonomy): Bacteria > Actinomycetota > Coriobacteriia > Coriobacteriales > Coriobacteriaceae > Collinsella. The sequence continues at coordinate 72,536 of CAJMPY010000009.1, read as the reverse complement.
ACCACGATGCGGTCGGGGCGCATGCGCAGGGCATTAGTCACCAGGTCGCGGATCGTCACCGCGCCCTCGCCCTCAATTGAAACCTCGCGCGCCTCTAGGCGCACCACGTGCGGATGATGCGCAAACTTGAGCTCGGCAGAGTCCTCGATCGTCACGATGCGCTCGCCGGTGGAAATCTCACATGACAACGCGTTGAGCAGGGTGGTCTTACCAGATCCCGTGCCTCCCGCAACCGCCAGGTCCTGTCGCAGCGACACCGCACACGACAGCAGCTGCGCATACCAAAGCGGCAGCGATCCCAACCCCACGAGCTCGTCCAGCGAGCAGATACGGTCCGAGAACTTTCGGATGGTGAGAATCGGTCCGTCAATCGCCACAGGCGGAATCACCGCGTTGACGCGATAGCCCGTTTTGAGGCGGGCGTTGACGATGGGGCTGCGCTCGTCGATACGGCGGCCAAGTGGCGAGATAATACGGTCGATAAGCACACGGATCTGCTCATCATCCTCAAACGCATGCTCGATGGGGTACAAGACGCCGCCGCGTTCAAAGAAAGCCGAGCGGCAGCCGTTGATCATGATCTCGGTAACGGTGTCGTCCTCGATGAGCGGCTGCAACGGCCCCAAGCCCACCACGTCATCCAAAATCTCGTCGATGATGGTTTCGCGCTCGGGCGTCGCGAGATCGGTCGGCTCCTCAACATTGAGCGCCGCCTCCACCGCAGGACGCAATTCCGAGCGGGCAAGTGCCGGGTCGATATAGGCGCTGATACGCGCCACTTCGTCGTAACCCATGCGGTCCATCACGGCGCGCTTGGTGCGTCGTTTCACCGCGCGGCGACGCCCCGCATCTACAGGCGCTGCCGCCGCTGCAGCGCCGGCAGCCTTAATCCTCGTTTGCAGGCTCATCGCTGATCACCCTCGCGCAACCAGGGAAGGCGGATACGCGGGCGTTCGGTACGCGTTGCACGGTCGGCGACCATATCGCCCCAAGGGCCGACGGCGCACCCCAGTTCCACGAGCATCTCGCGCGTGGCCTCGCGCACGCTAGTCGCAAAAGCGCTGGTCTGCCCCACTGCCTCGTCAGCGCGCCCAAACGCCATGAGCGCGGCGAGATCCTGCCCGCCATCGGCGATACGAATCTTGGAGCTTAACGCACAGGCAATCTCAAAGCGCATGGCGACGTCCTCGTCTGCCCCGCGCGCACCGAACCGGTTGAACACGGCGCTCATGCGCGTGCGCGGCACACCTACTCGACCTGCCAGTTCAATGACGCGCGATGCCGATGCCGCGGACGACACCGCCGCATCGCCAACGACCAGGCAACGGTCGCTCGCCGCCACCGCAGCCGCCACGGCGTCGCCCCAAAAGACCGAGGTATCGATAAAGACCACGTCGGATTCGCGACGCAGAACATCAAGCAGTAGCTCCACCGGACGTGCCATGAGCTCGGCTTGCTCGGGCGCCGCGACGGGACCCCAGAGCGTAACGCCCGGCGCCACGCGCATCGAAGCGGCTACGATATCCGGCTCGGTGAGCATGCCCGCCGCCGACGGCTCGATAAGTGCCGCCATATCGCGCGGAGCATCGACGCCTAACAAGTCGTAAAGGTTTCCAAACATCAGGTCCAGGTCGAGCACGGCGGCACGCAAGCCCAACAGCGACGATATGTGTGCCATGGTGGCAACGATCGTCGACTTGCCGCAACCGCCCGAACCCGAAACAGCGCAGATGACTGGAGCTCGATGCGGCGGAGCGGTAGCGTCTGCCGGCGGCATCGGAGGCGGCGGGGCGGGCGTCGGTGACAGCGTCCCCGTCTCCCCCGCCGCAACCACGTGCTGCGTCCAAGCCGGCATGGCTGCTTGTTCGGTCTGCGAGGCAGGCTCGTTCTGCGCAATCTGCTCATGCTGCATCAGCGACAACTCGCCGCACCCGGCAAGGCCCTCAACTTCGTCGAGTTCATCCGCCAGATTCACGCCGTGCACGTATCCCATATCTACTGCCGGGGAGTCGCCAGCATGCTGCGCCGGCCCTCCAGCGTCATCGTATACAAGGGGGTTCCGGGGGCGCCGACCATGCTCGGCTTCCGCTTTTCCATAATCATCAACACGCGGGCCTCTTGTAGCGCGAGGCGCCCCGGGTTCCCTATCAACAAAAGCATCGGGCTCAATCGTCATGCGCCGATCGGAATCAACCGCTCCCTCGCCCGCGCGCCCGTTGCCGCATATACTGTGTGCAGCGATGACCTCGGTCGCCCCCGCGCGAAACAGCCCCTCGATATCCGACGGATCGAGCGCTTCTATCAACACGACCACGCGACTCGCGCGGCCTTCGGCCGTCAGGCGCGCAACAGTCTTGCGCACATCTTCGGTATCAAACAGAGACGCCGCGATGATGGCAGCCCCGCGGCGCGACGGAAACGCCCGCGCCATGGAAACCAGCCCGTCCAGGTCACCCACGCGAAGCACCTGTGCACCCGCATCACGGCCCTCGACTTCCCGCTGCAACAGCCCGTAATCGCCGCACGCGCAGCACGCAAGCCAGATCGCCTTCATCACTCGTCGCCTCCGCTCTTTTTGCCGCGCGCCGTGGCGGGAATCGTCAAGCTGACCGTTCCCTTGCCCGAGGCTCCCAGCAGTTCCTTGACGTCTTCGGGGTCAGCCGCCAGCGTCACCCATTCGATCTTGCCCTCGCGCGTGGCACCGGAATCCTCACTGGTATCGATCACGTGCGCGCCGCACAGCCGATCGGTCACGCCGTCCTTTTGCACGTACACGTCCACGTAGCTGCCCACGCCCGTGGCACCGCCGACCGAGTGCTCGGCATCGACCGCCACCGAAACGGCAACCTTGCCCTTAGGCACCTCGAGCTTGCGGCTCTCGGCCTTGGTGTAGACATTGCAGATCACGGCGTTTTTGGGAATACGCGAAGTCGTCACGTCGCCGCGCACCTGGCGCAGCTCGGTCGCCGCGTCACGCGGCAGCAGACTCGTCAGCCATTCCTGGGTTATGACATTGGTCTCGTCGAGGGTCTCGCCCACATCGATATCGCGCGCCGCGACGCATACCTCGACGCGATCGCCACCGTACTTGGCCAAGGTCTCAGCCTGGACCTGTTCGGCTTGCGAGCGGATCGACGAGCCGTAAACCATGCAAAGCAGAGCAGCGAGCACGCCCGCGACCAGACTGATGGCGATGCGCTTGCTCTTGTTCACGGCCGCTCCTCTCATGGCAGTGCCGGGCGAATGCCCGTACCACCATTGTCTGGGCGGTCAGAGTGCAAAGCGGCACAATCGCGATCTTGGTTTTCGATGTCAAACCAATCGCTGACCAAAAACTGACCAGCCCGTCAAGCTCGTGGCAAGGTTTTGGTCAGCACGTCAGCAAACTGCATGTTTCGAGGCTTTTCCACAGCAAAAAAGCCGTCTCCCGAACAGTTGGGAGACGGCTGTCATAGGAAAAATCAATTACAGATGGACATCGGGATCGAGCATTTGAGCACTCACGCGCATGGATAACGCCAGGTTTTGGAACGTTTCCAGACGCAGGCTATCGATCTGCCCGGCGTCCTCGGCCTCGCGAACGGCGCAACCCGGCTCATGGGTATGCGTGCAATCGCCAAACCGGCACGCGCGCGATGCCTCGACAATCTCGGGGAAGGCGCGGGCCAGTCCCCGCTCGTGACCCACGAGCGGTAGGCTGCGCAGGCCCGGGGCATCGGCGATCACGCCGGCGTCGCCCGGCAGCGTCACCATCACGCGCGCGACGGTAGTGTGACGGCCCTGGTCGTCGCGTTCGCGCACACCGCCGGTCGCCAACGTATCGTGGCCCAGCAGCGCATTGAGCAGCGTCGACTTGCCGGCACCCGACTCGCCCAGAATCATGGCGCAGCTCCCGGCAGGCACGCAGGCACGGACCTCGTCCAGGCCGCGGCCCTCGGCAGAGGACGTCACGATCACGCGCACGTCCGGACCCACCAGGCGGCGCACGCGGTCCAGATCGCGCTCGAGTTCCTCGGCATCGCAGCGGTCAGCTTTGGTGAGTACCACCACCGGCTCGGCATCGCAGTCGAGCGCCAATACCAGCGAACGCGCCACACGGTCGAGCAGCACCTCGCCGGCACCGAGCGCCTGCACGATTAGCACGCTATCCACGTTGGAGCAGAGCACCTGGCGCTCTCCGCGGGCACGGCCGCGCCAACGCTCAAAGCTCGTACGGCGCGGCAGCACGCATTCAATCACGCCCATATCGTGCCCGGGAGCGCGGCGCACCGCCACACGATCGCCCACGGCAGGCAGCAGGACCTCGTCCCCACCGCGCGACTTGGCAAATCCCACGGCATGCTCGGCGCGGAAGGTATCGTCGGCAGTCGCCACCAGCGGAAACCCACGATCCAAGCGCACCACGGCGCCAAGCTGCATCTGCTCGGGCTCCTCGGCATGTGCGCAGAAATCATCAAAGGCAGCCTGCTGAGCTTCATCGACCGGCAGGTCATCAAACGCCGGAACATCCTGCAGCGCGTCAAGCCCCGGTACACTCGCCAGCAACTCCTCAGCAGATGCAGGGGGTTCGGTCGCGAGCTTCCGACGACGATCACGCTTAGCCCGCGCCCCCGTCGTCTTTTTCTTCGCTTTAGCCTTAGCCTTGCCCACAAGCGCCTCCCAGCACCACAAATCACAACTGAGCAGGTATTTTCCCACAAAAAAGAGTCGGTCGAGCAAATGCTCGACCGACTCACACACTTTCCCTCAGCCCTTTTTCATCCGCGCGGGAGAAAAGCCAGTAAGGATACCGTAGGGCCCACCCCGGGAGTGTTTTCTTCTGAGCGATCCCGCAGCGCGAAACGCGAGGACCAGCGAAGAAGAAAACACGCAGGGGCGGGCCCGGACAGGTTAACTTACTCCTTCTCGACCGCGCGCATGATCGCCTTGTAGATCTCCATCAGCGGGATGATCAGGAAGGCCAGGCCCAGGGCAGCGACAACGCCCTTGAGCTCAAGCGTCACGGGGCCAAAGAACATCTCGGCAAGCGTCGGCTGCACGGTTACGATCACCGTCAGCACCAGTGCCAGCGCGGCGGAAGCCCACAGCCACTTGTTCTGCTTCTTCATGGTGAACAGCGACGCACGACGGCTGCGCATATTGAAGCAGTGGAAAATCTCGACCATGTTGAGCGTGATGAACGCCATCATCACGCCTTCCTCGTCGGCATTGCCGGCGATCATATCGGCGATGTGGATGTAGCCCATGTCAAAGTACACGCCCACAAAGAAGCTCGCCAGCACCAGCGCGGTGATGATTAGGCCCTGGACCACGCAGTCCAGACCCATATGTCCGGCAAAGACACCGTCCTTGGCGTTGCGCGGCTTGCGCTTCATGATGTCGCCCTCGGCATCCTCCATGCCCAGCGCAAGCGCGGGGAAGCAGTCGGTGACCAGGTTCACCCACAGCAGCTGCACCGGCTGGAAGATGGTAAAGCCGATGAGCGTGGCGATAAACACCGAGAACACCTCGGCAAGGTTGGCCGAAAGCAGGAACTGGATGACCTTGCGGATGTTGTCGTAGATGCGACGACCCTCTTCGCAGGCGCCGATGATGGTAGCGAAGTTGTCATCGGCAAGTACCATGTCGGCGACGTTCTTGGTGACGTCGGTACCGGTGATGCCCATACCAACGCCAATGTCGGCGCGCTTGATGGACGGGGCGTCGTTGACGCCATCGCCCGTCATGGCCACGATCTGGTCGCGCGACTTCCAAGCCTCGACGATGCGTGTCTTGTGCTCGGGCTGGACGCGGGCGTACACGCCGTAGTCCTCGATGTGCGCGTCGAGTTCCTCGTCGCTCATGCGATCGAGGTCGGCACCGGTGATGGCCTGGCTGCGATCGGCGACGATGCCCAGCTGCTTGGCGATGGCCACGGCGGTGTCGATGTGGTCGCCCGTGATCATGACGGTGCGGATACCGGCGTCGTGCGCCTCGTGGATAGCGTCGGCCACCTCGGGACGGACCGGGTCGATCATGCCGGACAGGCCACAGAAGACCAGGTCATGCTCGAGCGCAGCGGGGCTGCAGTCGTCGGGAACCTCGGTGTAGGTGCGGCTTGCCAGCGCCAGTACGCGCAGGGCCTCGTCGGCCATGGCCTTGTTGGCCGCCACGAGCTCGGCGCGGCGCTCCTCGGTCAGGGGGACGACCTTATCGCCCTCGTAGATATGGGTGCACAGGCCGATCACCACGTCGGGCGCACCCTTGGTGTACTGCTCGTACTCGCCATCCAGGGTCTCGACGACCACGGACATCATCTTGCGGCCCGAGTCAAACGGGGCCTCGCCCACGCGCGGATGCTCGGCAGTCAGGCCAGTGAGGCCCGCCTTGCCGGCGTCGTTGACGAGCGCGCACTCAGTCGGCTCGCCCACGGCCTCGCCCAGCTCCTCGTCCCACTGAGCATCGGAGCACAGCGCCATGCCGGCCAGGAACTTCTCCTTGGGCGCAGCGAGCTCGTGCTTGACGACGGTCATCTTGTTCTGGGTAAGGGTACCGGTCTTGTCGGAGCAGATGGTCTGTGTGCAGCCAAGGGTCTCGACAGCAGAGAGCTTGCGGATAATCGCCTGGCGCTTAGCCATCTTGGTCACGCCAAGCGAAAGGACGATGGTCACGACGGCAACCAGGCCCTCGGGGATGGCGGCGACGGCGAGCGAGACGGCAACCATAAAGGTGTCGAGCAGGGCAGTCGGATCGGTAAGGACGTTGCCCACGCCGTGGCGGAGGATGTCAACGCCAAAGATCACGACGCAGATGACGATCACCATGATGGTGAGGATGCGGCTGAGCTCGGCGAGCTTCACCTGCAGCGGCGTGAGCTCTTCCTTGGCCTCGGCCAGGGCGCCGGCGATCTTGCCCATCTCGGTGTTCATGCCGGTGCCGACCACGACGGCGCGACCACGGCCGTACACGACGGTGGAGCCCATATAGCACATGTTCTTACGGTCGCCGAGCGGCACGTCATCGGTGCCCGCGGCGAGCTCGATCACGTTGGCGTGCTTCTCTACGGGCACGGACTCGCCGGTGAGCGCGGCCTCTTCGATCTTCATCGTGGCGCTCTCGAGCACGCGGCAGTCGGCCGGGACGGAGTCGCCCGCCTCGAGCATGATCACATCGCCAGGCACGAGCTCGGCGCTCGGCAGGTGCACGAGCTTGCCGTCGCGCAGCACCTTGGACTGCGCCGCACTCATCTCCTGCAGGGCCTCGAGGGCCTCCTCACTCTTGGCTTCCTGGACCACGCCCAGCACCGAGTTGACGATAACGACGAACATGATGATGGCGACATCGGCAAAGTCGGGCTCGCCCTTGACCATGCCCGTGAGGGCGCTGATGACGGCGGCAACGATCAGCATGATGACCATGGGGTCGGCCATCTGCTCAAAGAAGCGCTTCCACAACGGGGTCTTCTCGGCTTCCTCGAGCTTGTTAGGGCCTGTCTTGGCGAGGCGCGAAGACGCCTCGTCGTTGCTCAGGCCGAGGTTCTCATCGACACCTTGGTCGCTGAGCACCTCCGCCGCGGCGGACAGGTATTCCTTTTGCATATAGAGTCCCCTCCTGGGATTCGGGCCACTCAGCAGATTGATGCCCGATCATAATTCCCAGGAGAAGGGCAAGGGCTCATCAAGGCTGCCGTGCTGAGCGGCAGTTGATAGTGGAGCTATGGTACCCCAAAGCGACGCGTCTAGCCAAAACAATCGGTTTGGAAATATGGTCCGCACGCAACGGTGCAGACCGTGTGATGCTCAACATTGGTAAAACGTTTTTTCTTCGGCACATCGCCAAACTGACATATCGCCCAGATAGCAGCGGTTGGAGTGGTTGGTAAAGATTTTTCATATACCGTTTTTCCCGCAAAAAATGAACTTCCATTTCGGCATACGGTCGATTTTTTGGGGTATTCGGTCGGCATTTCGTTATAATCATCTCGGTTTTATTTCTTATGGTTTATCTATCAGCGCAAGACGATGTCAGATGGAGGTCTGAATGTACAAGCGCACTAAGATTGTATGCACCATGGGTCCCGCCTGCGATAGCGACGAGACCATCCGCGAGATGATCAAGGCGGGCATGAACGTCGCCCGTTTTAACTTCTCGCACGGCTCCTACGACGAGCACCACGGTCGCATCGAGCGCGTCCGCCGTATTTCCAAGGAGCTCGGTCTGCCTGTCGGCATCCTGCTCGACACCAAGGGCCCCGAGGTCCGCACCGGCCTTCTGGTCGACGGCAAGAAGGTTGCCGTCAAGACCGGCGATAAGATCGTCGTCACCGCTCAGCCTACGTCCGAGGATTTCCACGGCACCGCTGAGCACATCTCCCTCGACTACCTGGCTCTGCCCTCCGAGGTCGAAAAGGGCTCCCTCATCCTGATCGATGACGGCCTGGTTGCCCTCGAGGTCGAGTCCGTCGACGGCCAGGACATGACCTGCGTCGTCAAGAATGACGGCCTGATCGGCGAGCGCAAGGGCGTCAACATGCCCAACGTCAACATCTCGCTGCCCGCCATCACCGAGCGCGATCGTCAGGACATCCTCTTTGGCCTGACCGAGAACATCGACTACATCGCCGCTTCCTTCATCCGTGACGGCGAGTCCGTCCGTGGCATCCGCAAGCTTTGCCGCGAGAACGGCGGCGAGCACGTGACGATCTTCCCGAAGATCGAGTGCGCCCTGGGCGTCGAGAACTTCGACGAGATCCTCGAGGCTTCCGACGGCATCATGGTCGCCCGTGGCGACCTGGGCATCGAGATCAAGCCCGAGCTCGTTCCCCACATCCAGAAGGAGATCATCGCCAAGTGCAACGCGGCCTACAAGCCCGTCATCACTGCTACGCAGATGCTCGACTCCATGCAGCAGAACCCGCGCCCGACGCGCGCCGAGGTTGCCGACGTTGCTAACGCCATCTACGACGGCACCGACGCCGTTATGCTCTCTGGCGAGTCCGCTGCCGGTAAGTACCCGGTCGAGGCCGTCAAGATGCAGGCCAGCATTGCTCTCGAGACCGAGAAGTACCTCCCGGCCCACGCTCCGCTCGAGGTTCCGGCCGATGCTCACGGCACCCGCGTCGTCAACAACGTTGTGGGTATGTCCGCTGTGAACATGGCTACCACCGTTGGCGCCAAGTGCATCACCGTGCCGACGACCACCGGTCGTACCGCTCGCCTGATCTCGCACTTCCGTCCCAACATGCCGATCTGCGCGTTCTCCCGCCACGAGTGGGCCGTCCAGCAGATGATCATGTACTGGGGCGTTATCCCGCACCAGGCCGAGATTACCCAGGGCACCGTCAACGGCACGATCGTCAAGGCGATCGAGACCGCTAAGGAGCTCGGCTACGTCGAGGCCGGCGATCTGACCGTCGCTACCGCCGGCGATCCCCGCATGAGTGTTCAGCTCGAGGACAAGGTCTCCTCGACCAACGTCGCTTACGTCGCTCAGGTGCGCTAAATCGCACTTGCAAGCACGCTTGCATTGCAAAAGGGCCCGGAAGGCTTCGCCTTCCGGGCCCTTTTTCTGTGTCAATGCCGGCACACGGCAAAACACGCACCCATTTCTTTACCAAAAGCGCGAAATCCACCTTTCGAGGCCCAAAAATAAAGTCCCAAGCGCTAAAAGTGTTCGCCCGATGGCGAAACCACACCTTACCCGACGCTGCTAAATCGTTTTAGCAAGAGCCAGATCGACCGCGTTTTCGGAAGTATGCGGCAAATTCTGAGACCTCCGAGCACACCCCGTTTTTTCGCACCAAAATGCCTGATAAACTGGCCTCAAAAGCCAGGTCTGCTCACAGGGTTCAGATTTTGCCGCATACTTCCGAATTGACGCTGGCATCGCACGGTCCAAAAGCACATTTCGACCAGGAGCGTATCATGGACCTGACGCTATGCGGTCAATCCGCTTTTTACTATCACCGTATCCCGCCGCAGGTATTAGGGCTTTACCCCGCCATTAGCCTTGGCAATATGGATCGCAGATGTTGCGGCCTCGGAAGTCATGCAGTTGTAAAAGACCTGCTTCACGCACCGCTTCACAGGCTTGTATTCACTCGAGTACAATCCGGGTCGCGAAGCCTGTTTAAATCGCACCTCCTGACCCAAGAGCCGCCTCCCGGGTCGTTTAGGCAAACTGAACATGGATTTGATGTCACGTCGCCCGAGTTTACGCTGCTCAGCCTTGCTACGCAGGTCTCACGCAACCAGTTACTCATGGCTTGCCACGAGATGTGCGGCTCCTTTGCAGTGTTTAAGCCCTGCGAGCGAACGCAACAACAACTCGATGAAGCCATTTCGCTTAAGCTCATTCCACCCAACTGCGGTTGGGAGCGTGTTGTCGACACCAAGGGCAATGACACCAATTTGTGGAAGCGCCCGCCGCTCCTCAGCGCGGCGGATATCGCCGCGTTCGCCAAGCAGGCTGCAGGCCTGCGCGGCGTTAAACAACTGCGCTGGGCGGCCGAGCACATGACGGGGCAGACCGCCTCGCCCTTCGAAGTACAGACCTCCATACTTGTCTCGCTCCCCCGCAACGAGGGCGGCATGGGTATCAACATCGCAAACAACGTGCGCATCCCACTCAGCGACGCCGCGCGCTCACTGTATGACAAAACCTGCTGCTACGCCGATATCCTCATCGAGAGCAACACCGACAGCATGGGCGTCATCTTGGAATGCCAAGGCCGCTCCGCCCACGATGGCGAAGCCGCAAGTCTCTCCGATGCCGAGCGCACCACCGCCCTCACAAGCATGGGCTATGACGTTATCCAGATAACCTATGAGCAAATCAAAGACACGAAGAGCTTTAACAACATCGCCGAACTCATCCATAAAAAGGCAGGGCTCCCCTACATCCCAAAGACCGATCAGGAACGCACCACCGAAGATGCCCTGCGGCGGGAGCTATTGGTCGATTGGGATGAGCTGTTCGCCGTCAAGCCGGCCAGCTAGCAGCTAGCGATCAGGGGGACTGCGGGAACGTCAGAAGCAGCAACGCGAACCGCAAATCCCGCCTCGGTTAGCTCGATGACCTCGGTAAACGTTGCATCGAAAAACTCCTCGGTTAGCAGGCGATACGGCGGATGATCGGGCTCGCCGGGGTTTTCGCGTACAATCTCGTGCATGACGCCGATAGTCTTGAGCACATATTCTTTATGGATGGGATACTGCCCAAAACGCGTCGCAGCGGTATAGAGGCGATCGGTCGCACGCGGAATGGAAACGATGCCCAGCGTCTTGCCAAACCAGTCAAAGTCGCCTTGCTTTTTAATGCGGAATTCCTCGCACGGCTTGCCGCCGTGCGCTTCCAGATACTGGTTCACACGCGTGTTCCATACCGTGTCGGCCACCAGATGCGACCAGACGCCCAGCGTTAAATCGAGCAGCGACTGCGCCACATCTTCGGACGCAAGCGAGAACTCACAGGCGCCGGGACCGACAACCGGCTCGGCATCCCTGTAGCGCTGAGGATAGTGCACGCGGTTCAGTCGCTCGCGCTCCTCGACAATCGAGGTAGCCTCAGCAGGTTCGCCCGCGGGTGCGCCTTTAAGCAACGGTGCCACATAGGTATCCCAGAACTCATGCTCACGAGGCTTAGGGATAGGCTCGGGCTTGGCAAAGTGCGTAATGCGGTACGGGATGGGATCGGCAATGCCGGGAACCATATAGCCCACAAAAATGTCCGGAACCACGCAACCAAACAAAAAGGCATTGCGATCACGCACGCTATCGGCAAGCGCACTGGTGCGCTCCAGCAAACGCTCCGTCTGAGCGATATGAATGTTCCAGCTTGGCATAGCCACCCCCATAAAAAACCTGGATAACTATACCATCACGGCAAAGCCGCGCGGGCGGCTACGCATCCCCTACGCAGCAACTATTCCGCAGCACCGCTCTCGGTTCCATACGACGGCGAAGGCGCCTCGACCACATGGTGATATCGATCGATATAGATGGCACGGGCCCCCAAGCGGCGCACCAAATCTTGATGGTGCGTACTCATCAAAACCGTCTTACCGGCAGCAACGTAGGCCAGCAAAAAGTTGACTACGATGTCGCACGAGTCCTCATCGAGACCGTTGGTGGGCTCGTCGAGCACCAAGATATCGGGGTTCATCGACACGATCGCAGCCAGCGCCACGCGCTTCTTTTGCCCGCCCGAAAGCTGATAGGGCGAGGCATCGACCAGATCGGCAACCTGGAACAGCTCCATGGCATCGCGGACGCGGCGCTCGAGCTCGTCTGTCGGCAGCCCCATCTGCGCGGGGCCAAAAGCAACTTCCTCGCCCACCGTAGCGCAGAACAGCTGGGCGTCGGCATTCTGGAACACAAAGCCCACGCGCTGATGGAACCGCTGAGCGGCCGCGGAATCCCTTAGAAACGCCGCATCGATCACGTGCCCGCCAAACAGGTATATCCCTGCGTCCGCGAGTTCAAGGCCGTTAATAAGGCGCATAATCGTCGTCTTACCGCAGCCGTTGGGACCGAGTAGGGCAACGAGTTCACCACGATCGACCTGCAGCGACACACCATCGACAACCGTATGCCCCGCATAGGAGAACACCACGTCGCGAAACTCGATGAGCGGCACGCTCTTGGCGCCAGTAGCACCGCTTGCGCCCATCACGCCATTCGTATCGTTTGCCAAAACGTCGCCCTTCCCTATCCACATCGACGGCTCAGCCGCCCGCGCTACAGCACGGCGCACAACACTGCCAGCAGCGCCACGCCGGCCGCATAGACCGCATCGCGCCAGCCAAAGCCGCTCCGCGCGGGAGTCGGATACGCACCGGCAAAGCCACGACAAAGCATGGCCTCGTCCATTGCGCGGCTGCATTCCATCGCCTTGATAAACGTCATGCCCATGATACCCGCGATCGAATCGGTACGCGAAAATCCCTCAGGCGCACGGCCAACGCTGCGTAGCATGACCGATTCGCACAGATTGTGCGCCGTGCGACCCAGCACCTCGATGTGCTTGAGCGCCATATCAAACGTAAAGATAACTTCGTCGGGTAGATGCAACATCTTGAGCGCCGCCGACATGCGGCTCCACGTGAGGGTCCACGAAACGCCCAGCACCAGCGACACATTAATGAAGGTCTTGAGTGCAATCTTGAGCATAGCGCCCGTGGCGGAAGCACCCAGCAGCAGGGCAGGCAGCGCCAAAACCACGGCAAACCCCGCGGCAGCCAACGCCGGCACAAAGGTAGCGCGCAGCCCGCGTACAGGGCGCACCGCGACCAGCACCAACGCGATCGCCGCCATTAGTATCAGGTATAGCGGGCTCTGCGTCAGGCACACGCACAGAACGCAGACGAACATCCCCACCAGGCGCACCGGAGCCGAAACGCAAGAAAGGGCGCGGTCGACCATCGACCCGCCCTCGTGCGCGCCTCCACCCAGGCGAACCCGCTCAAGCAGGCTCGCCAGATGCAGGACGTTCTTTTGCATCACACGATGTCGAGCCCCCGCGGGCTCGTAACGCTGCTCGACCGCAAGCCAGCTAGGCAGCTCGGCTATTGCCATGAGCACCGCTTTCCTTAACCGTCAGCGAGATCAGACGGAATGCGATGGTGAGCACTGCCACGCCAATCACGCCCGAAAGAATATACATGGCAGCCTGACCGGCAAAGCCAAGGCCCTGCTCCTCGGAATAGGCCTGCAGGTAATCACCCGTAGGTAGAGCGTCGGCAAAGGTCGGGGTATCGAGGCCGACCGAAGCCTGCAGGCTGTCGTCGCCAGCCTCCTGAACGGCGGTCGCGGCGCCCTCGGCGTCCCACTCACCCCAGGCGTCACCGGTGGCGAGCAAGCCGAGCGGCGTAGCCACGACAAGCACAGCGACCAGAATGAGCGTGGGAATCAGGGAAGTCTTCTTGGCGGTACCATCGGCGGCAAGCTGGCCATCGGCGGCTTCGGGGCCGACGATAATGCTCGGCGCCGTCTTCTTAATGAAGCCGTAGATGGCGGCCGTCGCCACGCCCTCGATCACGCCGGCAACCAGCATATGCGGGATCAACATGGCCGGAATAGCCACGGACAGCGGGAAGGGGCAGTACAGAGGGGCGCCCGAAGCGTTGGTGAAGAGCATCGGCTGAATACCAAACTCGATTGCCGCGCACAGGGCCGCCAGGCACAGGCCGACCCAACCGCTCACGATGGCAGAAACCGAGGTGCCCCAGCTCTTGTCGTGCAGACGGCTGTTGAGCGCACGGAACACGATAGCAGCGACAAACGGCAGCACAAAGGCCATGTTAAAGCAGTTGGCGCCAAACGACAGAACGCCGCCGTCGCCAAACAGCAGCGCCTGCAGCGCCAGAGCGACCGAGACAGCGATAGCCGCGGCCTCGGGGCCCAGCAGCAGCGCGATGAGCGCGCCGCCGACGGCGTGACCAGTGGTGCCGCCGGGCAGCGGCACGTTGAACATCATGAGCAAAAAGGAGAACGCAGCGCAAATACCCAGAAAGGCCATATGCTCGCGATCGAGCGTGGCGCGCACTTTCTTGATGCAGTGAACCCATACGGGCACCATCGCCACCGCCATAACGGCATCGGTCTGCGGGGACAGGTAGTTATCTGGAATGTGCATATACGCCTCCCGGTTGCCGGCACATGGGATTGCAGCGCCGCTTGAACCATTTCATCAGTGTTACGAGCTAGATGATTCGTAACACGCCGCAGGCTATGATAGCAAAACGGCGCGCCGCCACAAAAGCAGCACGCCGTTTTGTAATGCGCGTGTCATATATGCAGGGTCAGCGATGCCTTATTCCGAACACCGCGGTCGCGCAGAGCTCCGCAGCAACCGCCATCAGGCCCTACGCCCCCCCCATCGCAAGCCCTAGCCGCGGACCTCGCCGTTTACGCCTTTGCATACCTTGGTGACAATCTTCTGGTGCGCTTTCTCGACCTCTTCGCTGGTAAGCGTGTGGTCGTCGGAGCGATACGTAAGCGCAAAGGCCATGGACTTTTTGCCCGCTCCGATGCGGATGGGATCGCGGTAGACGTCGAACAGGCGCACGCCCTCGAGCAACTTACCGCCGGCGCTCGCAATGCGGCGCTCAAGATCCTCACAGGTCACGGAGTTGTCAACCACAATGGCAAGGTCGTGCTCAACGGCCGGGTACTGCGAGAACTCGCGATAGTTCTCCTGGTTGCGGGCACCCTTGATCAGCTTGTCCAAGTCGAGCTCAAAGGCAACGACGACCTCATCGATGCCCATCGCCTCGCGCGCCTCGGGGTGAATCTCGCCGACCCAGCCCAGCACGGTTCCGCCGGACAGAACCTCGGCCGCACGACCCGGCTGCAAGAAAGCGTAGCCCTCGCCCTCGACGGGACGGAAGCGAACCTTCTCGATGCGCAGCTGGGCGAGCAGCTCCTCGACAATGCCCTTGCCAAAGAAGAAGCGCAGCTTACGGTACTTCATGTTCCAGGACTGCTCGCTCCACTGGCCCGAGAGCACACCCGCCACGGACTTGGTCTCCTTGGGCAGGCTGGCGTTCTCGCGACCGTGGAACAGGCTGCCGACCTCGTACAGGTGCACGTTGGGCGTACCGTGCGCCTCGTTGTAGGCCACGGACTGCAGCAGGCCCGGCAGCAGCGAACGACGCATCTCGGTCTGCTCGGCCACCAGCGGGTTCATGAGCACCACGGGGCAGCCGCGGCCTTCGGTGGACATGCCAATCTTCTCCAGGTCGCCCGGGGCGGCAAAGCCAAAGGTCGTGGTCTCGTTGAGGCCGCAGGCGCGCAGGATCTCGCCGACCTTGCGGGTGAGCTTCTGCTCGCGGGTCAGGCCGCCGATGTGGTTCTTGGCAGCCGGGATGGTCGCCGTCACACGGCCCATGCCCCATAGGCGCAGGACCTCCTCGATCAGGTCAATCTCGCGCGGCAGGTCGGGACGGAAGCTCGGCGGGGTAACCATAAAGTCCTCGCCGTCGCGCTCGACGGTGCAGCCCAGACGGGTAAGCGAACGCTCGATAAAGTCGGGCTCGATGTCGGCACCGCAGATGGCATGCACGCGGGCCAGGCGCAGCTTAATGCTGTCGATGGTCTTGGGCGCGGGGAAAACATCGACATAGCCGGGAGCAACCTCGCCGCCGGCGAGCTCCTCGATGAGCGCGCAGGTAACGTTGGCGACATCCACGCAGCCAGTCTCGTCAACCTGGCGCTCAAAGCGAATGGAGGCGTCGGAGATCAGCGACAGATCGCGGCTGGTGTGCGAGGTGCGACCGGCGTTGAAGCAAGCGCTCTCGACCATCACGTCGACGGTGTCGTCCTCGATCTCGGAATCCATGCCGCCCATAACGCCGGCCAACGCCACGGGGCGCTCGCCGTCGGTGATAAGGCCCATGCCGGCGTCGAGCACGCGCTCTTCGCCATCGAGCGTCGTGAATTTCTCATCCTGCTGGGCGGCGCGAACCACCACGCGACGGTGGCCATCGCGCTCGGCAAAGGTGTCCAGGTCAAAGGCGTGCAGCGGCTGACCGGTGAGCATCATCACGTAGTTGGTGATGTCGACGATGTTGTTGTGCGGACGCACGCCCAGGGCGTTAAGGCGCTTGACCATCCAGTCGGGCGACGGGCCGACCTTCACGTTGCGCACGATGCGGGCGACATAGCGGTCGCACAGGCCCTCGTCGGCAATCTCGACGGAAAGCTCGTCGTCGGTCGCGCGGCCGGTCTCGGCCTTGATGGCGGGCAGCTCAACGTGGAAATCGCGATCGAAGATGGCGCCGGTCTCGCGGGCCATGCCGATCATGGACAGGCAGTCGGGGCGGTTGGGCGTGATCTCGCAGTCGAGCACAGTATCACTCGAGCCCACATACTCGGCAAACGGCATGCCGCAGGGCGTATCCTCGGGCAGGATCATAATGCCAGAGTGGTCGCCGCCCAGGCCGAGCTCGCGTGCGGAGCAGTTCATGCCCATGGACACGACGCCGCGAAGCTTGCTCTTCTTGATCTTGACGTCGCCGGGCAGAACTGCGCCGATCATGGCCGTGACGATGTGATCGCCGGCCTCGAAGTTCTGCGCGCCGCAGACGATCTGCAGCGGAGCGGGATTGCCGTCGGCGTCGAGGTTCTTGTCACCCACGTCGACCGAGCACACATACATATGGTCGCTATCGGGGTGCGGGGTCTTGGTGAGCACCTTGGCGGTCACCACGTGGTCGAAGGATTCTCCCACGGTGTCAATCGCCTCGACCTCGGTGCCGGTACGGATATATTCGTCCGAAAGGGTCTTGGGATCCTCCGGAATATCGATCATGGTCTTGAGCCAGTCGTAAGAAACGCGCATCTAACTGGTCTCCTTTCATAAATGCGGCTTTGAGCCAAAAACTGCAACGGAGACGGGTTTTCCAAGTGCCGCAGATTGCCTTGAAAGAGGAGGGCCGCGTACTTAGGTACGCAACCGACGATTGAAAGGCAAGGTGCGGTGCTTGGGAAAGCCGCCGGGCCTAGAACTGATTTAAGAAGCGCATATCGCCCGTCATGAGCGTTCGCAGGTCCGGCAGGTCGTAGCGCAGGGCCGCGACGCGCTCGGCGCCAATACCAAAGGCGAAGCCGGTGTACTTCTCGGGGTCGATGCCGCAGTTGATCAGGACGTTGGGGTCGACCATGCCGCAGCCCAAGATCTCGATCCAGCCGCTGTGCTTGCAGAAGTTGCAGCCCTTGCCGCCGCACACGTGGCAGCTCACGTCCACCTCGCAGCTGGGCTCGGTGAAGGGGAAGAAGTGCGGGCGGTAACGCGTCTTGCGATCCTCGCCAAACATGCACTTAACAAAGTAGTCGAGCGTGCCCTTCAGGTCGCCAAAGGTGATGCCCTCGTCGACGACCAGGCCCTCGATCTGGTTGAACTGCGGCAGGTGGCAGGCATCGGCCGTGTCGGGACGGTAGACGGTGCCCGGGCAGATCATGTAGATGGGCGGCTTTTGCGACTCCATGGTGTGGATCTGCACGCCCGAAGTCTGGGTGCGCAGCAGCACGTCGGACTCGCCGTGGGCGTGAGCCTCGGGGTGCGCGACGCTGCCGGGGTTGTTGTCGACCACGTAGAAGGTATCGCGAGCCGAGCGGCTCGGGTGATCCATGGGAGCGTTGAGCGCGGTGAAGTTGTAGTAAGAGGTGTCGACCATGGGGCCGGACTCGACGGTGTAGCCGATGCCGCAGAAGATGTCCTCGGCCTCCTCGATGATTTGCTTGATCAGGTGCTGGTGGCCGATCTGCGGACGGATGCCCGGCAGCGTGATGTCGACGGCGTCGTGCTCGAGTGCGCGCTTGAGGGCGGCGGCCTTCATCTCGGTGTTTCGCTCGTCGAGCATGCCCTCGATCAGCTGGCGCATCTCGTTGGCGCGCTTGCCCATCACGGGACGATCCTCGGGGGCGAGCTTGCCCATCATGCGCATCAAGCCGGTGATACGACCCTTGCGACCGAGCAGCTCAACACGCGCAGCCTCGAGCTTGGCGGCGTCATCGGCGCCTGCGACGAGCTCCTTGGCCTCTTCCTCGAGTTTGACCAGATCATCAATCAGACTCATGTCTTCCCTTTCGTCTCTCGCGCATCCACTTGCCGCGGCGGCTGGAGCCACCCGGAGCTGCGGATGTGCGGCCCGGTTCGGTAACAAAAAAACCGTCCTCGGGCATGTGCATTGCCCAAGGACGGTTGAATTCCGCGGTACCACCTTGTTTGACCCGGCGGATGTCTGGCCCGCCGCGCCCACTCTGTGCCCCTTGTCGCGAGGCTCACGGCTTCCCTACTGGGGCTTCGCCGCCGCTGGCTGCGTGCCCGTTGAGGTCGCTGCTCGGGAGTGAACGCTTGGCCCTTGTCACCGCAGGAAGGCTCGCAGCCCATGACCTTCCCTCTCTTGCCGGCGACGCGGCGGGCAAAACCCTCTCCGTCAACGCATTGGGCTATAGGATAACACATTCTGCGTGTGCATCGCCGCGTTCCGTTTTGTTCGCACTGGGTACAAGGCGGGTAGCTGTGCAAACTGGCCGCACGCCCACCCGTGGCGCTCGACCTGCGAGATCAAGGATATAGGTATGGGAAAGAAACTCGATAAGAAAGCCAAGGCGGGCAAGAGCATCAAGAAGCTCCGCAAGCTCGAAGGCAAGCTGTGGACTCGCGAGTACCTGCTCAAGATTGCCGAGTTCGATGGAGCGACGATTGCTCCTGCCAACGGCGCAGCAGCGCGTGCCGACGCCATGGGCACGCTTGCCGGCGAGCATCACAAGCTGCTGACCAGCGAGAAGTCCGTTGAGCTCGTACGCTCGTTAGCGCGCGAGACCGTCGCCGGCGGCAAAATCGACGACCCTCAGCTGCTCGACGAGATCCGTGTGCTCGGCCGCGATCAACGTGAGGCCAGTGCCATCCCCACCGAAGAAGCCGAGGCCTGGACCAGGCTCACCTGCGAGGCGGACGCCGTGTGGCACAAGGCCAAGGCTGCCAACGACTGGGCGAGCTTTGAGACCTATGTGGATAGAATCGTCGCCCAACTTAAGCATCAGGCCGAGCTCATGGACCCCAAGCGCGATCCATACGACGTTTGGCTCGACCAGTACGAGCGCGGCCTTTCCGCCAAGAGCTTCGACGCGTTTTGCGATGAGGTCAAGGCCACGGTCGTGCCGCTCGTGCACGCCATCGGCGAGCGCGGCCAGCAGCCGGCTGCCGACTTTTTGCACGCCCACGTGCCCGAGGCTGCCCAGCGCGCCATGAGCTTCGACCTTATGAAGCTTGTCGGCCTGGACCTGGACGACACCACGCTTGCCTTTACCGAGCATCCGTTTAGCGAGGGCTTTGCCGTGGGTGATGCGCGCATCGCGACGCACATCTACGAGGACGACTGCATCTCCAACGTCTACAGCATCATCCACGAGGCGGGGCACACCATGTACGAGCTGGGCGTCAATCCCGCCTATGCGCGCACGTGCTTGGAGGGCGGCACCTCCATGGGCATCCACGAGAGCCAGAGCCGCTTTTTCGAGAACACCGTGGGTCGCAGCCGCGCCTTTATGGGCCCGCTGCTCGAGGTGCTGCGTCGTCACGCGCCCGAGGTCTACGGCGACGTCGACGAAGACACGCTCTACCGCGCCGTGAACATCGCGCAGCCGTCGTTGATCCGCACCGAGGCCGACGAGCTCACCTATCCGCTGCATATTATGGTGCGCTACCAGATCGAGCGCATGCTGTTTGCCGGCGAGGCTGCGGCCAAGGACATCCCCGCGCTTTGGAACCGCTTTATGGACGAGTACCTGGGCATTCCCGTTCCCGACGACACGCACGGCTGCCTGCAGGATACGCATTGGAGCGGCGGTTCGTTTGGCTACTTCCCCACGTATGCGCTGGGTAGCGCCTACGATGCCATGTTTGTGCCGGCCATGTGCCGCGACGGCGTCGACCTTACCGGTGCCTGCGCGAGCGGCGACTTGGCACCCGTCCGCGCGTGGCTGGGCGAGCACATTTGGCAGTGGGGCCGCGCCAAGGACGCGCCGGAACTCATCAAGGGTGCCTGCGGCATGGATTTTGACGCCCGCTACTACTGCAGCTACCTGCAGGACAAGTTCACCACGCTGTACGAGCTGTAAGGATTGACCAGCACGCCATCGCCAACGCCAACTATGTTGACGCCAATGTCTTGGCAACGTCAGCGAAAACGACCCTAAGCGAGCAAGGTGACGTGAAATGAAAGGGCGCTGACCTTCTGGTCGCGCCCTTGAAATTGAACGTCAGATTGCCGCTTAGGGGCGTTTGCAGCGTCGAGCAGTTACGCGGTTTGGTAAAACCGCGTAACTACAGAGCCTCGAGTGCGTTGGCGATGCGCTTCATGGCGGCATCGGCGGATGCTTGGTCGGGCGCCTCGGCCAGCACGCGGATAACCGACTCGGTTCCGCTCTTGCGTACGAGCACGCGGCCCTCGCCTGCCAGCGCAGCCTCGGCCTCGGCGATGGCGTTCTGCACGCCCATGTTCTCGAGCGCGGCGTCCTTGTCCGCCACGCGCACGGCCACCTGCGCCTGCGGTAGCAGCTTGCACGGAGCCGTGAGCTGCGAGAGCGTCTCGCGCTCGGCGCGGATCACTTCCATCACGCGCAGCGAGGTCATAATGCCGTCGCCCGTGCGCTCGATATCGCCAAAGATCGTATGGCCCGTCTGCTCGCCGCCCAGGCTGTAACCGCCCTCGCGCATCTTGGCATACACGTGGCGGTCGCCCACACCGCTGGTCACGGCACTTAGGCCGGCAAGCTCCAACGACTTGATCAGGCCAAAGTTGCTGGCAATCGTCGGAACCACGGTACCGCCCGAAAGGCGACCGTGCTTGTTCAGGTACACGCCGCACACGTACAGGATCTGGTCGCCATCGACCACGCGGCCGCGCTCGTCCACGGCCAGGCAGCGGTCGGCATCGCCGTCATAGGCAAAGCCCACGTCCAAGCCCTGCTCCACCACGTGGCGCTGCAGACGCTCCATATGCGTGGAGCCGCAGTCGACGTTGATGTTAAAACCATCAGGCGCGGCATTGATCACGCGCACGTCGGCGCCCAGCGCGTCGAACACCGGCTTGGCCACCGAGGACGCCGAGCCGTTGGCGCAGTCGATGCCGATCTTGACGCCCTGCAGCGAAAAGTTCGCGCTGGCGATGAGCGAGGCAATGTAGCGGTTGCGGCCCTGCATGTAGTCCACCGTGGCGCCGATGTGGTTGCCCGTGGCCAGCGGCACCTCGCTCTTGCCATCGACGTAGTCCTCGATGAGCTCCAGTACGTCCTCGTCCATCTTAAAACCGTCGCTATTGACGAGCTTAATGCCGTTATCGCAAAACGGGTTGTGGCTCGCGCTGATCATGATGCCGCAATCGAAGCAGCCTTCCACGGTCTGATGCGCTACACCCGGTGTGGGGATCACGTGCAGCATATAGGCGTCCGCACCGCTCGCGACCAGGCCACTCACCAGCGCCGCCTCGAACATATAACTCGAGCGACGCGTGTCCTTACCCACGATGACGCGCGCCTTGCGCTCGCGGTTGGCGCCGTAATACCAGCCCACAAAACGGCCAATCTTATAAGCGTGCTCTACCGTCAGCCCAACGTTAGCCTCACCGCGAAAGCCGTCGGTGCCAAAGTACTTCATGCGCTCTCCTTACAAAATAGGGGCGAACAGATTGCCTGTCCGCCCCAAAATGGTACTCGATTATCTGCGCTACCAGAAAAACCCTACGCCGACGCGCTGTCGCGAGCCGCCTGGCATGTAGGAGTCTGACGCAGCGTAAGCGGCTTGTCCCCCGCCTCGGCTGACGTGGTCAGCGTATATGTGATCGTCGTCGTCTCGCCAGCATGCAGGTCAACGGTGCCCGAATAGAAGGGGATTCCATGCCACGTAGCGGCGCCAAGACCAAACTGGGTGCCCTCGACGGTCAGATCAGTAATGTTGCCGCCCGTCGGGGCAAACAACGAGACATTCAGACGCTCGTCGTCGCGCGCGGCATCGGGCGCGCTCGCCGCGACGTAGTCGGGCAGCTTGCCGGCCTCCTCCTGCGTCATGATGTTCGTCAGGGTAACGGTGATGCGATACGAGCATGTGCCGTCACCGTTCTTGATGCCCTGGCCAATCTGCGTATCGGCATTCAGGTACCAGTCGAGCTTGGAGAAGCTCAGGTTGTTAAAGTAGACACCAGCAACGGGATCTTCACTCGGGTCATCCGGATCGGGCAGCGAGGCGTCGATGTTCATCTCCTTGATAGCGTTCTGCTCGTCATCGTTTTTCATCCACGCGATCAGGCGGCCCTCTTCGGCACCGCGCTCAACGGCGCTGACAAGCTTCGTAACATCGACATCGCCGATACCGCCAAGGATCTTGTCGAAGGCAGCGCTGGCGACGGATGCAAAGATGCCGTCCGACTCCTCGACCGGATAGTTCCAGTACACATCGTGCATGAGGACCTTTGCGGCGTTGGTGCCGTCGACAACCGTTCCGTCGGGCAGCGACACGTTACCGACCAGGCCCAGCAGATACTGCAGGAACACCGGGTCGATACCCACGACGCCGTCAACGTCCTGGCCATATTGAGATTTCCACAGGGCTGCGACACGCTGCGAGTTGCGGGGCCAATCAGGCGAATAGGTATTGCCCGAGTTGTACAGGTTACTGTGGTTGCCGAACAGCGCCTCATCCTCTTCGTCGACGCTCTCGACTGCCTCATCCTCGCTGAGTCCAATGCGGGGAACAAACTCGCCGATCGACATCTGGCCGTCGGTGACCGAAATCAGGCCCTGCGAACCGCCAAAGCCGCCGCAGGCACGAATCTCGACGTTGTTCATGGCGTACATAAGGTAGTTGCGCGTCTGGCCGTTGGCGCCGAGCATCTGGGGAAGGACGGGGGCGACCTTCTCCGCCGCGTCAACCGCGCCGTTGAGGGTGGCAAAGCCGTCCTTGGCCTTATCGACCAGCTCGGTCACCTGGGAAATATGAGTATCGCCAATGCCCTGGATCTTTTCGTTGGCGCTCTTGAACACCTTCGAGCTGTTGGAAAGCGAATCGGCGACCGCCTGCAGCGCGGACACGTTAATCATGCCATCCTGGAACAGCTTGCCGGGCGTTGCCCGCGAGAGGTTGTCGGCCATGGGAATCAGCGCGCCGCTAGAGACATCGGACAGGGCGTCGATCATGGTGCGGGCAGCATTGATGTCGCTGCCATACACCGGGATAAACGAAGCCGCCGTCCACAGCGGGCTCGAGGTCTCCGCCTTCATGCTGTCGCAGAGCTCATCAATCTTCTTCGCGTCGTCAGGCAGCGTCGAAAAATCGCCCGACGTGACCTTGTCCTTAAGGCCACCGACGATCTCGACAGCCTCCTTCGCTTCGCTCTTTACGGTCTTTGCCGAGTTAAGCAGCATAAAGCCGCTTGCGCCAAGCGCAACGAGAAGCACCGCGACTACAGCGGCAATAATGGCGCCAGTGTGACGCTTTTTGCGCTCGCCCTTGCGATGGCGATGACGGACCAGACCGTCAGAGGTCGAACTCGACGAAGCGTCGCTACCGTAGTTCAAGCCAAAATCGTAATAATCTTCCTTGGAACCCGAGCCCGCAAACTCGGCACCGCTATCATCCAGGCGGGCGAACGTGCCAGTCTCGGAGGCGCCGGTGTAAATCGTGCCAAGGTTACCCGTAAGCCCCGCGCCACCGGCAGAGGGAGTATTGTTGGCGGCCTTGCCGGCATTAACGTTGCCGGCGGTATTCGCGGCGTTGGCAGCACCTGCGTTGTTCGCAGGTATCGAAGGGGCCCCGCTCGGCTGCGACGTGGAGGTTGCACCGCCCGCAAAGACATTCCCTCTTGCACGGCCGGTCTTTTTTGCCTTTTGAGACTGCTCGTACAGAGCGGTAAACATCGCCGTCTCGCCCGGGGACACGCGCTTACCGGAACCGCCCTGCCCAGCGCCGCCCGGCGTGCCGGCCTTACCAGCCCCGTTCGGACGCGGCGGAACTGCAGGACGGCCGCTATCGCTGCCCTTAAAGTGATTACCAGCCATAAAGAAATCCTCGCAATTGAGTCGCAATGAAAAAGTCCATAACGTTACTAGTTTATGGCATTTTGAGCATCGACAGCTAAACTCCAGACACGGACATCAATTGGCGAAAATGTGGCACAACGCCTTTTCCGTCTTGGCGGCGGCGCCAGCTACACCGTGAGGAACATCATCACGATGATCATGGCAAAGCCGATAAGGTCGGTCGGCAAAAACACCGTGCCCAGCATAACGGCGCTGGTGATGGTCGCCGAAACCGGCTCCACAGTTCCGATGAGGCTCGCACGCACCGAGCCGATGTCCTTAACGCCCTGCATATAGAGCATGTAAGCAAAAAACGAGCCGATAACCACGAATACCGCGAGCGCCTCGACGCCGGCAGCGTCGAGTGCCGGCATATGCGCCCAAGGCTGCACGAAGACGCACGAGACCACGCCCGCCGTGAGCATTGCCGAGCCCGTGACGATGGGGCTGCCGTATTCGGGCAGGATCTTGGCGGGAATCACCGCCATACACGTGGCGCTGACCGCACACATAAGGCCTGCGACCAGGCCAAGCGGCGATATGCTCAGACTGGTAGGGTCGCCGCCGGTAGCGATTAAAAAGGTGCCGCCCAGGGCCAACCCAATGCCAACGGCCTCACGCACGCGAGGCATGCGATGGTCGATCACGCAGGTGTAGCCCATAATGATGACCAGTTGCAGGCATTGGAGCACCGTCGCGGTTCCGGCATTGGTCAGGCGCACGGCCGAAAGATAACAAAACTGGTTGAACAGCAGACCAAAGGCGGTAAAGAGCAGCAGCTGCTTGCGATCGGCGGGTGTGGTCCAGAGCTTAATCAGGCGCTCGCGGTCGCGCGTAACAACCACGGCCATAAAGAGTAGACCGGCGAGAATCTGACGCACGCTCATAAGCCACAAGGTGTCGACGTGGTAGGTATCGAACAGAAAGCTCGCGCTGGTGCCCGAGAAGCCCCAAAACGAACCGCCCACCAGCGTAGCCAAGACGCCCGTGATCATCTTGCGCGTCGAAGCGCTGTTCAGGCGCTCGCGCCAAGCGCGGCGGGTGCTACGGCTGAGCTCATCGGTGCCCTCGGGCACATCAATGTTCGATATATCGGTCATCGGCACCGAAGCCCCTGCGCCTTCGACCTGCTCGACACGCTCTTTGCTCATTCCATTCCCTCGAAGCAGCCTGGAAACAATTCGGCTTACCTTACCACGGCGAAGGCACCAGCTGGAGGCTTGTCCGCTTATCGGTAGGACAATTCCGCAGACGTCTTTCCATAGCTCGATACCGCAATGGCCTTGCATTATGCGACAGTCAAATCGCGGCAGCAGGCTCTTTTGAAATGGATATGACAAAGCCCCCGAATTCCACAATGTAAGCGATTTTTAAAAATGTTCTTGCCACCGAGTTCAGGCTCCGTTATATTATCCCTTGCGCGCTTGCGCACCCTTGATCGGGCGTTTAGCTCAGGGGGAGAGCGCTTCCCTGACACGGAAGAGGTCAGAAGTTCAAATCTTCTAACGCCCACCAAATGTTCGCAGCTCAGAGGCTATGTCCTCTGGGCTGTTTTGTTTTTTGTCGCTAAATCCGCTGGCAGTTCCAACCGTCATCGCAACGTAACAACAATTCACCTGACGAATGGCAGCCAAATATATTCAATACCCCAACATCAACAATAGCCAGGCACAAAACTGCGCCGCAAGCTGCTCCAACCGCCCAACTGGTCAAAAGCCGACCATCTACTTGCCAATTTATCTAACGGCGTAACCAAGCAGTCCGCGCCGCAACTTCTCAACAAAACGCCGCGATGTCTGCGCCCTGCGGTATCCTTGAGCCACTCGCACCTGCAGCACCAAGGAGCCGCCATGCGCACCGAGCTCGATGTCCCCTTTTCGCACAAAGAAGAAGCCAAGGCGCTGGGCGCCAAATGGGACCGGACCAAGAAGATCTGGTATGTACCCAGCGGCGTCAACCCCGAGCCCTTTGCCGAGTGGCTGCCCGGTGTTGACCGATCCGACCCCTCAGCGCCGTATATATATCTAGTACTGGGCAAGCGCGAGTGCTGGAAGTGTCACAAAGAGACCTCGGTCGCGGCCTTCGGCATTCCCTATCGAATCGATGACGACAAGGGCATCGCCATCGCGCACGCGCCCAACGAAGCCGGGCACATTACCATCGACACGGCCAACGCCAACGCGCTCGCCATTGTTCCCGCTCTTGGCTGCGTGCCGGGCGAGATCCGCGACTATCTTTCTAAGCGCTGCGGCTACAAGCCCGTAGGCGCGCGAGCCTCCAAAGCCCCGTCGCTCGGCAACACGTGCACCAGTTGCGACGCGCTGCAAGGCAGCCGCTATCTGTTCGAGGAGCCCTCGTCCCCGTTTGCCCTCACTGCCATCAACAAACTGCCGGCACTGGAGTTTGTGCGCGTCGAAGTTGCCGGCGTCTTCGGCGTCCCGGCCACACGCACCGACTTTGACCAGGCGCTCTTTACCTGGGCACGCGACCATCACGCCAAGTTCCACAAGCAGCTCGGTGAGGGGATTTATTTATAGGGACAGAGATACCTTCACAGCCAGCTCCTCCGCATCACCTATCCCTCGTCGCCGGCGTCGTACACGATATCGAGGCCACAAACAGGGCATTTCTCCTGATACACCGGCATATGAACGCCTGTCCGTTTTCTCACTTCGTCGCTAAGTCTGTCGCACGCATCGATGAACCGAATGTCGAGGCACGGTATTTGCGAGCCGCAGCAAGGACAGGCGACGACAAACGACC
This sequence comes from uncultured bacterium, assembly GCA_905215385.1. Taxonomy (GTDB): domain Bacteria; phylum Actinomycetota; class Coriobacteriia; order Coriobacteriales; family Coriobacteriaceae; genus Collinsella. The sequence goes on along the minus strand of CAJMPY010000009.1, from coordinate 45,216 downwards.
CGCAATCAACTTCTACGCTCGGAAACATTTTGTTGTCTATAAGGGCGCACGGCAGTTTTCCGTACTTCCCCATCGCAATATCGCCTCGCCAGCTCACGTTCGCTCCCCTCTCGCTATACAAATCAGGAAGAGCATGCACCGGCAGGCGTGTGCGAGATTGCATCGCCACGCGATCCGATCAAACAGCACGATCGTAAAAGACCGCCAAAGCCAAATTTCATCGTCGGTCGCACCCTGTCCGGCAAACTCAATATCGACGGGTATGTGCTTCAGATAACTCATGTCGGGCGCAAAACGAGGGTCCGGTCCGCCTTTATGAACAGGACCGTGCAGAACAAACCATCCGTTTTCGGGCTCGAACCGCTCAACAAACGCAAGGCCGAGCACCTTATAGCCCACCTCGGTTGCAAATATGACTCCGACTGGGACGTCACATTCCATGCAGTTGAGCATTTTACGGTTGTAATTCTGGTCTCGAAAACCAACGGTACCCGACGCTTGAACCGAGTACTTAATGACCCACGTACCATCGTCCAAATAGAGCGGAGGCACATTGTTGATGCTCTCGGTTTGCCGCTGGCGCGCTTGTACCCCGCTACCCCACTCCCCTGTATACTGATGTAGCACGTGTTTCATCCGGGCTTGTTGGACCGGGTCGTTCATGGGAGGGTCTTATGGCTGCTTCGAATCCGCCTAAGGGGAGCGTTTCTTCTTCGTCCATCAAGCCGGTTACGCGCAAGGCCGTGCGTTGCCAGCGCGAGGTCGCTTGGCTTGTCACGCAGGCGGCGGGCAGGCTTGTGGCGAGCACGGAGGACGTCAATGCTCCCACACCGAGCTTTGTGCTGGCAGCGGCGCTTGATCGAGTACGCCAGCTGGAATTCGCCGCGCAAGAAGACGGCAGCCACCTTGACTACCAGAACGCCATGGCGCCCGACCTGCAAACGTTCTGCCACATGGCCAAGTTGCCCGCCGCGCCCAATGCGCTTTCGGACGCAGGCTACATGTTTACGCTTTCGGGCGCGGACCTTATCCGCGACATCTACGCATACTGCAGCGAGCTCGCCGAGCGCAGCGTCTTTGGCACGGCAGAAATCAAACCGGGATATGTCATCAAGCTGGTTCTTAGGCTGTTCTTGATGGACGGGTTCGGGGCCATGCCGGCGTAAGCCGAGTCTTTAGCATCACCGTCGACTGGGCAACAACCGCTTTACCTTAGTGGGCGCCAATCGAGGGTCGATTATTGGGTCGCCTCGTCCACTAACGCATTTATTCCACGCGCTCTGACAGTCTATATTTGCGGTTGCGGCTTGTCGACGGCGCCGTCGGCTCAAGCTCACCCTGCTCAATGAGCGCATTGACGCGTGCCCTAACCTGGGAAACCGTGAGTCCCGTGCGCTCCGCCAGTTCGCGCGTCCCCAATTCGCCGTAGCGCTTGAGTGCCGTCATAATCAAGTCCCCGCCATGATCGACCGGCTCGATCTTTGGACGGTAAAGTACGACCTTGAACCGATCGAACCCCGGGCAGAACAGGGGCTCGGCCAGACCATGCGCGCGCATGGCATCGATCATCATCGGGATGCCCGAGCCATTGCCCTCAGCCGGCGAACCTGCGCCATCCGGAAGCGGGACAATCGACATGAGTTTCACGAGCGTCGCGTTACGGCATCGGGAGCTGCCGTCAAACAAGTTCTCGCGAGTCTTTCCCCCGTAAAGGCCGCCAGGATTCGTTACCTCGACACGATCGTCAAAGACGTCGACGGCAATCGATTGTCCACAGAACCGATCCCCGTATTCTCGATGGATTACGGCGTTGGCGATTGCCTCGCGCAGAACCTCCTCGGGAATCTCCAGCGAGTCGACACGCGAGACGCCTTGGACGGTCGAGATGCGGCGCAGGTTTTTGGCGACAGCTGCGACGGCATCCGAAATCATCTCGCCTAGGGTGCCCTCGCAGACTGTGCGGTCCATAAACCTTAGCGGCCCCGCAGCTCCCTTTTGAGTTCCCACGTGGACAGCCACATCAATGAAGAGCTTGGGATAGAACTGCTGAGGGTAAACGCCCGCGGCAAGGAGGCCGGCCTTGGTAACATTGCCCTGGAAGTCGAGGAAATTCAGACGCTCCATCTTTGTCTTCTTGTCCGCCGCACCGCGCATCGCTCGAGGCGTCAGCGAATAGGCACGCTCTATCGTGCGGTCGACCATCGACTCGTCGAGATCGCCCACACTCGTACCGGGCACCGCATCGCGATCGCTAGGACTCGTCCGTTCATATGACGACAGTGCCAAAACCTCGGTCGACGAAAGCGGGACATCTTTGTCATCGATGCGTTTGTAGCTGCCACCTTGAGCGCCCCGCTCTATGACATAGCAAGGCTTGCTCGACGGGTCGAGCTCCTCAATCGTGATGACCAGAACCACGGTGCCCTGGAGCTCCACGCGCTCAATAGTGTATTTGGGCGGATTGGCCAGCTTTCCGCGACCGCCGGCATCGCCCATGCCCGCCACGAATTGGTTGAGCACTTTCTCGGTCTCAAAGTTTGTAACTGGGACAAAACCCGCGTGCTCGCTCACTCCGAGTACGATGATGCCGCCGGCGGTGTTTGCGAAAGCGCTGACCGTTTCCCATACGTCGCGGGAAAGTGTCGTGGCGCTCTCCTTGACCTCGACGTTAAGATCGTCCGAGCCCATGCGCCTTAAAGACTCGAGCAGACCGGTCAGTTCGTTTTCGTTCATCTGCACGTCCTTTCGCTCGGTTCTGCGAAGAATGCCGCGGATAGATTTCCCTCGTCTCTCAGTTATCTCTCGTAATTATCTCTTATCTTTCTGTTAACTCTCGTATTAGATATGAGTGAAAGATGAGAGATAAGATATCTCTACCTGCTTCATTAAATCATGTTGTTGCTGGTAAAACAATCTATATTGAGACAATACCATGGTTGCCCGTCTCTTTGCAGCATTGTTATCTCTCATATTTATCTCTCGTCTTTCAGTTATCTCTCATATTAGTGACGAATGAGAGATGAGAGATACGTGAGTGATGGACGAGTGTGATTTTTTGGACGGTCGGAAAATCCTTCAAATAAAAAACGGGGCCGGCCTTACGCCGAGCCCCGTTTTCAAACGGTCAGTTAGTTATCCAACGCGCAAGCATAGCAGTCAACATTACGCCGCCGCGAACACTCCCAAGCCCGTTCCGATGATGCAGATTGCGAAGATGCCCAAGATGATCCAAATGGTCTTGACGCCCTTTTTATAGAGGGCAACGCAAGCGAACGTTGCCAGCAAGGGCAGCAGACCGGGGAAGATCGAATCGAACAGATCCTGCAGGACAATCTCCGAACCACCCACGTCAAAGGTCAAAGCCGTGGACAGCGAGACCTGTGCCGCAATCATGGCGCCGATAACGGTCATTCCGAGAACACCGGCAGCATGCGTCATGCGAGACATAAGGTTGCTCTCTTCGGACTGCTGCAAAAACTTGGTTCCCAAGTCGTAACCCAGATGGGCGGCGACGATACGCGTTGCAAAGTTAATCACGGAGTAGATGAGCGCGTACACGATGGGGCCGAGCGGGTTGCCCGTCGAAGCGATGCCAATACCAATGCCGGCGGCAACCACGCGGAACGTACCCCAGTAGAACGAATCGCCGATGCCGGAAAGCGGTCCCATAAGGCCGACCTTCATGGCGTTAATCGAGGACGTGTCGAAGTTCTTATCGGCAGCCGCCTGCTCTTCCATCGAAACCGTTAGGCCGGCTACAAACGGAAGCACATGAGGCGTGATGTTAAAGAACTCGGTATGGCGATCGAGCGCCGCATAGTAATCGTCGTCGTTGGGATAGATCTTTCGCAGGGGCTTCTGAATGGTGTACATGAAGCCCATTGCCATCATCTTGTCGTACGACTGCGAGCACTGGCTCGTAAACTGGCGAAGGAACATGCTCCGATACATATCGGGAGTCATAATCGCGTCCTTCTTGGCCTCTTTGAGGTCGGTGTTCTGGATAGCCATTAGAAGTCCTCCTCTTCATCTGCAGCAACCGTCTGCGGACCGGACGAGCCCTCGCGGAAGGCCAGGAGCAGCGCGACGCAAATGGCAGCTGCGGCGACGCCGACCACGTCCATCTTGAGGTAGATGACCATAATGAAGCCCAGGAACAGCCAGGGAAGGAGCTTGTTATCGCCCATGGTCCTGATAAGAAGAGCGAAGCCGATGCAGACCATGACGCCGGACGCAACGTTGAGGCCGTCCATCACAAACTGCGGAATCGCGTTGAGCGCATTGTTGATAAGGTCGGCACCAAAGAACAGCGAGCCAAACACCAGCAGTGCAGACGGAATGCCAATCGACAGCGGCACGATGGTCAGATGGTACAGATTCGCCTTGGCAAGATCGCGATTTGCCAGAGCGGTCTCAATCTTCTTGCAAGCAAAGGCACCCGGAACGGCGTAGCAGAAGTTGCGCCACACCTGAAGGAAGACGGAGACGGGAAGGGCGAGCGCGACGGCAGTTGCCGTGCCCGTACCCGTAATGACGGCAAACGCGCAGCCAAGCACGCCGGAGGCATAGACCTCGGGAGGGACCGCCGCGCCGACCATGATGGCGCCCATGAACATGGACTCCAAAGCAGCGCCGACAATAACGCCCTGCTGGACATCGCCAAGGATCAAGCCGACAAACAGGCTCGTAAACAGCGGACGACCAAGCATCGTAATGCCAAATAATTGCTCGTCCATGGACGCAATAAATGCGACCAGTGCAACTAGAAGATACTGGACAACCATTTCGATCAACCCCAGAAACAGGTCTGCAGGCGAGGCATTCTGCGCAGCTCGCCTGCAGACAACCGCAGCAATTTGAGAGGATTAGTAGTTCATCTGGTGATAGTAACGACGCGTGGTGAGCGGGTGGTTACGGACGTGCTCGAGATGGCAGCTCAGACGCTCGGTGATGGTGTAGGTGACCATCGGGGAGACGATCTTGCGGAACTCGAGGTCGCTGAACGGCAGCTCGACCTCGGCGGTGTCAAACTTGTTCACGCGGACGTTGACGCCCTTCTCGTCGGCGAGCATGTGAGTGAAGTTGTCCACGCGGTCCATGAGCTTACGGGTGTCGTCCTCGCCGTAGAGCATGATGAGGCTCGTGCCCTCCTCGCACAGCTCGATGGTGCCGTGGAAGAACTCGGCGGCGTGGATGGACTTGGTCTTGATCCACTGCATCTCCTCGAGGATGCACATGGCGTAGTCGTAGGCTTCACCCCAGAGCATGCCGGAGCCAATCACCATGTGGTAATCGGTGTCCTTGAAGTCCTCGGCCATGGCGGCGCAGCGCTCGTCCTGAGCGTCCTTGGCCTTGATGAGGTACGGAGCGATGTTGCCGAACTCTTCCATGAAGGTGTCGTACTTGGGGAAGGCGCCGGCGTTCTTGAGGAAGCGGGCGACCAGCGTGATCTGGTAGGTGTAGATGGCCTCGCACAGAACGTCGTCCTCGGCGAAGCTGAAGAACTTGTAATCGGCGTACTCAGTGGCCGGGGTGTTGTCGTTGGAGACATACATCAGCGTGCGGGCGCCCTGCTCCTGGCAGAACTTGGCAGCCTCGATGATCTCGGGGGTGGTGCCGGTACGGGTGGAGAAGACGCAGACCGAGTCCTTGTTGAAGGTCTTGGGCGGGCATGCGAGGAACTCAGCGGCGATCTCGCAGTGGACGTCGACGTCGGCCGTGGTGGTCTCGACCCAATACTTCATCGGGAGCGTGTGGGCCCAGGTGCCGCCGCAGCCGATGAAGAAGATGTTGGAATAACCCTGCTCGCAGACCTTGTCCACGGCAGCCTCAATCTGAGGACGGAGAGCGAGGGCATCGCTCACAACCTTCTCGTAACGAGGCTCATCGAAATTGAACATCCCTTACTCCTAACTCACTTGGATGAACCCTTCATTCATCCCATGACGTTATAATACTTTATATAACTAACTATGCAAGAACTATTTCAGATTTTTTTGATTTTTCTTTAATAAAAAGCCCGCCGATCAAATGATCGACGGGCTTAGACATAGAGTATCGGTTCAATAAATACCGAGCACCAGCATGTTTTCGGCTAAAAAACGTCCTTGGCAAACACCTTAGCGTCATTGGGAACCTGACGGATTTCGATGGCCACGCCATCGCCCAGGAGTTCTTGGATATGCTCGGCATCTTTCTCGGTCGCGAAGATTGCAGGGGTCGGATGAAGCGTGGTCTCGGGGGTCTTTCGGGTTCCACCCAGATTGATCTCTTTGATGTCTTTGCAACCCTTAGCGAGACGATAGACATCTTCAATCGTCTCAGCGATGATAAACAGCGAATACTTGTCGGTAACGCCGCTGTTGAGCGCCTCGATAGCAGCGTCAACATCCTTGATGACGAGTTTAACGCCGTTGGGGCGGGCGAGTCTCAAGGCCGCCTTCCTCATGTCGTCTTTTGCCACAGCATCGCTGGCGAGCAGGATGCAATCTACATCCAAAGCGTGAGTCCAGGACATGGCAACTTGGCCGTGAATCAGTCGGTAATCAACTCTCGTAAGCTTAATCATCGTTATCATCTCCGCACGTGATAAAGGGAATGACAGGTGTGACCCTTAGCTAGGGCTCGAACCAGAACTAACTAGAAATCTTCTTCCTCGGCGCCGGCAAGCATGTCCGCCGCCTCGCAAAGCTGAATAAACGAACGCGATCCCTCGACCGCGGCTTTGGCCTTGCCCGCATCCAGGGAGTCCAGCTGTGTAACCATTTCCACCAGCAGCGGCAAGTTCATTCCGGCGATCAACGTAAACGATTCGGCAGTCTGCCTCTGAATGAATTCGTTGTTTACAGAGCCGCCAAAGATGTCAGTCACGACAAACCAAGAGTCGGCAGGGTCCCTCGTCTCCATCCATGCATCAATCAACGCCGCGACGTCCCTTGAATCGTCATCGACATAGGCGCACAGGCACTCGATTCGGTCGTTGGTGCCCATCAGAATCTCCAGAGAGCTTTTCATGCCTTGGGCGAGATAACCATGACTCGCTAGCAATATCTTATTCATAGTTCTCCAATACCAATAGGACGTACTATATTGTCATAACAAAGTATATTAGCAATCTACCCTACGCGGCGTGTCTATTTTCCAAATCCGCGAACGGTAACAATTAGTCGGTAAATCGACCAATCTATCTCTAATTTACAAGTAGAACTTCAGTCGCTCGGTGCAGTACACCTGACGGGAGATGAAGAGCGGCTCGCCGCTTGGGGCATAGCGCCTATCGACAAACAGAAGCAGCGAAGAGTCCAGCTCCACGTTAAGGTATGCCGCCTCGAGCTCGCTCGCATAGCAGACCTCGAGCGTACGCGTGTTGGGGCCCATCTTGATCCCCTGGCGATCGAGTACCGCCATCAGCGAATCATCGAGGGACTCATGCTCCAAAAAAGAAAGCGCAGCGGAATAGCTATTGGTTTCCAGCATCGTGGGCTTGCCATCCACAAGGCGTAGACGACGACTACGCAATACCTTTTGGGTATCGTCTACGCCCAGGAACTTCGCGTCTCGCAGGCTTGGGAAGTCCCAGCCCATTTCGAGAACCCTGGTAGACGCCTGTTTGCCCGCAAGCTGGCACGAATGGGTAAAGCTCTCACGGTCGTCCGCGGCATACATCTGCGTGTCCGACGAAACAAACGTGCCCTTGCCACGGGCCCTCTCAACAAGCCCAGCATCTTCCATTTCTTTAATTGCGGAGCGAACCGTTATTCGGCTCACGCCAAATTGCTCGATAAGCTCCGCCTCGGTCGGGAGCTTATCTCCCGGGCGGTACGTGCCGTTGGCGATCGAATCAGAAAGCGCACGAACAATCTGTTTGTACAGGGGGATAACGCTATTTGCTTCAACCATATCAACCATACCTTTACAAGAAATCAGCAGCTTATAGATAAATGGCTTATATTGTATTAGAACTTTTTAGCACTCCACGCCATTTCCTATAATGTTTTAGCAAACGAGGGGTTATTTTGCGTAAGCGGTGTAGAGTCCATCCATTTCCGCATACAACTTCAATCTGATGGCGGTATATGCATCCGATAAGCCGATTGATTTTTATCTTCTACCTGTCTCACATTCATCCCTCGTCGTAGAGATGAATGTGAGGTGAGAGATACGTAGTTGACGCACGAGCGTGGTTATTTGGACGGTTTCTAGGCTTTTGGCGGCCGATTTCGTCCGAAAATCCACTGCTATTTGGCGGGCGTCCGAATTTCCACGCTCGTGTGTCCGAAAATCCACGCTCGTGCGGCAGATTGGTCGAAGGCCCCATATGGGTATACTCTCGGGGATTCGACTCGATTCGCCCCCGCTGGGGCGTCAAAGGAGACTGCATATGCCCACCACCTCAACCGACCCGCGCGCCGCTGCCGCCGCACTGCTGGTGCCCGGCACTACCTGCCACGGCTTTGCCGTCGAGCGCTGCGAGACCGTGCCCGAGCTCGACTCGGACGCCTACGTGCTGCGCCACACCGTCTCGGGCGCTCGCCTGCTGTACCTTGCGTGCGACGACGAAAACAAGGCCTTTGCCATTGGCTTTAAGACGCCGCCGGCCGATTCTACCGGCGTGTTCCATATTCTTGAGCACTCGGTGCTGTGCGGGTCGGCCAAGTTCCCCGTCAAGGAGCCGTTTGTCGACCTGATCAAGAGCTCCATGCAGACGTTCCTCAACGCCATGACCTACCCCGACAAAACCATCTACCCTGTCGCCACCACCAACGAGCAGGATCTGTACAACCTGATGGACGTGTATCTGGACGCGGTGTTCAACCCGGCCATCTATACCAGGCCCACCATTTTTGAGCAGGAGGGCTGGCACTACGAGCTGGACCTGCCGGAGAGCGTCGAGATCGAGGGCAGCGACAGCTCCGCGAGCCTGCGCGAGGGCACGCTGCGCTATAACGGCGTGGTATTCAACGAGATGAAGGGTGCGCTGTCCGATCCCATGAGCGTGCTGGACGACGCCGTCAACGCCGCGCTCTATCCCGACACCGCCTATGCGCACGAGAGCGGCGGCGACCCGCGCGCGATTCCCGCGCTCACCTACGAGCAGTTCCTGGACACGCACGCGCGCCACTACAACCCCTCCAACTCCTACATCACGCTCTACGGCGACCTGGACGTGGACCGCGCACTGGCCTTTTTGGACGAGCGTTATCTGTCGCAGCCGAGTGCCGCAAGCCGCCGCATGGACGCAGCCGTTGCCGCCGGCGAGGACCCGTCCGCGCTGGCGCCCAATCCGCTGGGCGTGCAGACGCCCGTGACCTGCGAGTACAAGCGCGTCGAGATGGCCACTACACCCGAGAACGCCCTGGTGGGCCTGGGCCTTGTGTTGGGCAGCGCGCTCGACCGCAAACGCACGATCGCGGCGGATATCCTGTTCGAGGCGCTGCTGGGCTCCAACGAGGCGCCGGTCAAGAAGACCATTCTGGCCGCCGGCCTGGGCGGCAACGTGGTGAGCTACACCGCGGCCGAGAGCCTGCAGCCCTACGAGCTCATCATGTTGCAAAACGCGCAGCCAGGCGTGGCGCGCGAGCTGCGCCGCGTGTTCCAGGACGCCTGCCGCGACCTGTGCGAGCACGGCGTTCCGCGCGAGCGCCTGGAAGCCATCATCAGCAGCAACGAGTACGACCTGCGCCAGCGCGACTACGGCATCGCCGACGGCGTAGCCATTGCGTGCGACGCGCTGAGCACGTGGCTCTACGATGACGACGCCGCGACGCTGGCGCTCAAGTACGGCCCGGTGTACGAGGAGCTGCGCGACGACCTGGACGGCAGCTACTTTGAGGACCTGCTGCGCGAGCTGGTGCTGGAAAACGACCACATGGCACTGGTCGAGCTGGTGCCGGTGGACGCCGCCGAGGGCGCAGAGGGTGCCGAGGCCGCCGAGCTGGCAGCCAAGCGCGATGCCATGACCGATGCCGAGCTGGCCGACGTGGTCGAGCGCACGGCCGCGCTGCGTGCCGCGCAGGAGGCAGAAGACACGCCCGAGGCCAAGGCCACACTGCCGCGCCTGCGCGTGTCCGACATTGGCGAGGCGCACCCCGAGCCGCCGCTGGTCGTAGACACGACCGCGCCCATCCCCTGCCTGCGCCACGGCATCCCCACCAACCGCCTGGCCTACGCCATGCAGTATTTCGACCTGAGCTGCGTCGCGTTTGAGGACCTGCCCTATGTGACACTGCTCTGCCGTCTGCTCAAGCAGCTGCCTACAAGCGAGCACTCGGCAGAGGAGCTCGACAATCTCATCGCCGGCAAGCTGGGCTTTTTGAGCTTTACGACCGAGGTCATGACGCAGCCCAACGTGGACGGCGTGCGCCCCTACCTGCTGGTGAGCGCCGGCGCCCTGTCCGAAAAGATAGATGCGCTGGCGAACCTGCCGCGCGAGGTGTGGTCGAGCACGCTGTTGCTCGATGCTGACGCCGACCGCGTGCGCGACGTGCTCACGCAGATTCGCATTGGGCTTGAGCAGGGCTTTATCAACAACGGACACTCGGCGGCGCTGGGTCGCGCGATGAGCTACAGCTCGCCTTCGGCCGTGGTGCGCGAGCAGCTCTCGGGCGTGGATTTCTATCTGTTCCTGCGCGATCTGCTCGAGCACTTTGACGAGCGCCTGGACAATCTGCGCGCCAAGCTTGCCGAGCTGGCAGACCGCATCTTTGTGGCCGACGGCTGCCTGGCGAGCTTTACCGGCAGCGATGAGGACTTTGACGCGTACTGGGATGCCGCGGGCGACCTGGGGCTGGGTGCGGGCGATGGTGCCGGCCGCGACGCGCTCGTGGTGCCGGCGCCGTGCGACCGCCACGAGGCTTTCGTGATCCCCAGCGACATCTGCTTTGCCGCGCGTGCGTGCGATCCGCGTCGCCTGGGCATTGACGTGACGGGAGCCTGGGCCGTGGCTGCCAACGCGCTCTCTTACGACTACCTGTGGAACGAGATTCGCGTGAAGGGCGGTGCTTACGGCTGCGGATTCCGCGCGGCAGGCGAGCGTCAGACGGCGTTCTACACCTACCGCGACCCGGCGATTGACCCTTCGATTGAGCGCGTGGAGCGTGCAGGCGCATGGCTTGGCCGCTTTGAGCCCGACGAGGCCGCCTTTGAGGGCTTTATCGTGAGCTGCGTGAGCGGCATGGACGCGCCGGTGAAGCCCTATGCGCTCACCAAGCGCCGCAACACGACCTACCTGGCCGGGCTCGATCCGCATGCGCGCGAGGAGCGTCGCGCCCAGATGCTCGCGGCCACACCCGCTGAGCTGAGCTCGCTCGGCGCCGATGTGACGCGCATTGCGGCCGAGTCGCCCACCTGTGTCTTTGGCGGCCGCGAAGTCATCGCCAAGAGCAACGCCGGCTTTAACGTCATCGACCTGATGGGCTAACGCACAAAGGTAGATTTTTGGAACATGCCTGAAAATCTACCTTTTCTTTTGCCTCTGCTTGGGCGGGGCAGCTCACCCCGTCCCACCAGTTTGTCTAAATCTGTAACATCTAGGCGGCAATATTGGCTCCAGATGTTACAAATCGAGACGTTCCCGAACGGCACCAGCTCTTTGTCTCAATCTGTAACAACTGGGTCCAATTTTGCCGAGTTACTGTTACAGATCGAGACGAACTGCCGCAGACGCCCACTCCACAGCACAGACCACCACAAAGGTGCCTGTCCCCTTTCTCAGTGGTGATTCGAACACTTGTTCTATACGTACACATGTCCTATATTATGAGTGTTTGCATCGGACTTAAATTGCAACTAGAATATAGTTGCAAAATGTGAGGCGGGATGACTCGAGCCGATAAACTCATCGCCCAACTGTTTAGCTGCCCTTCGACGTATCGGTATGCCGATTTTTTAAAAGTCATGGTCTCATATGGCTTTGAAATGGACAGCAAAGGCAAGACTTCCGGATCGCGCGTTCGCTTCTACAGGCCCTCAGATGGCAGGATGTTCGTGATGCACGCGCCTCATCCATCTGACGAATTGACAGCGGGGACAATTCGAAACATCGTTCGATTTCTGCAGGATGTCGGAGGCAGTCATGAGTAACGTTTTGGCATACAAGGGCTATTTCGCCCCAGTCGAGTTCGATGCCGAGCAGCGTGTACTAACAGGTATGGTCGCCGGCATTAGAGACGCAATCGTATTTGAAGGCTCCACGGCTGAAGAAGTGGAGCAATGCTTCCACGACGCCGTCGACGATTACCTTGAGTTTTGCGCCGAGAAGGGCAAAGAGCCCGAGCGGGCTTTTAAGGGCTCGTTCAACGTAAGAACGGGCTCTGAGCTCCACAAACAGGCGGCGCTGGCAGCGGCAAAGAAGGGCGAGTCACTCAATAAGTTTGTGACTGAAGCGATCGCTGCGGCGCTATAGCGTTAACGCATGGGCCAAAACCACCACAAAGGGGACAGGCACCTTTGTGGTGGTTTCGACATTTGCCCAGATAAAACCTGCCAAAATAAACCTGTCCCTTTTTGGTAGGTTTGGGAGAGGAAGCCGGGATGGACAAGGCTGAGTTGCGGCGGGCGGTGATTGCTCGGCGCGATGCTCTTGATTTGGACTTGCGGGCGGCGAAGTCTGCTGATATCTGTGCGCGGCTGGTTGAGCTGCTGGGCCGCTTGGATGCCGCGGCGCCGCACACCGTTGCCGTCTATGCCGCGATGGGTTCCGAAGTCGACTCAGCCGCGTTTGCCGCAGCTGCCGCCAAACGTGGCTGGCGCGTGGCCTATCCGTGCATGCTCTCGGCAACAGACGCCGCAGCTTGTGGCCAGCGCATGTGTATGCGGGCAGTTGCTGCCGGCGACGCGGACGCGGCTACGTTTATCGCCCACCCCACGCGGGCCTTTGCGGCCACGGACATCGACAGCAGCCGCTTCCCTATCGTGCCTGCCGAAGCTCTCGACATGATCGTCGCGCCGCTCGTAGCATTCGACCGCACCGGCACGCGCCTAGGCTACGGCGGCGGCTGCTATGACCGCTACCTGCCCATGCTCTCGCCCGTATGTCAAATCGTCGGCATCGCCTTTGACGAACAGCGCGTCGACCACATCCCCACCGACGCCCACGATCTGCCGCTGCCCCACATCATCAGCGCCTAACCGCTGCCACATCAGCCACGGCTACAGCGGCATCATCGCAGCCTAGTGCTCCTCGCCGGCGCGTGCTAGGTCGTAGGGCGTGGTTTGATAGACGTAGTAGTTGAGCCAGTTGGTGTAGAACAGCTGAGCCTGGCTGCGCCAGACGTTTCGCGGCTCGGCGGTGGGGTCGTCGCCCGGAAAGTAATGCGCCGGCACCTGAGGGTTGAGCCCGCGCTTCACGTCGCGCTCGTACTCCAGGCGCAGCGTGTCGGTATCGTACTCGGGGTGGCCAAATACAAAAAAGCGACGGCTGTCGGTCGACTTGACAATGTACAGGCCAACCTCGTCGGACACGGCCACGACCTCAAGCTGCGGCTCGGCCTCCACGTCCTCGCGGCGCACATCGGTGTTGCGCGAATGCACGGCATAAAAACGGTCGTCAAAGCCGCGGACCAGCGGGCTTTGCGGCTTCACCAGATAATGCTCGAACACGCCGCTCGCCTTTGCCGGCAGGTCGTACTTCTGAATACCGTAGTGGTGATACAGGCCCGCCTGTGCGCCCCAACAAATATGCAACGTAGAGTGCACGTGCGTGGTGGACCAATCCATGATCTGGCAGAGCTCGGGCCAGTAGTCGACCTCCTCGAACGGCATCTGCTCCACCGGCGCGCCCGTGATGATCAGGCCGTCGTAGTGGATGTCGCGGATGTCGTCGAACGTGCGGTAAAACGTCTCCAGGTGGCCGGCGCTCACGTGCGTGGCCTCGTGCGTTTTGGTGCGCAGCAGGTCCACCTCCACCTGCAGCGGCGTGTTGGAGAGCTTGCGCATGATCTGCGTCTCGGTGGCGATCTTGGTGGGCATGAGGTTGAGGATGAGCACGCGCAGCGGACGGATGTCCTGATGTAGCGCGCGGTACTCGGTCATGACAAAGATGTTCTCGCTCTCGAGTTGCGCAGCAGCAGGAAGGGCGTCGGGAATACGAATGGGCATGGATGCTCCTTACGAGTCAGTTGCAGCTATGGTACAACGAGCGGCCCCATCCGCGCGAGCACATCGCCCCGCGATGCCGTCAGCGGCCCAAATCACTCCAAAAGTAGAGATTACGGCATGCCCCAAGAATCTACGGCGATTTAGCCTAGCAAAGTGACGCCTGGACGCTACAATGGTCCGACGCGAAAAACTCGGCCGAAAGGATACGTATATGTACCAGACGCGTAAGATCGGTGTGGTCGGCCAGGGCCACGTAGGAGCACATGTCGCCAACAGCCTGCTCATGCAGGGCATTGCCGATGAGCTGTACCTGTGCGATATCAACGAGGCCAAGGTGACGTCCGAGGTCCAGGACCTGCGCGACTCCCTTTCGTTTGTCCCGTACAACACCAAGATCGTCAACTGCTACGACCACTACGAGGAGCTGGCCTGCTGCGACGTCATCGTCAACGCCGCCGGCAAGGTCGCGCTGGCCGCCGGTAGCCGCGACGGCGAGCTGTTCTTTACCACCGACGCCGCCCGCACCTTTGCCAAGCGCATCGTCGACGCCGGCTTCGACGGCATCTTCGTGAGTATCTCCAACCCCTGCGACGTCGTGTGCACCGAGCTGTGGCATCTGACCGGCTACGACCCCAAGAAGATCATCGGCTCGGGCTGCGGCCTGGACTCCGCCCGTCTGCGCACCGAGATCTCCAAGAAGGTCGGCGTGAGCCCCAAGTCCATTGACGCCTACATGATCGGCGAGCACGGCTTTAGCCAGCTTGCCGCCTTTAAGGCCGCGACCATCGCCGGCAAGAGCCTTAACGAGCTTCAGGCCGAGAATCCCGACAAGTACGCCTTCGACCACATGGAGGTCGAGGAGCTCGCACGCAAGGGCGGCTACGTAACCTACCAGGGCAAGCAGTGCACCGAGTACGCCGTCGCCAACTCCGCCGCGCGCGTCTGTGCCGCCGTGCTGCACAACGAGCACGCCGTGCTTTCGGCCTCTACGCTTATGACCGGCCAGTATGGCGAGGAGGGC
The DNA here is from genome assembly GCA_905215385.1 of uncultured bacterium. GTDB lineage: Bacteria > Actinomycetota > Coriobacteriia > Coriobacteriales > Coriobacteriaceae > Collinsella. The sequence goes on along the minus strand of CAJMPY010000009.1, from coordinate 30,098 downwards.
ATCTTCACCTCCCTGCCGTGCGTGATCGGCGCCGAGGGCGTCGAGGAGGTCTACACGCTCGACCTTTCCGAGCACGAGCTCGAGGGCTTCCACAAGAGCTGCCAGCACATCCGCGACAACATCGCCCAGCTCGACTGGTGGGATGCCGAGGCGTACGACGCAAAGTAGGCCGCCGCTTGACGCGACACCTCGCCCATACGGACGCCATGTAAAGCGGGCCGCGCCGGAAACCCATCGGCGCGGCCCGCTTTTTGGCTCACACGACACGCTTACAAATTTAGGTCTAATACTTTTCCGCGAAGTGAACGAGCAAAAATGAGCCCCCGAAGCATCGACACTTTATGGGAACCATTTCCTGCGGTTTCATTAAGATTTTCCTGCGGTTTTGGCGCCAAAAAATGTCGATGCTTCGGAGGTCCAAAATAGGTCGTTCACTTCGCGGAAAAGTATTAGACTTCGTTTTCGCGCAGACACGAATCCGGCCGCCACAACGCAAAAAGGGGCCCGCGCGCAGCGCAGACCCCGTCAAAAAAGATAATTCCCGGTACCTAGTACTGCTCGATGCCCATGTAGCGACGAATCTCGGGGCTGTGGTCGAACGCCTTACCGCGGGCTGCGCGCAGCTCGCAGCTCATCGCGTAGAAGAAGATTGGCTCCAGGTACGAACGCACGCTGGCAGGCACGTCGCCCACGCCGTACTCGAGTGCGTCGAGCACCATGATCGTGTCGGTGTGCGTGTTGAGGAACGCCAGCGCGCGCTCCTCCATGGGGCGACACTCGCCCGATCCGAGCTGCACAAAGTAGAACACGCCGGGCTCGGTAGCCTCGAACGGGCCGTGGAAGTACTCGCCGGAGTGGATGTAGCAGCAGTGCTGCCACTGCATCTCCATGAGCGAGCAGATGGCCATGGCATAGGTCTGGCTAAAGTTGGGGCCGGAGCCCAGGATATAGAAGAACTTGTGCTGCTGGCAGAGCTCGGCAAAGCGATCGCCCAGCTCGGCGTTGACCTTCTCGCGGGCGGCGGGCAGCAGCGCGTCCATCTGCTTAAGGCCGGCATACATGTCGGCGAGCGCCTCGTAGCCCTCCTGCTGGTCGAGCAGCTCGGCAGCCATTAGCACGCCAATGCCCTGCGGGACCTCGGCCTGCGACTCGCCCTTGCCCCACGGATAGACCCAGGTGGTCCACTTGCCGTTGTCGATCTTGGAACCCGCATAGTCGGTCATAGTCACGACCTCGGCACCGGCAGCCAGCGCCATCTCGCAACCGTCGACGACCTCCTGCGTGTTACCGCTGTGGCTGCAGGCGACGACGAGCGACTTCGGCCCCAGGCTCTTGGGGGCCATCAGGCAAAACTCGCGCGCGGTGTAGACCGTCGAGGCAAACGTAGTGGCCTCGCGCTTGAGTAGCTCGTTGGCCGGCATTAAGTCGATCATCGAACCGCCGCAGGCGATCCAAAAGACGTTCTCAATCTTACCCTTGCGCTCGATAATTTCCTGAATCAGATCGTGTGCGTTCACGGTGACGCTCCTCCTTGTGTGGCGGCTTTGGACGACGGCAGCTCGTACCTGCAGTCGTTCTATGTTGTTCTATTTATAGCATGCAAGCAGGTGCCCGTGAAGTCATTTCAGCAAATTTGTTCTATGTTGTTCTATCTATGGACGTTAGATGTCGAACACGTAGCGCGAGCCCACGATCTTTTGACGCCCGAGCAGCAGGGGCCGCCCGTCCGCATCGGTAAAGTACGCCTCCATATAGAAGAGCGGCTCGCCGACCGGCACCTCCAGCAGCGGGGCCGCCTGGGCATCGGCAAGCGCAATCTCCACGGTACAGGGGTCGGACTTGAGCGGCGCGCGGCCCGAATGCTCGGCGACGAGCGCAAAGATCGAGTTATCGGCGAGGTCCTCGTCGGCAAGCGTCTGCAGGTAGGGATGGTCGGCCAGCACAAAGGCGTTGTTCTCGAGCATGACGGGGATGCCGTCGGCCGTGCGCACGCGCTCGACCACGATGAGCTCGCAGCCGGGCTCCACGCCAAAGAACGCCGCATCCTCGTGCGTCGCCGCGACCACCGTGCGCGATACCAGGCGCGCTCCGGGCACCATGTCGTTGGCAGCACAACCCTCAGTAAAGCTCTGGACGTCGCCCTTCTGGCGAATCTTGCGCTTGAGCTTGGGAGCGCATACAAAGGTGCCCCTCCCCTGCTGGCGGTTGAGGTAGCCCGCGCGCGACAGCTCCTCGATGGCACGGCGTACGGTGATGCGCCCCACGCCGTAGGACTTCGCGAGCTCCATCTCGGAAGGAATGCGCGAGCCGGCCGCGTACACGCCGCGCGCGATCTCGCCCTTCAGGTCGTCCATGACCTGCTGGTACAGCGGCACGGCGGATACGCCAGCGCGGTCGGTTTTATCGTCGGTTGCCATCGTTACGCTCCATCCCGCGCATGCTCGGACTCAAACTCTTCAATCGCCGCCATAAACTGCTCGCCAAAGGCGTCGGCCTTTTTCTCGCCGATGCCGTTGACCTGGATAAGCTCGTCGCGCGTCTGCGGGCGCAGGCGGCACAGGCCGCGCAGGGCCTTGTCGGAAAAGACCATGTACGGCGCCATCTCGAGCTCGGTCGAGATTTCCTTGCGCAGGGCGCGCAGGCGCTCGAACAGCTCGGCATCGTCGCCAACGCGCGGGCGCTGATCCAGCTCGGCCTCCTCGCGCAGCAGATCCACCGCACGGCGGGCGCGTGCCGAGGCCTTGCGCTTGGACGCGCGGCGCTTAACGGTAAAGGCAAACGCCTCGTCCTCGACCTCGCCGGCACGCGGTCCCAGACCCACGACCGGGTATTGCCCCTGCGAGGTGGCCAAATAACCGCGGCCGCACAGCTGGCCGATGATGTCCTTGATGCGCCCGACCGATTCGCTCGACAGCTCACCATAGCCGCAGTCCTCGTCCAGATGCATCTGGCGAATGCGCTCGGTGTTGCCGCCGTGGAGCACGTCGGCGATGAGCGACTTGCCAAAGCGCATGGGGCGCGTGGCGACGTAGCGCACGGCGGCGCGGGCCATATCGGTGACGTCCTCGACCTCGAACTGCGTGAGGCAGTTGCTGCAGTTGCCGCAGCCCTCGGCGTCGTCCGTGGCGGCGCCGCCCGCAGCCGCATGCTCGGCTGCAGCCTCGTCGCCAAAGTAGCGCAGCATGTATTCGCGCAGACAGCCGGTGGTATTGCAGTAGCCCTCCATCTGGCTGAGCAGGCGATATCGATTTTGGAGCGCCCACGCGCGTTGCTCGTCGTCGAGCGCCTCGTCGGCCGCATCGCCGCGGTCGATCAAGAAGCGACGCATTCGAAAATCGTTTCCGTTCCACAGCAGGTGACAGCTGGCCGGATCGCCATCGCGGCCGGCGCGTCCCGCCTCTTGGTAGTAGGCCTCGATGCTCTCGGGCACGTTGTTGTGGATCACGTAGCGCACGTTGGGCTTGTCGATGCCCATGCCAAAGGCGTTGGTGGCAACCATCACCTGAATATCGTCGTCGATAAAGGCGCGCTGGCTTTGGCGGCGGGCGTCATTACCCATGCCGGCATGGTAGCGGCCCACGCGAATGCCGCTGGGGCCCAGAGCCTCGGTAAGCTCTCCTGCCAGCGCATCGACGGTCTTGCGGGTCGAGCAATACACGATGCCGCTCTCGCTCGAATGCGCGATCACATAGTCGCGCACCCACGCGGCCTTGGCCTTGTCGCCCATCTCCTCGCAGCCAAAGTAGAGGTTCTTGCGATCGAAGCCCGTCACCACCGTCGCAGGGTTTTGCAGACCGAGCATCTGCTGAATGTCCGTGCGCACGCGCTCGGTCGCCGTAGCGGTAAAGGCCGCCACGATGGGACGCCGCGGCAGGGAATCGATGAACTCGCGAATCTGCAGATAGGCGGGGCGGAAATCCTGGCCCCACTGGCTCACGCAATGGGCCTCGTCAATGGCCACGAGCGGCACGCCAATGCCGCCGTCCGCCGCGGCCTCCTGCGCAAAGGCTAAAAAGCGCGGCTCGAGCAGGCGCTCGGGCGCCACGTACATAAGCTGGTAGCGCCCCTCACGAGCACGTTTGAGCACGGTATTTTGCTGAGCCGGCGTAAGGCTGGAGTTGAGATAGCTGGGTCGCGCACCCGCCGCGAGCAACGCACGGGTCTGATCCTCCATAAGCGACAGCAGCGGACTCACCACAAAGGTGATACCGGGCAGCATGAGCGCGGGCACCTGGTAGCAAATGGACTTGCCGGCGCCCGTGGGCATAACGCCCAGCGCGTCGCGACCGGCAAGGATCGCATCGACCATGCGGTCCTGCCCCGGGCGAAACGAGGTGTAGCCAAAATAGGCGCCGAGCGTGTCGAGCGCCATCTGCTGCATGCTTTCGGTCATGGTTTCCTAACGTCCAAGTCATCTGCCGCCGATTATACGCCGCCACGCGGACCGCTGCCGTACGGCTGTCAGCCACGCTCATTCTGCGGGTAGCCGTTGGGGACGTTCTTGAATGACTAGTCGTTTAAGAACGTCCCCAACGGCTAAGCTCTTGACAGGCGTGGAAACGTCGCAGGTTGAGCATAAGTCAGCGAAAACGCCCCTAAGCGAGCAAGGTGACGTGAAAGAGGAGGGAAGCGTACTTCGGTACGCGACCGACGATTGAACGTCAGATTGCCGCTTAGGGGCGTTTGCAGCGTCGACCGGTCCGCCGTTCGTTAGAACGGCGGAACCAAGGGCGCAGCGTCGGCCCGTTACGCGGTTTGGTAAAACCGCGTAACTTACATGACCATAACGTAGCGCGATCCCACGTAGTACTGCTTACCCATCAGGACCGGCTCGCCATTGGGTCCGATAAAGCCGGCGCGCAGGTTGAGCAGCGGATCGTGCGGAGCAATGCCCAGCTCAGCCGCCTGCTCGGCGTTGGCGCGAACGGCTTCGACCGTACGGTAACCAACCGAGACAATCGGCGTTCCGCCAACACGCTCGACCTCGGCAAAAATCGACTTGTCCTCAAGATCGGCCGTCAACAGCTCACGGTAGGCGTCAAACGGCACAAAGATGTTCTCTTCAAAGATGGGCTCGCCGTCGGCAGTACGCACGCGCTTGATGTGCAGCAGCAGCGCATCCTTCTGCAGGCCAAAGAACTCCATCTCGTTTTGGCGCGCCGGCACAATCTGGCGATCGATCACGTGCGCACCGGCCTTCATGCCGTTGCCGGCACACAGCGCGGTAAACGTCTGCAGCGTCGAGGCGTGAAATTGGCGATTGATGTGCGGCGTGGAAACAAAGGTGCCACGGCCCTGCTGCTTAACCAGGTAGCCATCGGAGCACAGCTCCTCGACGGCGCGACGCACCGTAATTCGGCTCACCTCGTACTGCTCGGCTAGCTCGAGCTCGGACGGAATACGCTCCTTGGGTGCATAAACACCTTTCTCGATCGCATCCTTGATCTCGTCGTAAATCTGCTGGTAAAGCGGTGCATTTTTGGGTGCAGGCATATCTAATCACTCTTATCGAAATATTGAAATAACTAATACGTATATAACGTCTAGTTTCATGTTACCTCATAATGATAAAACGATACACCGCATACAGCAAATCCTTACCTGCCGTCGTCCTGTTGCAGGCTGTCCTGATCGATGAGGCGCGCCTGCCTGCTGGCCATGCGCGCGGGCTTGTCGGGATCGGGCACGGCCGTGGGCATGGGCTCGTCGACATGACCGCCCCACCAGCCGCCCACAAAGCTGAGCGTGTGGAACACGTTGATCACGGCACCGGGATCAATGTCGCACACTAGCTTGATAATGTCCTGGCTCTCGTAGGTCGAGACAACGGTGTGCAGCAGGTACATCTTTTCACGGCTGTATCCGCCGATGACCTCGGCGCAGCTAATACCATGCTGAAAATGGTCAACATAGGCGGTCATGACCTCGTCTGCCTTGCGCGTTGTGATCTGCAGCGTCACACGGTCGTAGCGATGATAGAAGCTGTCGATGGTCTTGGTCGAAATAAACTGGAACACTATGGAGTACGCCGCGTTATCCCAGCCAAACATAAAGCCAAAGATCGCCAGGATAAAGCAGTTGAAACCAAAGATGACACCCCAGATGGTCTTACCCGTGTGGTTGGAGACCCACAGCGCGATAAAGTCGGTGCCGCCGGTAGATGCGCCGGACTTAAGCGCGATGGCAGCGCCCAGACCCGAGACCACGCCGCCAAAAATGATTAGCATGATCTTGTCGCCCAAAAACGGCGCGAAGTGAAAGACGTTGAGGAACAGCGACGAGAGCACGACCTGCGTCATCGAGAAGATGACGAAACGCTTGCTAATGCCGCTCCAGCATAGGAGCGCCACGGGGATGTTGAGCGCGAGCATACCGAGCGAGATGTCGATGTGAACGCCACCGAGCGAGGTAACGCGATCGAGCAGGACCGCGACGCCGGTAAGGCCGCTCGGAAGCAGGTCGGCGGGTTGAATGAACGCCTGGATCAGGAATGTCTGGAGAACGGCAGAAATGGTGACCGCCACGGCAGTAATGGCGCGGCGAACGATGGTGAGGCGGCCGAGCACGAGCACGCGGTCCGTGAGCTGATCGATGGCGTTCGCCACGTAGGCTCCTTTCGAAGGCAGATGTAGTTGTGGGGCGTGGCCGCGATTGTAGCATGGAGCATGCGGGGGCACCTCAATTCACCCTCTCTCGACAACCAAAGCGGGACCAGCAACCCCACGACCAAAGGCCCAAATTACAAGTGAGTAGACTTTACGCGATCTGCAGAGCACACCCAAAACCGCCACCCCTGTGACCTGCGGTTTTACTAGAGCAGATGCGCTTTGTGCTCGTCCTGCACCAAAAAGTCTACTCACTTAGTCCGAATCGAAGCCAAACGGATCCAAATAGATGACAAATTAAGCCAATCCGCAGCAAATGACGCGTGAACCAGTGCTTCTCGCGGTGGATTGACACTACAGAGCGGCCAAAATGTCGCTCAGGTTGTCGATGACGACGTCGGCGGCGGACTGGTCCAGGTTGACGCCCTCATGCGGACGCAGTGCCAGGACGCGGGCGCCGGAGCGCTTGCCGGCCTCGATACCCAAAGGCGAGTCCTCGATAACCAGGCACTCGGCGGGGTCAACTCCCAGCGCCTTCATGGCACGCAGGTAGATCTCGGGGTCGGGCTTAAACGCACTGCACTCGTGACCGCTGATGGTGTAGTCCAGCACGTCGGCGATACCGGCAATCTCAACCAGCTCGTCAATGAGCTCACGATAGGACGAGCTTGCGATGGCGCACTTCACGCCGCGCTCGTGCAGCTCGCGCATCACCGGCTCCGTCTGCTCGTTGAGCAGCTCGGCATACGGAACGGGGTGAACCGGGCTGTAGACCTGCTTGTACTCCACGCGCAGACGCTCGCGCAGCTCAATATCGTCGGGCACCAGCGACTTCCAAATGGCAGGCTCGTTAGACCCCGAAAGATCGGGGATCTCGTCAAAATGGAACCCCTTCTCTTCCATAAACGCCACGCGACGGCGGTTGTAGAACCACTCGGTATCGACCAGCACGCCGTCCATGTCAAACAGCACTGCCTTAATCATACGCATCTCCTCCCACCTGCCGAAAAGGGACAGGTTTATTTTGGTAGGTTTTATCTGGTGTTTTGCGACGCGACAGACACGCCCTCCCCAAAGCAAAAAAGGGGACGGGGCAAAACCCCATCCCCTCTCAATCAACCTGTAAGGTCTACTTACTTGTGATTAGTAGGAAAGCTTCCACATGTAGCGACGCATGGTCAGCGGGTGCTGACGGGCCTCGGCGATCTGGTTGCCGTACTCGCGCATAACGGCGAGGTGCAGCAGCGGGTTGAAGTAGGTGACGACGCTCGCGGGCACGGCGTCGGCCAGGCCGTAGTCCTTGGAGTCGATCAGAGCGACCTTGGCGCCCATGCGCTTAAGGAAGGTGAGGGCGCGGGCGTCCATCGGACGGGTGGCACCATCGGACATGAAGAAGACGTAGGGCTTACCCTCGGTGGAAACCTCGAACGGGCCGTGGAAGTACTCGCCGGTGTTGTACGCGGCGGCGTCGATCCACTGCATCTCGGTGAACAGGAAGGCGGCGTGAGAATAAGCCATCTTCTCGGAGGCACCGGAGGCCATGAAGTAGATCATCTCGTCGTCCTTGAAGTCCTGGGCGAACTGCTTGGCGAGGCCCTTGGCGGACTGGGCGGCGTTCTCGCAGAGCTCGAAGACGTTGGTGAGGCCGGTGATCATGTCCTCGTAGTGGTCATAGCCCTCGGTCTGCTGAAGGATCTCGACAGCAAGAGCGATGGCGTAGCCGGGCTTCTCGCACTTGGCAGCGTAGTTGGCGTGGAAGCCGTGAACGATGACGTGGTCGGCGTCGACGGTCAGAGCGGAGCCAGCCTTGTTGGTGAGGGAGACGACCGGGCAGTTGTGCTTCTTGGCAGTCTTGTTGGCCTCGACGGTCTCGGGCGTGGAGCCACCGAGGGAGCAGGTGATCACGAAGGTGTGCTCGTTGACCCAGGAAGGCGTGTCGTAGTTGAACTCGTTAGCGGTGAAGATCTGAACGTTCAGCTTGTCCGTGTTGTTGGCCAGGAAGTACTTGGCGGGGTAAAGGTCGGACATGGAAGCGCCGCAGCCGACGAAGGCGACGCTGTGGATCTCGTGGTTGGACAGGACGTCAGCGACGATCTGCTTAGGGAGGTTAAGGTCGATCTCGTACATCTGACACATTCCTTTCGATTTTTTGCGGCGCCACATTGCCGGACGCACGCAGGGTTACCGTAGTTAGGACCGAGTCGCCGGCCCGTTGAGGATGTGACAAGGGAACTGTCCCTTTGACACATTTAGGGATGGAAGCCTGCCTGGGGTATGGGATGCCAGGCAGGCCCCCGGGGGAAAGCGGTTAGACGCTTGGTCGCGACTAGGCCAGGATGCCGGCCGCGGAGAGGGCGATGCCGCCCACGATGGCGATCACGAGAAGCCAACCGGTGTTGACGTTCTTCTTGATGAGCCAGTACATAAGGCCGGTGAGGCCAAGGGAGATCATCTGGGGCATCATGCCGTCCAGGATGTCCTGGATAACGACGGTGCCCTCAGCGAACTGCAGCGGGGTGGTGGCGCCGATCAGCGTAGCGATCATGCCGCCCACGGACATAAGACCCACGATGCCGCAGACATACATGAGCTTCTCCATGAGGTCGCCACCCTGGAGCTTGCTCAGGTACTCGTGGCCACCCTGGTAGCCGATCTTGGCGGCGAACCAAGTGATCAGCACGGAGGGGACGATGGAGATGAGCATGGCCAGGATCGGGCCCATGATAGAGCCCTGCTGAGCCAGCTGAACGCCCAGGCCAAAGGCGATAACGCGGATGGTGCCCTGGAAGAAGGAGTCACCGATACCGGAAAGCGGACCCATGAGGGAGGTCTTGACCGCGTTGATCGAATCGGGGTCGAAGTTCTCGGGATCCTTGGCGTACTCCTCCTCCATGGAGGCGGCGAGGCCTAGGATAAAAGCGCTCGTCTGCGGGGTGCAGTTGTAGAACGCCATGTGACGGTGGTAAGCCTCTTTCTTAGCAGCGAGCTGCTTGGGGTCGGACTCGTCCGGATAGAGGCGATCGAGCGTGGGGACCATGCCGTAGAGGAAGCCCATGTTCATCTGACGCTCGTAGTTCCAAGAGGCCTGGATGGCCCAGGAGCGCCAGAAGAACTGGCTGACCTTCTTGTTCAGGGACACGTCCTTGGTTGCGGTTGCCATAGTGTGTTCCTCCTTAGTCTTCGTCGTCTTCGAGCGGATCGTAGTCGGAATCGACACCGGCGGCTGCATGGGAGCCATTGAACTTGAAGCCCATGAAGACGATAGCCAGGCACACACCGATCAGAGCGACCGCGATGACGGACAGGTTGAGGTAGGCGGCGAGCAGGAAGCCGATGAACAGGAACGGGGTCATACCCTTCTTGATCATCATGGTGAGCAGCAGGGCCAGACCGTAGGCGGTCATGATCTTGGTCGAGACGTTCAGACCAACGGACAGCCACTCGGGAACCATGTTGACGATGGCTTGGACCAGGTCGGTACCGACAAAGACGGCCAGGAAGATCGGCAGGAAGTACATGATGGCGTACAGACCGGAGCCGGCGCAGATGTGCATGCGGTAGGCGGTCTTGAACTTGCCGTTATCAATCGCGCTATCGGCCACATGGGTGAGGGCGGCGATGATGGAACGGAACACGATGCCGAGGAGCTGACCCAGGACGGCGACCGGGATGGCGATCGTCATGGCGGTCTCGGCGGAAGCATCGGTCAGGCACGCGAAGGCAGCTGCCACGATGCCGCCCAGGACCATATCGGGCGGAACGGCGGCGCCGACCTGCACCAGGCCCATGGACACGAGCTCGACGGCGGCACCGACGGCAAGGCCGGTGGGCACATCGCCCAGCAGCAAACCGACGAGCGTAGCGCCAACGAGGGGCTGCTCGAAGTTAAGACGACCGAGCAGGCGGGAGTCCCACATGCAGAACACGCCGACGAGGCCGACGAGCACCGCACTGATGAACGTATTCATACCCTTCTCCTTTCAGTCAGGCAAAAGCCTGGTTGATTACAGCTTGGCGTCGATGTCGACGCTCTGATACGTGGGGGTCTGCTGGACGTAGAGCTTGATGCCCATGTCGAGCAGCTGGTTGACGTCGGCCTTCTGGGTGGCGTCGAAGAAGACGGAGCTGTCCTTGCCGCCGACCTGATCGGCACCGTCGTGGTTGGCGGTGGCGCCCAGGTTGATGGCGTCGAGCTTGTAACCCTGGCAGAACTGCAGCATCTCGGCCGTGTTGCCAAAGACGAACATGACGCGCTCACCGAGGGTGTTGAGCTTGTCCATCTTGGCGAGGGCACGCTCGACGGTGAAGACGTTCAGGCGCACGCCCTGGGGCTTGGCCAGCTTAAGAGCGCCCTTCTTGATGTCATCGTTGGCGGCAGCGTTGTCGACGACGATGATGCGCTCGGCCTGAACCTTGGTGGTCCAGGTAAAGACGACCTGACCGTGCAGCAGACGGTAGTCAAGACGTGCGAGGACGATCTTGGCGGGACCGGAGCTGTGACGGGGCGCCTTAGCCTTCTTGGCGGGAGCCGCGGCAGCCTCGACCGGTGCGTTGGGGTTGGTCAGACCGGTGCGGGCCTCGTTGATGAGGGCCGCGAGCTCGGCACCCTTGACGGGGGCGGGGCTCATAGCGAGCGTCAGTGCCAGCGGAATGTTGAAACCGCTGATCACCGTGAATGCCGCACCGTTGCGGGAAAGCTCGACCATGCTGTTGTTGACCGAGCTGCCGAGCATATCGGTCAGCACATAGACGGTGTCGTCCGCGTTGAACGTGGCGATCATGGCGTCCACCTTGTTGGTGATGGGCTCCTTGTCGTCACGAGCAAGCGACACGACGTGGACGTTCGACACGTCGCCGAGAACCATCTCGAGCGTGTCTTTGGCGCCTGCGGCCAGGCCGCCATGAGATGCGAGAATGATCTGATTCATCTTGCCTCCTCCTTTTCGTTATGGTCATTATAACGTCTTATACGTTGCGGATATTGCTAATTAGTATAAAGACCGTTCGCGGGTGAAAATCGACCGTTGACGGGTTTAACGTACTTGAAACGTTGGGGCTGGGCAGGCCGGCACTGGCGGGATAACCCCAAGTCGGACCCTGCGCGCAATCCCCTATCGCACGAAGTACCAGGGGCTTTCCTGCACGGTGGGCTCCAGCGCGATGCCGGTGCGTTCCTTAAACAGATCCATGTCCTGCGTTTTCTCCGTCCACCACGCGTTGGGCTTAAAGGTCATGCTCTCAGCGACATGACCGACAAATACACTGTTGCGCAGCTTGGAGAAGTCGGTGTTCATAATCAGGATGGACATGAGCACCAGCACAATACCCAGGACCTTGATCGCGCCGGCGGACTCGGCATAGACACCAATGCCCACCAGTACGGTGACGACCGTCTCGAAAGACATTACGACGGGAACTTTCGATGTCTCGAGCCCCATGGACAGACCCTGCATATATAAGATGTAAGCCACGGCTGTGGGGATGAGTCCAAAGCCAAGGAACAGCAACAGCAGCTGTGGCGACATTGCCGCGGCGACATCCGGCCACGGAGCCGCGATAGCCGCCATAACCGCACCGCCAAAAACAAGGCCCCAAAACGTGACAGCCAGCGGGTGGACCGTCTTGGTTGCTATCCGGCTAAACACCGCGAGCGACGCCCCGCAAAAGCCTGCAATCACGCCCGACGTGACGCCCCAAACCGAAAAATGGAAACCGGAAAGGTCGCCATTAGTTACTGCAAGTACACAGCCCCCTATGTTAAAAGCGATGGCAACGAGCTTGTTGGGGGTCACGTCCTCGCGATAAAGCACGCGTCCGAGCACGACGCCAAACACCGGCGAGGTATAGAGCAGCACCGAGGCCGTGGACATGCCCACCTCGCCCATACACTCGTAATAGCAAGTGTTGGCGGCGGCCAAACCGACGATACCGACAAGCGCGCAGGAAACAAGCTCTTTAGGGCTTGCCTTGAACAGGGCCAGCGGACCCTGAGCCACGGTAGACCCCTCACCCGGACGGCAGCCCATAAACATCAGGACCGGCGCCAAGATAAGCGCTCCGACCAACAAGCGAAAGGCAGCCATACTCTGGGACGTAACGCCCATGGCCGAGATGCCGTTTACAAAGATTCCGATGCTGCCCCACATAAGCGCGGCGATCAGCACCAGCACATAGCCCAGATTGCTTTTCTTCAACGCAGCCTCCTCGGTATTGTTTCCAATATGTTTCACACTACGTTATAGTCGTTATATACATTTTTCAAGGCACAAATCGGCAAACGGGAAATCTCTAGACAAAGGGAGTGTCCCGCCAGCCACGGTATCGTCGATGTTTTGGCAATGTCAGCGAAAACCCGCCAGAGCGAGCAAGGTGCCTTGAAGTGAGGCGGCATTGACCTTCTGGTCATGCCGCCGAAGCTGAAAGGCAGATTGCCGCTCTGGCGGGTTTGCAGCGTCGGCCGGTTACGGCGTTTGGTAAAACGCCGTAACTAATAATCAAGCTTCCACATGTAGCGGCGCGTCATGTAGTCCTTGTGGGTAACAGCAGAGAGAGCGCGCATGTACACGTTGTTGAGAATCGGGGCAAAGATCAGGTGGTTGAAGTACTCGCTCACGCTGTCCTTGATGTCGTTGAGGCCGAGCTCCTTGGCGTCGAGCTGATAGACGCGCTCGCCACCGTACTGGTTGACGAAGCGGATGCCGCGCTCGTCATTGCAGCGGCTGCGGCCGACGCTGATGAGCTGGAACAGCGAGGTGCGCTTGTCCAGAATCTCGAAGGGGCCGTGGAAGAAGTCGCAGGTGTTGATGGTGCAGGAGTCGATCTGCAGCATCTCCTGCACGTTGCAGATGCTAAAGACGTAGGCGGCACCAAAGAGCGGGCCCTGGGCCATGACGTTGATGCAGGGCTTGTCGGCGTTCTGCTCGGCCCACTTAGCAGCGAGCGGACGGGTGTACTCGACGGCCTTGCGATAGATGGGGTCGACCAAGTCGAACGCGGCCATAGCGGTCTCGTACTCGGCATAGCCCTCGGTCTGCTGCGTGAGCTCCATGGCGATCATGGTCACGACGGCGGAGTTGGTGCGGCCCATGCAAGACTCGTCAACGGCCAAGCTGTCGTACTGGATCTTGTAGTCGCAGACCTCGGTGAGGCCGGACTCGTCAACATAGATGGCGATGGTGCTGGCGCCGTGGTCCTTGGCGACCTGGGCGGCGACGATGGTCTCCTTGGTGCCGCGCATGGACACGACGACGGCCAGGGTGTTCTCGTTGACGTAGGCCGGGGTGGCGTGCACAAACTCGTTGCTGGTGTAGCTGGAGCTCACGACCTGCGTAGCCTCGTGCTCCATAAAGTACTGAGCAGGATAGTTGCCGCCGTTGGATCCGCCGGCGCCAATCCACACGACGCGCCTGATGCCGCCCTTGTCTGCCTTGTCAGCCAAAACCCGGGAGACGACATCCTTAACCTGTTCCTGAGTAGTCATCGTGCATCAGCCTTTCTTCTCGTTTGATGCTCTTGATGGCATACAAGTTACATACATGTTTTGGTTATGTCGACTAGTTGTATGCTATATTTGTCTTAGATATTTTGCTGGTAAAGTTTTCGGCAATCCATTATCAGCGGTTTTGTTGTCATGTTGGATACATGCTTGGTTCAGTAAGCATACAGGTTAGATACAGGTTGTTCGCATGAGCACTTCGTCGAAAAAGAACTTGGCCCAATACGAGCGTCTGGCGGGTACGCTGCGTGACCGCATCGCCGCCGGCACCTACGCGCGCGGAGACAAACTGCCGTCCGAGATGGAACTCATGGACGAATCGGGTCTGTCGCGCAGCACCGTGCGCCATGCCCTTAAGGTGCTTGTTGACGAGGGCCTGGTTCGCACCGAGCGCGGACGCGGCGCCTTTGTGGCCGACACGCCGGCGCTCCACGAGAACAACCTGGTGTTTTCGAGCTATACCAAGCAGGTCGAAGGCCAGGGTATGAAGCCCACCACGCGCACGGTGGACTCGGGCTTTGCCAAAGCAATGGGCAGCGTGGCCAAGTTCTTTGACGCTAGCGTGGGCAGCAAGCTCGTCAAGCTTGTCCGCCTGCGCTATCTGGACAACGCCCCGCTGTGCCTGGAGACCACCTATCTTCCGCCAAGCTTTGAGGCGCTCATCGATCGCGATATCAACGGATCGCTCTACGCCACGCTGCGCCAGGAGTTCCATCGCGCGCCGGCGCAGGGGCACAAGACCTTCGAGGTGTGCTATGCCTCGCAAAACGAGGCGTTTTTGCTCAACGTTGAGCGCGGGCAGGCATTGATCCTTATCACCGACTACGTCTACGACACCGACGGTCGCCCGCTCCATGTCTCCAAGCGCATCCAACGCACCGACCGCGCCAAATACACCGAGCCCATCGGCTAACGCGCCAAACCAGGCAAAATGCACCTAATATACGTTTTACCTGGGGTTTTTATAAAATCTCAAACCAGCATGGCGCAAATGCCAGCATCGCCTGGCAACGCACGCCGTCCAAGCTCAACTGTTCCTGTCCAGAATATCCAGCACCGTAAACCTAAGTGAGTAGACTTTTCGCGATCTGCCGAGCACACCCAAAACAGCCATCTCTGTGACCTGCGGTTTTAGTAAGGCAGATGCGCTTTGTGCTCGCCCTGCGCCAAAAAGTCTACTCACTTAGCTCGCAAGGCGTCCCGAGGGGACGATTCAGGTCAAAATAGCATACGAACGCCGTGCTTCTTGCGGCGATTTGATGCCACAAGACAGCCAAAAACCTGCCAAAAAGGGACAGGTCTAGTTTGGTCGGTTTTATCTGGAGCTTTGCTGCATCCGCAGGTCAATCGCCTTGGTCATACACACCCAAAACAAAAGCCGCCGCGAAGGTATCCGCATCCTTCGCAGCGGCTTGCAACGTTTGCCCAGATAAAACCTGCCAAAATAAACCTGTCCCTAAATGGCAGGTTTGGGGAGGTCGGGGAACCAGGTTGGCTTGGGTTGGTTGGGTATGCGCTCGGCTAGGACCAGCTCCATCCAACACATGTCGTACCAGCGACCGAACTTTTGAGCGCAACGGTCGAAGGCACCCACCAGGCGATACCCCATATGGGCATGGAAATCCTGGCTGTTGTGCGTCAGGTACTCGTCGTCCTTATCGTGCGGCACGGCAATGAGCGCGCACATGTTGGTGATGCCCATCGCGACCAGGCATTGCTTGAGCGCATCGTGCAGCTTGCGGCCCAGCCCGCCGTGGCGCACGTCGCGCGCCAGGTAGATCGACGTCTCGACCGACCAGTCGTAGGCCTCGCGGCTGTTAAGCGGACTCACATAGGCATAGCCTACCGGACGCCCGTCCAGCTCCATCACCAGGTACGGATAGCGCTTGAGCGTGCGCTCGATGCGCCCGGCGAACTCCTCAACGCTCGGCACCTCGTATTCGCAGGTTATCGCCGTCTCGCGCACATACGGCTCGTAAATGGCAAGCAACGCCGGCGCATCATCGGGCGTCGCCAGGCGAATCGTCGGCTTGGACATCTCGGTCATACAACCCTTCTCCCTCAAAAACAAAGGCCGCCTTGCGCCAAACCCAGCGCAAGGCGGCCCCTCGTCATTACATCAGGCTACAGGACAGCCGCCAACGCGTCGATGTCCTCCTGCGTCGTGGCCCAGCTGGTGCAAAAGCGCACCACCGTGTGGGTCTCGTCGTACTTTTCCCAATACTCGATCGAGGCATGCTCGCGAATGCGGGCCATGTCCTCGTTGGGCAAAATCACAAACTGCTGGTTGGTGGGCGTCTCCAAGAAGAACTGGTAACCGCGCCCGTGCAACACACGACGCAGCGCCTGCGCGGTCTCGATCGCCTGGCGACCGATCTCAAAATACAGGCCGTCGGTAAAGAGCGCCTCAAACTGCACACCCGTCAGGCGGCCTTTGGCGAGCAGTGCGCCATGCTGCTTAATACGCGGAATGGGATGCGCCGGAGCGTGCATGCCGCAAAACACCACGGCCTCGCCGCACAGAGCGCCGCACTTGGTGCCACCGATGTAGAACACGTCGCACAGCTGCGCCAGCTCGGGCAGGGTAATGTCGCACCCATCGGCCGCCAGCGCATAGGCCAAGCGCGCACCATCCACAAACAGCGGAATCTGGCGCTTCTGGCACACCGCATGAATCGCCGCGAGCTCGGCCTTGGAGTACAGCGTGCCGTACTCGGTCGACATGCTCACATACACGGCGCCCGGAAACACCGTGTGTTCGTAGCTCTCGTTTTCGTAGAACACCTGGATATAGTTCTCGAGATCCTCGGCATGCATCTTGCCCTCGTAGCCGGGGATGGTGAGCACCTTGTGGCCGCCAAACTCGATGGCACCCGCCTCGTGGCAGGCGACATGGCCGGTCTCGGCGGCAACAACGCCCTCGTAGGGCGCAAGCAGCATGTCAATCACCGTCGCGTTGGCCTGTGTGCCGCCCACCAGGAAAAATACATCGGCATCAGGAGCCTGGCAGGCCTCACGGATAAGCTGCTTGGCACGCTCGGTGTGTGCATCGGTACCGTAGCCGGGCTGCGGCTCCATATTGGTGTCGACGAGCGCCTGCAGCACTGCCGGATGTGCGCCGTGGGAATAGTCATTGTTGAACGCGAGCATGATAATCCTCTCTAGCCGGGCACGAGCCCGATGATTCAGATGGGGCTATTGTACGCCGCCCGGATAGGCAATGCGCGCGGCAAGGCACTCAAGCGCCAGCACCAGGGCAAAGCCGCAGCTCACGTCACTCAAAAAGTGCGCGCCGATCACGATGCGACCAAAGGCGACGAGCGCCGCGACCACAGCCGCCGCCCAAAAGATCACGCGGCGACGCGAAGGTTTTTCCTTAAAGGCTGCCGCGGGAAGCCCGGCGAGCATAAGGCCGATCGCCGCATGCGCGGTGTGCCCGCTCGCGAACGACTTGAACCCGTCCTTGATCACGCCGGCGGCGATATAGGTCCACTTGTCGGGATTGCCGATTACCCACCACGGCTGAAAATTGAGCCCCGGCGTGACCTCGATCACGCGCATGCGCGGGCGCGACCACAGCGGCTTGACGATCACGTTGAGGATAATGGCCTGAGCGACCCACACGGCAAGTACCATCAACGCCCAGCGCGTGAGCTCGTCGGGCGCGGTGTCGCGCGTAAGGCGATAGGCAATAACGTTAACCGCAATGACCAGCACAAACGTCAGCACCAGCTGAAACGCGATGAGCTTGCCGCCGACGCGCAGCGATCCGATAATCTCGTAGCCGACCAGACCCACGTTGATCAAAACGCCCAGCGCAGCGAGCCATTTGCTCCCCCTGGAATCGGGGCGTGCCGAGCGCACGAGCATAACGCCTGCGATGCTCGCCGTCAGCTCGAACGGCAGCTCGCCGGCCGCCTCGACAAAGCGACCGTACATGCTGCCGATGTTGAACAGCGCGCTCGAAATCTGATAGTCGAAGAAACTGCCCACGCCCAGACAAAGACACAGGACAACCGCGATAATGGCGACGTCTTTCTTATAGATGTATCCGAACATGCTTTCCTTTCGATGGAACCAGAGTGCCCAAATGGGGCGTTTGCAGCGTCGACCCGTTAGTCGTCGTCGCTCGCACCCAACTGCTGCAACAGCATGAGTGCCGCGGCCACGGGGCCGGTACCGTCGTTGGCGTCGAGACCGCGACCCAGGCCGCTGCCCGCGCCGGCGCCCGTCTTGTAGGGCACCGACAGTTTGCGGCTCTTGGGGAAGCTCACCGCGCCATAGCGGGTCTTTAGCTCAAAGGCCACCTTCTTGGGCACGTCGACGCCCAAAAACGTGATGCGACCGCCGCTGAGCGTGACGCTCTCGAGCCCCAGGCGCTCGCCGCGAATGCGGATTCGTGCGCGATTGAACAGGTTGAGTCCTGCCAACGGCAGCTCGCCATGCGCGGCCTCGGTCTCTTCCTGCACCTCATCGATGCTCTCCAGGTCCTCGGCCGCTGCGAGCCTGCGGTACACGAGCACGCGCTGATCCACCGCCGGCAGGTACTCCTCGGACAAGAAGTAGTCGGCCGGCAGGTTAATGCCCACGCTTGCCGCCTCCACGCCGGCATCGTCATCGCCGCGCGCCTCGGCTACCGCCTGGCCCAGCATCTGCGTAAACAGGTCAAAGCCCACGCTCGACAGGTTGCCGTGCTGCTCGGCGCCCATAAGCGAGCCGGCACCACGGATCTCCAGGTCGCGCATGGCGATGCGCATGCCGCTGCCCAGGTCCTGGAACTCGGAAAGTGCGGTCAGGCGCGCTGTCGCCTCCTCGGTGAGTGGTAGCTCGCCCGGGAACATAAAGTACGCGTAGGCCTGCGTGGAAGAACGGCCCACACGGCCCTTGAGCTGGTAGAGCTGCGCCAGGCCCAGACGCTGCGAATCCTCGATGATCAGCGTGTTGGCGGTCGCGTTGTCGATGCCGCTCTCCACGATGGTCGTGGCGATGAGCACGTCGATCTTTTTGGTCGCAAACTCGATCATCACGTCCTCGACCTCGCGCGGGCTCATCTTGCCGTGCGCCACGCCCACGCGCGCCTCGGGCGCGGCCTCGTGCACGCGCGCCACGGCGTCGTCGATGGTCTTGACGCGGTTGGACACGTAATACACCTGACCGCCGCGGCCCACCTCCAGGCGAATCGCCGCGCTCACCACATCGGGGTCGTACTCCCCCACGTGCACGATCACGGGACGACGCCCAGTCGGCGGCGTCGTGATCAGGCTCATGTCGCGCACGCCGCTCGTGGCCATCTGCATGGTTCGCGGAATAGGCGTTGCCGAAAGCGTGAGCACGTCAATCTGCTCGCGCAGGTTCTTGAGCTGCTCCTTGTGCTGCACGCCAAAGCGCTGCTCCTCGTCGATGATCACCAGGCCCAGGTTCTTGGGGTTCACGTCGGCCGAAAGCAGACGATGCGTGCCGATGAGCACGTCGATCGTGCCCTCGGCAAACGCCTTGAGCGCGCGCTTTTGCTGCGCCGGGGTGCGGAAGCGGCTGAGCACTTCGACCTCGAGGCCAAACGGGGCAAAGCGCTCAAAGAACGTCTCGTAGTGCTGCTGGGCCAGAATGGTCGTGGGGCAGAGCACCATGACTTGGCGGCCGGAGTCCACGCACTTAAACGCCGCGCGCAGGGCAACCTCGGTCTTGCCAAAACCCACGTCGCCGCACAGCAGGCGGTCCATGGGCTTGGGCGCCTCCATATCGGCCTTAATGTCGGCGATGGCCTCCAGCTGGTCGCGCGTCTCGTCGTAAGGAAAGCTCTCCTCCATCTCGATCTGCTCGGGCGTGTCAGGCGGGCAGGCGATACCCGCGATTGATGAGCGGCGCGTATACAGGTCGACCAGGTCAAACGCCAGCTTTTTGGCGTTCTTGCGCGCCTTGTTGGTGGCGCGCGTCCAGTCGGCTGTGTTGAGCCTGGTCAGGCGCGGTTTGTCGCCGTCGGGGCCAACATAGCGCGTGATGCGGTCGACCTGCTCGAGCGGCACGTAGAGCTTGTCGCCGTCGGCATATTCCAGCAAAAAGTAGTCGCGCTCTTTGCCGCCCACTTCCTGACGCGCAATCTCGCTAAAGAGTGCGATGCCGTGAGTGGCGTGCACCACGTAGTCGCCCGGCTTAAACGGGAAGGTGATCTGCGTAATGTCCACCTTGCGGCGGCTGCGCGCGCGGTTGGCATCCATACGGGCGTTGAGGTCGGCGATCGAGAACACGGCCAGGTTGGCATCGGGCACCACCACGCCCTGCGGCAGGGCGGCATCGACAAAGGTCACGCGCCCGCGCGAGATGGTGGGCACGGCGGCACCGGCGGCAGCCTGGGCCGCGCCCGCCTCGAGCGAGCGGGCGTTGAGTGCGTCGGCCTTACGCTCGCGAATGGAAGCGTGGGCCTCCTGGCGTGCGGCACGGTCGGCGGAATCCGCCGCTGCCACGCGCACGCGGTCGCCGATAGCGCCGGCATTTTCGGGCGCCGCGGTCAGCGATTCCTCAAAGGTAATGCCCTCGTCGCCAAAGGTGAGCTCCATCGACTCACGCGCGCCGCGGTCGGGAATGGCAAACACGCAGGCATAGCGCTTGCCCACGACCTCCTGGATGCGCGTCATAAAACGGTTGTCCGAGCCTGCGATGGCAGGCTGCTCAATCTTGAGCTCGGCCGTCACCGCGCCGCCGGCACGAATGAGGCTTACGTAGTTCAGGCGCTGCTGGGCACCAAAATCGAGCTGTTGAGCGCGCACGTACAGACCGTCCAGGCGGTCAATCCCCGCCTCGCCGGCACGGGCCTCGATATCCTCGTAGGCACGCAGGCAGTCGTCGAACAGCGAGCGCGGCTCGGACAGAACCACGAGTGCCTTGCCGCTCACGTGCGCCAACGGGCTTACGGTCTGGCCGTACATCACCGGCAAAAAGCGGTCGAGCTCGGGCGTGACGATACGCGCATCCACCATCTCGAGCAGCGCCGCCAGTTTGCTGTCGTCCTGACTGGCGCGATAGAGCGCCACGTGCATGTTGTGGACGGCATCGTCGGTAAGCGCCAGCTCACGGCAGGGGAAGATCTCGATGCTGTCCTCGTTGCCGATGGTTTGGCCCGTGGAGCTCACCATGCGGCGGATGCGGTCGATCTCGTCGCCAAAAAACTCAATGCGCACGGGCGCCTTTTCCTGTGCGGGAAACACCTCGACGGTGTCGCCGTGCACGCGGAACAGACCGGGCGCGTCGGCGGCGCCGGCATTGGTGTAGCCCATGCCCACCAGGCGCTGCGGCACCTCGTCGAAGGGAATCTCCTCGCCCACCGCAAAGGTGGTGGACTCCCAATAGCGGCTCTCGACCGGCGGCACGCAACGCAGTAGCGCGCGGGCCGAGGCGACCATGATGCAGTTATCGCCGCGCACGATGCGCCCTAAAGCCTCGCAGCGTTGGGCCACCTCGGCGTCGTCGGGCGCCTGCTCACGCCATGGATAGTCTTTGCGCTCGGGAAAGCGGCACACATGCGCCAGACCCACATAGGCGGCCAGGCTGCGCGCGGCGCGATCGGCCGCGTCCTCGCCGCTCACGATGTAGACCGTGGGACGCGGACGGCGCGCAAACTGAGCTGCCGCCATGAGCGTGCGGCCCGACTGCGACACGGCCAGCGTCACGTCCTCGCCGGCATCGAGTCCGGCCTCGACGGTCTGCAGCGCCTCGGCAGTGTAGAGCTGCGCGGCTATACGGTGAATGAGCATGCTGTTCCTCCGGCATCGCAACGCCAAAAGCCCGCCGGGGCAAGCTCGGCGGGTCGTACGTCAAATACATTGTCTGTCATGGTAGCGCATGGAGAGGACTCCGGCTCAAGGGCAAACCCAGCCCCGCAAAAAACGCCAGACGAAGATGCGTTCCGCCCTACCCCGCTACGCGCACGCTGGGGCACAAATCTGCCAGCGGACACTCGTCACACTTGGGTTTGCGGGCGTCGCAGATCTCGCGACCGAAGGTGATCCACTGGTGGTTGACCGACTCCCAATACTCGCGCGGCAAAATCTTGAGCAGATCCTGCTCGGTCTTGAGCGGCTCCTTGGCATGCGTCTTGGGGCTCAGCATCAGGCGGTGCGCAATGCGGTTGACGTGCGTGTCCACCGCAATGCCCTCCACGATGCCATACCCCACGTTGAGCACGATGTTCGCCGTCTTGCGTCCCACGCCCGGCAGCTTCACGAGTCCCTTCATGTCGGCCGGCACCTCGCCGCCATAGTCGGCGACGATCATCTGCGCGGCCTCGACGGCATGCTTGGCTTTGCTCTTGTAGAAGCCGAGTGACCTGATGGTGTCCGCCACGTCAGCCACGCTCGCCCCGGCCATGGCCTCGGGCGTGGGCCACTGGGCAAACAGCCGCGGCGTCACCTTGTTGACCTGCGCATCGGTCGTTTGCGCCGAAAGCAGCACCGCGATCAGCAGGCGGAAGGGATTCTCGTGGTCCAAAAAGCACTCGACCGGGCCATAGCGACGGTTGAGGCGCTCACACACCTCGATGGCGCGCTCGCGCTTGGCGGCATTGGTCTCGCGTGGCATAACGACTCCTCGGCTCAACGGCACAATAAACTGATAGGCACAATTGTCCCACGTCCGAGACGCTTACGCCTCCAAGAATGCGCCGGTCTGACGACTCCACAGGCTCGCGTACTCGCCGCCCGCCTCGACGAGCTGCACATGCGTGCCGTCCTCGACGATCTCGCCATCCGCCAGCACCACAATGCGATCGAGCGCCGCCACGGTGGACAGGCGGTGCGCCACCACAATGGAGGTACGTCCACGCATCAGGTTTTCGAGCGCCTCCTGCACCAGCGCCTCGGACTCGCTGTCGAGGGCAGAGGTCGCCTCATCGAGCACCAGAATCGGCGCGTCGGTTAGGATGGCGCGGGCGATAGCCACACGCTGACGCTGGCCGCCCGAGAGCTTAACGCCACGCTCGCCCACCATGGTGTCAAAGCCACGGGGCAAGCGGTCGATAAACTCCAGGGCATTGGCCAGGCGCGCCGCCTCACGAATCTGCTCATCAGTGGCGTTGGGACGACCGTAGGCAATGTTTTCGCGAATGGAGCGGTGAAACAGCAGCGCCTCCTGCGGCACGTAGGCAACCTGGCGGCGAAGGCTCTGCTGCGTACAGCGCGAGACGTTCTGGCCGTCCACGAGCACGCGGCCGCCCTGCACATCGTCCAAGCGCAGCAACAGCTTGGTAAGCGTCGACTTGCCCGAGCCCGATTTACCCACCAGGCCCACGCGCTGGCCCGCCGCCACGTGAAGCGTCAGGTCGTCGAACACGTTCTCGCCCGCCGCGGCGTCACGATATGCAAAGCTCAGGTGCTCAAAATCAATCGCACCTTCGGTCACTTTAAGCTCGGGAGCGTTCTCGTCGTCTGCCACCAGACGCGGCTCGTCCAGCACGCGCGTCATCTCGGCCGCATCGCCCAAAGCGCGGTTGATGCGCTGCATCATGGAACTCACGTAGTTCAGACGCATGGTGAGGTTATAGGTGTAGGTAAAGATCATGACGAGCGAGCCGGCCGAGATGCCAAACCACGCGTTGCCGCCCGCCACAAACACACTCACCACGGCCATGGTGATGACGATAAGGCCCGAGGTCGTAAAGTTGCGCTGCATCATGGCGTGCATCGAGACCGTCTCGGCGTCGCGCGCGGCACGATCGGCGGCGTCGAACAGATCGCGTTCAAAGTCCTCGCGCCCGCAGGTCTTGACGGCCAGGATGTTCGTGACCGCGTCGGACAGCACGCCCGAGAGCTTGTTTTGCGCGGCGGACGTCGCGGCCGAAAGCGGCATGATGCGCTTGTACATAAGCCAGACAAACGCAATGTAGACGACCATGATGCACACCAGGATCACGGTAAACGTCGGCACCACCGGGGCGAGTGCGGCCACGGTGCAGATGACCGAGGTGATGGTGGGGATGAGCGAATACACCGTCACGTCGACCAGACCCGTGTAACCGCTCATAAAACGGCTCGTCTGGCTCACAAGCGATCCGCCAAAGCGGCTGGTATGGAATGTCATGGATTGGTTGGAGAGTGTGTCGAAGCACAGGCGCGCCAGGTGATAGTTGCCCGCGATCTCGAGCTTGTAGACGGTGTAGTCCTGCAGCTTGGAGAGGATCTGACCCACCAGGTTAACGAGTACGAGCGCCAGGATATAGGGGCCGAAGACCTCAAACACCTGGTCACCCGCCACGGGACCGGCTTGAACGCGGTCGACAATGAGGGCCATCACATAGGTATTGGCAAACGTCAGCAAAAAGATGTAGCCCGCCGACGAGAACACCGAGAGAAAGACAATCAGCGGCTGCGTGCGCGTGACGTCCCAAAAACGCTGTAGCGTGCGGCGCACGGTGGAGCGTTTGAGCGGGCTGGTGCTTCTCTGAGACATGGGCTTCCTTTCGCGTCTGATAGGGCGAAACGCCATTGTTGCACATTGGAGCACGCTTCAGACAAGTGCGATACGAAAAGCGGTGGGGCGCCCGCGTTTGCGCCGGTGCCCCACCGTCTTGTTGCAATTAGTCCTCGTCTTCTTGGTCCGCGAGAAGGCTCGCGGGCGTGAGCCCCAAGATCTCATCGGCTTGGTCGGCGTCTTCCAGCGCGTCGATGTCCTTGAGCTTGCGCTCCATGACGTTGGTGCGCGTGGTGATGATACCCTCGACCGTTTTGCCCGCGGTCTCGATCTGCTGCTGGGCGCGGCGCAGCGCCTTTTGATAGCGCGGCAGCTCGGCCTTGACAGCGGAGAGCACGCGCAGTACATCGTCGGTGCGTTTTTGCAGCTTAAACGTTTGGTAACTCATCTGCAGGCTGTTGAGAATGGCCGCCATGGTGCTAGGGCCGGCAACGTTGACATGATAGTCGCGGCCCAGGGTCTCGATAAGCCCGGGGCGGCTGACGACCTCAGCGTACAGCCCCTCAAACGGAACGAACATGATGCCAAAGTTGGTGGTCACGGGCACGCTCAGATACTTTTCGCAGATGTCCTTTGCCTCACGCTTGACCATAGCGTCAAGCGTCTTGCGCGCGGCGGCGACGGCATCCGCGTCGCCCGACTCCTGGGCATCGAGCAGATGCTCGTACGCGTCGCCCGGGAATTTGGAGTCAATCGGCAGCAGTACGGGGTCGCCCTCGTCTACCGGCAGCTTGACGGCAAACTCAACACGCTCCGAGGCGCCGGGCCTGGTGGCAACGTTTTCCAGATACTGATCGGGTGTGAGGATATCCGCCAGGATCGCGCCCAGCTGCACCTCGCCCAAAATGCCGCGCGCCTTGACGTTACCCAGCACGCGCTTAAGGTCGCCCACGCCAGTGGCGATAGATTGCATGTCGCCCAGGCCCTTGTACACGGCCTCGAGCTGGTCGCTCACCTGCTTAAACGATGCAGACAGACGGTCGTTGAGCGTGCGAGAGAGCTTCTCGTCCACCGTCGCGCGCATCTGATCGAGCTGCACGTTGTTGTCTTTGCGGATGGCGCCCAGCTGAGCATCGACCGTCTCGCGCACCTTGTCCAGGCGATGCTCGATGCCCTCGCGATTGGCGCCGAGCTGTTGGGCCGTCTCACGGCGCAGGTCATCCATCCGGTCACCAGCTTGCGAGAACTCGCGTGCGATGGCCAGGTAACGTTGCTGCTCCACGGCCGCATCGGTCGTCTGCTGCTGCGCGATGGCATTGGCCGTGCGGCGTGTTTCGGCCAGCGCGACGTTCAGGGCATCGAGCGCGTTGTTGGCCTGCTCGAGTGCTGCCAGCGTTTCCGCGCTACTGTCGCCACGCTCCCGCAACTCGGCACGAAGGCCCTTGAGCTGCAGGGCACAGGCCGCAGCGACCCCCACCGCCACCAAAGCAATCACAATAAGTGCAATATCAATTGCAGACATAAACTCCGCCCAACAAACCCAATCGATCATCAATCAAAACCGCGATCAATCTTACCCCGCCACACACACCGGGCGCCCGGCCCCTTCTTGGGCGCCCCTCTCCTCCGCATATTCCATAATGCGGCGCGCCGTTTTCCTGCTCACCTTTGAGTCATCGCCGGCCAAGTATGCGTATACGTTTCCTTTATTCAGGCGCAGAGCACGGCAGAGGCCATAGCGCGTTACACCCGATTCCTCCAATGCTTCCAGCGTTTTCTTTCTCATCAGGGCGTTCACCCTTCTATCGGCCGCCGGCTTTTCCTTCACCGCTCTATACGCACGCCAAACGTTGGCATAACGATTAGGGAGCTCACTTTTGGCGCATAGAGACGCCATGCTACCCGCTTGACCGTACAAGGATAAAACGTCTCGATAATCCCGTTCCATCCACGAGCCCTCGGATAAACCCAGAACGTATTCGGCTTTTCCTTGCGCCAAAGCGAGCAAAAACAGAGCCTCCGCCACGCGCGGCGCATCCGTCGTCGCCTGCTCAACCAATTTTCTAAAACTCAGCGACTGCTGTCCGGATAGCTCTCGGCAATAGCCTTTTAAGAATCCCTCAAAGGTCAGATTCAACCGAGCACCTCCTTTTTGTATTACCTGTATCCCTTATTATTATTCATCTTCAATAATACTATTCAGTCGCACGACAGGACCCACAGGATGCAAGGATTCCACTCGTGGCGATAATCCCTACACCCTAGAAGTCCTAATGCGACAAACGCTAGCTCTCCCAGCCGGCGCGGATGGTTGTTATGACGTCATCTAGGCGCTGGCCCAGGGCCGCTAGATGTTGGAGCACCTCGTTGGGCGATGCACCGTTGAGGATGCACGTGAGGGCATACGACGCCAGAAAGATGGCCGCAAGCCCCAACGGGATGAGCACGATCATCGCCAACGTACGCAGGCGCTGGGCCCAGCGACGGCGACGCGCACGATGCTTGTCGAACGCGAGCTCCTGCGCATATGAATCTTGCTGTACGGAATAGGCCTCTGGCGCCGATTCACACCCGGGCACAGCTGCAGGTACAGCAGCGGGCACGACGTTTTGCACGGGCGCCTGGTTGGCAACCCCTTGCATTTGCATCTCCATGAGTCGTTGCTGCTGACGCAGCATGCGCTCAGCTTGTTGCTGCGGAGTCTCAAGAAACAGATCCATGCTGGCCTCCAAAATCGGAGCATTCGACGCTTACGACCAGCATCCCGCACCGCCATGACCGCGACAACGCAATCGCCGGCAATAGCCACAAAGTTTCTTTTGCTCAAAAGCTGTCGAAAAGCTCAACAACTCCCCTACCAGCACTTTCTCTGAGCTTTTTTCGCCAACAATCTTTTGGCCTTCCACCCTTACGCCAACTGACCAAAATCTAACCAATAGCTTGACGAAAATTGTGGAGACCGGGACCCCACAAAAACGTGCCGCCCCAAAAAGGGGCGGCACACAACCTTTTTTATCAGCTTTTCTGTATCGAGCACGCGACGACCCAACGCCGGAGCGCAAGGCGGGGAAATACCTTTGCCTCGCGCGACTCTGCGAAGCCGTGAGCGAGAGGGAAAGGTATTTCCCCGCCCTGCGCTCCGCAGCAGCCAGCGCCAAGCGCTAGTAGTTCACCACCTGCTCCTCAAAGTACGCCTTGGGGTGGTTACACACCGGGCACACCTCAGGTGCCTCGGCACCAACGTGCAGATGTCCGCAGTTCAGGCACTTCCACACCTTTACGCCCTCGCGCTCAAACACCTCGCCCGACTCAATGCGCTCGACGAGCTTGTTGTAGCGCTCCTCGTGGGCCTTCTCGACGGCGGCGACACCACGGAACTTTGCGGCAATCTCGGCAAAGCCCTCTTCCTCGGCGGTCTTGGCAAACTCGTCGTACATCGTGGTCCACTCGTAGTTCTCACCCGCGGCGGCATCGCGCAGATTGTCCAGGGTATCGGGGACGGCGCCATCGTGCAGATACTTAAACCACAGTTTGGCGTGCTCGGACTCGTTGCCAGCCGTCTCGGCAAAGATGTTCGAGATCTGAACGTAGCCGTCCTTCTTTGCCTTGGAGGCATAGTAGCGATACTTGGTGTGTGCCTGGGACTCACCGGCAAAAGCGGTCTCGAGGTTCTTCTTGGTTTGGGAATTCTCAAAATCCATAGGTGTACTTCCCTTCAACGCATGCCGCCCGTAGGCTTCGAGCGGCCTCGTCTTTAGGATGCCCTCATGTCGGAAATCTAAACCTTACAATCCTGTTCTTCAGATTTCCACGGGCTAAATGCTCAGCCAGCGATCGCCCTCGGCTCGGCAAAAGCCCTCACGCTCCAGGTCGGCCAGAATGCCCGCGACAAGCTCGCGCTCGACCGGCCCGCGCCCAGCCGCCGCTTCCATATCGTTAACGCCCACCACGGCATCAGCAAGCGTAATCCCCGCCGGTTGGCCATCGCGCGCTGCCAGCAACATGCGCACGATATGCGCGCGCTTTTGGCGACGTGAGCCCTCAAACTTTGATTGACGGCTATAGCCCGCCGAGCGCCTGGACGGATTGGGCAACGTCTTTTTTAGATATGCGCCGTAATCCAGCAACGCGTAATACCACGCGCGCGGCGTGTCGGCATCATCGAGCGGCACGGCAAAGGGAGCGATCTCGTCGGTCGCCGCACCGGGGACCGCCGGACAGGCCGCCTGAATCAGCGGCACCAGCTCGCGGTCGGGAACAGCCGGTACATCGGGAAAGAAGTGATGCAGAAAGACCGTGCGCACGTTGGTCTCCAGATACACGCCTGGAAGGTCAAACGCAAACGACCGGATACCTTGCGCCGTTGCCGGGCCAATACCAGGCAGAGCGACCAAGTCACGCGTCTCACGCGGAAACTCACCGTCCCAGTCCTCCACAACGCGCTGAGCGGCCTTGTGGAGCGCCAGAGCGCGTCGGTTGTAGCCCATGCCCTGCCAAGCGTCCAAAACATCGGAAGGCGCGGCTTGGGCAAGCGCCTGCACGGTCGGAAAGCGATCGAGCCACGCCGGCATACGCGTCTCCACGCGTGGCACCTGTGTTTGCTGCAACATGACCTCGGAAAGCCAAATGATGTACGGATCGCGCGTGCGGCGCCACGGAAGGTCGCGATAACGCAGGACCCCTTCCGAACGAATCATCGAACGAAAGGGGTCCTGAATCATATCTATGCTCCTTATGCGGCGCTATTCCTCCCGGCAAGCGCACGCGCAGGTGGCGTACTCGGGAAACGCTTCGCGGTCGGCGAATTTGGGATCGACGGCCGGGAACTGGCGGTGAGCGACGATGTCGCCGAGCGAAACGGAATCGAGGTAATCGCGCATCAACGCTTGAGCTCCGGCCCACAGGGGATGATAGCAGCACGTGCCCATGCGTGCACAGTCGCCATCGGGTGCGGTGCAATCATTCATAACCATAGGGCCCTGAACGGCCTCGACGACCTGGCGGATGGTGACGTCGTCCGGACTGACCTTGAGACGCATGCCACCGTGGACGCCACGCAGGCTCTCCACAATACCGGCCTGGACCAAACCGTGCTGAATCGAGCGGGCAAACGAATACGGAACATTGACCTCTTCGGCAGCGGTGCGAACAGAAAGCAAACGCTCCGGATCCTCGGCAAGCATCGCCAGCATACGAAGGGCGTAATCAGTCTTCCTCGATATGTCCATTTTTCCCCTTTCAAGGAATACGAACAGCTCGAACGAGCTCCGGGGCCGAGCTTGTGTCGAGACGCTAAATGACCGCAGGACATCCAAATGGTAAATCGGATATCCACTGAGTGCCGCGCTTGGAGCGAAATGCATCAGATGCGGCCTACAGTGCAATTTAGTATAACCTAACCCCCTGTCTCGTTGAACAGGTGTTGCGCAACAAAGCTGTTGTTCAGACAGATAGACTTATTAGATTTTACTTGCGTTCCCGAAGGCGCGGGGATTCTGGGCGAAGATGCGCCAGGGCGATCGTTCTATCGAAACAAAGTGCATCAAATCAGAACCACCCTTAAAAAGGGTGGTTTGCTCTTAGGGTATAACCCACGGGCC
>CAJMPY010000008.1 GCA_905215385.1 uncultured bacterium | reverse complement strand
AAAGGGCGGAGGCGGGGCATGCCCCGCCTCTTACACCACATCTCTGTGCGCTACCCGCCAAGGTCGGGAAGCGGGCCAAATCGCCGGCCTCGAGGCTTATTCCACCGTTCCGTAGACGGCGCCCCAGCCGTGGGCGGCCAAGGCGGAGTTGAGCTGGTCGCAAAGTGACTGGCGGTCGTAATAGCCGGGCGGCAAAAGGTTCACGATTTCCATGAGATCGGGCGCCAGGTCCAAGATCTCGGCCTGTACGATCAGATCCAGGCGGTCGATGGCGTGGCGATCGTAAAACAGCCCGTCGACCAGGCGTTGCAGGTCGCCGAATTCCTCAGCCCTAAACGAACCGTATTCCATAATGCCTCCTTGGGCGCCCCACGCCGGCATGCGCGGCGATGACGTAATTCATTGCGATGGACTTAATCTATCACGGCTTCATACCGTTACGGCGGTGGCGGTCTATACTTAGACGAACTGCAACGTACCGCTTCGCGAAAGGTCGCACCCATGCAGACGATCTACCAGAAGATGGAAACCACCGAACTCGATGCCGCCATCGAGGCGCTCAAAGCCGAGGTCGCCGAGGTCAAGGCCAAGGGCCTGGCGCTCGACATGGCCCGCGGCAAGCCGTCGCCCTTCCAGGTGGACATCTCTCGACCCATGCTCGATATCCTCAATGCCGATGCCGATCTGCACGACGGCAACGTCGACTGTTCCAACTACGGCTGCTTTGAGGGCATTCCCTCGGCACGCAAGCTGGCAGGGGAGTTCCTGGGTTGCCCCGCCGAGCAGACACTCGTGCTGGGTTCGTCGAGCCTGCTGATCGAGCACGACATCGCTGGCATGTTCTGGCGCTGCGGCTCGTGCGGCAGCGAGCCCTGGGATGCCTACGAGGCCGCGCACGACGGCAAGAAGGTCAAGTTCCTGTGTCCGGTTCCCGGTTACGATCGCCACTTTGGAATTACCGCTGACCTGGGTATCGAGAACGTCCCCGTCGCGATGACCGACAACGGTCCCGACATGGACGAGGTCGAGCGCCTCGTTGCCGCCGACGATTCCATCAAGGGCATCTGGTGCGTGCCCAAGTATTCCAACCCCACGGGCATCACCTTTAGCGAGGACACTGTGCGCCGCCTGGTCGAGATGCCCACGGCCGCGCCCGATTTCCGCATCTTCTGGGACAACGCCTACTGCGTGCACGACCTGTACGACGAGACCGACGAGCTCGCAAACATCTTTGACCTCGCTCGCGCGGCGGGCACCGAGGACCGCGTGGTGGCCTTTGCCTCGACGTCCAAGATTACCTTCCCGGGCGCCGGTATCGGCTTTATCGGTGCGAGCCCCGCGGTCATCGCCGAGTTCTCCAAGCGCCTGAAGGCCGGCCTTATCAGTGCCGACAAGCTCAACCAGCTGCGCCACGTGCGCTTCCTTCCCACCATCGAGGCGGTCAAGGAGCACATGAAAAAGCACGCCGAGTTCCTGCGTCCGCGCTTTGAGGCCGTCGAGCGCAAGCTCACCGAGGGCCTGGGCGACACGGGTTGCGCCACCTGGACGCATCCCCGCGGCGGCTACTTTGTGAGCTTCGATGGCCCCGAGGGCTCGGCCCAGAAGGTCGCCGCGCTTTGCGCCGACTTGGGCGTCAAGCTCACACCGGCCGGTGCTACCTGGCCCTATGGCAAGGACCCGCGCGACACCAACATCCGCATCGCGCCGAGCTATCCCACGGTCGAGGACCTGGAGGCTGCGCTCGATGTGCTGGTGCTGGCCGTTAAGCTTGTCGCTGCCGAGCTTGCTCGTGCCGAGCGCGCCTAACGCGCGGCTTCCCGTACTATCCGCACTTTCGATACGTAAAGGAGCGTATACATGGATTTGGGTATTTCCACCAACCCCACGCCAGAGCTCTACACCATTAAGGTAACCGGCGAGATCGATATCTCTAACGCCGATAGCCTGCGCAATGCCATCGACCTGGCGCTTGAGCAGCCCACCGAGGCCGTTGAGCTCGATTTTGCCCAGGTGAGCTACATCGATTCGACGGGCATTGGCGTGCTCGTGGGCGCCGCGCACCACGCGGTCGACCACGGCAAGCGCTTTAGCTGCATCAACGTGCAGCCCCCGGTGATGCGCGTGGTTCAGCTGCTGGGCGTGGACCAGGAGATTTCGATCACGGCCGCATAGGCCCTGCCCCAAAAGGGCGTGCCGTTTGGCATATGTTTGTGATGCGCTCGGACGTTTTGGCGTCCGGGCGCTATACTTGACCGAATGAATAGACGAGTTCCGGCCGAATGGCGCGGTGCGGGCTCGACTCACATCGAGCCTTGGAGGTATGTGTGTTTGGTATTGGAGAGGGTGAGCTCGCGATCATCGTGGTCTTCGGCTTTTTGCTGTTTGGCCCGGATAAGCTCCCGCAGATGGGCCGCACGATCGGCCGTGCCATCCGTCAGTTCCGCGAGACGCAGGAAAAGATGACGGCTGTTGTTCAGTCCGAGATCATCGATCCGGTGAGTGAGGCCGCGTCGGCCCCGGTCAAGCCCAAGAAGGCTGCTGCGACCGACGACGATTCCGATGCGGACGAGGATGCCGCCGAGACGGCAGCGCCCGTCAAGAAGGAGACCTTTGCCGAGCGTCGCGCCCGCCTTGCCGCCGAGAAGGCCGCGAGCGAGGCTGCCGCCGAGGGCGAGGGTGCTGCTGAGGAGTCCGAGGCCGAGAGCGCCGAGCCTGCCGCTGCCGCCGAGCCTGTCGTCGAGCCCGAGCCTGCTGCCGAGCCGGAGCCCGAGCCCGAGCCGGCAGAGCCCACGGCGGCCGACCTCTATGCCCGTCGTCCCCGCAAGCGCAAGGCCGTCGTCGACCAGCTCGCTCGCGAGCTCGAGGCCGAGGACGACGCCGCTGCCGCCGACGCCCCGAAGGGAGGCGATGAGTAATGCCTATCGGACCTGCGCGCATGCCGCTCTTCGATCACCTGGGCGAGCTCCGTCGCCGCCTGACCATCGTGGTCGTGTCGGTGTTTGCCGCCGCCATCGTGCTGTATTTCGCCACGCCCGTGGTGCTCGACATCCTGGAAGACCCCATCCGCTCCTTTGTGCCGGACGGTAAGTTCTACATCACCACCACGCTCGGCGGCTTTGGCTTGCGCTTCTCGCTGGCCATCAAGATGGCCGTGGTCATGTGCACGCCCATGATCATCTGGCAGATTCTGGCGTTTTTCCTGCCGGCGCTGCGTCCCAACGAGCGCAAATGGGTTGTGCCCACGGTGCTCGCCTCGACGGTGCTGTTCTTCCTGGGTGCCATCTTCTGCTACTTCATCATTATCCCGGCAGGCTTTGAGTGGCTCATCGGCGAGACCTCGGCCGTTGCCACGGCGCTGCCCGATCTGGAGAACTACGTCAACATGGAGCTGCTCTTTATGATCGGCTTTGGTGTGGCGTTTGAGCTGCCGCTCATCATCTTCTACCTGTCTGTTTTCCACATCGTGTCCTACGCGGCCTTCCGCAGCGCCTGGCGTTATGTATACGTTGGCCTGCTTGTGGGCTCGGCTGTGATTACGCCCGACGGCTCGCCCGTTACGCTGGGCCTCATGTATGGCGCCCTGCTCTCGCTCTACGAGATTTCGCTCGCCATCGCCCGCGTGGTCATTACCGCGCGCGAGGGCAAGGAAGGCTTGTTTGTGAGCCGTCTGGACCTGTTCTCGGACGATGAGGACGACGAGGAGTAAATCGGTATGCACGAGGTTGGCATTGTCAACGGCATACTCGATACAGTGATTCGCGCGGCGCGTGGGGCGGGGGCCTCGCGCGCCGTTTTGGTAACGCTGCGTATCGGGGATATGACCGAAGTTGTGCGCGAGGCGCTCGACTTTGCGTGGGAGACATTTCGCGACGAGGACCCGCTCACGCGAGGCTGCGAGCTTGCCGTGGAGGAGGTCCATCCGCAAAGTGAATGCTTGGACTGCGGCGAGGTTTTCGACCACGATCGCTTCCACTGTCGCTGTCCCCAGTGTGGTGGCGCCAACGTGCGCCTACTGCACGGCCGCGAGCTCGATATCGCGAGTATCGAAATCGAAACCCCCGACGATTAGCCCGCTAGCCATCTAGTGATGGGGTATAAAGGGGCCAAAGTAAGGAGCGCTAAGTATGGCCGAGAAAACGATTGATATCGCGTCGCCGATTCTGTCGCGCAACGAGCGCCTGGCAGATCAGCTGCGTCAGCGATTTAATAAGACAAACACCTATGTGATCAACGTCTTGTCGAGCCCCGGTTCGGGCAAGACCACCACGATCCTGGGCACCAACGAGCGCCTGCGTGACAAGGCCGGCCTGCGCTGTGCCGTCGTCGAGGGCGATATCGCCTCGGATGTCGACGCAATCACCATGAAGGAAGCCGGCATGCCCGCCATCCAGATCAACACGGGCGGCCTGTGCCACCTCGAGGGCAACATGATCATGGAGGCCGTTGACGCGTTCGACCAGGCCGTCGGTCTGGAGAACATCGACGTCATCTTTATCGAAAATGTGGGCAACCTAGTCTGCCCGGTCGACTTTGACCTGGGCGAGAACCTGTCCATCATGATTCTCTCGGTGCCCGAGGGCGACGACAAGCCCATCAAGTACCCGGGCATCTTCCAGCACGCCGGCGCGCAGCTGCTCAATAAGGTCGACGTGGCCCCGGCTTTCGATTTTGACATGGATAGGTATACTAAGACACTCGATGACCTCAATCCGCAGGCGCCGCGGTTTGCCGTGAGCGCGCGCAAGGGCGAGGGCATGGATGCCTGGTGCGATTGGCTCATCGGGCAGATCGAGCAAGCAAGGGCGTAAATCGGCCGCCATACGGGCGGGCGTAGCCGCAGAGACACGAGATAGGAGCCTCTTTTGAAGCTCATCATCGCCGAGAAAAACGACGCCGCGCGTCAGATCGCCGAGCGTCTGTCCACGGGCAAACCCAAAAAGGACAAGGTATACAACACCGCCATCTACCGTTTTGAGTGGAAGGGCGAGGAGTGCGTGACGATCGGCCTTGCCGGTCACATCCTTGCGCCCGATTTTTGCGACAGCGTGCTGTTCGATAAAAAGCTGGGCTGGTATTCGGTTACTGAGGACGGCGAGATGCTGCCGGCCGACATGCCCGATGGCCTGGCTCGTCCGCCCTACGACACCAAGCGCAAGCCGTTTCTTGCCGATGGTATCTCCATCAAGGGCTGGAAGCTCGAGAGCCTGCCCTATCTCACCTGGGCGCCCGTCATTAAGCTGCCGGCCGAGAAAGAGCTCATTCGCTCGCTCAAGAACCTCGCCAAAAAGTCCGACAGTGTCATCATCGCCACGGACTTCGATCGCGAGGGCGAGCTGATCGGTTCGGACGCTCTCAACAAGGTGCGTGAGGTGGCGCCCGACTTGCCGGTTGCCCGCGCCCAATACTCTTCGTTTACCAAGGCCGAGATCACGCAGGCCTTCGATAATCTCGTCTCGCTCGACCAGAATCTGGCCGACGCCGGCGAGAGCCGTCAGCACATCGACCTTATCTGGGGCGCGGTGCTCACGCGCTATCTGACGCTCGCCAAGTTCGGCGGCTTTGGCAACGTGCGCTCCGCCGGCCGCGTGCAGACACCGACGCTTGCCCTGGTGGTCGAGCGCGAGCGCGAGCGCATGGCGTTTGTGCCCGAGGACTATTGGCAGATTCGCGGCATGGGTGCTGCGCAGGGCGCTGCCGAGGACGACCGCTTTAAGATTGCGCACAAGACGGCGCGCTTTGCCGACAAAGATGCTGCTGAGACGGCGTACAACCATGTTGACGGCGTCGCGACGGCAACCGTCGCCGCGGTGACCAAGCGCTCCCGCAAGCAGCAGCCGCCCACGCCGTTTGCGACCACCTCGCTGCAGGCCGCCGCCGCTGCCGAGGGCATCTCGCCTGCGCGTACCATGCGCATCGCCGAGTCCCTCTACATGGCGGGCCTCATCAGCTACCCGCGTGTCGACAACACCGTGTATCCCGCGACGCTCGATTTGGGTGCCGTGGTGAGTGACCTGGCAAAGATCAACCCGGCGCTGGCGCCCGTGTGCAAAAAGGTACTCGCTGGTCCCATGAAGCCCACGCGCGGTAAAGTCGAGACCACCGACCACCCGCCTATCTACCCCACGGGCGAGGGCGATCCGTCCACGCTCGACGGCGGCCAGCGCAAGCTCTATGACCTGATCGCCCGTCGCTTCCTGGCGACGCTTATGGGTCCCGCGACCATCGAGAACACCAAGCTCGAGCTCGACGTGAACGGTGAGCCGTTCGTGGCTTCGGGCGATGTGCTCGTGACTCCGGGCTTCCGCGAGGCGTATCCGTATGGACTTAAGCGCGATGAGCAGATGCCGCCGCTGGAGCAGGGCGATACGGTCGATGTGTTCGACATTAAACTCGAGGCCAAGCAGACCGAGCCGCCCGCGCGCTACAGCCAGGGCAAGCTCGTGCAGGAGATGGAAAAGCGCGGCCTGGGTACCAAGTCCACGCGTGCGAGCATCATCGAGCGCCTGTATGCCGTGCGCTATCTCAAAAATGATCCCGTTGAGCCGAGCCAGCTGGGCATCGCTATCATCGACGCGCTGACGCAATTTGCCCCGCGCATCACGAGCCCCGATATGACCAGCGAGCTTGATGGCGATATGACCCGCGTCGAGCGCGGCGAGGACACCGAAGAGCATGTCGTGACGCACTCGCGTGCGCTGCTGGCCGGCGTGCTCGACGAGCTGCTCAAGCACACGCAGGAGCTGGGCGACGCCATCAGCGACGCCGTCACGGCCGATGCGCGCGTGGGCGCTTGCCCCAAGTGCGGCAAGGACTTGGTTATGAAGACGAGCGCCAAGACCCGTGGCAGCTTTATCGGCTGCATGGGCTGGCCCGACTGCGATGTGACCTATCCGGTGCCGAGCGGCGTCAAGGTGAGCCCGCTCGAGGGCGAGGCAGCCGTGTGCCCCGAGTGCGGCGCGCCGCGCATTAAGTGCCAGCCGTTCCGCCAGAAGGCCTTCGAGATTTGCGTGAACCCCACGTGCCCCACCAACTACGAGCCTGACCTTAAGGTGGGCGAGTGCAAGGTGTGCGCCGAGGCCGGACGCCATGGCGACCTGATCGCGCACAAGAGCGAGAAGAGCGGCAAGCGCTTTATCCGCTGCACCAACTACGATGACTGCGGCGTGAGCTATCCTCTGCCGGCGCGCGGTAAGCTCGAGGCAACGGGTGAGACCTGCCCCGAGTGCGGCGCCCCCATCGTGGTGGTCAACACGGCGCGCGGTCCGTGGCGTATTTGCGTGAACATGGACTGCCCGACCAAGGAGAAGAAGCCCACCCGCGGTCGCAAGACCACGACCAAGGCGAGCACGGCCAAGAAGACGACGGCGGCAAAGAAGACTGCTGCCAAGAAGACGACCGCGAAGAAGTCGACTGCCAAGAAAGCAGCCGCCGACAAGTAACGGCACAGTCGAAACATTGCCCTAGAAAACGAGCGAGGACCCCGCGATCCTCGCTCGTTTTCTAGGCAGTCATTGGGGACGTTCTTTAATGACTAGTCGTTTGAGAACGTCGCATGCGACTAGTTCACCTCGACAGGCTTGGCGCCGGGATAACGCTCCTCAAAGTCTAGGCGGTACTTATTGTCATTGGTGCCCGCCACGTTGTCGCGCGACAGCGGCGCCACGATCTCATTCTTGTGGTCCGCAGGCTTGGCGTATTTCAGACTGATCTCCCAGGCATCACAGATTGCGTCAATGCGGTGATCCAGGTCGTCGTACAGGGCTATGATGTCCTTCCAGGAGCTGTAGTTTTTGGAGCTCGTCGGGACGTCCAGGTCCTCGACGATGTCGTAATACTGCTCGATGGTGTCCTCCGTGCGCTCGGCGACGTCGGCGAGATTTTGACGGGTGGTTCGATCCTCTTCCAGATAGTTGCCGTTGAAGTTCTGCGCGCAGCCACGGACCTGGCTGTCGAGATCTTCGAGCAGGTCGTAGTATTCGCTCAGGCGACGGTAGAGGTTCTGCTCAGAGAGCGTTGCTTCGCCGCCATCCTCGTCGTCATCGTCATCATCGTCGTACAGGCTGTTGGGATCGCCGAGAGGCTTTAGGTCATTGTCGTCGACGTCATGGTGCAGCTTAGCTACCTCGGCAGTCGTCTGCGTGGCGGCGTTGTCGAACGGTCTGATTGCAAAGAAGATGACCAGGGCGATGATGATCGCCACCAGCACAACGATAACGGCGATAAGCGGCCCGGTGCCGCTCTTTTTGGAAGCGGGGGTCTGTGGCGAAGCGGGCACGTATGCGGGAACCGGCTGCTGTTGGGGCGAGCCGCTCGCGACGGGTATGCGCTGCGTGGTCTCGACGGCCTCGGTCCTTGCGGCGGGGTCGGGGCTATAGGCGAGGGAGTCGTCCGCCTTGGCTTGCGGCGTATCAAGGGAGCCGGTCTGCTCAAAAGCGGGCTGGCTATCGCTCGCGGCTGTTTGCTCAACGGGTGCACCGCACGAGGTGCAGAACTTGGCATCATCTGCAAGACGCTTGCCGCACGAGGCGCAATACCGAGACATTGCCACTCCTTTCGCCACATTTCAATGCAATACGACGATTATACCCAGCATCCAAAATTCCCCATCATAAGTTGCGGTGAAATAGGGACTGTTTGGCGGTCTCAGAGCTTCAATCAGTCCCTATTTCACCGCAACTTTGGAAAGGCGCCTTTAGCCATTGGGGACGTGCCGAGCACTGGGGTATCATGGCTTGGTTGCTGTAACTCGCATTTACGCGCCTTGTAGGAAGGGGCTGCGCCCATGGCTTTTGAGCCTGCTCAACATAGCTTTATCACGCTCGAGGGCGTCGACGGTGCCGGCAAGTCCACGCAGGCGCACCTGCTCGCCCGTGCGCTCGAGCTCGCTGGCCACCAGGTTGTGAGCCTGCGCGAACCGGGCGGCACTGCCATCAGCGAAAAGATCCGTGCTCTGTTGCTCGACCCCGCCAATACGGCGATGGGCGACACCTGCGAGTTGCTGCTCTACGAGGCAGCGCGCGCCCAGTTGGTGCACGAGGTCATCGCACCCGCCCTTGCTGTCGGCAAGGTGGTACTGTGTGACCGCTTCTACGATTCCACAACCTGCTACCAGGCGTTTGCCGACGGCCTCGATCGCCAGATGGTGCGCGATGCCAACAACCTGGCCGTCGCCGGTACGCACCCGGCGCTCACACTCGTCTACCACATCACGCCCGAGCAGGCGGCGTTGCGCATGGCCGCCCGTGGCGCGGCAGATCGCATGGAGGCAAAAGGCATGGCATTCCAGGAGCGTGTCTACCAGGGCTTTTGCGCAATTGCTGCCGAGGAACCCGCCCGCGTAAAGCTCATCGACGCCACCGCGACCATCGAGGAAGTCTTCGAGAAGACGGTCGAGCAGGTTCGCGCGTACGGTCTCGACATTCCGCAGGAAGCCGTCGCCGCCGCGCTTGCCAAGGAGGCCGAGTAACATGGCCCCCGCTCAGGCAAGCCTGCTGGCCAAGCTCGACACCCAAGAGCGCGTGCGTGACTTTTTGACCAATGCCGTCGCTAGCGGTCGCGCATCGCACGCCTACCTGTTTTTGGGCGCTCCCGGCGCGGGCAAGCTCGACGCCGCGTGGGCGCTCGCCCAAGCCTTCCTGTGCGAGCAGGATGGCTGCGGCTCATGCGATAGCTGCGTGCGCGTCGCCCGCCATACGCACCCCGACGTGCACTATTACACGCCCGAGAGCGCCACGGGTTACCTCATTGCCCAGACCCGCGAGCTGCTCGATGACGTGCCACTGGCGCCCATCCGTGCCAAGGCCAAGGTCTACATCATCGACCGTGCCGAGCAACTGCGTGCCAACACCGCCAACGCACTGCTCAAAACGCTCGAGGAGCCGCCCGAGGGCGTTATGTTTATCTTGCTGGGCACCTCGGCCGACGTGATGCTGCCCACTATCGTGAGTCGTTGCCAGTGTGTGCCGTTTCGGCTGGTATCGCCCGCCGTCGCCGCGCAGGCCGTGAGCCGCGCCACCGGTCAGGACCCTGCGCGTTGCCGCATGGCGGTCGCCGTGGCGGGAAGCCCCACACGCGGCATCGAGTTTCTTAAGAGCGCCGAGCGCCAGGACGCCCGCCGTCAGATGGTCCGTGCCATCGACTCACTCATTGCCGCCGACGAGGCCGACGTGCTCAGTCGCGCCAAGTCGCTCATCGTCGCCGTCAAGGCGCCGCTTGCCGAGGTCAAGTCCACGCAGGAAAAGGTACTCGAGCAAAACGCCGACTACCTGTCGCGTGGAGCATTGAAGCAGCTTGAGGACCGCAACAAGCGCGAACTCAACGCGCGCGAGCGTTCGGGTATCATGGAAGCGCTGGCGAGCGCGCGGACGCTTATGCGCGACGTGCTGCTGACGCTTCAGGACGAGGCAGCCGACGTAGTGAACGAGGACGTGCGCGACACGATCGGGCGGCTTGCCGCCGCGACCAATGTTGCGGGTGCCACGCGGGCGCTCGAGGCAGTCGCGACCGCCGAGCGCAACATTGCCAGAAACGTTACTCCCCAGCTGGCCATCGAGGTCATGCTGTTCGATATCAGGAAGGCACTGAAATGCCGTTAGTCGTACCCGTTAAGTTTACCTACGCCTCGCGCGACCTGTGGTTCGATCCGCAGGATTTGGATATCCTCGAGGCCGATTATGCCATTTGCTCTACCGAGCGCGGAACCGAGATCGGCCTGGTCACGGCCGATCCCTTCGAGGTGCCGCAAGACGAGATCGGTCAGCCGCTCAAGCCCGTGCTGCGCGTGGCGAGCGACATCGACCTGCAGCTTGCCGACGACCTGGCCATCCAGGGCGACGAGGCCATGGTCGACTTCCGCCGCCTGGTCAAGGAGCTCGACCTCGAGATGAAGCCGGTCGGCGTCGAGTACCTGTTTGGCGGCGAGAAGGCCGTGTTCTACTTTGCGGCCGAGGAGCGCGTCGATTTTCGTCAGCTCGTCAAGGACCTGTCCTCGACGCTGCACATTCGCGTCGACATGCGCCAGATCGGCGTGCGCGACGAGACCCGCCTGGTGGGCGGCTACGCCCAATGCGGACAGGAGCTCTGCTGCACGCGCTTTGGCGGACAGTTTGAGCCCGTCTCGATCCGCATGGCAAAAGAGCAGGACCTGCCGCTCAACTCGTCCAAAATCAGCGGCGTGTGCGGCCGCCTGATGTGCTGCCTGCGCTATGAGTTCGAGGCCTACAAGGACTTTAAGAGCCGTGCGCCCAAAAAGAAGACGCTCATCGATACGCCGCTTGGCAAGGCGCGTATCCAGGAATATGACACGCCGCGTGAGCAGCTGGTGCTGCGCCTGGAGAACGGCAAAGTCTTTAAGGTCAACCTGGCCGATATGACGTGCTCGGAGGGCTGCAAAAAGAAGGCCGCCGAGCAGGGCTGCAACTGCCGCCCCGACTGCGTGACGCGCGACGTGCTCGAGCGCATCGAGTCGCCCGAGATGCGCCTGGCGCTCATGGAGCTCGATCGCGAGAACGGCGTCGACGTGGGCGATGGTCTGTCGAGTGCCGATCGTCTGGCCGGCACGTCGATGCCCAAGCGCCGTCGTCGCGATGCCGATTCCGATATCCGCGCTGCTCAGAGCCAGGTCGAGGGCCGTGGCCGCGGAAAGGGCCGTGGTAAGGCCGAGGCACCCGAGGCCGAGGAGGCCGCCGGTGGCCGTCGTCGTCGCAAGCGCGCGGGCTCGGGCGATGCTACCGAGGCTGCAGCCGCGGGCAAGAACGCCTCTCGCGAGCGCGAGGTTCAGCAACCCCAGCAGCAGAATCGCGGCGGTGGCATGAACCCCACACGTCGCCGCCGCCGTCATCTGTCGAGCGAGGAGCGCGAGGACGCCTTCCGCGCCGCAGCTGCTCGCGAGGCTGGTGCCGCTTCCAAGGGCCCCTCAACCTCCGATGCGTCTGCCGACAAGGGCGGCAAGTCACGTGGCGAGGATGAGCGCGCGCCGCGTCCGCGCCGTCGCCATTCCTCGGGCGCGCAGCAGAAGCCTTCAGTGCCCTCCGTGGCCGATCAGGTCTCGGATGGCGAGGTCAAGGTCACGCGCCGTCGTCCCGGAGATGGCGGGGGAGCGGCTGCCAAGGCTTCGCGTGGCGCCGCTCGCGACGAGCGCGAGCCGCGCGAGGATCGCGGTGGCGAGGGCTCGGCCGACCAGGGCCAAAAGCGCCGTCGCCGTCGCCGTTCCCGCAAGCCGCGCCAGGATGGTGGCGAGGGCTCGACCCCGTCTTCGTCTGCACCACAACCGCCCGCCGGCGAATAACGCCCGCGAGCGGATTTTGCTCGCCTTGCCCCGAGCGCATCGGGGTATCATAGCGCTGAATCAACAACCCTCCCTGCGACCGAACGTAGGGAGGGTTGTGTCTTGAAGAGCCATCTGAACATATTGAGCCGTCTGCAAGGTGCCGGCATCCTACCGTTTGCGGACGAATCGCTATCGTTTGCCGAGCAGGCGGCGCACGAGGCGCTTGAGGCGTTGTCGCCAACACGATGTGCCGGCTGCGAGCGCGCCGGTACGCTTATTTGCCAAGACTGCCTGGCCGCGCTCACGCTCATCGACCCACGTCATAGCTGCACCCGATGCGGTGCCCCGTTTGGGGATTTGCTGTGCACTGAATGTTCGGTCGAGGGCACGTCCTCGGCAATGTCGGAGGCGCTCGACCGCTGCCTGGCGTGCGCCGTCTACGCGCATCCGCTGCCGCGCATCATTAAAGCGTACAAGGATGCGGGCGAGCGACGTCTGGCTCCGTATCTGGCGGAGCTGCTTTACGACACCGCCCTGCATGCCCAGGTCGTAGCGCCCGAACGCTTAGGAGGTGTGCTGTCCGGTGCGGATGCGGTGGTGTTTGTGCCTGCGACGGCGGCAGCGTTTCGGCGGCGTGGTTTTGATCATATGGAGGCTATTGCGCGCCCATTTTGCGAGCTGTCGGGTGTTCCCCTGCTCGATGCTCTCGTCAAGTACGGGCATGGCGACCAGCGCGAACTCGGTCGTGAGGAGCGCCGCGAGCGTGCCCAAGGCATGTACGA
This sequence comes from uncultured bacterium, assembly GCA_905215385.1. Taxonomy (GTDB): domain Bacteria; phylum Actinomycetota; class Coriobacteriia; order Coriobacteriales; family Coriobacteriaceae; genus Collinsella. The sequence continues at coordinate 78,290 of CAJMPY010000008.1, read as the reverse complement.
GACGGTTGAGGACGTGCACGGCCGCCGCCTGCTGCTGATCGATGACGTTATCACCACGGGCGCGACGATGGCCACGGCTTCGGCGGAACTCAAGCGCGCCGGCGCTGCGGCAGTCGATGGCATTGCTATCGCACGTGTTTGGTAGGGGTGGTTTTGTGGCAGTGAAGATTGAGCGGCGCAACGAGCCGACAGGCGAACAGCTAGCGGCTTCCGTAATCCTAACAGGTGCCTCGGCGCTTCGCATGATGCGCGCCGAGCGCCGGCAGATGGGCTATATCAGCTGGAAGGACCTTAATCCCGATGAAGAGCGCCGTGTGCTGCGCACGTCGTCGCCCTCGACCGAGGATATCTATCTTCCTGACTTGGTGCGAATTGGAGCCAAAAGTGGCGAGGTGCAGGAAGATCTGTGCTTGTTGGTGGGATCTGCGGCGCAGCGCCGCCGCATGCCTGGCGTAGGCTGGTCCGTGTGTTCCGGGTTGCCCGCCGGCTCGATTCTAGAGGTGGAACCGGGGGTGTACAGCCTATCTCCCGAGGCCCTTTGTGTTGCCGTTGCGCGTGAGGTCGGCTGCATCCAGGCGTTTGCCCTGGCCCAGGAGCTGTGCTCTAAGATTTCACTGAGCGACCGCGGGAAGTATCTGCCTCCCTACACCTCGCCTGTTACGAATAAACTTGCAAAGGACAAGGACCAGTCAGCAGACGTGGGCTACTTTGAAGTCGAGCCGGTGCTGATGCCCGATCGTCTGGCAGATTACCTTGCGGCATGCAAGGGGAATGTGGCCAAACAGCTGCTGCGTCTGTGTCCCTATCTTTCGGAAAACCTGCTCTCGCCCATGGAGTGCATCATGCTCGCCCTGTTTTCGCTTCCGTTTTCCTATGGCGGGTTTGCCTGCGGACCTTTTAAGACCGACTACAAGATCGAGTTCGATGACCGTGCGCAGGCAATCTCGGGGATGCCCCATGCAGTTTGCGATGCATATCAGGAGGCAGCCCGGTTTGACCTGGAATACAACGGTGAGCTGGGCCATTCCTCTCGGAGGGGACGTATCCATGATGAAAAGCGCAACACGGGCTTGATTACTATGGGAATCGAGGTCGCGACGGTCAACAACGAAATGCTCTGTGACATGGAAGCGATGGAAGCGCTCGCATGGCGCATGCACCAGCGTATGCGAAAGCGGTACCGGAATCGTGTCGATGCCCGCAGGAAGAAGCAAGAGGCGTTGCTTAACACGCTGCGGGCGTGTTTTGGGCTTAAGCCGGTCTAATTCACGTCGAAAATAGGGGGTTAATCATATGCCCTGGCCAAAATATGGCAAATATGAGTACTGTCACTAAATCAGTAACAGCAAAATCAAGGAATTTAGGACTCGGAGGCGTCATAAAGTAAGAAGATAATAAACAAATGTAGAATAACTAAGCATCAGGTTGGCGACACTGAGCGCAAAATCTGTCCGAGAGGCTAAAACTGCCTGTTACTAAATTGGTGACAGTACTCATATTTGCCATTTTTTGGCCACAGCACCCTAGGAAGGGTGCCCCGGAGCTCCCCATAGGGGAGCTCCGGGCTTCACAGGGGCACGAATAGCCCACTCCGACCTGCGAAATCTGTACTCGCGATGCGAATGACGCCCCTAACCTTAAACTTTAGCTTGAACTTAGCTATAATGCGCTACGTTCCTACCAGGCTGTGGTTGCGGACGGACGAAATGCCCGTCCTAGTCCAAGACAGACGCGGTCAAAGGGATCCACGTAAGCGACCGCGTGCGCGCGGCGCGATCATGGCGCGTCCTAGATGTAAGCCGCACCGTCCGTTCTACTTTCTTTGGGGCAATACCGCCTCGCGGGCGAGCGGGCCAGTCGTGAAGGTGGCTGCGGCCTCCCGAGCAAACACCCCGGTGCGCAAGTGTGGGGTCAAATACCAGGTCAGCTGGTGGGAACAATCTGATATTCCGCGCATCGCACGGATCGTATACGACACAGAAGGCAGGGTAGTGGACATGGTGAGGGGCAGCTTGATGCACGCGGCTCGGTTAGGTGCTGGGACCGCAGCGGTCATCGCCGTTTTGGGTCTGAGCGGATGCGCGTTCAACCCGCTGTCTACGTTCACGACTCCCACGATCGACCAGATCGAGTACGAGACCGTCACGCCCACGGTGTCGGATGATGCCCTGTTCACCCCCGGTACCCTGACGGTCGCCCTCGATACTTCCGATGCGCCGCAGGCCATGCAGGGCACCGACGGCGAGCTCACGGGGTATGCGGTCGACGCTGCCCGCGCCCTTGCAAGCCGTATGGGCCTTAAGGTCGCCTTTGTCGATGCGTCCTCGGCAGGTTCCGCGCTCGGTGACAAAAAGGCTGATATCTTTATCGGCGAGATCAACTCCACGGATGGGGACGTTAGCTCGCTCGGCACCTGCCTGTACGATGCCGCTTCCGTGTTCGGTAAAACCAGCGATGGTGGGTCGCTGAGCGTTTCCACCGATACCCTTAACACGTCTACTCTGGGTATCCAGATGTCCTCGGCCTCGCAGGAGGCGCTTGCTAAGCAGAGCATCACCGCCAACCAAAAGACTTACTCCAACATCAACGAGTGCTTTGAGGCGCTCGAGTCCGGCGAGGTCGACTATGTGATCTGCGACTCCACGGCCGGCGGCTACCTTGCACGCCTGATGAGCGAGATCTCCTATGTCGGTGCGCTCGAGGCGCCCTCGACGCTTGGTGTTGCAGGCCTTTCGTCCAATGACGAACTGTGTCGTGCCGTGAGCGATGCCCTCGACGGTATTACGGCCGACGGCACGCTCGAGGCGGTCCACTGCGTCTGGTACGGCACGATGCCCTACGACCTCACCACTAAGACGGTTTCGGGCGCTAACGTGCAGCCGGGCGACTCTGAGTCCAGCGAGACCACATCCTCCGGCAGCGAGTCCTCCGATTCCAACAATGAGACCGCATCCTCCGAAGACAAATCGTCCAGCCAGGAAGACACCATCACCGACGACGACATTAACAAGCTTAATAGCTAGTTATTGCTAGGGGTGGTGTCTCCTATGCGCTAGGAGAGATGCCCCTTCACGGTTTCAACACGCACTGCCGGGCTTCCCCAATAGGGGAGCCCGGCTTTTTCATCTCTATAAAACCAGCAGGTCAAAGCCAATTTTCGGGACCAAATACAAAGTCGCCGGCTCCCTCCTATAGCGCACTTTGCCACAGAAAAGTGCGAGACTTCGGTATGCGGTATCAAGCAATCGTTATTCGGGTCTTTGGGAATCCGCGTGATTAAATGCACGGCAATGGGTACATAGCCAGTACAGTAAGTCCCCGAGGCAGATTGGAGCCACGTATGGATATCAAGGTTTCTGGACGCAAGACGACGGTAACCGATGCTCTGCGTGCGCATGTGGATGAGAAGATCGGCGAGGCGCTCAAGGTTTTCGATATCGAGCCCATGACGGTCGACGTTGTACTTCGCTATGAGAAGAACCCCTCGAACCCCAACCCGGCAATCGTCGAGGTTACGGTTCGTGCCCGCGGTTCGGTGATTCGCGTTGCCGAGCACGGTGCAGATATGTACGCCGCCATCGACCTCTCCGCCGATAAGGTCACCCGCCAGCTGCGTAAGTTCAAGACTAAGGTCGTGGACAACCGCCAAGGCGGTGCCAGCGCCGCGGATGTCGCGCCGGTCGAGCGCGTCGAGGATCTGGCCGACCTGCTGCTGCCCGAGGAGGAGGACGACCTGCTCGTCCGCGAGAAAGTCATCGATGTCACCCCGATGACTGAGGAGCAGGCGCTGGTGCAGACCGATCTGCTCGGCCACGACTTCTACGTGTTCGAGAACGCGACGACTGGCCTCATCAATGTGGTGTATCACCGTAAGAATGGTGGATATGGCATCATCAAGCCCCGCATCGAAACACTTGACGAGTAAAATACGTTAACTTGCATGAGTTAACGGTTGGCGGCCATCCCATGCGGGTGGCCGCCTTTTTACGTAAGGAGTCGCTTTGATGGACAAGGCCGCATCCGCCGGTCATTCGGACCGTTGCCGCATCGTCGTCGATACCTGCTGCGACTTTAGCCCCGAGGTCGCCGCGAACCTCGATGTCGATATCTTGGGTTTCCCCTTCATTATCGATGGCGAGGAGCGCACGGATGACATCTGGTCGAGCATCACACCCAAGGAGTTTTACGATCGCATGCGCGCCGGTGCCCGCGTGTCCACCTCGGCTGTGTCGCTCGGTCGCTATATCGAGTTCTTTACCGAGTGCGCCAAAGAGGGCACGCCCACGGTCTACCTGTGCTTTACCTCGGCGCTGTCGTCGAGCTACAACTCCGCGTGCCAGGCGGCGGACGCCGTGCGCGCCGAGTATCCCAACTTTGAGCTGTACGTGGTCGACAACGCTCTGCCCTGTGCGACCGGCGAGCTCTTGGCGCTTGAGGCCGTGCGTCAGCGTTCGGCGGGACTGACCGCCAAGCAGCTGATCGACTGGGCAAACGAGGCCAAGACCTATGTCCACGGTTACTTTACGCTCGAGAGCTTTGACGCGCTGGCTGCCGGCGGCCGCATTCCGCCCGCGGCGGCACAGCTCACGGCAAAGCTCGACGTCAAACCCGAGCTGTCCTACGACCTGGCCGGCTCGCTGTCGCTGATCGGCGTCAACCGCGGTCGCAAGAAGGCGCTCAAGTCCATTCTCAAGTCGTTCCGCGAGAACTATGTGCCCGATCGCACCATGCCCATCGCCATTATGACGGCCGATGCCGAAAAGGACGGCGACTGGCTCGAGGCCGCCATCCGCAAGGAGGAAGGCTGCGCCGACGTGACCATCATCCGCAGCTCTGTGGGCCCCACCATTGGCTCGCACGTGGGCCCCGGCATGGTGGCTTGCGCGTTTTGGGGCAAGAACCGCGCCGACAAGGCGTCGCTTTCCGACCGCATCGCCCGCCGCGTGCGCGGTCAGTAGGCAAGTAACGCGGCCGTAATCGCCCTCGACTCACAGCCCAACGCTGGCACCGAGTATTCAACCTGGTAATAACACCCAACCCAAAAGGAAAGGTTTCATGGCAAACAAGCTCTCCGTCGCATTTATCGGCACCGGAATCATGGGTGCCCCCATTGCCGGCCACATCCTGGATGCCGGCTATCCCGTCACGGTCAACAACCGCACTAAGTCCAAGGCCGCCGCGCTTATCGAGCGCGGTGCCGTTTGGGCCGATACGCCGGCAGATGCCGTGGCGAACGCCGACGTCGTCTTTACCATGGTGGGTTATCCCTCCGAGGTCGAGGAGCTCTACCTGGCGGGCGACGGCCTGTTGGCCTGCACTAAGCCCGGCGCGGTGCTGATCGACCTCACCACGAGCTCGCCCGAGCTCGCCCGTGACATTGCCGAGGCCGCCCAGGTTTCCGGCCGCATGGCGTTTGACTGCCCCGTCACCGGCGGCGAGTCGGGTGCTATCGCCGGCACGCTTACGGCTATCGTTGGCGCTACCGAAAACGACATCGCTCCGGTCCGCGATATCCTTTCCACCTTTGCGGCCAACATCTGCTGCTTCGACGGTGCCGGCAAGGGCCAGGCTGCCAAGCTCGCCAACCAGGTGTCGCTGGGCGCCTGCATGGTCGGCATGGCAGACGCCATGGCATTTGCCGAGCTGAGCGGCCTTGATCTGGAGAAGACCCGTCAGATGATCCTGGGCGGCACCGGCAAGTCCGGCGCCATGGAGAGCCTGGCGCCCAAGGCGCTCGATGGCGACTACAAGCCCGGCTTTATGGTCGAGCACTTCATTAAGGACCTGCGTCTGGCGCTCGCCTACGCCGATGACCGCGAGCTCGCGCTTCCCGGCGCCGACGTGGCCTTTACGCTCTACGACATGCTCGACGCTATCGGTGGCGCCAAGCTGGGCACCCAGGCCATCACGGTCCTCTATAAGGAGGAGGCCGATGCCATCGCCGCCGGTCTGGACTGGTCGCAGTATCGTCCCGAGGAGCATGGCGCTCACGAGGAAGGTTGCGGTTGCGGCGAGCACGGCGAGGACCATGAGTGCGGTTGTGGCCATCACCACGGCGAGGACCACGAGTGCTGCGGTGGCCACGGCCATGACGACGGCCACGAGTGCTGCTGCGGCCACCATCACGGGGAGTAGCGCCTATGAGCTGGACGTTCGTGGTGCTTGCGCTGGTGCTCTTTCTCTTTGCGATCTACATCGGCTTTTTGTGCGGCCAGTGGGCCTGCGAAAAGCGCGTGATCACCAAGCGCGACTACTGGATTGCCAACTTTGCGGGTGCGGCGGCAGTCGTCCTGCTGACCTGGGTGTTCTCGCTGTTCCCGCTGGTGCAGTTTGCGCCGATCGGCTGGCTCGGCGGCTTTATCGCAGGCCTTAAGATGAGCTTTGGCGAGTCCGTCGGTCCGTGGCGCAAGCACGACGAGGTCTTTAACGTCAACAAGGCTCATCGCGCCGCCGCCGACGCGGGCGACGCCGAGGAGCGCCGCCGCGCACGTCGCAATGGCGCGGCCGACCGACAGCTCATCTCGGTCACCGATGAGAGCAAGGGTGCTGGCAAGCATGCTAAGAAATAGTAAGAAGAGGTAACTATGGCAGAAAATAAAGACGAACAGCTCACCGACGAGGAGCTGGCACAGCTCCAGCTGGCAGAGGAGAACGAGAACGCCGTCGACCGCCTGGTCCAGGAGCTCGGCTGCCCCACGCGCCGCATCCGCCAGTTTGCCGCCCGTGTGCTGCACCTGCTTGCCGAGCGCGATCCGCAGCGCGTCGTGCCCTGCGTGCCAGCGCTGATCGAGGCGCTCGACCGCCCCGAGGCACAGACCCGCTGGGAGGCCCTCGATGCCCTGGCGGCGCTCGCCACCACCTGCCCCGAGCAGATGGAGGACGCCTTTGAGGGCGCCGAGACCGCGCTGTTCGACGAGATTTCCTCCACGCTGCGCTATGCCGCCTTCCGCCTGCTGTGCGTGTGGGGCGCCACGAGTGTCGAGCGTTCGCGCGAGGCTTGGCCCATCCTGGACGAGGCCATCCAGTGCTACCACGGCGACCTTGAGTATCGCGATATGCTCGGGTGCCTGTACGAGTTTGGCCAGGGCGAGATCGACGCCGAGGTCGCAGAGAAGCTCGCGCTGCGCCTTAAGTTCGACGCCGAGAACGGCAAGGGCAGCTATCTCAAGGCCCGTTCGAGCGAGATTTGCGAAATGCTTGTTAAACGTTTTGGCCTGGATCTCTCCAAAAAGAAGAAGCGTGCTAGCGTTAAAAAATCTGACGACGCCGAAGACGAGGAGTAACAGATTATGGCGCACGATGTAGTCCTGATTCCCGGTGACGGTATCGGTCCCGAGATTACGCAGGCAATGCGCCGCGTGGTCGAGGCCACCGGCGTCCAGATCAACTGGAACGTCCAGGAGGCCGGCGCCGGCGTCATGGACGAGTTTGGCACGCCGCTGCCCCAGCACGTGCTCGACGCGGTCGCCGAGACCAAGGTTGCCATCAAGGGCCCCATCACTACGCCGGTCGGCACGGGCTTCCGCAGTGTCAACGTGGCCCTGCGCAAGCACTTCGACCTGTATGCTTGCGTGCGCCCCTGCCTGTCGCAGCCGGGCGACGGCTCGCGCTTCCGCGACGTCGACCTGGTCATCGTGCGCGAGAACACCGAGGACCTCTACGCCGGCATCGAGTTCGACGAGGGTGCAGCCGAGGTCGAGGAGCTCTCACAGCTCGTCGAGCGCTCGGGTCAGAAGACCTTTGCCGCCGATTCCGCCATCTCGATCAAGCCCATCTCTATCGCCAAGAGCCGCCGTATTGTGGAGTACGCCTTTGAGTATGCCCGCCGCTGCGGCCGCAAAAAGGTGACGGCCGTGCACAAGGCCAATATCATGAAGGCGACCGACGGTCTGTTCCTGCGCGTTGCGCGCGAGGTGGCCGCCAACTATCCCGATATCGAGTTCAACGACAAGATTGTCGACGCCACCTGCATGGGCCTGGTCCAGAACCCCAACGACTTCGATGTCCTGGTGCTGCCCAACCTGTACGGCGACATCGTGAGCGACCTGTGCGCCGGCCTGGTGGGCGGCTTAGGAATGGCCCCCGGCTCCAACATCGGTGCCGACTGCGCCATCTTTGAGGCTACGCACGGCTCCGCGCCCGATATCGCTGGCCAGGATATCGCCAACCCCACGGCCGAGATTCTGTCTGCGGCTATGATGCTCGATCATCTGGGCGAGAACGATGCAGCCAATCGTATCCGCGCCGCCGTGTCCGCCACGCTCGACGAGGGTAAGCAGGTTACCGGTGACGTGCGTCGTGCCCAGACCGGCTCCGTTGAGGGCGCTGTGGGCACGCAGGCCTTTGCCGATGCCGTTATCGCGCACCTGGCCTAAGGTATGCACGCTGCAAACGCCTAAATAGTACTTAAGTGTTTGCGTATAACCTAAGAATCAATACGCCCGGCGCCTCGTCGGGCGTATTCTATTGAGGACTATGTTTCCTAACAAGGAGTAACTGATATGGGTCTGATTCAAAAGAAGGACGAGAAGGACGAGATCGACGGCATCCAGATCATCGAGCGCGGCGAAGGCCCCGACGGTGATGAGGACGAGAAGATCGACCTGGTCGCCGGCACGTCTGCCGAACATATCGCCGCTGGCACGACCGCCGAGGAGGAAGACGCTCGCCTGGAGGCAAAGATCGCTGCGGATGCCGCCGACGAGAACCTCATGCCCGAGGAGCAGGACAAGGACGACGACGCCGACGTGGACGACCACGCTTGCAAGCACAAGAAGACGATGATTGCCGCCTTTGTGGTCGCTGTCGTGATCGCTGCTGTGGTCGGCTTTTTTATCGGCAACGGCGGCTTTGGCGGCAAGGGCGTCGGCTCGGCGACCCTCACCGAGGACCAGCTCGATTCGAACGTGGCAAGCTATAGCTACAACGGCAAGAAGAGCGATATCACCGCGCGCGAGGCCATCGAGAGCCAGTACAGCCTCGATACCGTCAAGGATAGCAACGGCAACTACACCGCCCCCTCTGCCGACGTCATCCTGTCTTACGTGCGCAACAAGATTCTGCTCGATGCTGCCGAGGACGAGGGCATTACCGTCTCCTCTAAGGAGATGAAGAAGTACGCCGAGGATTCTATCGGCACCTCGGACTACGACACCATGGCCAAGCAGTATGGCGTGTCCAAGGACCAGGCCAAGCAGATCGTCCGTCAGTCCGCGACGCTGCAGAAGCTCTACAAGAAGAAGGTGGGCGATGCTTCCGCGAGCATGCCGACCGCTCCGACCGAGCCTTCTGACGGCAACGAGGACACCGCGAGCAAGGATTACGCCGATTACATCATCAACCTTGCCGGTGACGAGTGGGATAGCTCGAAGGGCACCTGGAAGGACGAGAACAGCACCTACGCTAAGGCCTTCGCTAACGATGCCTTTACCGCCGATAGCGCCACCTATAAGCAGGCCATGACCGCCTATTACACCGCCTATCAGCAGTACTCCTCGCAGGCCTCGAGCGCCAGCTCCAAGTGGACCGAGTATGCCAACGGCCTGTACGCCAAGGCCAACATCAGCATCTACGGCCTCTTTGCGTAAGGTCTGCCTGAGCTTTCGAGCGCGAAGTCGAAATATCTGATTGAGCCCGCTAGAACGCATCGTTCTGGCGGGCTTTTTGCGTTGAGGGCGTGATTGGCGGCTTAATTATGGCTATTCATCTTTAAGCCCAAAGAGGCTATCGGCTTCATCGTCAGGTATGTATTCCAGAACATCGCCCGGTTGGCAGTCGAGTGCCCGGCATATCGCGTCAAGAGTTGAAAAGCGCACGGCAGAAACCTTGCCCGTCTTGATACGCGACATATTGACCTGGGAGATACCCACGCGTTCCGCAAGCTCTTTGGATGAAATCTTGCGTTCGGCAAGCATGCGGTCGAGCCGCAGAATAATCATGGATTCCCCCTAGAGCAACTCGTCATCTTGTTTTTGCAGGATACACCCGTACTGGAAGACGCTGGCAATCAGGCTAATAATCAGGCCTGCAAAGACCATAGAGAGGTCGAGGTGCTGGCCGCCAAGCGCATCCGTAAAGTTGCCGCCAAATCCTGAGAGTATCAGCCCCGTGACTATGGCACCAAGAAGCTTCACAGCAACGCCGCCAATAAGGAACAAATATCCTACTTGACGTAGTATGCGGATGCATTCGAGGTCAAAGGGCCTGCCCGCCTTTTCAATGGCGGAGAAAAACCTGTATGCGCTTAGCACGATGGCAAACGCAAGGCATGCCATCATGGCGCTCCCTATGGCAGTATGACCGTCGTGCGCGACAAGCATAAGAGGGGTGTGTTCATCGGCGCCGACGAGAGCGAGAATTGGCCCTTCGCCAGCCTCAAGCTCTACGGATTGGAGACAGAACCCTTGGGAGAGGCTAGGCAATATGAGTAGATCGTAGATTGCAATGACTGCGAGGAGTCCCAGAGCGAGCGCCACGGCGGTGCAGATTGTGGCCCATTTGCAGTAGCGAGTGAGCTTCCTCAGATTGGCTATTGCCTGTTCACGGTTGATGGCTTCATTCGATTTGGATACGTTCCAGCGGATCATAGCTCCTCCAACCAATGTCTTGGATGATACTTGTATCTTATATCATACTTAATGACAAACGATAAACAATTACGTAATAGAGTAAGTAATATTTGTACGACGAATAGCGAGAGCTTATGGCACATTCAGGGAGTGGGAGTTTGGCGCGCGGGGAGATGGACGAGTATTGAAATATCCTGCAACCGCGCAAGTGCTTCATCGGGTATCCTCAATTCATTCGGGAAAACGGCCGTAAACGATTGCAAATAACCGGTGAACGGTCGAAAACTACCGTTCACCGATAATATCGAAACTGGTTCTTACTGGTATTAAGTCAAAAAGACCAATTCACAAATCTTCACAATGACCTGCAATTTTTCTACACGCCATTTTTAGCCACCCTGCGTTGTTTAGACACAGAAAAGGTTCCGATCTTTCGTCAAAGTATTTCGATACGGTTTCAAAACCGCAGGTAGAAGTGTTAACGAGCGGTAAACGGTCGATTTTTTACCGTGAACGGTGCAAAAACGTTTTACTGTTTGAATCAACGAAAGCAACCTCTTCTGTGGTGATATAGTGACAACAACACGTCACGTGGTTACTACCAGTTGAGAGACCACTGGTTCTCAAAGAACGCTTTCCAAGAAGCTTTAAGGGCGATTGCCCGTTGGCTTCCGAACATCATCGGACTCAGATCGTACACACCTTCGGAAGGGAAATTTGAATGGTTGGCTTTATTCTTACCGGTCATGGACAGTTCGCACCCGGCCTCGCAAGCGCTATCGCTATGGTCGCTGGCGACCAGCCCGCTTTTACCGTCGTTCCTTTTGAGGGCGACCAGGCTGCTTCCTACGGTGAGGATCTCCGCGCCGCTATTACCGCCATGCGCGAGGAGTGCGATGGCGTGCTCGTCTTTACCGACCTGCTTGGTGGTACCCCGTTCAACCAGGCAATGATGATTGCCCAGGATGTCGACAACGTCGAGATTCTGACTGGAACTAACCTTCCCATGGTTATTGAGCTTCTGTTCCTCCGCGGCAACGCCACGCTCGCCGAGCTTGGCGAGCAGGCCGTGACCGTTGGCCAGACGGGCATCACCGCCCAGACGGTCGCTTCCGTCGCTGGTGCCGAGGAAGAGGATATCTTCGGCGACGAGGACGGCATCTAATGGCCGATTTCGGAGCCAGTGTTCTGAGTTCCTCGGTCGCTCTTTTGGGCCTGCTTGTCATCATGGGCTTGGTTTACACCATCTGGTCGCAAATCAACATGAAGAAGAAGCAGAAGTACTTCAAGGAGCTGCACACGGAGCTCAAGCCGGGTCAGGAGGTTCTTTTCGCCGGCGGTATCTACGGAACCGTCAAAGGCATCGAAGGCGAAAAGGTCCAGATCAAAGTCCGATCCGGTGCCGTCGTAGATGTTTCGCGTTACGCGATTCAGGAGATCAAGTAACTGTCGTCAGCAAATAACGAAAGGAAGCTGATCAACATGGCAGAACCCAACATTCTTCTTACCCGCATCGATAACCGACTGGTTCATGGTCAGGTTGCCACCCAGTGGAACTCCACCCTGGGCTCCAACCTCATCCTCGTCGCCAACGACGACGTGTCGAACAACACCATGCGCCAGAACCTCATGAAGATGGCCGCTCCCACCGGCGTTGCTACGCGTTTCTTCTCCCTGCAGAAGACCATCGACGTCATCGGCAAGGCGAGCCCGCGCCAGAAGATCTTCATCGTGGCCGAAACACCGGAAGACGTGCTTACGCTCGTCAAGGGCGGTGTGCCTATAAAGAAGGTAAACATCGGCAACATGCACATGTCGGAAGGAAAGCGCCAAGTCGCCACCTCCGTCGCAGTTAACGACGAGGATGTCGCTGCGTTTAAAGAGCTGCAGGAATTGGGGGTGGAGTTGGAGATCAGGCGCGTTCCGAGCACGCCTGTTGAGGACACGAGCAAGCTCTTCTCGTAATCCTCATGATCCACGTTGTCAGGAGTGAAACCCTGACATTCTGTACGTGTTATCCAAAGTGCGTACATACATTTTGAAAGGAGGAGCAAGATGGAATACTCGATCATCCAGGTCGCTCTGGTCTTCGTCGTCACGTTCATCGCGGCAATCGACCAGTTCAACTTCCTCGAGTCTCTCTATCAGCCCATCGTCACCGGCGCCGTCATCGGTCTTATCCTTGGCGACCTCAACACCGGCCTTCTCGTGGGTGGTACTTATCAGCTCATGACGATCGGCAACATGCCGATCGGAGGCGCTCAGCCGCCTAACGCCGTCATTGGCGGCATCATGGCAGCCATTCTCGCTATCGCCACGGGCCTCGAGCCCAACGCGGCAGTCGGCCTTGCCATTCCGTTCGCTCTGCTTGGTCAGCTCGGCGTTACCCTGGTCTTCACGCTTATGTCGCCGCTCATGTCCTCCGCGGACAACATGGCTCACAACGCTGACACCAAGGGTATCGAGCGTCTGAACTACTTCGCCATGGCTCTGCTCGGCCTGATCTTCGCCGTCGTCGTCACCCTGTTCTTCATCGCTGGCGCCACCATCGGTCAGACCATCGCTTCCGCCATCCCGACTTGGCTGCAGACCGGTCTTTCCGCTGCAGGCGGCATGATGCGCTTCGTCGGCTTCGCCGTCCTGCTCAAGGTTATGATGAACCGCGATATGTGGGGCTTCTTCCTCATGGGCTTTGGCCTCGCGCTCATCACCGTTGCCAACGATTCTCTGGCAACTCCTGCTCTGCTCATCCTCGCTCTCATCGGCTTCGGCATCGCCTTCTGGGACTTCCAGCAGCAGACCGAGCTGAAGGGTGCAGCTGTTTCTGACGGAGGTGACTTCGAAGATGGCATCTAATGAGTATGTGATCCCGGAGCACTACGAGGATCTCACTCCTGCTCCGCAGCTCGACCAGAAGACCCTCAACAAGATGGCTTGGCGCTCCTGCTTCCTGCAGGCCTCGTTCAACTACGAGCGTATGCAGGCCGCCGGTTGGCTCTACTCCATCATCCCCGGTCTGGAGAAGATCCACACCAACAAGAACGACCTCGCGGCTTCCATGAGCCACAACCTGGAGTTCTTCAACACTCACCCGTTCCTCGTCACCTTTGTCATGGGTATCGTGCTTTCGCTCGAGCAGAACAAGGTTGACATCCCCACGATCCGCGCCGTCCGCGTTGCCGCAATGGGCCCGCTCGGTGGTATCGGTGACGCCCTGTTCTGGCTGACGCTCGTGCCTATCACGGCCGGCATCACCTCCAACATGGCTATCAACGGTAACGCCGCTGCGCCGCTGATCTTCCTGGTGATCTTCAACGTCGTCCAGTTCGCTCTGCGCTTCTGGCTCATGAACTGGTCCTACAAGCTTGGCACCAGCGCTATTGACGCTCTGACCGCCAACATGCAGGCCTTTACGCGTGCCGCTTCCATCATGGGCGTCTTCGTCGTCGGTTGCCTGGTCGTCACCATGGGTGGCACCCAGATCAACCTCCAGATCCCCAACGGCACCACCCGCGGCCTCTCCGCTACTACCGTGATCGTCTCCGAGAAGGAGGCCGAGAACTTCACCGGTATGGAGGGCATCGATACCGAGACCGCTGAGGCCGGTACCATCGCCATGACCGATGAGGACGGCAACGCCCTCACCGCTTCCGATGCCGACGGCAACGCTGTCGAGTGCGGCGTCACCGATCTGGGCAACGGCATGGAGTCCGTCACCTACGGCACCGTCACCGAGGATCCGGTCAACTTCTCTGTTGCCGACACCCTCAACACCATCGTTCCGAAGCTTGTCCCGCTTATGCTTACGCTGCTGCTTTACTACATGTTCGCTAAGCACAGCTGGACCCCGACCAAGGGCATTCTGCTGCTCTTCGTTCTGGGCATCCTGGGCGCTGGCCCGCTTGGTCTCTGGCCGAGCATCTGGTAAGGCTCTAGCTTGAGGGGTGTGTCCCTACGCGGCTCACACCCCGACCCCTTAAGCCATGTGTATGTTAAAAGCCGCGTGCTCGAAAGAGCGCGCGGCTTTTGTTTTCTTAATGATTCGGGTGTTGCAGACCGATAATGCTTAACACCCTAGGTAGTTAGCCGAATTCGAGCAAAAGGGAGGATAGGATGGCGATCGGAGCGCGTAAGCAACCGCTGTACGATCAGCTGGTCGATATTCTGACCGAAAAGATTGACCATGAATATCGCGCCGGTGACATGATTCCTTCCGAGCGCGAACTTTCGGAGCGCTATGGCCTCTCGCGCACTACGGTACGCCTGGCTCTGCAGGAACTGGAGCGTTTAGGACTGGTGGTTCGGCAGCACGGTCGCGGTACCTTTGTGACCGACCGTTCGGCAAAGGCAACCAATCTTATGCAGTCCTACAGCTTTACCGAGCAGATGCGGGCGATGGGTCGCGACCCCGAGACCACGATTCTAGAGTTTTGCGAGATGGAGGCCGATAAGAATCTGGCCGAGCATATGGGATTGCGTATCGGTGATCGCATTTTTAAGCTCAAGCGCCTTCGTTCTGCTGACAACATGCCCATGATGGTCGAACGCAGCTATCTACCGGTTCGTCAATTTCTGTCCCTAAAGCGACCGCTGCTGGAGCGTAAGCCGCTTTACGATGTGATTGAGCAAGACTTTCAGCAAAAGATACGCGTGGCCGAAGAGGAGTTCTATGCGAGCATAGCCCGTCCCACCGATGCCCACCTTTTGGGAATTGTCGAGGGCTCGCCTGTGCTCGATTTGGTCAGGACTACGTATAACGAGTCAAACGAGGTTGTGGAGTATACGCTCTCGGTTGCTCGTGCCGATCAGTTTAAATACAAGGTTTACCACCAGCGTAGCGACTAGTGTTCACATTGTTTCCATATGATGATTCTTTGCATTTAACTGGTTACTACCAGATAACCAACCGAAGTGTATAATTGCACGTCAGAGGATTACTTCTAGAGAGAGGTATTAGAAATGTTCGAGAAGAGTGTCGAGGAGCTCACCGAGCTCGGCGCCCAGATCACCACGGCCGAGATTGCTCAGCAGCCCGAGCTTTGGCGTGATACGCTCAACATCTATCGCGAGAACAAGGAGGCCATCGAGGCCTTCCTGGCCGAGGCTCGCGCTATGGGCGAGGGTCGTCTGTCCGTTGTCTTCACCGGTGCCGGTACGTCCGACTATGTTGGCGATACCTGCGCCCCGTACCTGCGTCACGCTGGCAACACTGATCTCTACGACTTTAAGCCCATCGCCACGACCGACATCGTGAGCGCCCCGCGCGACTTCCTGCGCGCCGAGGATCCCACACTCGTGGTTTCCTTTGCCCGCTCTGGCAACAGCCCCGAGAGCCTTGCCGCCGTTGCCGTTGCCAAGGAGCTCGTCCACAACGTCAAGTTCCTCAACATCACCTGCGCTCCCGAGGGCAAGCTCGCCGTCGAGTCCGCTGATGACCCCAATGCGCTGACGCTGCTCATCCCGCGCGCCAACGACAAGGGCTTTGCCATGACCGGCTCTTATTCTTGCATGACCCTGCTCTCCACCCTTATTTTCGACACTGCCTCTGACGAGCAGAAGGCTGAATGGGTCGAGACCATCGCCAAGATGGGCGAGGAGGTCATCTCCCGTGAGCCTGAGATCGCCGATTACCTGGCTGGCGACTTCAACCGCGTAACCTACTTGGGCTCTGGCTCCTTCGGTGGCCTTGCCCAGGAGAGCCAGCTCAAGATCCTCGAGCTCGCTCACGGTCTGGTCGCTACTTCCTACGACACCTCCATGGGCTATCGTCACGGACCTAAGTCCTTCGTCGACGATAAGACGCTCGTCTTCGTGTTCGTCAACAACGACGCCTACACCCGTCAGTACGATATCGACATCCTCAACGAGATCGGTGGCGACGAGATCGCTCAGCACACCGTTGCCGTTCAGCAGGATGGCGCTACTGTCTACGAGGGTGAGTCCTTCACCTTTAAGGGCTACGAGGCACTTCCCGAGGGCTACCTCGCCCTGCCGTTCGTGATGTTTGCCCAGGCTATCAGCCTGCTCAACTCCGTGCGCGTGGGCAACACGCCCGACACGCCGAGCCCCACCGGCACGGTCAACCGCGTGGTCAAGGGCGTGACGATTCACCCCTTCACCGCTTAATCGCGTCCCCCTGTAAGGGCGCCCGTCCGCTCATAACGGCGGGCGGGCGCTTTTTGTTTTTACGTGGGCTGGGTATAAGCATCACCACAGTCAACTGCTTTAGAAGCAAGGAGTGCATATGAGCACGTACGCAATTAAGGCTGACAAGTTCTTCTTGCCGGCAGGCCCGCAGCTGGGCGGCTATCTCATGGTCGAAGACGGCGTCTTTGGCGCCTGGCAGGCCGACGAGCCCTCTTGCGAGATTAAGGACTACACGGGATCGTGGATCGCACCGGGTATGGTCGATACTCACATCCATGGCTTCTACAACCACTCAACTACCGATAACGATCCCGAGGGCATCGATATCAGCTCGACTGAGCTCGCCCGTCGCGGTACCACCAGCTGGCTGCCCACGACGTTCACCGATGGCGTCGAGCAGATCAAGGATGCCTGCGCCGCCATCGCCCAGGCGGATGAGGGTCGCGGCCCCGACTTCTGCGGTGCTCGTATTCAGGGTATCTACCTGGAGGGCCCCTTCTTTACCATGAAGCACGTGGGCGCGCAGAACCCTGCATATCTGATCGATCCTTCCGAGGAGGTCTTCGATCAGTGGCAGGAGGCTGCGGGTGGTCGCATCGTTAAGAGCGCTATGGCGGCCGAGCGCGACGGTGCCGCTGCTTATGCGGCTGCTCTGAACGCCAAGGGTGTGGTGACCAGCATCGGTCACTCCGACGCCACCTACGATGAGTGCATCGCCGCCATCAACGCCGGTGCCAGCTGCTTTACGCATACCTATAACGGCCAGCGCGGGCTGCATCACCGTGAGCCCGGTGTCGTGGGCGCTGCTATGTCCACGCCCGAGACCTACGCCGAGATCATCTGTGACGGCAAGCACGTAAACCCTGCCGCCATCAAGGCGCTGCTGCAGGCAAAGGGCTGGCAGCACACGGTGCTCATCACCGACTGCCTGGGTTGCGGCGGCATGCCCGAGGGCAGCTACACCAGTGGTGGCATGGACGTCATCATGAAGGACAACCTGTGCTGGCTCGCCGATGGCAAGAGTATTGCCGGTTCGGTGCTCACGCTTGCCCAGGGCGTCAAGAACATCGTCGACTGGGGCATCGCCAGCGCCGATATCGCCATTCGCATGGCAACCGAGGTGCCGGCACGCTCCGCGCACATCGAGGATAAGTGCGGCAGCATCATGCCGGGTCGCGACGCCGACTTTGTCGTGTTCGACCATGAGCTCACCCTCGTCGAGACGTATGTTGGCGGCCAGAGCGTCGGCAACGCCTTTACCGAGTAACGAAAGAAAAAGACGGCGGGCCCGAATCTGCTCGGACCCGCCGTACGGGTTAAACGCTCAAAAGCACCTTTACAGTTACAGCTTGCTAGCGATTTTCTTTGCCGTACGCTTAACGCCGGCCACCAGGCCTCCTGCAGGATGTTCCTTCTCGTATGCTAGACGCTTCTCGCGCTTGGCGTACTCTTCGACGATGATGTCTCCATATTCGTCTTCGATCTTGTCGAAGAAGTCGACGGCACCCTTAATTTCCTCAGCGGTCGGGTGCCCCTTTTGGACCCCGCCGGTGAGTTTGAACGGCCCCCACGTATCAAAGCCGGGGCAGCCGTAGACACCCATAAAGATGGCCTGCCTCATGCGGCAGATGCCATCGATATCCTTGCCGTACCACTTGTTTTTGCCACCGTAGGTCATAAGGCCAAACACCTTGTCCTGCGGCTGCAGCACGTTAGTGAGCACGCGTGCCATGTCCTTGTCGATCTCGGAGTAATAGATGCCCGTGGCGACACCAATCAGATGGTATTCGTGCAGGTTGGGATACTCGTTTTTGCCGAGCGCTTTGACGTCGAGGGTATCGATCTCGGGGTGTGCCTCAACGATGGCGTCCACGAGCTTTTTCGTATTGCCGTGATGGCGCGAGGCGTAGAGGATGATGGTTCGCATAAGAAGGCCTTTCAGCTGTAATTGCATCAATGTCTGTATGGTACCCCGTTGCACGGCTGGGATACCGGACGCATCGATGAACGTGCGGGTTTGTCCTTTGGTTAGGGCCGAGACGGGTACTTGCGAGCAAAAAGCAGTT
This sequence comes from uncultured bacterium, assembly GCA_905215385.1. Taxonomy (GTDB): domain Bacteria; phylum Actinomycetota; class Coriobacteriia; order Coriobacteriales; family Coriobacteriaceae; genus Collinsella. The sequence goes on along the minus strand of CAJMPY010000008.1, from coordinate 59,509 downwards.
GTTCGAAAGGATGGGCAATGGAATACGCTCTCTCCAACGATTCGATTTCTATTAAGGTGTCCACGGCTGGTGGTTCGTTTACCTCGATTGAGGCTGGAGGTCGAGAGTACTTGTGGCAGGGCGATCCCGCCGTGTGGTCCGGCCAGGCACCGATTTGCTTCCCGATTTGCGGAGGCTTGCGCGATAACAGCGCCATGACGTTCGCCGGGCATCATGTAAAGCTCGCTCGCCACGGATTTGCGCGCAAACAGGAGTGGAAGCTGCTGAGCCAAAGCGAGAACGAGCTGACGATGTGCCTGGCTTCCGAGGATAACGCCGCGCTGCTGAGCGATTATCCGTACCCGTTTAAGCTTGTCGCTCGTTATACGCTCGAGGGGGATGCCGTGCGCGTCTCTTATGAGGTGACCAACGAGGGAACCGAGGACATGCCGTTCTTTATCGGCGGTCATCCCGGCTTTAGGTGCCCGCTCGATGAGGGCGAGGCCTATACGGACTACGAGCTGCGCTTTGAGAAGGACGAAGCTGCTGAGCTTTGCACTGCCGTCCCCTCGACTGGCTTGATTGACGTGACCAACCGCTCCAAGAGCCCCATGGTGGGAAAGACGCTGCCCCTGTCGCACGAGCTCTTCGATTTTGCGGAGACCATCTTTGACGTGCTCGAGAGCCGTCAGGTTACGCTTTCCAAGAAGGGCGAGGACAAGGGCGTTCGCCTGAGCTTTGAGGGCTTCCCATATCTCATTGTGTGGAGCAAGCCCGAGGGCGATTTTGTGGCAGTTGAGCCCTGGGGCGGTCTTTCGACCTGCTCCGATGAGGACGACGTGCTTGAGCATAAGCGTGGCTGCCTTGTCGCCAAGCCCAGGGAGACCGTCGTTCGCTCGTTCGCGATTGAGATTCTGTAATTACGTTTTGTCGACTCGTATCGCGAGGCACAAGGAGCCTGCGAGATAAGGAGCTAAAAATGATCCTCACCGTTACGATGAACCCGTCTGTCGATACGCGCTATCAGCTCGATGAGCTCGTTATCGACGACGTCAACCGTGTGACGCCCGAAAAGACCGCCGGCGGCAAGGGCCTCAACGTGGCCCGTGTGCTGGGCCAGCTGGGCGACGACGTTGTGGCAACCGGCCTACTTGGTGGTCATATGGGCGCCTATATGGCCGAGCTCATGGATGCTAACGGTATTAACAATGACTTTGTGCCCATCAAGGGCGAGACTCGCATTTGCCTGAACATCCTCCACGCCGGCAACCAGACCGAGCTGCTCGAGAGCGGCCCGACAATTGCCCCCGAGGAGCTCGATGCCTTTACCGCCAAGTTTACCGAGCTTGCGGGCAAGGCCGATGTCGTCACCATCTCGGGTTCGCTGCCCCGCGGCGTCGAGGCGGACTACTATGCCAAGATCACGGGCATTGCCGAGAACGCCGGCGCCAAGGTGCTGCTCGATACCTCGGGTGCTTCGCTCGAGGCGGCGCTCAAGTCCGAAATTAAGCCCGAGCTGGTTAAGCCTAACCTGACCGAGATCAACGGCCTTCTGGGCACGAGCTTTACCACCGACGATGTGGACGAGCTCCGCGCCGCGCTCGCCTCTGATGCCCGCTTCTCCGATATCCCCTGGGTCGTCGTTTCCATGGGTGCCGCCGGTTCCGTGGGCTTCCATAACGGCCGTGCGTTCCGCGCCAAGACTCCCGATATCCCCGCCGTTAACGCTACGGGCTCTGGCGACTCCACTATCGCCGGCTTCGCACATGCGATTGCTGCTGGCGCGGATGACGAGACGGTACTGCGTACCGCCAACACCTGCGGCAAGCTCAACGCCATGGATCCCATGACCGGCCATCTGGTCATGGATCGTTGGGACGAGGTCTACAACGGCGTTGTCGTGACCGAGCTGTAAGAGCATGGGCGTCGGCCCCGGCATCGCTTGCTAGCTCATGTCGACGACGAGTGCAGTAACATTATGCCGGGGCGCGACGCCGACTTTGTCGTGTTCAGTCCCGACCTTAGCCTGGTCGAGACGTATGTGGGTGGCAACAGCGTCGGTAACGCGTTTGCCGAGTAGCCGCCAAAGAAACGATCCGAGAGGGGATTTAGATGATTTACGGTGCACTGGGCGATATCGAGGAATACCGCGGAATGCTCAAGGGCCTCGACGTGCTGATCGACTGGCTCGAGGAGAATGACCCGGCAGAGCTCGAGGTTGGCAGCCATCCGATTCTGGGCGACAAGGTCTTTGCGAACGTCATGGCTCCCACGACGCGTCCCGAGGCCGAGGCTCACTACGAGACGCATCAGCGCTATCACGACCTGCAGATCGACGTCGAGGGTCGCGAGGCCTTCAAGGTCGCTACGGGCAGCCTGACGCTGGTCCAGGAGTTTGACGAGAAGGACGACTATGATCTGGTCGATTCCGACGCCTCGATCGCCGGTGATCTTGCCGACGACAAATTCGCGCTGTTCGTTGCCGGCGAGCCCCACATGCCCACGCTCGAGTTCCCGGGCGATGGCGCACAGCCGGTCAAGAAGATCTGCTTTAAGTTGCTTGCCGACGCCTACTGGGAGGAGTAGCGAGCTGCTCGGCTGAGCTGTTCGTCTGATGGCGTGATTCCCCTAGGGAAATCACGCTAGGACCCCGCCAAACGGGTTTTCCCTAGGGAAATCACGTTTGGCGGGGTTTTCTGTTTTTGAATAGGGAAGCCTCATTTATTTGTGAAGAACATCGGCTAGCCGCAGGATTGAAATCATCGACCGATAAGTGAGTTCCACTTTTTCGCCCGCAAGCAGTCGTTTCGAGCCAATCTCATCTAGTCCCACAAGCCGAGAAAACAGCGGGCTGCTCATCGTGCCCTCGTCAATTGATTCCCTTATGGTCTTCAAAACGTCCGTATCATGAAGCGACGCCGAGCTGTAGGGGGCAACACGAGCGGAACTCTCAATTAACGACGAGACAAAAGGATGGAGATGCTTTGGACATAGTCCATCAAACACCACATCCCCATTGTCATCCGAGCCGACTAATCGCCAACTATAATGATCGACCCAGTCGTCTCCGTCATATATGGTGTCCATGAGCAACTTCCCGTCTAGAGAGACCTATTTGGACATCGGGGCGCAAGACCGCAATCCATATCGGACCTGCAGCAGCTCCAACCCAACGCACCACTTAGGTTCCCTTTCGTACATGTGTATCAATCTGCCCCGAAATGCCGGTGAATGCAATTCCAGACCCGTTTGTCGGATAGCAATCGACGTATTTTTGTTTTCCGCTCACAACCTTGTATAGATAAATCGTTCCAGCAAAAGAGAAGGGATCGTTCGCAATTTTGTCCGGAAGAACTTGCCACCTCAAAATCACGCTACCAATATGGTCAAGCTTGACCGTTCCGCCGTCCCCCTCAAAAGTGGCAAGGGGATTTACCCCAGACTGAGAGTCGGCATCGCCCTCCTTAGCAGTTATCAGCAGGCTGCCCGTATAAGACTGCTAAGGCTCACCTTCAGGACAGGCAGCCTTGGCCCAAGAAGGGCCACTCAGGCAGAACAGTCCGAGCAGCATCAATACCAGCAAAAGAAAACCCTTAGTTCTTTTCATCTATATCGCCAATATCTCTCGACATTTGTATATTGTGACTATTTTAGATCTATATGGCCAATTTGAGCCCTCACCATGGCAATTGTTGCAGCTGGGTTTCTTTTCATTAAGATTTCACTTTGGTAAATCCCCGCCCCTAAGCATTAAACCCGAAGTCCACCGAGTGGGCCGCCGTTGACGTGGCGATGTTTGGATTGGCGCGCACGCACTCAAAATCGGCAACAAAAAAGCCGCCCGAAGGCGGCTATCTTGTGTAATGGAGCCAGCGACCGGGCTCGAACCGGTGACCCCCGCTTTACGAGTACGTGAATTTGACATTTGCCGAGATGGGGCTAATTTCACCGAATTTAAAAGAAGCACAGGTAAATATAGGTAAATAGTAAATATCGAGCTAACTATTAGAATCAAATTTCCCACCATTTTCACACCTAAGAGGACTTGAAAGAGTGAAAAAACTCATTTAGGCTGTGGGGCAAAGCCTTTAAAGCTTTGCCCCACAGCCTAAATGAAAACTAACCGGGGGGTTGGATTGCAGGGATCGATTAAGAAAAGCGCTCGCGGCACATCGGAATGCATCGATAAGAGCAAAGGTGTCTATCGGATTTATTTCTCTCTCGGAAAGGATCCGAAGACAGGACGGTACCGTCGTAGTCCGTCACGCAGGGTTCACTGCAGAAGCAAGAACCCGAAAAACTGGCCGAGTGAAGTCGCCAAGGCGCTGGAGGCCTATAGAGCTGAGCTTGAGGGCGCTTCTAGCCGGGACAATGGTCCTCTGGGCCTATCGGATTATGCGGACAGGTTTCACGCGAACAGGGAGTCGACCATGGGATCACCTCTTGCTTATGAGCGTGAAGGCTTGGACATTCGTCACATACGCGAGCTGTTCGGTAATCCCGATCTCACTCGGCTTAAATCGGATGACGTTCGCGCTGCTTATGCAAAGGCTAGAAAAGAAGGCCGATTCAGCGAAAGCGAAATTCGCCGCATCCACATCAAGCTCAAACAGATAATGGAGGATGCCGTCGATAACGATCTTGTGGGCAAAAACCCTTGTAGGGGAGTGAAACTTCCCAAGCAGAATGTCGAAGCCCGTAAGGCGCTGAGCGCCGATGAGGCGGCAAGGCTTCTTGCGGTCCTTTTGGAGGAGAAGCCATCTTCCTTTATCACATGCACAATGCTTCTGCTTCTCTGCGGTTTGAGGAAGGGGGAGGCCCTTGGTCTCTCATGGGAGGATTATGACCCCGACGCCAAGACTCTGAGGATAGTAAAGCAATATACGAACGACAGGACATTGAGACCGCCTAAATCAAAGATGAGCAGGCGTAAGATCTCGGTTGGAAATGAACTTGCCGACTATCTGGACAGATGGAAAGCCATTCAGCGGAGTGAGTTCGATTCCTTTGCAGTGGGGCAGACTGGAGAAACGCCCATTGTCCATTCCATTGGGGTCGTTGACGCCGCTAACGGCAAACGGGCTCATGTGACCCGGATGGATGGACATAACTATTCAAGGGCGTTTAGGCTGTTTGCAGCGAAAAACGGATTCGGTTCCTTTGAGGGGAGCAGGGAAGTCGTTGGGAGTGACGGCGTCAAACGTACCCGCTATACGGGTTATAGCGGGCTAAAGCCTCATGAGCTGAGGCATACGCAGGCGACTCTGCTCGTTGGCGCTAATGCGGATATTAAGACGATCCAGGCGCGTTTGGGCCATGCCAGCCCATCGACGACGCTGTCTATCTATAGTCACTTTATCGAGGCAAACGATCAGAAGGCAGCATCAGTGCTGGATGATCTTCTAAAAAGTTAAAAAACGATAGGACCCAATTGGGGCCCTATCGTTTTTTAACGGATTCGATTGATTACGGCATTATACGGAGGTGTCATTTCGACCGACTGATAGTACGAAGCGTCGAGAAGGTTAAAGTAGCAAATAATCGGTGCGCCAAGATGTTCCTTCATGTTGAGGTACTTGCCGTTATCGTCCGCCACGAGTTTCACTTCATCTCGACGGACGTCTTTCATTTGCGGCCATAATTCGGTCGCCTTCTCGAGCTTGTCGTTCTTGTCGTACTCGCCGTTATGGAAGAAGACGAAATGAGGAGCGCGGTATTTGGCTCCGCCGTGAATTTCGATAACGCTAACCTGGCTGCATGCCTTTGCAGCGCTTTCGGGTTCCAGGAGGACCCAATCGGAGGGGAAGACGGCAAAATCGTCACCAAGAAGATCTACTCGTCTCATGCCCACGGCAACCTCATCATCATCGTACAGAGTGGATAGATGTTCATGGAGTGCGGAAAATTGCTCCTGTTGAAGTCGCTTTGATGCGACGGCCATCTTCTCAGAACCGTCATGTCGTAAGCGACTCAGCTCATCATCAATCGAGGAAATGCCCTGGACGCAGGTCTTGTCTAGAGAACGCGCAACTTCGGGATCAAGTCTCATGATGAGCTTAAAGACGAAATCGATTGCCTCGCCAGGGGTTCTAATAGAATCCGATTTTATATTGCGAAGGAACTCGATTTCGTCAGCCGTTTGGAGCTGAACAGTTGTTCCGACTTTAACTTTTTTCATCTTCATGCCTGATACTGGGAGACGTGGCATATTTCCTCCTGTCGTTTCCCATGATGTTAACGCAGGTAAGAAGGTATGTCCATGTTAGTTCAAAAGAAAAAAGAAGAAAGATTGAAAATAGATTGAAAACTAAGAATTAAAAGCATTAAACTGATGTTTAAGTAAGCGCCTGACCAGCATGACGTTTGGAGTATTTACTTGGTCGCAATTTAAAAGCCGCCCGCCCTTCCCATCAAAGTTTGCAGACCGAGGGGAGGGGCGAGCCAGCCAGAAAGGATTCTACCATGCCGGTTGAATCGAATGAGCCGTACACTGCCGTACAGGCTTCACCTGCGGATTCTTTCAGCCCCAGCTTTGGCCATGAGCGCCTTTTGGGTATCGCGGAAGTGTGTAAGATAACCGGTCTCAGCCCGGTTACGGCTTCAAGGCTTATGAAGGAAAGCGGACGCGCTATTGCACTGCACCGCCGTATTTACATCCTTGAGTCGAGTTTTTTTGCATATCTCCACGAATTGGAGGTGGAAGAGCCGTGCCAGGTGTAAAACCCATGAGCGAGGGCTTCGATGCCCTTTGCGATGAAATAGTCAATTCAGAGCCCCTCGGACACATCCAGCACCCTAAGCTTGACAGGGCGATGGGCGGCATCCGCGACTATCTTTGCATCGTGGCAGGGGGGCCGGGGACCGGCAAGACTACATTCGTCCATGAAATTGCCGATTACTGGGCGCTCATGGGGCATCCAGTTGTGTTTTTCGAGGGCGAGCTCCGAACTTCAGGAATGTTGGCCAAAAGCATCACTCGCCTGACGAAAGGCGCTCTGAGCTATTCGGATATGTTCGCAAGCGCACTGACGGGCGAGAGGCTCAAGATATTTAGAGAAGCGACGGAAAGCTACCGCAACGCTATTGCCCCTCGTATGCATCTGCTGCATCAGGAAATGGGGCTTCGGACGATGGGCGGCTGCGTCAAGGAAGTAGCGGATAAATTCGGTGAGCCACCGTTGGTCGTCGTCGACTATATTCAAATCGTCTCTCTTCCCCCGGAATTCAACTCGGTCGATGAGCGGATTGGTTTGAAATACGTCGCATCGGAGTTGAGGCGTATGGTCGATGAGCTGCATTGTCCTTTAATTGCAATTTCATCGATAAATCGCGTTAATTACGATAAGAAGACCGTAGGGCTTGACTCGCTCGGCGGTACCAGCGCGTTCGAGTACGGCGCCGACTTGGTCATGCCACTGACCGTTAAGGGCGATAGGGCGGATGAGCGCGCAGCGAACATGGCGGAGTCCCAGCGCCCCGTCGTCGCGGCGATTGTGAAGAACCGCTATGGGGCGTGCGCGAGCATAGATTATACCTTCGACGCGCCCAACGCCCGCTTTATCGAGGTATAGCCATGGAATCCGGGCCCCGCATCGGCGGGTACCGTGCGCCCAACCCGTGCCTGTCGTCCGATGAGCTCGAGCGTGCCGAGAACAGGGACCTTCCCTTGCTCTCGGCCGCCGAGCTCAATTGGGAACGGAAACGCCTGCTCGACGCCCTCGATGTCTATAGAGAGCAATGGCACCCTTACCGTATATATCTCGGCAGCTTGCCAGGAGTTCCCTTCGACGTTTGGGCGAGGGTAAGAATTGGGCGCATTGGTCAGATGCTCAAAGAAATTTCAACTAAATAGAAAAGATGGCGGGACCGATGCGTCGGCCCCGCCCGGAATGGATGGTTATGACTTCCATGAATGCGCATATCAACGTACGGATGAGCGAGGCGCAGCGCAAGGCTATCGAGGTGAAGGCGGCGGCCATGAACATGCCGGCGTCCTCCTTCATGCGCGATGCCGCCCTGCTCTGCGGCGAGAAGCCGGTCAAGGTCGCCGACACGGCGGAGCTTGCCGGTATCAGGACCGAGCTGAAGAAGATCGGCACGAACCTCAACCAGGCGGTCCGCGCGCTCAACACCTACGGGTCCGACCCGGTCGCCCTCGATAACCTCAACCGGGCGACCTCGATCGTCTCGACCGCAGTGGGCTGGGTCAACGATCTGCTCGCCCGCGCAAGGGGTTAGGTGATTCACGTGAAGCAGAAGCTGGTCATGGCGCTGGTTTTCGCGGCGCTGCTTACCGCGGGGTTTGCACCTCTTGTCGCCATCCCCCTCGATTGCGTGGTCCTCGGACTTCCGATCGAGCTCAGCTCAATCGGATTCGCCCTGAGCGCGGACAGCATCGTCTGGTGGTGGATCAACGTGGCGCCTCATTGCATCCCAGGCTGTCTCGCCTCGTTCTCCCTGTTCCTGTCGGTATACATGCTCATGCAGCTATCGGCTTCCTCGAAGGAGCGGGCCGCAGATGGGGGCGTGCTCGGCGAGGCGCGCGTGAAAGCGGGGCCCGAGGCCGTCCGGGGCTCAGAGATTTGGGATGGGCGTGGACAGCCGAAAAGCAGGGGATTCGTATATGGGTTCGAGAAGACGCTGTTTGGCTCCAAGTATCTGTTCGAGCCTAGGCGGCATATGTTCCTCGACGGCTCAACGGGAGCCGGAAAATCAAGGTCGCTTCTGATTCCGACAATCGACCTGCTGACGTATGGGGTGGATGATGGGGAATCGAAGCCGCAGACCATCATCGTGTCCGACGTGAAGAGCGAGCTCATCGAGTTGACGGGCGACGAGTTGGAGCGTCGCGGCTACCGGGTGCTTCTGCTGGATGCCCAGCACCCCGAGAGGAGCGACACGTTCAATCCCCTGGAGATGGTAGACAAGCTTGCGAGCGGGGGAGACCTGCCGGGGGCGGAGCAGGCCGCGGACGCCGTCGCCCGTACGCTCATCGCGGGGGAAGCCGATGCGAAGGCGAGCCACTGGACGGAATCCGCGCGGTCGCTGCTCGCGGCGACGATACTTCTGACCGTGCTGGACGAGGGCTGCCCGCGGAGCTGCAGGCATCTCGCGACGGTCTACCGCATCATATGCCTGGGGACGGAGGGGGCCGGCGAAGACCCATGCGAGCCGCTGAAAGGCCTGTTCCGAGCTCTGCCGCAGGGGCATCCTGCCCGCTCGCGTGCCTCGCAGTTCATCTCGAGCGGAGGCAACGAGCTGAGGAGTATCGTCTCCACGCTCAAGGTCAACCTTAGGATTTACGCCTCGGCGCCGATTGCGCGCATGACCTCGGACGATGATATAGATCCGAGGAGAATCCTGAGCGAGAAGACCGCGCTGTTCCTCCACGTGATGGACGAGGGTTCCCCCTACAACGCGATCGCGGCGGTCCTGTTCGAGCAACTCTATACCGCCGTGTATTCCATCGCGGACGCAGCCGGCGGCAGGCTGCCGAGGCCGGTGTCCATCCTCGGTGACGAATGGGGGAACCTGCCGAAGGTCGAGTGCCTGCCGAGCCTCCTTAGCCTCGGGCGCTCTTGCGACCTGTTCTGGATGGGCGCGGTCCAGAATATATCCCAACTCAACAAGTACGGCGAGCGTGACGGACGGAAGAAGATCCTGGCGAACTGCGGCGTCAAGGTCGCCATGAAGCTGGGCGAGGCCGAGGACCGCCAGTATTTCACCGAGCTAGTCGGGAAGACGACGCGGCACACCATGGGAACCAGCTCGAGCAGGGGGCCTTCGGGCGGTACGGGGTCGACATCCTACAGCGAGCATGCAGACGACCTAATCCATCCCTGGGAGTGGACGGAGATGTCCCCCGACAAGGACGGCGTCATCGTGGTGAAGACCGCGGAGAACGGCGTGGGCAGGGAGCATGCGGGGTGCTTCCGTGCCCCCGTCTGCGATTGCACGCGGATGCCGACGAAAGAGCATTTCGACCTGGGGACGCGCGAGCACGAGACGGCCAAGAGGATGGAATACCAGGCCAAGCTGATATCAAGGCGAGCGGGTCGGGAAGACGGCGTTGATCTCTGGACTCCCGAATTCGTGGAAGAGCCTGCGGAGGCGCCTGCTTCCGATGGATGGTCCGGCCTCTTCGTCGACTGACGACGGCTTTTGAAGGGAGTCGAAAATGACTGCTATCAAGCAGACGAGCGTCATGAGCAGGGAGCACCTCCAGAACCTCAAGCGGTATTTCGATTGGGACAGGGAGAAAGCCCTGGACCACGATACCCAGCACATCATCGATGAGGACCGATGGTTCGAGGAAATGGACGCTACCCGGGAGGCGGCCGGGCACAACCGGCCCGGGAAGCAGGGCGCAAGGTGCACGTACATGCAGCATCAGGTGATCGGCTTCAACCCGGACGAGTGCTCCTGCAACGGCGGGCCGATGACGCCCTCGCGTTGCATGGAGTACGCGAGGGACTACATCGCCAAGCGCTATCCCAACCAGGAGATCGTGATTGTGCTGCACGAGGAGAGGTGCAGGTCGGATGGATCGGCCCGATTCGCCGCTCACCTCGCCATCAATAGGACGGACCTCGAGACTGGGCGGCGCCTGAACGACGGGCCGGCGAGGGCGGCGGCGAAATCCCGCGTGAGAACGGTGAAGGAGCTCGATACGGAGTATGGCTTGAGCCAGCTCGAAAGGGGCCTCTCGAACTCGAGGTTGCACGCGCGCCAGCCCGGCCGCGAGGAGCGCGAGATGGCAAAGAAGGGGAGATCCGACAAATCCGAGAACGCAAGGGTCCGGGCGATTATCGCCCAGAGGGCAGAGGAGGTCGGGAGGCTCAAGAGCTGCCCCGACCGCTTCGGGGAGTTTGCAAGGAGGTTGGAATCGGATGGGATTGAGGTCGCCCGATCCAAGCAGGGCGCGCTGCAATACCGCTATCACTCGGAGTCCCTCGGCAAGACGAGGAAGATCAACGGCGCGAGGCTCGGCTACGCCGTCAACCGCTCGACCGGGCGGATCATGAGGTTCACGGCAAGGGGGGTCGAGCTTGCCATGCGGGCCGCGTGGGAGCTGGCTCGCGAGAGCATGGACGGCGGAAGGGACGAGCGCTGACTCCATATCTCGGGGTCCGTGCAACAGCCGGCAAGGCTGTTGCACGGCTCTGCGGGAGCGACTTCGGAGCGGTTCGCACATCCCGGCTTCGGCCGGGCAAGATATTCCGTTGCACGGAATACATATCTTGCATGCCCCGTGTAACGGAAGCCCATGCGGCTGGAGTGCAACGGGGCAGGTGAGCGGAGGCGCAGTGATGGCGACCCATGGGGAGCCATCGAGCGGAGCCGGAGCGAGAGCCGGCGGGGCGTGACGCGGCGGGGCGATCGCGAGTTGAAGCCGAGCGATTGCCCGCCGTTCACGGCCCGCCGGCGGCGGTCCGGGGTTCCAAGGGGACACGTCCCTTTGGCGCGCAGGGGTCCGGGGATGGCGCGAGGCATCCCCGCGAAACGCCACGAGGGGCACGCCGTCGCCGGCATGCCCGTGCGGATAACGACTTGAAGCTATTCAGTCCCGGCCGTGTAGACCGTCCAGCCAGTCTCACAGTCGATGGTCTCGGCATCCCCGAAACCGACCCGGACGGCAGCCCATCCGCCGGCGCCCGCCAACGCGTCGACCTCGGACCTCGCGGCGGCGATGAGGCGCCCGAGCTCGGCCGAGCGCGCCGGCGCGGTCCCAACCTCGAACGCCCCGCCGTCGCCTCCCGACTCGTACTCGACGACGACTGTCGAGCCGAGGGCCTCCTCGAGGGTCTCGCTCAGGCCGCCCATGCCGTCGAGGGCGTGCCCGGCGACCGTGGCTAGCGGGTAGCGGGCCATCCCGGACGCCGCCGAGCGGCCGGCCATGCGGAGCAAGCCGGCGGCCTCGAGCGCCTCGAGGAGCGCCGCGGGCGCGTCGGCGTCGATGGCGATGTCGCCGCGTCCGCGGCACCACTCGGCGGCCGCCGGCACGCTCGCCGTGAGCACGCCCCACCCGGCCATGTAGCCCTCGGAGCGCGGGTCCGTGGCGTCGAGGAGGAGGACGGCCAGGCCGCCGCCCACGTACTCCCCGGCCACGAGGGCGAGGCGGACCGCCTCGCCCATGGAGTCGAACTCGACCGTGACCATGCGGCTACCTCCTCCTGACGGCGCTGAGCGGCTTCGGGGAGAAGTGCTCGTCGCGCTCGACGGCGGCGAACCCCATCTGGCGGTTCAGCTCGGCCATCTCCTTGATGCTGAAGTAGCCGAGCTCGTCGTCGTAGCCCTCGACGAGGCCGAACGCCTCGTCCGTTCCGTCGAACTCGAGCAGCCACCAGTCCCATCCGCTCACGCACGAGAAGTAGTGGGCGTAGACCGTGGGGTCCTCCGCCCCGTCCTGCCCATAGAGCCTCGGCACCGTCTTGGCGATTTCCTCGGTCATCAGTTGCTGCATGTCTTCCTCCGTTCCGGGCGCGTGGCCCTTAGACTCTCGCCCCTGCGCGCAGAAGCGAAGCGCTGCGTCGGCGGCGCTTGCTTCTGTTCCTGCAGAAGCCGCACCGGAGCGGAGCGGGGTCAAGGGAGGTCCACGGCAATCCCCGCCATTCGTATCGAAGAGGAGAATTGTGGGCGATTCCGTGGGCCCCCTTGAGGCCGTGCAGCGGAGGTGCCTCCCGGTCGCGGAGCCGTGGGCATATCCCGGCGAATGCCGAGTTTGTAATCCCGTTGCGGCAGCTTTCTCGATACTGGCTATTCACGATGCTTGCGGCGCATGCCACCGTTGGCCGATTATTAGCTGGCAGCTAAGGAATGTTCTCCAAATGAGCCTATGATTGGGGTGTTTTAATCCCGACCCGGAGATTGTTCCATGGCGAAAAAGATTGTTGTGAGGAACGAGAAGCGAGGTTGCCTGTGGTGGTGCGGCGTCTTCTTTCTTGGATGTTTGGCCATCGCTGTGCTCGCCTATGCTCTGTGCATTGCGGCGGGCGTTGGCCTTTGGTTCTTGATGAGGTACTGCTGGCGAAAGCTTGTTGTTCAGGCACCTGACTCGAAGTTCGTCAAGAAGATGAGTTCCGTTCCGCCTATCGTTAGGCAAGTGGCGGCGGGCCTTGTTTGCGCCATGCTTTCGCTCATGCTAATGGCTGGCTTGGGCAACGCTTCGTCCAATACGACGAACGATACGACCGTCCAGACAACTCAGACCCAGGCTCAGACTCAGAAGAAGAAAACCGAGAAGACTAAAAAGAAGTCTGACGATAAGGCCAAAGAAGTCACTAAGACTGAGTCAGACCTCATCTCGCCAACCGACCTCGTTGTGAGGTTTGTCGACGTTGGCCAGGGCGATGCGACCATCATTGAATTTCCTGATGGCAAGACGATGCTGATCGACACGCCGACTGGAAAGAGCAGCGTCGTTAAAGCCGCACTGCGTGCTGATGGTCGTTCAACGATTGATTGGCTTGTGGCGACGCATCCCGATGCCGACCATATCGGCGGACTAGATACCATTATCTCCTCGATGGATATTGGTTCTATCTGGGCGCCTGAAGTCAACGGTTCCACGCAGACCTATACCCGCTTACTGACGAGCATTTCGAATAAGGGCATGGGCATTGAACCTGCCTATGCTGGACGTCAGATCGCTACGGGCGAGAACTACGCAATCGATATTCTATGGCCGCAGCAGGGGGCGAGCTATTCCGAGGACAACGCGTATTCGGTGGTTATTAAGGTTACCTACGGGCAGAACACGTTCCTCTTTACGGGCGATGCGCCGGTAGAGGCTCAGAATAACTGCGTTGACGGGCATGTTGATGTGCTGAAGGTCTCGCACCATGGCAGCGCCTCGGGCATGAACAGCTCGCTTGCCTCCAAGCTGGCGCCCACGATCGCCGTGCTTTCGTATGGCAAGAATTCCTACGGGCATCCAACTCAGGTCGTTCTTGATGCCTTGTCATCGGTTGGCGCACAGGTTTACGGTACCTATGCCCATGGCACTGTTACCGTTGTGTCCAACGGTACTGATGTTACTGCTTCAAAAGCCACTGAGGGCACTATTGAGGCCGCGAGCCAAGATTCCGGTGCGGACTCCCAGGGTATTGGCTCTGGCGGCGGTGGCGGCGGATCCAGCGGCACCACCGAGCAGCCTGCCGCTCCGGCACAGGCGCCGGCCGCGACGGATTCTGGACAGGATGAAACGGTCGTCGTCACGCCAACGGGCGACAAGTACCATCGCCCTGGCTGCCGCACTACGTCGCGCAGCAAGAGTTTGACTGAAATGCCCAAGTCGCAGGCTCAGGCGTCCGGACTTGGACCCTGTGGCGTCTGCAATCCCTAGAGGAGGACGATATGCAGGCAATCGTTGACCGCATTGAAGGCGATATGGCGGTGCTCGAGGTCGACGGCACCAAGTTTATGGATGTGCCGCTCGATGAGATGCCCGAGGGGTGCGCCGAGGGGGACGTCTATGAGGGCGGACCCGGCGCATGGGTGAAGGACGACGCTGCAAAAGCTGAGCGGCTGAAGACCAACGCCGACCTGATGGCTTCTCTCTTTAAGCACTGATGATTTGGGGGCCGAGTGCAGCTACAATCGAAATGCTGCCGTCGGAGGGATAAATATGAATAAACGCCGCTTCTCTATGGGCATGCTGGCCCTTATCGCATGCTGTCTTTTTCTTGTTCCGGCAAGGACGGTCTTTGCGGACGAAACGATGACTCATATTGAGGGAACCGTTTCGTTTGATGACGATAGCAACTTGAGGGGGCAGAGACCCGAGAGCCTTACCGTCCTCGTTGGAGTTGGCCCCAAGGCGAAAGGCATCCAGACGGGCGATGAATTCGACCCGTCAACGTGTGAGGCAATTAAGGCTTGCGTTGTGAACGCCAATAACAACTGGACATACAGTGCGGATGTTCCCCAGAGGGATTCATACGGCAATGAACTGGTCCCTGTTGCGTCCTTTCTATTTGACGCAAATACTGCAAAGGACAATCTACCGCCCTATGCTGTTTCAAAGGACGGCTTGAACTTTAACTTGTTGTATCGTCCGCTGAAGTTCGATATCCCCGTAACGATTAAATGGAATGATGGTAACAACGCGGATGGGACCCGTCCGACTAGCGCCTCTTTCGGGATTGAGGGCGGCGGTATGGGCGCTACCACCCTTTGGAGGGCGCAGAGCAATAACACGGACGCCTTCAATGATTTGTCGCTTTCAGACTTCCCCCTCTACACACTTTCGACCGTATGGGCGGGGTCTGGTTCGAACTACTGCGTCAATAAGACCTTTTCACAATGGACTACATATGCTCGAATTGGCGAGACGGAACTCGTTCTCGGATCTACGGTCGAAAAAGCTGGCTATTCCTACACCATGACTGAGCAGATGGATAAAGACAACGTTCCTTCTTATGAGATTGTGGCCTTTCATCAGCCGAAGTCGAGTGGCGGTTCGAGCGCCGGTACTGGCACCGATACCAACAATAAGCCGGGCGGCACCATTCCCGACAACCAGAAGCCGGATGAGCAGGTGAAGCCTGCTGCGGACGAAAACAAGACGGACAAGAAAAAGAATGACAAGGCTTCCACTAAACCCGAGCAGAAGACCTCTGAGCTGCCGAAGACTGGGGATAGCTCAATTGCCGCGGCGGTTATCTTCGTTGCCGCTGGTGCGGTGTTTACTTTCCTCGGTATTTCCCTGAAGAGGCAGTAAACATTAATCACAGAATAGTTGTCGCATAAAAGCTATTTGTCCTTTGTGACAGGCCCGTACCCTGAACGCGAATTGTTTGGGGTGCGGGCCTTTTTCTACGCTGGTCCGCCCGGTAATGGAGGTTTATCCATGGGAGTTGAGGTTGATGGCGAAAAGACGATCGACGTGTCAATTCGTATCTATCCGTATGGTGTCATGCATCCTCATTGCACGTGCTTCGATATAAACCGATGGAATGTGCGAATGATATGTAGGCGGAAGCATGAGTCAAATCAATTAAAAAATCTTTTCACCCCGTTTTCACTCCTCAGAGAAGGAGAAAAGGGGCGCGAAAAAGAAAAAGCTCAGAAGCAATTACGCTTCTGAGCTGCACTAATGCAATGGAGCCAGCGACCGGGCTCGAACCGGTGACCCCCGCTTTACGAGAGCGGTGCTCTACCAACTGAGCTACGCTGGCGGCCATATGATGACGCAACTGAGGCGTCAACGGCTGTCTATGATACGGGACATCGCACATCCGCGCAAGTGTTCTGACGGCTTTTCTCACTTTAAATGCACTAATATTAGAGGCGTGATGTCTGCAGTGCCCATTTGTTACTTGACCTGCTGTTGAGTTGGTGGTCGACGTCCCGCTCGTATGGGTCTCAAACAGAATGGGGCAGCCATGGCTCAACCCAAGATTCTTCTTACGCGTATCGATGACCGTTTCATTTACGGGCAAGACGTTGAGCTGTGGAACGAAGCCGTGGGTTCCAACCTTGTCCTAATCGTCAACGATGAGATCGCGGCGGATTCGCGCCAATGGGCACCAATGAGGGTGGCGGTGCCAGAAGGCGTTTGGACGCGGTTTTTCTCGGTGCAAAGGACTATCGACATCATTCATACCGCAACGCCGCGTCAATGGATCTTGATCATAGTGGCCTCACCCGCCGATGCGCTCGCGCTGGTTAAGGGTGGTGTGCCAATAACCAAGATCAGCATTGGCCATATGCAGGCAGGGGAGGGCAAGCGCTCTGCAACGCCTACCATTGCCGTAGACGATACGGACATCGCCGCCTTCAAAGAGTTGCAAAAGCTCGGCATAGAGCTAGAAATCCGCTATCTCCCCAGTTCCGCCCCCGATCCCATTGGCAATCTGTTCAACTGATCCCTTGGGGACGGAGGAAAACGGATCATTTTGCCCTTGCGAGGGACGCGCGCGATGCCGCCTGTCAAAAACTATGCCCATTTACTACGTTTGATTGGCTATCGTCGAGCATGTCGAATTTGAGATAAACAAAACCGCAGGTATACTGCTCACAAATGTAACAAAAACCGGTGCATGGTCGAGCATCCCGGGCTAAACGTAGTAAATGGGCATAGTTTTGATATGTCACTCATACAGTCACAGAAAAAACGAGCCTAAAAGATGAAAAAGCGCCCGCTGGCGGTGGTGCCGGCGGGCGCTGCTGTGCGATATGTCGCGTTGTGGGCTTAGTGCCTCATAAAGTGATATTCGATCACATTGCTATAGGGATGACCCGGGCCCACAATGCCCTGCGGGAACAGAGGCTGGTGCGGCGTGTCGGGGTACATCTCGGCCTCGAGGGCAAAGCCGGCGCCCCAGCCATAGTTGGCATCGTCCTTGGCGTGCTCGTCGCCCAGCCAGTTGCCGGTGTAGAGCTGCACGCCCGGGGCAGTGGTGTAGTAGTCCATCTCACGACCGGTCCACATCTCCTCGACGTGCATCGCGCGGCGCAGGTTGCGGCCGTACTGATAGCCATCGATGCACAGGCAGTGATCGTAGCCACGGGCCTGCTTGATCTGCGGGTCGTCGGCCTCCATGCCGGGTGCGACGGGGCGAAGCTCGCGAAAGTCAAACGGTGTTCCCTCGACCGGAGCGATCTCGCCGGTGGGGATGTTCTGCTCGTTAATGGGCAGGTAGTGGGCGGCGTTGGCGACAAAGAAATGTTCGCAGTCCATGCCGGCGTTATGGCCTGCAAGGTTAAAGTACGTGTGGTTGGTCATGGACACGTAGGTGGCGCGGTCGCTCTCGCAGCCATAATCGATGCGGAAGACGCCGGTGCGCGTAACGGTAAACACGGCCGTAAAGGTTCGGTTGCCGGGCAGGCCCAGCTCGCCATCCTTAAGCGAGGTGGTCATGCGCACGGCGTTATGGACCTCGTCGAGCTCAACATCCCACACACGTTTGTGCAGGCCGTGCTCAAGGTCGCTGTGCAGGTTGTTGGCGCCCTCGTTGGCGGGCATATGCCAGTCCGTGCCGTCGATGGCGATCGTGGCGCCAGCGGTGCGGTTTGCCACAGGGCCGATGGTCGCACCAAAGCAGGCGGGGTTGTCAAAGTAATCCTCGAGCTTATCGAAGCCCAGCACCACATCGCGCACGTTGCCGGGAATGTCGGGCACATCGATACCAAGCACCGTGGCGCCATAGTCCATAATGCGAACGCAGATCTCGGGCCCGTCGAGGGTGTAACGAT
Source organism: uncultured bacterium (assembly GCA_905215385.1). Taxonomy (GTDB): domain Bacteria; phylum Actinomycetota; class Coriobacteriia; order Coriobacteriales; family Coriobacteriaceae; genus Collinsella. Next base: position 41,332 of record CAJMPY010000008.1, on the reverse strand, counting down.
GAACGGGGGTACCGCACGGCGCGGTGCCGAAAAGCTCGGAAGTGATCATTTGGTTCCTAACATCGAGGTATTTCCGACAAACTGTAGCGCGAACAGGCGAGATTATCACTACACCCCACTAAAGCTGGGGGTATTTTTCTCAAAAAAGTGATGATTGGAGCTGTGCGGGCGTTCATTTTTGACGCGTACGAGTCTGATACAATTTGTTCGTTACTGTTTGAATGATATGCGCGCAAAGAACGGCGAGGATTCATCGTGATTAAGGCAGAGCGACAGGATAAGGTTCGTCAGCTGCTCGAGGAGCAGGGCACGGTCTCGGTCAAAGAGATTTCGGATGCGTTGGGCGTTTCGGACATGACGATTCGCCGCGACCTCGAAGAACTTGCGAGCCTAGGCGAGATCGAGCGCGTGCACGGCGGAGCCCGCAGTGCACAGGGCCGTCCGCACGCTATGTTGCGCCATGAGTATTCGCACAGCGAAAAGCGCACTAAGCATGCCGAGGAAAAGCTGCAGATTGCGCGCCGTGCTGTGGAGCTTATCGAGGAGGGCTCGACCATCTTTTTGGGCACGGGCACCACGGTTGAGCAGATGGCCTCGATGCTGCCGACGTTTCGCCTGCGCATTGTGACCAATTCGCTTTCGGTGTTTAACCTGCTCGAGGCGCGCGAAGACTGCGAGCTGTGCCTCGTGGGCGGTATGTACCGTCGCCGCACCGCCGCTTTTGTGGGACCAACGGCCGAGGATACCCTGCGCGCGCTGGGCATCGATGCGGCGTTTATCGGCGCCAACGGCATCTTGGACGGTGACGTGTCTACGTCCAACATGGACGAGGGCCGTATCCAGCAGCTCGCTTTTAGCAAGGCAGACTCGCGCTATCTGATCGCCGACTCCAGCAAGATCGGCAAACGCGACTTCTACACCTTCTGCCGCCTGGACAATTTGGACGCCGTGGTGTGCGAACCGGGTATTGCTGATGGAGATCGCGCCGCCATCGAGGAGCACACGCAGGTCATCTGCTAGTTAACGCTGCAGGCGATACGTCTGCCCTCTGCCGGCGCGGGGATTATCGTTTTACAATGACGCGGAAAATGACTCGCAAATAGTTTTGGGCAACAAGGGTGAGGCCATTCTGAGGTATGGCTAGACTTCGTATTTCGCTTTGATATTCCTTGAGAATGAACCGTAGTCTTCGTAGAGTTCGTCTTTGCTTTCATCTTCCGCGCGGTTTATGCGTTCAAGGAGTTTGTCCTTTGGGGACTTTTTTGTAATTTCTGACCTGCCGTCGGGTATTGCGGATTGCAAGAATAATTCCAGGGCGTGGACGTCTTTGAGTATGTAGCCCGTCGAACGACCCGCTCCTGTTTTCTCGATTGCGCTGCAACCAACAAGCTGACTGAGGGTTCGTTTAACGGTTATCTCGCTGATATCGGGGCAGTTGGACTGGATGTCGGATTTCTTGATGACGCCGGGTCTCTGCTGAAATAGAGCAGCTATACGTGCTTGCTTCGACATGGGGTGAGTGCCAGATTCAATCTGGGTGTGCTGCTCGAGCTGTCGGTAGGCCGCCAGGATGGTTCCGAGCATAAAACGGATAAAGGGCACTTCGGTGTTTTGATTTTCATTCCATCCAGTGGAGCTTGCGGCGAGGGCGTTGTAATAAAGCGCTTTATTGTCTTCAATGAGACGTTCGATGCTGATGTAACGCGCAACGTCGTATCCAGTCTTTTCGAGTAGCAGCGTTGTAAGGAGCCGGCTCATCCTGCCATTGCCATCGTTGAAGGGATGAATGCTGACAAAATCGAAGATGAAGCGCAATGATATAAGGAGGGGGTCGCAAACTTGACGAGATAAGGCATCATTGAGGGACCGACAGGCTTCTTCGATAAGTCCGGGGGTTGCCAGGGCCGAAGGCGGCCTAAAGCGCACAAATCGATTGCCTTGATCGTCGATGGAGATGATTTCGTTATCGCTATCTTTCCAATGGCCCCCATACGAGATTGCTGTGTGTGCCATGAGGTCACGATGCAACTGCAAAATGACCGATGGCGTTACGGGAATGAAATCGTGCTGCTCGTGAATAAGCGACAGCGCATCTCGGTATCCAGCGATTTCTTCCTCTGCGCGGGAGCTTGGCTTGGCGGAATACGCCATGATTGCTTTGAGTCTTTTTTGGGTGGTAACAATTCCTTCAAGTCCGTTGGATGATTGGGTGCTTTGGATCTTAGCTTCCTCCATAAGGGACGATAGAAGCTCGGGTCTGACTTGACCCAGAACAAGCTGACGGCCTTTATGCTCGCGTATCGAGAGGAGAAGGTTGGTGATTGGAGTTGCCTCGAGTTCCGCTGGGACTGTGGCGTAATCAAACTGGCGCATGCTGCTCCGTTCAGTATCACGAACATATTTTCGGTATCATTATAACATTAAATGATACCGAAAATATGTTCGTGATACTGAAAGCAAGGAAAGAGCCGTGCTTCATAGCTGCCTGGAAAGCGCGGATTTGACTATCTAATTGTCTCAATCAGTAACGGTTGGGACCGAAAAACTCGGCCAAACGTTACAGATTGAGATTGTTTGGATTGGTTCGAACGTTTGTCTCGATCTGTAACAGGTAGGGCCGAAAATCCCTGCTAGATGTTACAGATTGAGATCTTTCGGCTCGGCTTATTCCGTTTGTCTCGATCTGTAACAGTTGGGACCGAAAAACTCGGCTAGGTGTTACAGATCGAGATTGAGGGGATTGACTGGTTCGTTTGTCTAAATCTGTAACGGCTGGGAGCAAAAACGCCGGCTAGATGTTACAGATCGAGACAAACGGATTCTGACTCGCTCAAAAACAAAAAAGGCCGGGGGCGGCGCGTCGTGTGACGTGCCGCCCCCGGCTGAGAAATGAGGACAAGTTATGTGAGTGGGGCAATGCCGCTCGTCGCAAGCCACTAGTCCAGACGACGGGTCTGCGCCACGTGCTTGTACCAGTAGGCGCTCGCCTTGGGCGTGCGCTTTTGGGTCTTAAAGTCTACGTAGAAGAAGCCATAGCGCTTGTTGTAGCCGTTGGTCCAGGAGAACTGGTCCTGCAGGCTCCACAGGAAGTAGCCGCCCACGTTGACGCCCACTTCCATGGCCTTGAGCAGCCAGCGCAGGTGCTGCTCGATGTAGTCGATGCGCGGCTGATCGTCCACAAAACCGTCCTTGTAGGGGTCCTTGTAGCCCATACCGTTCTCGGTGATGAAGATCTGCTTGTAGTTGGGGTAGCGCTGCTTAATGTAGACGAGCAGATCGAACAGACCCTCGGGATAGATGATCCAGTCCCAGTCGGTGGTGGGGATGCCGGGCTTGTTCACATGCTCGCCAATGCCCTTGACGCGCCAGCGGCCGGTGCCCTTCTCGCCCGTACCGTTGTGGTGCAGGTCGTTCTCGCCATCGTAAGCCTTGAGGAAGCGGCACTGGTAGTTGTTAACGCCCAGGTAGTCGTTGTAGAGCGCTGCCTCGCGCATAATCTCGAGGTCCTCGTCCAGGATCTCGATGGTGCCGCCCGAGACGGCAGCCAGGCGGTTGGCGCACTCGAGGGTGTCGGGAGCATAGTCCCCGCGGAAGGTGGCGTCGAGCAAGAACTGGTTCTGCAGCACGTGCTCGTTATTGGCGGCCTTGATGTCGGCGGGGTCGTTCTCGTTGAGCGGATACTTAAACTCCAGCGATTGAATGACGCCGATCTTGCCCCTAAAACCGCCGTTGTGGAAGGCCAGCACGGCCTTGGCGTGGGCGAGCATCATGTTGTGCTCGCACTGGAAGGCCTCGGCCAGATGAGCTTTGACGCCGCCGGGGAAGGTGCCCTCGATGTAGGTGTTGGAGGCGTCGGCCCAGATCTCGTTAAAGGTGAACCAGTAGGTCACCTGGTCGGCGTACTCCTTAAAGCAGAAGGTGGCAAAGTCCACAAAGGCATCGATGGTCTCGCGGTTGAGGAAGTCGCCCTTCTCAAAGAGGGGAAGCGGCGTGTCAAAGTGATGCAGCGTGACGAACGGCTCAACATGGTGCTTATGGCACTCGGCGAAGAGATCGTGGTAGAACTGGACGCCCTCGGGGTTGATTTCGCCGGTGCCGTTGGGGAAGATGCGGCTCCAGGCAATGGAGAGGCGAATGCCGTTGATACCGAACTCCTCGCACAGCTCCAAGTCGACAGGGTACTGGTTGTAGAAGTCCGAAGCGGGGTCGGGGGAGAAACGGCCTTGGGCTTCCAGAAAGTCGTCCCAGGCAACCTTGCCCTTACCGTGGGTACGGGTCTCGCCCTCTACCTGGTAGGCAGCAGTGGCGCCGCCAAAGACAAAGTCCTCGGGAAACTGCGCGGGCGGGTTGGTGACGCTAGCAGGGTTAACGGACATGATGAAATATCCAATCGTCTAAATCGAAGGGCCAGCCGGTCTTGGATGGTCGGCTGGCCCTGAGCGTTACTTACTTCGATAGCTGCTCGCTTACGAAGGCGAGAGACTTGTCGCCGTTCTGGGAGAGCTCGATGTACTGCTTACCACGGCAGGCGACGCACTTGTTGCCCACACGCTCGCAGTCCTTCTGCAGGTCGGCCAGGTAGCTGGCAGCCTGCGGAGCCAGGACGACCAGGTCAAAGTCGGGAAGCATGTCCACGTGGTTGCCATAGGCATCGGCAGCGGTCTCAAGATCGATGCCGCGCTCCTTGGCGGCCTTGGCCAGCGCGTTGGCGAGCAGGCCCGAGGTGCCGCCGCCCTGGCAGAGCACGAGTACGCGCTTGCCGTTGAGGTCGCTGGCGGCCGTAGCCTCGGTGGCGGCAGCAGCGGGAGCGGAGTCGGACTTCACGGCCTCGGCAGCAGCGCCGGCGGCAACGCTCTTGGCATCGGCCTTGCCCTGGAAGGCATCGTTGAGCTTGGCGGCCTTCTCGGCGTTCTTGGCGGCGAGCTCCTCCTGGGAGATCTCGGCCTCCTCGGCGCACTTCTGGGCGTCGTAGGCACGGAAGAACGGGTAGTACAGAGCAAAGTCGACGACCAGGATAAGGGCGAGCATCACAAAGGCGAGCGGCTGGAAGCCCAGACCCATGATGGTGCCGATGGGGCCGGGGACGGTCCAAGGCAGGGTGTACATAAAGCCGTTCATGCCCAAGAAGTCGATAAAGATCTTGAGGATCCAGATGTTGGCGATCGGGGCAAAGACAAACGGGACAAAGAAAACGGGATTGAGCACGATAGGTGCGGCGAACAGCAGCGGCTCGTTGACGGCAAAGCAGACCGGGACGATGGCGGCCTTACCGACGGCGCGCATCTCCTGGGACTTGGCCAGGAAGCAGAACATAAAGACCAGGACGAGCGTGGCGCCGGTACCGCCCATGCAGACGACGAAGTACTGGGCGCCCTGCGTCAGGACGGCGGTGGCGTGCTCGCCGGCCTGGAACGCAGCCAGGTTGTCGGTCATGTTGGCAACGAGAGCGGCGGCGATGGCAGGCTCGACGATCGAGGGACCGTGGACGCCGACAAACCAGAAGAGGCTCATGGCACCGTAGATCACAGCGAGACCGATGTAGCCGTCGGCGGCGGTGAACAGGGGCTGGAACACCTGGATGACGCCCTGGGCAAAGCAGAAGCCAAAGGCAGCGCGGAAGACGATGTCAAAGACCCAAAAGACGGTGATGCAGACGGAGAAGGGGATGATGTCCTTAAAGGTCTGCGAGATGTTGGGCGGAACCTGCTCGGGCATCTTGACAGTGATGTTGCGCTTAATGAAGAACTTGTAGATGATGCCGGTCACAAACGCAGCGATAAAGGCGGTCAGCAGGCCTTTGGAACCAAGGTAGGTGGTGTTGAAGCCGCTGGCGGCGTCTGTGGCGATGGTGTCGCTCGAAAGGAGCAAGAAGCCGATGATGGCCGCGCACATGCACGAGATAAAGTTGATCTGGTTGTTCTTGGGCAGGTCGCGGTTCTGGGCGTCGGCGAAGTGCTTGGCCGTGGTGGCGGCACAGGCGATAGCCAGGATGCCCATGGAGTAGTTGTAGCACTTCCACAGGGCGTTGTTGATGTCATCGGGCCAGTAGAAACCCCAGATGTTGGGGACCGAGGCTACCAGGCAGAAGATGGACGAGAAGATGATGATGGGGATGACGGAGATAAAGCCGTCGCGAATCGCCTTGAGGTACTTGTTGCGGGCGATCGCGTTGAAAAAGGGCTGGCCTTTTTCGATGGTGGCGATGAGTTGCTCCATGCAAAGCTCCTAAGAGTCGGTGGGTTAGCAACGATGGTAGCTTTTGACGTCTGGTTGCCAAAATGTTGACGTTGCCATTTTGCGACACAAAAAAAGATGTGAATCGGTGGCCCCTGTGCCTGTAGACCGTCGATTCCTTGCGGGTAAACGATTGAGCCGCCCGGTGGCTCTGTGTTTGCACAATGGCAACGTTAACATTTGGGCGACAAAAGCCGTTCGTGGAAGCGGGATTGTCGGTGAACGGTAGGTTTTGGGTGGTGAGCGTATTGAGGGGGAGGCGTTGGATATACTTGAAGACGTTTAAAATGACTGCGCAGGATGCCGTCAATGGCATCGTTGACATAGAAAGATCGACCTATGGCCGCTGTTAAAAAATCGGTATCCGTCAAAGATGTGGCGCGCCTCGCGGGCGTCTCGGAGCAGACGGTCTCGCGCACCGTGCACGATTCGCCCAGCGTGCGCCCCGAGACCAAGGAGCGCGTGCGCGCCGCCATGCGCGAACTCGGCTATCGTCCAAACTTCGCCGGCCGGTCGCTGCGCCGCGGCAAGTTCAAGACGGTCGGCGTCGCCATGTTCAACATTACCGGTACCGGCAACCTCGACCGTATGGAGGGCTTTGCCGCCGCCGCCGACAAACACGGCTATGCCATCACCCTTACTAAAGTAGATGGACACCCCTATACCCTCGAGAGTGCATCGTCGCGCATGAGCGCGCTGCCAGTGGATGGCGTGGTCGTGATCATGAACCGCATGCCGGCGGACTTTGGCACCTTTGAGCCGCTGCCCGGTATGCAGACGGTGCTCGTTACCATGCTGGAGCACCCGCTGTGCTCGACGGTCGATAACGACCAGTTCGATTGCTCGCGTCAGGTCGTCGAGTACTTGCTGGGGCAGGGGCACAAGACTGTGCACTTTATCTCGTGCCCCGAGCGCTCGCTTTCGGGCATGCAGCGCGAGGAGGGCTGGCGTGAGACATTGCGCGCGCATGGTATTGAGCCGCCGCGACTCGTCCGTGGCGATTGGACGGCACAGAGCGGCTATGCCGCCGGCCAGGTGCTTGCGGACGATCCGAACTGCACAGCCATTTATGCTTCCAACGATGCCATGGCCTACGGCTGCATTCGAGGGCTCGAGTCGCGCGGGAAGCACGTGCCCCAGGACGTAAGCGTGGTGGGTGTTGACGATAGTTTGGGCGATATCGTGCCCGATCGTCGCCTGACTACGGTGCGCTTTGACAACAAGCGCGTCGGCATGTGGGCGGTCGACAAGATTGCCGGCGCCGAGGGCGCTGCACCCGGTGTGGAGCACATGCTGTTTCCGGGTGTGCTCGTCGAGGGCGATACGGTGCGCGATGTACGCTAGGGTACGGACCTGTTTGGGTTGCCGCTAATTATGTTCGAGAATGTTCAGATTGGTTTAAAAACCGTTCACGGGTGAAAAGCAACCGTTCACAGCTCGAAATTACGTTTTGCGCTGTTCTTTTTTGTTTGAATGTTAATGTTCCTGCCATACACAGCGCAGCGCGTATGCCCGGACGCGATGCTCTCCGTTGGTTCATATGTGAAAGGAACGCAATATGGCAACCAAAGAAGAAATCTCGATGGTTGGATTCGAGATTGTCGCATACGCGGGCGACGCCCAGACCGATCTGCTTGCAGCGCTCGATGCTGCTCGCGAGGGCGATTTTGAGAAGGCCGAGCAGCTGCACAAGGATGCGAGCGATGCACTCATCGGCGCTCACGACACGCAGACCAAGCTGCTTTCGCAGGAGGCTGGCGGCGGCGAGATGGAGATGACCTTCATCATGGCCCATGCTCAGGATACTCTCATGACCACCATGATCCTGGAGAAGCAGACCCGCTTTACCATCGATGCCTATAAGCGCATCGCCGCACTCGAAGCTAAGCTCGCCTAACGAGCCCGCACAACCAAGTCCCCTTCCAAAAACCTTGCCGCTACCCGCGGCAGGGTTTTTCTGTCCTCCTCCAAGTTGCGGTGGAATAGGGACTGAATAGGGGCTGGCGGGCACAAAACAATCCCTATTCCACCGCAACTCATCCCGAGATAGTCATTGGGGGCGTTCTTAAATGATTGGTCATTGGGGACAGCCTTGGTGCGCACCGTTGTCCTCCCGTTCGGTTTTTTACTGGGTGGGTATACTTCCATCCGCAATACAGGCCGGAATGAGGAGGTATCCAAATGCCGGACAACGGATCGATTCAAAAGAGAGATGCGCATGAGATGGCTCATGGGCGTCCTGTCCAGATAACCGAGCACACGACGGTAACCGAGCTGCAGCCCAGCCTGTCCGATGTCGTGTGCGCAAACAAAAAGCTGCAGATTGGCTTTATCGTTGCGCTCGTGGTACTGGCGCTGCTGTCGGGCTTTGTAGCTCGTCCGCATTTCGCCGATACCAAGACTTGGGACTCCACCATCGAGGTCATCGATCAAAAGAAGGGCAATGTTTTGGCGCTCACGACCTCGTGCGTCGCCCTATCTGCGGGTATCACTGCGCTGCCGGGCGATACGGGAACGCCGGTTGCCGAGCAGCTCGCACAGCTTTCGGGTAACTTGGGCATCGTGCTTGCCGTGCTCTACCTCGAGAAATACCTGCTGACCATTTTGTGGTCGGTTGGCCTGGGCATCCTGATCCCGTTTGCGTTGGTGCTCTTTGCGGTGTCGCTCGGCATTCACGGGCGCTGGAGCACGAGCGCTGTCCTGCACCGCGTGGCGACTCGCGTGCTGGTGGTCGCCATGATCGGAATGGCCTTGGTGCCTGCAAGTGTATGGGTGTCGCAAAAGGTCGACGAAACGTATCGAGTGAGCATCGAGGCGGCCGAGCAAAAGGCGGCCGACGCTGCGAGTGCGGCAGATAGCGACAGCTCCAAAGCAAGCAAGAAAAAGACCGAGTCTACAGAGTCCAAAAACGTGCTCGAGCAGTTGACTGACGGGGCCTCGAGCTTGGTCACGTCGGTGACCAGCGGTGCCAAGCAGATGACCGACAAGATCGTGCAGCAGGTGACCGACCTCATCGAAGGCGTCATCGTGATGATCGTGACCTCGTGCGTTATCCCGCTGCTGGTGCTCGCGGCGTTTCTGTGGCTGGGACACACGCTACTGGGGATCGATATCTCTGGCCCGGCGAACTATTTGACGGGCCGTTTTCTGAGCGCTCCGTCCAAACATGCCAAGAAGAGTGGGCAGTCTGAGTAGGCGGCAAAGCGAACTTTGGAAGATCAACCGTAAGAAGGGCGGCCGAGACACGTTCTCGGCCGCCCTTTTGTTTGCTGAACACATGGTCGCTACGTCCGCGCCAGACCCAAACGGTCAGCAATCATCCGTGAATGGTATTTGTTCAAAAAAGAACAAAGATAAACAAATAGTTGTTGCAGTTAATGTTCGAATGTGTTCAAATAAACATGAACAGTGAAGAACCGCACATTCAGATGCCCGGACCTGAACGCGATTCAACACTTCCAAACAGAAACTACGCACCTGCGTATCTCTCAAGGAGGATGTCATGAGGGTTGTAATCGCTTCCGATGCCGACGGTATGTCGATGAAGGAGTCCATCAAGGAGATGCTCATCGCCGACGGTCACGAGGTCGTCGACTATTCCGAGACCCCTGCCGCGGACTTTGTCGATTCCGCGACCGCCGTTGCCAAGGACCTGCTGGAGCACAAGGATTCCCAGGGCTTCGCATTCGATAAGTACGGCGTCGGCTCCTATATGGCCGCTGTCAAGATCAAGGGCATGGTCGTCGCCAACATTTCCGACGAGCGTTCCGCTTACATGACCCGCGAGCACAACGGCTCGCGCATGGTCACCATGGGCCCGGGCGTTGTGGGCACCGAGGTCGCCAAGAAGATCGCCCGCGAGTTCCTGCGCGCCCAGTACGCCGGCGGCCGTCACCAGATCCGTGTCGACATGCTCAACAAGATGGCCTAACGAGAGCCACCGAGAACTCGAACTTCTACCTCAACTTGTGAATTCAGACGAAAGGACGTTCTGATGAAGAAGACCATCGCAATCGGTTGCGACCATATCGTTACGGACGAGAAGATCTATCTGGCCGACCGCCTGGAGCAGGCTGGATACAAGGTGCTCGACTGCGGCACCTACAGCCACACCCGTACGCACTATCCCATCTACGGCAAGGCCGTGGGCGAGGCTGTTGCCAGCGGTAAGGCCGACTTTGGCGTGGCCCTGTGCGGCACCGGCATCGGCATCACCAACGCCGTCAACAAGGTTCCCGGCGCCCGCTGCGCCCTGGTCCGCGACATGACCTCTGCCCTGTATGCCCGTCGCGAGCTTAACGCCAACATCGTGGGCTTTGGCGGCAAGATTACCGGCGAGTTCCTGATGGCCGACATTATGCTTGCCTTCCTGGAGGAGCCCTACGAGAAGACCCCCGAGCACGATGCCCTGATCGCCAAGATCGACGCCTGCAATAAGGCCGACGCCGAGGCTCAGGCTGACCCGCACTTCTTTGACGAGTTCCTCGAGAAGTGGGACCGCGGCGAATACCACGACTAAGGGGTTCCGGCGTTTTAACAAACGCCGGACCGGTTGACGCTGCGAAGCCATCTGGCGGGCAATCTGCCGCTCAGCTTCGACGGCATGACCAGAAGGTCAATGCCGTCTCGCTTCACGGCACCTTGCCTCGCCAGCTGGCTTCTCGCTGATGTCTGAGTGACCTGTGGGGTTACCGCTGTTGTTGCGAAGCGTTCTGGTACGGCTAGCTGCTCCGATAACACGTTTGCTTGCTTGGCTTGAGTGCTTCGTTTTGGCGGCCCCCGGCATTCTGCAGCTTTTCAATTGACGGCTCGCGTTTCTGTGAGGGGGCGCGGGCCGGTTTTCTATCAGCCCCACTGACTTGGCGGGCTGTCGTAAGAAAGGGAAGGCTCCTATGGAGTTTGTTCTTGATAACGGTTCTATCCGCGTAGCACTGAGCACGGCTGGCGGATCGTTCACTTCTATTGCGGCCAACGGCCGTGAGTACCTGTGGCAGGGTGACCCGGCGGTCTGGTCGGGCCAGGCACCCATTTGTTTCCCGATCTGCGGCGGCCTTCGCGACGGTCACGCAATGACCATGGGCGGCCGCGAGGTTAGGCTCGCCCGCCACGGCTTTGCGCGCAAACAGGAGTGGAAGCTCGAGGAACAGAGCGACAACATGGTTGCACTGAGCCTAAGCTCTGCCGACCATGCCGAGCTGCTCGAGCAGTACCCGTATCCGTTTAAGATCGTTGCTCGTTACACGATCGATGCGGCAAAGGTGGCCGTGTCGTACGAGGTGACCAATGAGGGCACCGAGGACATGCCGTTCTTTGTGGGCGGTCACCCTGGCTTTAAGTGCCCGCTTGACGAGGGTGAGTCCTATGACGACTACGAGCTCCGTTTTGAGCAACGCGAGGCCGCCGAGCTCTGTACTGCCGTTCCCTCGACGGGCCTGATTGATGTTGAGCATCGCAGCAAGAACCCCATGATCGGCCAGAACCTGCCGCTGACCCACGAACTCTTCGACTTCGCGGAGACCATCTTCGACGTGCTCGAGAGCCGCGTGGTTACGCTGACCAAGAAGACCGAGGACAAGGGCGTGCGCCTGACGTTCCCCGATATGCCGTACCTGATTGTGTGGAGCAAGCCCGAGGGCGACTTTGTGGCCGTGGAACCGTGGGGCGGCCTGTCCACCTGCTCCGACGAGGACGATATTCTGGAGCACAAGCGTGGCTGCCTGGTGGCCAAGCCGGGGGAGACCGTTACCCGCGGCTTTGAGATCGAGATCCTTTAACGAGCTATCGTATGTTTGGGGCGGGTCATGCCGCCCCGGAACAGGAGTTCAATATGATTCTGACCGTTACCATGAACCCGTCGATTGATACGCGCTATCAGCTCGACAAGCTGGTCATTGACGACGTTAACCGTGTGACGCCCGAAAAGACCGCTGGCGGCAAGGGCCTCAACGTGAGCCGCGTGCTGCTGCAACTGGGAGACGACGTGCTCGCGACTGGTCTGCTTGGCGGCCACATGGGTGCCTATATGGCCGAGCTTATGGATGCCGACGGCGTCAAGAACGACTTTGTGCCCATCGCCGGTGAGACGCGCATTTGCCTGAATATTCTGCACGAGGGTAATCAGACCGAGCTGCTGGAGAGCGGCCCGCAAATCGCCCCGGCCGAGCTCGAGGCCTTTACGGCCAAGTTCGCCGAGCTTGCAGCGAAGGCGGACGTCGTGACGCTTTCGGGCTCGCTGCCGCGTGGCGTCGATGCCGGCTACTATGCCGAGCTCGTCAAGATCGCCGAGGAGGCGGGCGCCAAGGTGCTGCTCGACACCTCGGGTGCATCGCTGGAGGCTGCGCTGGAGTCCGACGCTAAGCCTGAGCTCGTAAAACCCAACCTGACCGAGATTAACGGCCTGCTGGGCACGTCCTTTACGACCGATGATGTCGATGCCCTGCGCAAGGCGCTTGCTGCCGATGGCCGTTTTGCCGGTATTCCCTGGGTTGTCGTTTCGATGGGCGCTGCCGGTTCGGTGGGCTTCCATGAGGGTCGCGCGTTCCGCGCCAAGACGCCCACGATTGCGGCTGTGAACGCAACGGGTTCCGGCGACTCGACCATCGCCGGTTTTGCGCATGCCATTGCTGCTGGTGCCGACGACGTCACGGTGCTCAAGACCGCCAATACCTGCGGTAAGCTCAACGCCATGGATCCCAAGACCGGCCACCTGGTCATGGATCGCTGGGACGAGGTCTACAACAGCGTTGTCGTGACTGAACTCTAGGAGTCGCGACACCGAACACTCAAAAACGGCGCCCGCCGGCGATGTTGCCGGCGGGCGCCGTTGTCTTGAAGACGAAATGATCCGTTTTCCTCCGTCCCCAAGGGATCATTACAGCGAGTCGAAAAAGTGCTGTTGGGCGGCGCGGCCGGCTTCGTCCCACTTAAAGACGCCGGCGTTGTCGAGCACGTGGCCAAACACCACGCCGACCTCCTCGTGCAGGATATCGATGGCGTTGTCCGCCGTAAGCTCGTCGGCGCGGCGGGCATAGACATCCTCGGCCCATGCAGCGTGGCTGCGGCAAAGGTCGTCGCCCTCGAGCGCGCTGGCAAGGTCGTAGCTGGCATCGGCTTTGGCCGCCAGCAGGTGCTCGCGGACAGCGCCGAGCTCGGGAACCAAGCGCGGTGGCAAAATAGCCAGGCCCATGACCTCGATCAGGCCGATGTTCTCCTTCTTAATGTGGTGATACTCGGCATGCGGGTGGAAGACGCCCAGCGGATGCTCGTCGGTCGTGATGTTGCAGCGAAGCGCCAGGTAGGCCTCGTAGATCTCGCCGCCGGCATTGCCGCGGGAGTCGACGCGGCGGATGACGGGTGTCACGGTGTTGTGCGCCATGCCATCGGCTGTGTGCGCGATGACGCCAACCGACTCATCGGTCCACTCGCGCCATGCCAGGATAATTTTCTCGGCGGCATCGAGCAGCGCGCCGCGGTCGTGCGAGCGCAGGCGCAGCACCGAAAGCGGCCACTGCAGCACGGTGCCGCTGACCTGGTCAAAGCCGGGCACGCTAAACTGCGAGACTTCGGTGGCATGCATCATGGGGAACTCGTGCGCGCCACCCTGGAAGTGGTCGTGCGACAGAATTGAGCCGCCCACGATGGGCAGGTCGGCATTGGAGCCGATGAAGTAGTGCGGGAACAGGTCCACAAAGTCGAGCAGACACGTCAGCCCCTTGCGGTCGACGTGCATCGGGCGATGCTCGGAGCTCATGGCAATGCAGTGCTCGTTAAAGTACGCGTACGGGCTGTACTGGAAGCCCCAGCGCTCGCCGTTGAGCTCAATGGGGATAATGCGCAGATTCTGGCGAGCGGGGTGAGCGCCGCCGTCGGCTGCGGCGGAGCGTCCGGGATAGCCCTCGTTTTCGATGCAGAGCTGGCAGGCGGGATACTTCTCGCCCGTGTTCTTGGCGGCACCTGCCGCGGCGATATCGCGCGGGTCCTTCTCGGGCTTGGACAGGTTGATGGTGATCTCAAGATCGCCCCAGTTGGTGGGGGTGCTCCATTTGATGTTGCGCGCGATGGCGGCGCGGCGCACGTAGCCGGCGTCGCAGCACAGGCCGTAGAACCAGTCGGTCGCGGCACGGGGCTCGTTGACGCCCATACGTCCGTTGAACTCTTCGTTTACAACCGAAGGCCTCGGCATGAGCGCGCCCATGATGCGCATGGCGATGCGGTCGCGGCCCGACGCCGTATCCTCGACAGCACCATTGGCAACGGCGGCCTCGGAAAGCGCGGCAAGCGTGCCTTCAAGATCAAAGTCGGGCAGGGTATTGGGGTGCAAGAGCGAGAGTTTCTCAACCTGGAGCGCCCAGGCCATATCGAGCGCGGGGCCCGTAGCGCCGATGCACTCCAGAATGGTGTTGTATGCCCAGATGCGATCGTCCTGGCCGATCATCGATCGATGAATGGCGTACTCGATCAGGTTCTGCGCCGCTTCGCGCACGTCAGTCATTACAGCCATGCCGCGTAAGCCCCCTTGTCAGAGATGGCGTAGTGACGGGCAGAGCCCTCGCCCAGCCAGCCGTTCATCTTGGCAATGAAGGTGTCGACCAGATCGAGCGGCACGAAGGCCTGGATGGTGCCACCAAAGCCGCCACCGTGAATGCGAACGGCGCCGCGGCCGTCGAGCACGTGCTCGGCCAGCGCCAGGGCATACATGGAAGGCTGCTCGGAACCCAGCTTGGCAACAACATTCTGCAGGTACATGGCAGAGCTGGCGCCGGACTCGCGCGTCAGGACCAGGAACTGGTCAATGTCGCCAGCGTTCAGGGCTGCCCAGCGCTTGTCGACCAGGCCGTTCTCGTACCAGTAGTGAACGGCGCGCAGGCAAGCGCGGTCGCCCAGCTTGGCGCGCAGCTCGGGGAGCTTGGCGTCAAAGTCGGCAACGTCGACCTCGCACAGGCGTGCCTTGCCAAACTCGGCGGCGACGTCCTGCATCTCGCGCGGAACGGCGGCGTAGTCGTCGGTAGCTGCCACGTGGTCGGCGCCGACCTTAACGAGCACGAGCGCATAGCCGTGATCCTCAAAGTTGAGCTCGAGCTTCTGGGTCTTAGGCTGAGCCTGGTCCTCAAAGTCCATGTAGGCGAGGCCGCCCAGGCACACGGCGGCTTGGTCCATAAGACCGCAGGGCTTGCCGTAGTAGTTGTTCTCGGTTCGCTGGCTCATCTGAGCGAGCGTGACGGGCTCAATGGCGGGCGCGCCCCAGAGCGTCTCCATGGCACGGCCGTACGCGGCCTCGACGGCGGCAGAGCTGGAAAGGCCGCCGCCCGAGGGGACGGAGCAGGTAAAGGCAAAGTCGAAGCCCTGGGGCTCAACGCCCAGAGCAGCGATTTCGTGGGCCATACCGCGCACGAGGCTTGCGGACGTGCCCTTCTCGGACTCCTGGACATCCAGCGTGTCGAGCGTGATCTCAAACGTAGGATAGCCCTCGTCGGCGACGCGGACCTTGTTGGAATCGGTTGCCACGGCGATGCCGTCGACGGCGACATCGAGCGAGCCGGCGATAACGTGACCGCCCTCGTGATCGGTGTGGTTGCCGCTGATCTCGGAACGGCCGGGCGCGTGCACATAGAGCACCTGGCGATCGCCGATGGGGCCAAACTCCTCCTCAAACAGCTTGGTGAGCGTGGCGAGTGTCTTTTCGTCGGGGGTGGTCATGAGGGTCCTTTCCTTGGCGCAGACTGACGAGTTTTCCGTCGTAGTGAGTACGTTAACAATCTGAAGCGGCATAAACTCAGCATCTACGATGCCGCACGTTACGGGCTATGTTAACGTACTCATAACACAACACTTATCACTTTTTGAGAATCTGGTAATCGGTAGAAATTCAGCCGTGAACGGTATTGCCGTATGGACTTATAAAGCAGAAGAGATGCAGATAGAAAAAGTAGAGTACGTTAACATGCGTCCGACGATAGCGGGCTCGGCGCGGGGCATGTTTCTGCCCGGGCAAACATTCACGCTATTCAGATCCCGCAAGAGCGAAGGTGATTTTGTGGCAAGGCGCCCTTCCAACGATACAGGTACGCGTCCGGTTTCCATGGCCGACGTTGCCCGTGCTGCCGGTGTTTCGCAGCAGACGGTCTCGCGCGTTGCCAACGGCCTTCCTAACGTCAACGAGCAGACGCGCCAGCGCGTGCAAGCCGCTATGCAAGAGCTCGGCTTCCGTCCGAGTTATGCCGGTCGTTCGCTGCGCGATGGTCGTTACCATTCGGTCGGCCTGTGTGTCAACGATGTCACCAAGTTTGGCAACCTGACGATGATCGACGGCATTGCCAGCGCGGCCCGCGAGCACGGCTGCGCCATCACGCTGGTCGAGATGTCCAAGACCGAGGAGTTTTCGCTTGCCGAGGCCACGCGTCGTATGGCCGCGCTGCCCGTGGACGGTATCATCATCGGCATGAGTCGCATGGCGCCCGATTTTGAGACGTTCGATCCGTTGCCGGGCATTGGAACGGTCATCGTTACCATGTACGCGCATCCGCGCGTGACCACGGTCGATTCCGACCATTACGGCTGCTCGCTATTGCTTATGGATCACCTGTTTGAGCTGGGGCACGAGCAGATTCGCTATATTGGCGGCCCGTCGTTCTCGGTCGACGAGCAATTTCGTCGCGCCGGTTGGCAAGATACACTCGAGCGTAAACACATCGAGACGGTAGAGCCACTCGAGGGCGACTGGTCTGCCAACAGCGGCTACGAGGCCGCTCGGTACTTGGCTGAGCACGACCGCACCATGACGGCGATTTACGCGGCAAACGACCAGATGGCAAACGGCGCCATTGCCGCGCTGCGCGATAGCGGCTTGCGCGTGCCCGAGGATGTGAGCGTGGTGGGCGTCGACGATTCGCTCGACGACTTTGTCGCACATAACGAGCTCACGACCGTTCGATTCGATCTGCATCAGCGCGGGCGCGAGGTGTTCGAGCGCGCAGTTCCCAAGGCGGGGGCATCGGACAAAACCGTCGCCATTCGTATTCCCGGTCAGCTCATCGTTCGACACACCACGGCAGCGCCGCGCGCATAGTTTTCGCAGGTCAACGGCTCGGCGTTGCATATCAATAACAATCGGTAAGGATGCCGGCAGATAGCCGTGACTATGAAGGCGAGTGCTATGATAGACGGGTTCATTTGTCTATCTAGGAGGCTTTGCCTGATGGAGATCACCAAGGATATCCGCTACATTGGCGTTGACGATCATGACATCGACCTGTTCGAGGGCCAGTACGACGTGTCCGAGAACGGTATGGCATACAACAGCTACGTTATCTTGGGCGAGAAGATCGCTGTCGCCGATTCGGTCGATGGCGGATTTGTCGACGAGTGGCTCGGCAACCTCGAGACCGTACTCGACGGCCGCACGCCCGACTACCTGGTCATCCATCACATGGAGCCCGATCACTCCGCCGGCATCGCCGCCTTTATGGAGCGCTATCCCCAGGCGCAGATTGTGGCAAGCATGGGCGCCTTCCGCATGATGGTCAACTACTTTGGCACCGACTTCCCCGAGCGCAAGATGGTTGTCAAAGAGGGCGACGTGCTTGATCTGGGTGGCCACAGCCTGACCTTTGTCGGCGCCCCCAACGTTCACTGGCCCGAGGTACTCTTCTCCTACGAGGCTACCGACAAGGTGCTCTTTAGTGCCGACGGCTTTGGCAAGTTTGGCGCCAACGACATCGAGGATCCGGAAGGGTGGGCCTGCGAGGCGCGCCGTTACTACTTTGGCATCGTGGGCAAGTTCGGCAAGTTTGTGCAGGCCGTGCTCAAGAAGGCCGCCGACCTGGACATCCAGATCATCTGCCCGCTTCATGGCCCCGTGCTGACCGAGAACCTGGGCTACTACCTCGACACCTACAACACCTGGTCGAGCTATCAGCCCGAGGACGAGGGCATCACCATTGCCTACGCGAGCGTCTACGGCCACCTGAAGGCTGCCGTCGAGGAGCTTGCATCTGCGCTCGAGGCTCGCGGCCAGAAGGTTTCCGTCTTTGACCTAGCTCGCGACGACATGGCCGAGGCCGTTGAGGATGCGTTCCGCTACGACCGTCTGGTGCTCGCCTCCATCACCTATCAGGGCGAGATCTTCCCGTTTATGAGCACCTTCATCCACACGCTCGCCGAGCATGCCTACCAGAACCGCACCGTGGCGCTCGTCGAGGCCGGTTCTTGGGCACCTGCCGCCGCTAAGGTTATGACCAAGGAACTCGAGGGTATGAAAGACATCACGCTGACGCAGAACAAGGTGACCGTCCTGGGTTCGCTCAACGACGCATCGCGCGCCCAGATTGAGGCCCTCGCTGACGAGCTCTCCAAGTAGCGATACGTTCACGTTTAACGCTCAAACCACCACAAAGGGGACAGGCACCTTTGTGGTGGTTTTTGTTTAAGCGCCGGCGATGACGAGATTTGGGCGGGCGTTGTCGACGGTCTCGGCGATTGAGATGGCGACGGCGTGATCGGGGTCACGGTCCATCACGATGGCGTTGACGTCGGTCAGCTCGGCAAAGCGGTACATGCCCCGTCCGTTGACCTTGCTGGCGTCCATGAGGGCCACGCTTTGACGAGCGGCACCGACCATAGCCGCTTTGGTCTCGGCCATCTGCGGAAAGTCGGTCGTAAAGCCGCAGCCGGGAACAAAGGCGCCGGGGCACATGACGGCAAGGTCGGCGTGGACCATTTGGAGCGCTTGCATGGTAAGTGGGCCGTACAGATAGCGATGACCTTTGCGCAGTGCCCCGCCCAGCATGACGACATCGACTGAGGGCATGCTCTCGTCGATGTAATCGGCAATGGTAATGTCGGCCGTGATGACGGTGATGCCATCGCGCTGGTCGAGGAGCCGGACAAACTCGAGCGCTGTGGTGCCCGAGTCGACGAGCAGCGTGTCGCCGTCATTGACGAGTTCGATGGCGCTTTGTGCGATGGCCTGCTTGGCGGCGACATTGACGTTGATGCGGCGATCCTGGGTGGATACGGTCAGTCGCTTCTGGAGCGACACGGCGCCGCCATGCGTGCGGCGCAGCTTGCCGGACTCGGCGAGCGCGTCTAGGTCGGCGCGGGCGGTAACGGAGGACACGCCAAAGGTCTGGGCGATTTCTGCTACCTGCACCGAGGCGTTATGTTCGAGCATTTCCATAATGGCGGCACGACGCTCATCGGCGAAAGCTCGGGTTGTTGCATGGGCCATACCCGCTCCATCATCGTCTGAAATTTGCAGGAATTGTGTTGAGTCTATTTTCGTTCATTTTCTTTTTAAGTAAGAAAACGCCTTTCGATTACTTACTTTTTCTATAAAAGAAAGACCTCGAACGCCCAAAATTCAATATCGAACACGCCCACTCGGCTCCAATTCCTTCCGTTTACTTTTCAAAAACGGCTGTATTGACCTGCATGGGCTCAATATCTCGCACGTGCAAAGCCGCTGAATTTCATACAATAAGTGCAGCAAAACACAAGGTAAAACGCCTTGTGAACAACTACGCCCGATGTCCAGATGCGGGCGAGGGAGAGGAGCAAACGCTCATGGCACTTGTTACCACCGAAAAGATGCTCAAGGACGCTCAGGCCGGCCACTACGCCGTCGGCGCGTTCAACGTCGAGAACCTCGAGTTTGTTATGGCCGTTCTGGCCGCTGCCGAGGAGACCAAGTCCCCCGTCATCATGCAGACCACCCCGGGCACCATCAAGACCGCTGGTCTGGACTACTTCTACGGCATGGTCAAGGCTGCCGCCGAGCGCGCTTCCGTGCCCGTCGCTCTGCACCTCGATCACGGCGATGGCTATGACCGCTGCATGCAGGCTTTCCGCACTGGCTACACCTCCGTTATGATCGACGGTTCGCACGAGTCCTTCGAGGACAACATTGCCCTGACCAAGTCCGTCGCCGACGCTGGCCGCGCCATGGGCGTGCCCGTCGAGGCCGAGCTCGGCAAGGTTGGCGGCAAGGAGGACGACGGTCCCGCGGTTGAGGGCGAGAGCCCCTACACCGATCCGGCCGAGGCCAAGGAGTTCGTCGAGCGCACTGGCTGCACCTCCCTCGCTATTGGCGTTGGCACCAGCCACGGCGTGTACACGAGCGATCCGCACATCGAGCAGTCCGTGGTCAAGGCCATCCGCGACGCCGTCGACGTGCCGCTGGTTCTGCACGGTACCTCCGGTGTGCCCGATGAGCAGGTTGCCGAGGCCGTGAAGAACGGCATCTGCAAGGTTAACTACGCCACCGAGCTGCGTCAGGCCTACACCAAGGGCTTCATGGCCTACATGGCCGAGAACCCCGCCTGCTTCGATCCCAAGAAGCCGGCCAAGGAGGGCATGCGCGAGATCACCGAGCTGGTTAAGATCCGCATGACCAACCTCAACTCTGTGGGCAAAGCAGAGTAACAGCAAGGGTACTCCGACTCAAAATAGATCCCGGGGAGGGATGAGGGCTTAGTTCCCCAATCGTCCTCGGGCATGCAAAAAGCCTCGCTGCGCACTTCGTGCGGCGAGGCTTTTTGCCCCCTGCGGAAAGATTGGGGAACTAAGCCCTCATCCCTCCCAAGTTGACCTACTCGAGGTCGTCGCCCTTGTGGCGTTAGGTCTGAAAATAATAAGAAGCCTTCGCGCTGCGGAATGATTTTGGAAACTAAGTACGGGGACCCGCCCAAGCCGTCCTGCTCAATCGCCCTTGTGGCGTTGGGGCTGAAAGGGTGGGACGCGGGGGTTACTTGGTTGTTAGGGTTAGCAGGTCGTTGGGGGTTTTGAGGTTGTAGGTGGCGTTTGGGATGTCTTGGTGTGATCCCCATGCCGCTCTGGCAAAACTGACCCCTGCCGAAGTTGCGCATTGTTCGTCGTAGACGGTGTCGCCAACGTAGACGACGTTGCCAGGATTCGCGCCCGTACGCCGGAGATATTCGAGCATGGGTGCGGGTGCGGGTTTATGTTCGGTTGTGTCTTCGACAAGGATGATGTGCTCAAAATACTTATCGAAACCAAGGGGTGCAATTTCTTTTGTGTATTCGTCGCGCGCACGTGAGGAGACGATGCCAAGTTTGCAGCCGCTATCGGCGAGTGTTGCGATGACTTCAAGCAAACCTGGAAACACGCTGATGGTGCTTTTAAAGCTGGCGGCAACTTGGCACCAGCGATCCAACGTTGCCTGCGAGTAGATTCCAAGTTTCTCAAGGGCATCCTTGCCGGGTATGCCGAGGGCAAATTCAAGCTCGTGTCGGGGGAGCGTTTTGCCGGTCTCTTCTTGGACAATCTGGACAAGCGATGATAGAACGCTTTCTTCTGTATCTGCCAATGTCCCATCAACGTCAAATACGATATGGTCAAAGTGCTTCATATGATTGCTCCTCTCTGTTGTTTGCCTGCAAGTTTGATGCGGTGACAGAAGAAAGGCTAGCGGGATTTCTGCCTGGTGCTATCGAGATTCTGCCTCGCTGCTCGATAGCTCGAAGGAGTGCATCCCATTTGTTCTTTAAATACCTGGCCAAGATGGCTTGCTGTCGCAAAGCCGCATTGGCGCGCGACTGTCTGGACCGTTCGCGTGGTGTGTGTCAAAAGTTCGCAAGCACGGTTTACGCGGTATGCGCGCAGATATGCCGCCGGGGTCGTTCCTGCGCAAGCTTCGATAATGCGGTAACACTCTCTTTCGCTTACGCCGGCTGCAGATGCCATCTGGGGCACATCTATAGCGGCTGCATAGTTCGCGCGGATATAGTCCAGGATTGCCTTGAACTGTACGTCGCGGTTGGTCATCCAAGAGGCGTTGTCGGAGGAAAAGAGCGGTTCGGCCTTGGCGTAAATCTGAATCCAGAGCTCTGACAAGCTATTCCGAAGCGCCATCTCGTTCTGCGGCCGTTGAAGGTCGTGGTTAAAGGAACTCTTTAGCAAATCGATAAAGGGCATATCGTCGGGGTTGGTGGGCGACCATTTGAGCACATCGACGCCTCGACATTGCAGTAAAGGATTGATATAGCGCTTTTGAAGGCGTCCCGCGGGATCGCCGAGCATCGACGGCTGAAAGATATGCAACATTTGAATGGCTGGTGCCGAATTGGGTGATTGCAGCGTGCTGTGCAAAACGCCGCCGTTGATAAAGCCGGCGGACCCTTCCTCAAAGCGTACGTGCTCATGAGCCGCGCGCGTTCGATAGTCAATCGCTCCCTGCTCCATGTAGAAAAGCTCAACTTCGGAATGCCAGTGCCAGGGGACGGAATTGCCCGGATAGCGAGCGAATTCTGCGCGTTCGGCAATATAGGGCCAGTCATCGGCGGTCTCGGGAAACGCTTCCTCGCGTCCTCCGCGGTGCAATTCTATGTGATCCATGTTTCGCATGGCATCAGTATAAAGCGCGATGGGCTTAGATTGCTCTTGCCTGTTCGGGGAACGCCTTGTTTAGGGATGCTTGGAGCTTTTCGAACGATGCTCGCAAGTTGAGGTTCTGGTCGGTTGAGCGTTTTGCTTTTGTGGTGGGGGAGTCGAGGAGGCCATTTCTCTGTGTCGGGGGGAAGGAGAAAAGGTCTGCATGTGTTAGGGATGGCTGCTGTGTTGCGTCATTGGAAGAATGCATGCTTATGCGGCCTCCTCGATGTCCACCAAAAGGTTGCGCACAGGGTGTGCTGCTAGGTCCCGTGCGTTGGCAGTATTATGCAGCGGACCGTTCAAAGAAGCGCTAAAGAAAGGCTTAACCTGGTTTGGTGTTACGATGAAACTGCAGGTCAGAGGTATCGAGTAACACTCTTGAAAGGTTTTGGGCTTAAGGACTTTCTAAGGTTTGTGACGTGGATGTGGCGCGGACGTGCGGAGCGTGTGGATGCTCGCTGTTAGCGCTGCGGCTCTGCAGCCCGCACCTGCTCGATGACCTTTTCCATCGTGGCGTCGATACGGTCTTTTTTGAGTTCGCATTCCCAGATGGTTATGGGCGTCCAGCCCATTTGAGTGAGTGCTGCCACGGCAGCGCGGTCGCGCTCGACGTTGCGACGGAACTTTGCCTCCCAAAACTCAACGTTGCGCTTGGGCTGGCTCGGATTGCACTTGGGGCAGCGATGCCAAAAGCAGCCGTTGACAAAGATGGCGATCTTGCGGCCGGGGAAGGCGATGTCGGGCTTGCCGGGAACCTTCCATTCCAAGCGATATCCCGTAAGGCCCGCTGCGCGCAGGCGCTGTCGTACGAGCAGCTCGGGCTTGGTGTTGGCGCGCTTGTTGCCCTTCATGGACTTTTTGATGGCGGCGCGACGGCGGACCAGTTCGCGCTCGTCAGCGGAGAGGTCCGAGGTATCGATGCCGTCCAGCAGGCCGGGCTTCGGACGCTTTTTGCTGCGGCGCTTAGGTGCACGCTTGGGTTTGTCGGTTGTGTTGGGCGCGGCGTCATCGGCGGAGCTTGCCTCAAGCCGATCTTCCTTTAACTCAATCAGAGCATCAATGAGCCCCTTGTCGGCGGGCATCCATTCCACCGTGGCAAGCGAGGTGCGTGGAATCCAGCGGATATCAAGCTGGCGGTCGTGTTTCTGGGGCTCATCGGATTCATCGGCGAGCGAGCAGTAGTAACACTCCATGGAGAGATGAAAATCGGGGTAGTCATACTCAACGGTGTAGAAATCACGCAGGTTGGTGACTTTTACCTGTAGCTCTTCCATAAGCTCGCGGCGCACGGCGTCTTCGGGTGTCTCGCCGCGCAGAAGTTTGCCGCCCGGGAACTCCCATAGTCCCTGCATGTTGCCGTAGCCGCGCTGCACGGCAAGCAGCTCGTCAGATCCTTCCTTGCGAATGATCCCAGCGGCAACATGAACAGTCTTCAACAGGAGCCCTCTCTCCACATCAACACATGGCAGACTACGCTTACCTTACGCAACGGTAAGGCAAGCGTAAGCCATATCGATGGTAGCCGACTCGGCTCCTTGCGACTATAGATGCCGTAGACTAATCGCAAGAAAGGACTCGGTATGCAAACCACGCAAACGGCGACCCCGGTACTGGAGGTCGCGCATCTCGAAAAGGTATATGGAGCGCTGGGCAACGTGACCCGCGCGCTCAACGACGTCAGCTTTACCGTCAACCGCGGCGAATTTGTTGGCATCATGGGCGCCTCGGGCTCGGGTAAGTCGACGTTGCTCAACTGCGTGTCGACCATCGATGCCGCCACGAGTGGCGCCATCCGCATCAACGGCCAGGATGTGACGCGCATGAAGCAGGCCAAGCTCTCGCAGTTCCGCCGCGAGGAGCTGGGCTTTATCTTCCAGGATTCCAACCTGCTCGATACGCTCACGGCACGCGAGAACATCGCCCTGCCGCTCACCATCGCCCGCGCAAACTCGGCAGAGATTTCGACCCGCGTGCAGGATGTGGCAGCGCGCCTGTCCATCAGCCAGGTGCTCGACAAGTATCCCTACCAGATGTCCGGTGGTCAGCAGCAGCGCGTTGCCGCGGCTCGCGCGCTCGTCACCGACCCCACTATGATTATGGCCGACGAGCCCACCGGCGCCCTCGACTCCAAAAGCGCTCGTCTGCTGCTCGAGAGCCTGGAGGCCCTGAATCGCCGCCTGCGCGCCACGGTACTCATGGTCACGCACGACAGCTTTGCCGCCAGCTACACGAGCCGTGTGCTGTTTATTCGCGACGGCAAGATCTTCACCGAGCTGCGCCGCGGCGATACCGACCGCCGAGAGTTCTTCGACCGCATTATGGAGGTCGTTGCCATGATGGGCGGTGAGGGCTCCGATGCTCTGTAAACTCGCTTGGGGCAACGTCCGCCGCGCCGGCCGCGACTACCTCGTCTACCTTTTGACGCTCACCCTGGGCGTCACCGTCTTCTATGCCTTTAACACCGTCTCGATGCAGGTCGACATTGCCGGCATCGATGAAGAGGGCTTGGCGCAGGTTATGGGCAGCATGCTCGGCTACCTGACGTACTTTTTGGCCGGTGTCATGGCCTTTTTGATGGTGTATGCCAATAACTTCATCATGAAACGCCGCAAGAAGGAGTTTGGCCTGTACCAGGTGCTCGGCATGGGGCGCGGGCGCGTCGCCACGATCATGGCGCTCGAGACGGTGATCGTTTCGGTCGGCGCCTTTGTCGCCGGCATTGTGCTGGGCGTGGGGCTTTCCCAGCTCATGACGTTCTTTACGGCTTCACTCTTCAAGACGCAGATCGCCGATTTTCACTTCTTTTTCTCGGTGCATGCGTTCAACCTGACCCTTGCCTGCATGCTCGTAATGTTTGTGCTCACGCTACTGCTGAACCTTCGCGCCGTGCGTCGCACCAGGCTCATTGAGCTCATGGGTGCCGAGCGTCGCAACGAGAGCATCAAGACGCGCAACCCCTGGATCGCGATTGCCATCTTTGCCGTGGGCGTGGCGCTTGTGGGCGTGGCCTATTACCGTCTGCTACGTGATGGGTTCCCGCTGACTGCGACGGACAGCAAGCTGCAAGAGGCCATGAGCCAGTTTGGCATTACGACCGCTATGGTTACAGTGGGTACCTTTGCGCTGTTTTGGGGACTCTCGGGCATGCTCATCAAGCTGCTGCAGAGCCTGCGCAGCGTGTATTGGCGCGGTCTCAATATGTTTACCGTGCGCCAGCTTGCGGCCAAGGTCAACACGGTGTGCTTTTCGATGGGCGTCATCGCGATGATCCTGTTTTTGGCCATCACCTCGGTGACGTGCGGTATGTCTATTGCCAATGTGATGAACGAAAACCTGGAGCGCTATAACCCTGTTGACGTGTCTCAGACGTATGTCTATTACACGCCCGAAACGCTCGACTACTACAAGGAGTATGTCAATCCGTCTGAGGCCGATCGCATGGTGCTGGCCGATGCAACGGTCGATTTGTACTCCGCATGGCACGGTGATCGTATCAATTCCGATAACGTTGCAGACGGTATTAAGGGCAAGTCGGCGGACAACAACGACGAGACCGGCAAGAAGGTCAATATCGCCGATGTTGCCGGTGAGCATGTGCAGATCGACTCGTATCTGAGCTATACGCTTGGCGGCTCGGGCCCCTCGGTGGTGGCGGGTGAGATGTGCAAGGCCATGGGCGAAAAGCTTCCCAAGGCGCTCGAGGGAAGCAACGCCGATGCGATGGGTCTGTATGTGACGCCGGCGAGCCAGTACAACAAACTGCGCCAGATGATGGGCGAGGAGCCGGTGAGCATTGGCCGCGACCAGTATCTGCTCACGTGTGATATGGGCGGTGAGCTGGGCGACCTGTACACCAAGTATATGGCTGGCGGCCATGCCCTTACCTTGGGCGGGCATACGCTCAAGCCCGCAACCGATAAGTCGGACGAGGACACGGCGGCCATCGCCAACTCGGCGATGGGCAGCAATCCCGGTACCGTGGTCGTAGCCGATGAGCTGCTGTCCCAGCTTAATCTGCAACCGTATTCCAGTAATCTGCTCGTTAATTACAAACAGGGTATGGATACGACCGAGGCAGACGAGAGCATTAAATACACCTTGCTCGACAATCTGCTCGTTGACGGCAAGGAGCCGGGGTCATGGGGAGTCTTCATCACGCGTTCCGAGATGTATACGCAAGCAGCGCAGATGAACGGCATGATTAGCTATCTGGCCATTTACATTGGCTTTGTGCTGGTCGTTGCGTGCGCGGCAATCCTATCGATCCAGCAGCTCTCCAATGTGGCCGACGGTAGCCGCAGCTATCGTGTGCTGGCACAGATCGGCTGTGACGACCGCCAGATCCGGCATTCGGTGATGGCGCAGCAAGCGGTGTTCTTCCTGTTCCCGCTGGCAGTGGGCTTGGCGCACTCCTTTGTGGCGCTCAAAGTGATCATCGAGCTGGTGAGCGTATTCGGCGATATGAGCATCGCCGGCACCGTGGGCCTCACCTGCGCGATTTTCCTGGCGGCCTATGGTGGCTACTTCCTGGTAACGTACCTCATGAGCGCCGGCATGGTACAAGCTGCCATCGCCACCCGCTACAGCGAGTAACAAGCGGGCAAAACCGTCGCAAAATCAGAGCGAATAACCGCCGCGAAGGGAGTCCAGCCCCCCTTCGCGGCGTTTTTTGTCTGACTGATGAGTCTCAAGGCCAAGTGAGTAGACTTTTTTGGATCTGCCGAGCACATTGCGACAAACGCTCAACAAAACCGCAGGTCAGGGCTGTGGCGTTTTGGGGCGTGCTCGGATCCCGCCAAAAGCCTACTCACTTGGTTTTACTGCTAGAAAACCGCCGCGAGGGAAAGTAGCTCCCTCGCGGCGGTTTTGGCATTTGCCCAGATAAAACCTGCCAAAATAAACCTGTCCCTTTTTGGTAGGTTATCGTTTCCAAAAGTGGAGGA
This sequence comes from uncultured bacterium, assembly GCA_905215385.1. GTDB lineage: Bacteria > Actinomycetota > Coriobacteriia > Coriobacteriales > Coriobacteriaceae > Collinsella. The sequence goes on along the minus strand of CAJMPY010000008.1, from coordinate 13,769 downwards.
TCAGGGTCGTACGGTTTTGCTGCTCGGTTTTGACCAGGATGTTGTGGATGTGGGTCTTGACGGTACCCACGGCAAGGAAGAGCTCGTCAGCGATCTCTTGGTTCGATTTGCCCAACACAACCAGACGCATGACTTCGGTTTCGCGGTTGGAGAGCTTGTAGGCGTTGCGATAGAAGGGCATCTGCTCTTCGATGTGTCGATCAAGATCGCTGACGTTCTTTTCCTCGGGCGCCTCCTGCATGCGAATCGAAAGCACGTGATAGGCATAGATGATCAGCAGAATCGCAAAGTAGCACGCAAAGATGTTCTCGCTAAAGTTGCGCTCGGACAGGTACAGCTGCAGCCAAGAGGGTGCCAGGCTCATGGGAACAACAAGGATGTTGTAGAAATCCTCGGCAACGATGCACCCGACCAGAATGGCGCCGATAATGAGGTGCTTTCGTTGATTGTTGACGCGCGCCTTAAGCTCGACCTGCGTGCTTTTATGCGCCGTCCAAAAGATATACAGTCCCACAAATACAAGGAATACCTGACGCATCGTGTAGTAGAGCCATTGATGTATGGGGCCGTAGGGGACAGCGACAATGATCAGCAGCTCGCTCAGGAAGAACGTTGCGACGGGAATAACAAACTGCTTTTTTGAATGTTTGTCGAGCAAGTCCATGGCAATGAGCCAGATAAAAGCTTGTGAAGCGGTCGCCACAAGGGTCCGCAACACAGGCATGGTAATTGAGTAATAGTCGCTGGCTGGAAAACTCTGGTTTTGCAACGTGTATTCAAAAAAGAAGATCTCGGTCATCTCGATGGCATAGCAAATAAAAACGCCGCTGCCATAGATAAAGAAGCGTCGACGAGACGAGGCATAGGCGGCAAGCGAAAGCACTGCCGTCACAATACAGATCACGAGTATCGCTAGGGTATAGAAGAACATCAGGGTGTTCATCTGCCACCGTCCCATCTCATTTCATCTATGGCCGAGCCCTGTATACCTTGTGGGATATAGACGTCTCAACCCTTCGTTCCATTGCGGATTAGGCGCCGAGATACAGCATAGCCGTATACCGTTCGCGGTTCTAGATAGTAAACCCCCTGCAAGCTGGCTACCTGCGGGTTTATATTGGTTTAGAGGGGATGTAACTCCGTGAACGGTCTTTAATCCCGAATAAACTAGGTAAAAATTGCATACGGGTGAATGATGGTCTTGTCAACACGAGGCGTGATGTTCGAGCGCCTCATAGCAATAGTCGGCACGACCGGCGGAAAGGAATCGACATGGCGCTGCCTAAGGATTTCATCGACACCAACGACTTCACCAAAGAGCAGATCCTGGCTATCGAGGATCTTGGCCTGGCAATGAAGAAGGCCATCAAGGTTGACGGCTATTATCCGCACCTGCTCCGCAACCAGAGCCTTGGCATGATCTTCCAGCAGGTTTCCACCCGCACCCGTCTTTCCTTCGAGACCGCCATGTGCGACCTCGGCGGCCACGCTCAGTTCTATGGCCCTGGCACCATTCAGCTCGGTGGCCACGAGTCCCTGGGCGACACCGCTCGCGTCATGGGCGACCTGCTCGACATCATGATGGCTCGCGTTGACCGTCACAAGGACGTCGTCGGCCTCGCCAAGGGTTCCGCCGTGCCCGTCATCAATGGCATGTCCGAGTTCAACCATCCCACGCAGGAGATGGGCGACCTCATGACCATGCTCGAGAACCTCCCCGAGGGCAAGAAGATCGAGGACTGCACCCTGGCCTTCATCGGCGACGCCACCCAGGTCTGCGTCTCCCTCATGTTCATCGCCTCCAAGGTCGGCATGAAGTTTGTCCAGTTTGGACCCAAGGGCCACCAGATCCCCGACGGCGGCCTGCACGTTGGCACCGTTGAGGAGCGCGCCGAGTTCGGCAAGCAGATGATGGCCATCGCCGAGGAGAACTGCAAGGTCTCCGGCGGCTCCGTCGTCATCTCCGACGACATCGAGTGCATCAAGGGCGCCGACTTCATCTACACCGACGTGTGGTATGGCCTGTACGACGAGGAGGTCTCGGGCGAGAACTACATGGACGTGTTCTACCCCAAGTATCAGGTCACCATGGACATGATGAACTTCGCCGGCCCCAACTCCAAGTTCATGCACTGCCTGCCGGCCACTCGCAACGAGGAAGTCGTCGACGAGGTTATGGACGATCCCGAGCGCTCCCTGTGCTGGGTCGAGGCCGAGAACCGCAAGCACTCCATCCGTGCTCTCCTCGCTGCCCTGGGCAAGCGCACCCCGCTCAACGACGAGGGTGTCGAGTACTCCGCCAAGGCCGAGCTTCACGCCGCTCTCGAGGCTCTCGAGCAGCTCTAAGCCTTAAGCCTGCTAAACGCACGTTTGCGGGCGGCGGATGCTCGTCTCCTGTCGCCCGCTCACCGAGGCTCAGGCAATTGCCTTAGTACCTTGGGCCTCGGATCTGTCCAAGACTGAGCGAAGGAGCTCATCATGAGCGACGGAAAGAAAAAGCTTTCCTTTTTGACGGTCATTTCGACCATCATCTGCGTCGTCTTCGTTTGCGAGGCCGCCGCTCCTGCTGCTGCCATTGGCAACCAGCAGTTCTTCTGGTGGATCTTCCTGATCCTGACCTTCCTGCTTCCCTACGGCATGGTTGTTGCCGAGCTCGGTACCACCTATGACGGCGAGGGCGGCATTTACGACTGGGTACGCGATGGCCTGGGCGACAAATGGGGCGCCCGCATCTCGTACTACTACTGGGTCAACTACCCGCTGTGGATCGCCTCGCTGGCTACCATGTTCCCCGACATTTTGGGCATGGTCTTTGGCGTCGAGTTCAACTTGATCGCCAAGATGGGTATCGATCTTGCCTTTGTGTGGATCGTCTATCTCATGGGCCGCTCCAAGGCGGCCGACTCCGAGTGGGTCCTTAACGGTGGCGCCATCATCAAGGTCGCCGTCGCCGTTATCGTTGGCGCTTTGGGCATTTGGTATGCCATGGAGAACGGTTTTGCGAACGACATGTCCGCTGCCACCTTCCTGCCCGAGCTCACCAACACCAACGCTCTCGGCTACCTGTCGATCATCATCTTTAACTTCATGGGCTTCGAGGTCATCTGCACCATGACCGACGACATGGCCGATCCCGCTCGCGATATCCCCAAGGCTATCATCGTCGGTGGCCTGTCCATCGCCGTGATCTACCTGTTCGCTGGCTTTGGCATCGGCGCTGCTGTGCCGGCCGATTCCATCGACCCCGACTACGGCATGATCGTCGCAGTCCAGACCATGGTGGGCGACTCCATGATCTTTAAGGTCATCTGCATCGCCTTCCTGATCACCCTGTTCGCCAACATGGCCGCTTGGTCCTTCGGCGTTAACTCCGTTGCTCGCTACGCTGCCGAGCACGGCAACATGCCCAAGGTCTTCGCCTCGATGATCTCGGATGACGACATGCCCAACGGCGCCAACCTGGTCAACGCTGTCGTTGCCTCCCTGGTGCTGTGCCTGCAGCTCGTTCCCATCGACGCCATCTCCAACGGTGTCTTCTGGATGCTCTTTGGCACCTCTGTCGTCTTCCTGCTGTTGACCTACATCCCGATGTTCCCGGCGTTCCTCAACCTTCGTAAGAACGACCCCAACCGTGAGCGCATCTTCACGTTCCCGTTTAAGGGCGCCATGATGAAGGTCATGCTGGCCATCCCCTGCATCGAGCTGGTTCTTGCCATCGTTGCCACGCTGATCCCGTTCTCCGCTGCTGAAATTGGCGACAAGGTCCCGATGATCGTTATCTTCATCGTGCTCGTGCTCATCGGCGAGGTCGTCCGCGTCGTCAGCGCTAAGGGCCGCGAGACCGAGTACAAGGGTCTGACCCCTGAGCTCGCAGCCCAGCGTCTCGCTGAGGAGGCCGCCGAGGCCGAGGAGAACTAGAGCACCCGGTTCTGGGGCTCCAACCCTCCTCGTGTACCAACGCGCGCTTCGTCGGGCTTGTCGCTCCCGACTCCGGGCACTCTAGCCTCTTCGGAGGCGTGTCCAAGCGACAGGTTTGCTAACCATTCCCCCGGGGTGGGTGTGAGCGATAGCTCCGGTAACCACCGCCCACCCCAATCTCTCTTCCGTATCCTTCGTGCGTTTTGTCTCCGCGCACTTGGTTACGTCGTCGCTTGCCGGTGCGATTCCGTGAAAACCGGCACCGGGCGCCCCGACCTTTGCCGGGGAACGGGCGCCTACCATCTCTTGGTTTTAGGCTGCGGGTAACCCGCCCGCAGCAAGCGATCGTTCGATTTGGAGGAAATCTTATGCGTACGATCACCGAGTCCGAGTCCACCCCCAAGGCCGACGGCTTCTTCATGCCCGCCGAGTTCGCCCCGCAGGATCGCGTGTGGATGGGCTGGCCCCACCGCACCGACACCTGGGCCCACGGCGCCAAGCCGGCCCAGAAGCAGTATGCCGCCATCGCCCGCGCCATCTCCGAGTTCACCCCGGTCTATATGTGCGCCAACCAGGTCGACTACGCCAACTGCAAGGCCGTCTTCGAGAACGACGAGAACGTCACCGTCATCGAGATGACCACCGACGACGCCTGGTTCCGCGACACTGCCGCCACCTACGTCATCAACGGCAAGGGCGAGAAGCGCGCCAACCACTGGCACTTCAACGCCTACGGCGGTCTCGTCGACGGCCTTTATTTCCCGTGGGACAAGGACGAGCAGATCGCCCTTAAGATGGCCGAGCTCTCCGGCTGCCGTCGCTATCGTCCCGACGACATGATCCTCGAGGGCGGCTCCATCACCGTCGACGGCGAGGGCACCCTTGTCGTGACCGACCAGTGCCTGCTTTCCCCGGGCCGCACCTGCTCTGCGGTTCTGGAGGAGGAAGAGGATCCCGAGTCCATCTGGCCCAAGTACCACAAGAAGTTTGAGCCCTGGAGCGAGGAGCTTCGCGCCTACATGGACGAGCACCTCAAGGATTACCTGGGCGTCGAGAAGGTCATCTGGGTCAAGGAGGGCATCGACCCCGAGGAGACCAACGGCCACATCGATGACGTCGCCACGTTCATCGCTCCGGGCGTCATGGCCTGCATCTGGACCGACGATCCCGAGTATCCGTTCTACGAGCAGTGCCACGCTGCCTACGAGACCCTCTCCAACGCCGTCGACGCCAAGGGCCGCAAGATGAAGGTCTACAAGCTCTGCATGCCCGTGAACCCGCTGTTCATGGACCAGGCTTCCTGCGACACCATCGACGCCGACGAGAACGCCGAGCCGCGCGTTCCCGACGAGCCGCTGATCGCCTCCTACATGAACTACCTGGTCACCAACCACGGCGTTATCGTCCCGCAGTACGGCGACGAGAACGACCAGCTGGCCGTTGACACGCTCCAGAAGATCTATGACGAGGTCTGGGGCGAGGGCGTCTACAAGTGCGTCGGCGTCCAGTCCGAGCAGGTCGTCTTCGGTGGCGGCAACATCCACTGCATTACCCAGCAGGAGCCCTCGGCGTAACTCAGGCACGCCACCTTGGCGTTCACTCGTCGCTTACGTAGCGTCAGTACGCTACGCTCCTCGTTCGCGCCAATCTGGCGCACCTGAGCACGCCGAGTAAACGTCTGACTTTCCGAGCCGTGATGCTTCGGGAACCCAGCCGATCAATCGGACGGTCGGTGAATCGGACCATCTCGGGGCATTGATGGTCGGTTTATTCGATGTCTTGGTCGGCTGGGTTTTTCTTTGGGCACTCCGTTGCCTCCACTTCGGAGTGCCCGCCTCTTTGATTGAGTACGCGTCTGATCTGGGATTTATTGCGGGTTAGGCCAATTGTTCGCTTGAATTTCCCAGGTCAGACGCGTATTCAATTGCTGATAGTTTCCGGTTGCGAGCGCGACCGTTTTGATCGGAGTATCTATGTACCAGCGTATCGTTATCTACACGCGCCTGTTCCGCGAGCGTTGGTCCAACAATTGCATCCTCTCTTCTCTTTGGGATGGCACCTGCACCGGTGACGCGGCCTGCAACCCTACCTTGGGCTGCGCCTTCGGTACAGATGCCATCCTTTTTGCTGTAGGGGGAGCGTGCCGTGGCAGGTAAAAAGTTCTCCCTGTTCGAGGTCATCCTCTCGGTTATCTGCGTTGTCTTTACCATCGAGGCGGCCGCTCCGGCATCTGCCATGGGTAACGTGCAGTTCTTCTGGTGGATCTTCCTCATCATTACGTTTTTGCTTCCCTATGGCCTGGTGGTGGCCGAGCTCGGTACGGCGTTCGATTCCGAGGGCGGTCTGTACGATTGGGTTCGCCTGGGCTTGGGCGACCGTTGGGGCGCTCGCTGCTCCTGGTGCTATTGGGTCAACTTTCCACTGTGGGTGGCAAGTATCGCCTGCATGTTCCCCAGTGTCATCAATGCGGTATGGGGCATCGAATTTTCGCTTGGGGTCCGAATTGCTATCGAGCTTGCCTTTGTGTGGGGCGTCACGGTCATGGCAATGCAGCCGGTGGCCGAGGCCGATTGGGTCATGGATGGCGGCGCCGTCATCAAGGTGCTCATTACCGCCGTGGTGGGAATCGTCGGTATCTGGTTTGCCTGCAATAACGGCTTTGCCAACGATATGTCGTTTAAGACCTTTGTCCCCGATCTGGGAGACACTAACTCACTGACGTATCTTTCAATCATCCTATTCAACTTTATGGGCTTTGAGGTGGTCGCGACCTTTGCCAGCACGATGAAGAACCCATCGCGCGATATCCCCAAGGCGGTTATCGCCGGTGGCGTTGCCATCGCGGCGATCTACATTATCTGTGGCGTCGGTATTGGAGCCGCGGTTCCCACCGAGCAGCTTTCACTCGATTCGGGCATTGTGGACGCGGTTGCCGCCATGGTGGGGCGCGCTCACCCGCTGACGATGGTCGTGGGCGTGGCCTTTTTGGTGACGCTGTTCGCCAACATGATCTGCTGGAGTTTTGGCGTCAACAACGTGGCGAGCTATGCCGCGCGCCACGGCAACATGCCGCGCCCCTTTGCGCTGGTGTCCAAGAAGACCGGCATGCCCAACGGCTCAGCACTCATTAACGGTTGTTTTGCCAGCTTGGTGCTGCTACTTCAGATTCCGCTGGGCGAAGGTTCCGACGTCTTTTGGGTTTTCTTCTCGATGAACGTCGTCTTTCTGCTCATGAGCTATATCCCGATGTTCCCGGCGTTTTGGCGTCTGCGTAAATACGACGGTCGCCCGCGTGTGTTCCGCGCGCCCTTCGAGGGCAAGGTGCTTGCGGTAGCGCTTGCGGTGCCGGTGGTAGAGCTCGTGCTTTCGATTGTTGCGACAATCGTGCCGCTTAACAGCTCGCCCGCCGAGATGTCAAAGTTGCCGATCCTCATGGGTGTGGTGATCGGCGTGTTGCTGGGCGAGGTTTCGCGCCTCATATCGCGCCGCGGCCGCAGCATCGATAATCCCGGCGTTGGCGCAAGGGGGACAGGTCGCTTTGCACCAAAACAGTAGCGCCGCGAGTTGTGCGGCGCTAGTTGCATCTTGGATTACTGCTCACGCTGCTCGGGATCAGATGCGAGCTTGGGTGCAAAGTAGGGGACGTGGCCCAGGTAGGGGCAGCTGTCCGAACGCGCCTCAACGGCGCAGGGGACATCGTCGTAGGTCATGGAAGAACCGAGTCGGGTGATGGCCTTGGCGGCGGGCGCGACGAGCATCTTGAGCGGAGCGATCGGTGTCATGGCATCTCCTTTCATCGGTGAGACACAGCTTGTTTATCTAAACGATACAGTACGTTTAATCGGTGAGTCTAATCTTGCGGCAAAGAATCTGTCAACATCCTCACAGCATCTAGACAGGGGAGGCGGGCATGAGTTTCGCGTTCTATATCTACACCATGATTATCATGGGTGTGGCTCTGGTGACCAGTGCCGTGGCATTGGTGGTTTGGCTCATGACGCGCCGTCGCGACAGCCTCGTGGCCGCGGCGGGTTTTTTGCTCTATATGCTCGATATGTCGGTCATCTTTTTTGACGAGTACAATCGGCTCAAATACGACTACGCCGTTACCTTTAGCGAGCCGCTGCAGCACCCCTTGCTGCGCTGCGTGCTTGGTATTGCCATCTATGCCTGCGTGGTGCTATGGATGTTTGCGCGCTTGCGCAAAAGGCCGACGTCGCGCATGCTCGGACTTGCTATCGTGCCGTTTTCAATCTTGCAATTGCTGCTGGTGCCTCGCAGCGGTGCTGCCGGAGAGATGCAGCAGTATCTCTTTTGGCTCACGCGTGACCTGGGCAATGTAGGATGTCTTGCCTATGCCGCCTGGCATTACCGGCACAGGGCCACGCGTGTTGAGAAACTCGACCTCGACCGCTCAAAGCTCTTTTGGAAGGTGGCACTCGTTCTTGCGTTTTGCGTAATCGCCGAGGACACCTACATGATTTTGCTCTGCCGCCCCGACTCTCAAAACCCCGTCATCAGCCTCTTTTTGTGGTATCTGTCCGAGCGCAATATCTCCGAAAAAGTGCTGCTCGTGGTATGTGCGGTCCAACTCTTTTGCCAGTTTAGCCATATCCTGCGTGTGTATGCCCGTCATCCGCGTGCCGATGAGGACGTGGCGGCCCAGAGCGCAAGCTCTGGGGACGACCTCGCATCGCGTGTGGTGATCTATGCCGATGCCCACAAGCTGTCGCGACGTGAGCAGGAAGTGCTCACGCTGGTGCTGAAGGGCAACGATGCCCAAAACATCGCCAGCGAGTTGGTCATCAGCCCTGGCACGGTCAAGGCACACTTGCATCGCATCTACGTTAAAAGCGGCGTCTCCAACCGAGATGACCTCATAGATGCCTTTTGGCGTTCCTAGTCCTATTCTTTCTTGCATGCGGGTCTTGCCGTGTGGGCGGGCACGCCGTTGGGCGTAATGACGCGGTAATAATCTCAGACAATAAACCTGCAGGTAAAGCGTGTAAACCTGCTTAAACTGACCGTTTGCGGTCCCTGGCCTTGGCACGGATTTGCCCCTGTGTATCAATGGGTGTAGCGCGAAGCCGCGGACGTGGGACAGACGTCCGAGCACGGCTTGTAGGCACGCGCCGATGCGGGAGCGCTACGCTCCCAACCGAGTGCCCACGCGGGCGGTGCGTCCGCGTTGCAACCAAAGATGCCTGAGGAGGCTCACATGGACAAGGCTGATGTAGTTATCAAGAGCAACGCCGTCTTTACCGGCGATGGGCTCGAGCCGTTTAAGGGCGGCGTTGCCGTGCGCGGTGATAAGATTGTTGCCTGCGGTGACGATGCTCACCTGGCACCGTTTATCGGTCCCGATACCGAGGTGCGCGACTTTGGCGACCAGCTCGTCATGCCCGGCCTGATCGACTCGCACACGCATTTTGCCCAGGGCGCGTTTATGACCGACCCCGATTTTGCCGTCAACCTCATTGACTGCACCAGTTTTGAGATGGCGATGGAACGTGTCGTGGCGTTTGCGGCCGACCATCCCGATAACGAGTGGATTCTGGGCTGCCAGATTATCCAGTTCCAGTGGGATGTCCCCGAGATGCCCACGGCCGCGATGATCGATGAGTACATCTCCGACCGCCCGGTCTTTCTGCAGCAGGTTGACTTGCATACCTTTAGCGCCAATACCTGCGCCATCAACAAGGTGGGAGTAACTTCGCAGACGCCCGATCCCGCAGGCGGCAAGATCCTTAAGGATGCCGAGGGCAATCTGACGGGCGTGTTTTCCAACAACGCCGGCGCCTTCTTTATGGACGAGGTCTACGACCCAGCGCCCGAGGTTGTTGACGCGTCGTTTGCAAAAACCGCCCGGCGCGCCAATGCCCTGGGAATCACTACGGTCGGCATGGTCAATCCTGCGTTTGTGAGCATGGAAAACCCGTATGCGGTGTTGGCAGGTCTTAATGCCAAGGGCGACTTGCCGCTGCGCGTGTTCCTGTACACCGACCTGTTCGAAAACGAGTCCTTGACGCTCGAGCAGATCAAGGAGAAATACGCCTTCCCGGGTACGCAGGTGGAGTGGCACGGCTTTAAGCAGTTCCTTGATGGTGTGTGCTCCGACCATACCGCCTGGATGCTTGAACCCTATAGCAACGCACCCGACACCTGTGGTGAGCCCGCGGAGGAGCCGGAGCGCATCCGTGCTGCCATCCTGAGGGCGCAGGAATGGGGCGTTGACACGCGCATCCATGCAATCGGCGATCGCTCGGTGCGTTTTGTGCTCGATTGCTTTGAGGAGGGCGAGCGCTTGCATGGCAAGCGGGATTGTCGCCACTCCATGGAGCACAACGAGACGGTTCAACCCGAGGATATGCCGCGTTATGCCGAGCTCGGCGTCTGCCCCGGCATGCAGCCGTGGCACATGCTGCTCGATATGCCCGATCTCGCCAAGGACGATGCCGTGGGTCCCGAGCGTGCCGCGCTTTCGTGGCCCCTGCATAGCCTGCTTGCCAGCGGAGCCGTGGTGCACCTGGGCAGTGACTTCCCCGTTGTGGGCTTGGAGCCCATGGAGGAGGTGTACGGCGCGGTCTTCCGCATGCTCGAGGACGGCTCCAACCCTGAGGGCTGGTTCCCCCAGGAGCGCATTACCATGGCCGAGGCTCTGCGCGCCTACACCTATGGCAGCGCCTACGCCATGCATGCCGAGGACCGCATCGGCACGCTCGCGTGCGGCAAGCAGGCAGATATCTGCGTGTTCGACCGCAACCTCTTTGATTGCGAGCCGGCCGAGGTGCTCGAGGCTACCGCAGCCCTCACGATGATCGCCGGCAAGGTGGTCTTTGAGGCATAGCGCCATCGTTTGATTGGGCGGCTTGGTGCCAGTTGTCAGCCGCCTGACATCCATTCAGCACTACTCTCTCAAAGAAAGGGGAGAACAATGGCAGAAGAAGCAACCGTTGCCGTGGAGGAGGAGCGCGAGCTCGCCTCCCAACCGATTCCCGGTCTGGTGCGTAAGTACACCATCGTCACCGGCCAGGGCATGCTCGCCCAGATCATCATGGTGGTCCTTGAGGGCCTCGTGATGGGTTGGGGCCTGGGTGCCCACGGCCTGGCCTGTGTCTCGATCATTATGTCGGTCGAGTACATCAACCTGGCCTTTGGCAACCTATTTGGCACCGGCGTACCCGCCGTGGTTGGTAACCTTTTGGGTGCCGGCGACATCAAGGGCGCAAGCAAGGCTTTTAGCCAGGGCTTTTGGCTCACCACGATCGTGAGTGTGCTGCTAGCTGTGGTGATGGCCGTGTTTACCGAGCCCATCTGTGCATTTTTTGGCGCCACGCCCGACATCATGGTCGATACCGTTGCCGGCGTGCGCACCTTCGCCGTGCTGCTGCCGCTCACGGTCATTGGCCAGATGATCACCGCTGTGATGCGCGTGGACGAGAAAGTTCAGATTCAGGCCAACCTCATGACCGTTTCGGCCATCGTTGCCATCTGTTGGCTCGCGCTTTCCACGTTTGTGCTCAAGTTTGGCGTTATGGGCGCCGGCGTGTACTACGGGCTTTCCATCGGTATCTGGGCCATCGGTATCTTCTGGTTCATCGGGGGCAAAAAGTCCCAGCTCCAGATTAGCCCGGCCGACCTCAAGCTCGACCTCGCCGTCTGCGGCCAGATCCTCAAGATTGGCTTCCCGTTCTTCCTGGTCCAGGGCGCGACCTTTATCTTTAACACCGTTGCCAACTCGCTTTTGGGCTCGCTCGGCGGCGACATGGGCTCGCTCTACATCGCAGCCTTTGGCGTGATCAACGGCTACATCCTCTACATCACCATGATGGTTGCCCAGTGCTTCTCCTATGGCCTGCAGCCCATCGCTGCCTTCAACGCCGGCGCAAAGGCTTGGGCGCGCCTTAAGGAGACGCTCTCCTGCACGCTTAAGTACCAGGTTGTGACGCTGGCGCTGGTCACCGTCGCGCTCTGGCTTGCCGCCACTCCGGTGTGCGCCTTCTTTGCCGGCAGCGATCCTGCGCTCGTTGAGGTTGCCGCCAACGCCACGCGTACCGTCATCCTGGCTGTTGCCCTGGGCTATCTTGCCATGACCATGTCGATATATTTCCAGGCGGTCGAGAAGGTTGGTGTCGCCACGTTTACCGGCCTGCTTCGCTATGTGATCTGCTCAGTGCCGCTTATGTACCTCCTCGGCAACATGATGGGTGTCGAGGGCGTGTGGATCGCCCTGGTGGTGGCCGATGCCATTACCGGCATCATCTCCATTGCGCTCGCCGCGCACGAGTCCAAGCGCCTTGCCACGCTCTAGGCTCGGACATGGCTGGCGTACGATAGTCGAACAAGTTAACTCGCCTGCAAGCCACCACAATGGGGACAGCCCCCATTGTGGTGGCTTTTGTTATTTAGGGTCTGAGATTTCGGCTCTATAAATAATGCTTTTGAACGGGGCTACTATAAGATTGTGGTAAACGCTACTATAAGATTATGGCGAATGAAACTATTCGATTATGGTAACAGCGTAATAAGGGGCGTTGATATGGCTGAGTTCATTAACAGGGATTTGCATGAGTTGCTCATTCGCATGGCAGGCTGGTTTCCTGTTGTGTCGTTGACAGGGCCTAGGCAGAGCGGTAAGTCTACGCTGGTTCGGCATGCTTTTCCCGACTATTCCTACGTCACGCTTGAGGACCCTCAAACGAGGCGCGCGGCCTTGGAGGATCCGGTGAGTTTTATCCGCAACCGAAAGGGCGGACTCATCATCGATGAGGCGCAATACGCGCCGGATTTGTTTTCAATGATCCAGGTTGTTTCGGATGAGCGGGGAGACGCCGGTCAATACATCCTTACAGGCTCGCAAAACTTTTTGATGATGAAAAGCATCGGGCAGTCTCTTGCCGGGCGAGTCGGGATCTTGAAATTGCTGCCATTATCGTTTCGAGAAGCGGAGAGGGGCCAGCAGGGGCAGCTGGAAGTGGATTTGTTCGCGCTTGAAGGGGGATACCCTCGCCTGCGTTCCGCCGGAATGCCGTCCTCGGTTTATTTCCCCAGCTATATCGATACCTATGTTGAGCGCGATGTTGTGGGCCTGCTTGATGTGCGCAATAAGGCGGAGTTTCATAAGTTTCTGTCCATAATTGCTCAGAGCGTCGGTGCCCTCATCAATATATCCTCGCTTTCTCGAGATACGGGCGTGAACGTATCGACCATTAAAAGTTGGTTGTCCATCCTGGAGCAGAGCTACCTGACGTTTTCGCTGCAGCCCTATTATGCAAATGCCAAGAAGCGTCTAACTAAAACGCCCAAGCTCTATTTTTACGACACGGGGCTGCTCTGCTACTTGCTCAAAATTGGATCACTGGAGCAACTATTGGAGAGCCCTTATCTGGGGGCCGTTTTCGAAAACCTCATCGTTTCCGAAACGGCGAAGAGCCATCTCAACGTGGGCGAGAATCCCGAGCTGTATTTCTATAGGGACGACAGCAAGCGTGAAATCGATTTGCTCGACTGTACAAACTCAGGGAGTCCCAAGGCTATCGAAATAAAATCATCCAGAACGTATCACGATAAGTACGCCCGTCACCTACAGACTGTATGCGATGAGATCGACATTGCAAAAGATGCGCGCTATGTTGTGGCCCGCGTGGACTCAACGTATGAGTCGAAAGACTGTAGTGTGGTTTCGGCGCGTGATTGGCTTTTACGATAACAAGCTCGGCGTAATTAATAACCGCCGCGAAGGGAACCGGCCCCTTTTGCGGCGGTTTTTTGCCTATCTGGTGCGTCTTAGATGCAAGTGTTAGCGTCGGAAAATATTAGCCAAATATAGTCGGCCGAGATTGACCAATCCC
>CAJMPY010000007.1 GCA_905215385.1 uncultured bacterium | reverse complement strand
GGACTTGCAGCGACGGACCTCGGGACGCTCTTACACCACGTCTGCGCGCGCCACCTTGAGCCGGCTCGAAAAGAGTGATTTTGGGTTGTTTGCTGCGGGTGTGGGCTTGGAAACAACGTTCGGGGTGGCGAGGCGCCCAGAATTTGGTCGCAAGGAGGGCGTTCCTCGGCTGTGTCAGGAGTGTCCCTGGGTGCCGGCACATAAGGAACGTCCCTAACTGTCGGAGGGGGTGCCTGCCGTGGCGGGCACCCCTCCGGATGTGGGAAGTTTGCGCTGCAGGTTACTTGTCGGTGCCCAGCTTGCGCGGCTTGAGAGCGAGCGCATTGACGAGCGCGTCGGTGGCAGACTTGACGGCCGCCGGCTGCGGATCGTTGACGTGATCCTCGGGATGCACGGGCAGGTCCTTCTTGACTGCATCGTGGATCAAGTTGAGGTACTCAGTCACGCCAGTGGTCGACAGGTGCGTGCCATCGCCATCGAACAGGTCGTTGCGATTGGCACTGTATCCGTACCAGTCGATAACGCGCACGTTCTTGTAGCGCGTAGCAGCGTTGGCGATGGCCTGGTTGGTAGAGCCAACCCACGGCTGCGGGCTGCGCGTGTTCACAAACACCACAATACGCTTATCTCCTGCATCGGTCATGATGGCGTCGATCTGGTCGTCGGTTACCAAGCCGTTGGTGCCCAGTGCAAAGACCACGATCTTGCCGGCAAGGTTCTGTTGGAGATAGCCCTCAAATGTCGCGCGGCCCGCATCGAACTGGCGGCCCTTTTCGGCATCGATGTGACTGTGGGGGAACACGCCGTCGAAGGAATCGACGGCGCGCAGCGACACGGAGTCACCGATCATCAACAGGTCGTAGGAGCCATCGGGGAAGCCGTCGTTGTCCTTGTCGGTGTCGTCGGCTGCCTGTTGGTCCGTTGGCGCGGTGTTTTTGGCTTCCTTGTTGAGGACTTCGGCGCCCTCACCGCTCAGTGCGGAGGTCTCCGGCACAAAGATCAGGCCGCCCAGCGCGATAACAAGCACGATGCCGCAAGTGGCGCACACGGGAATATGCGCGCGCACCCAGTTGGCGGGCGTGGTGGTGCCGTCGCGGAACTCGGATACGGTGCGCCCAAAGGCGCCCTTTCTAAACGGCGTCTCGATAAAGCGATACGAGCATTCGGCTACGGCGACCACCAACAACACCTGCAAAATGTACTGCCACCACGGCGTATCGTTGATGTTGGCGACCGGGTTCATGAGCAACAGTAGCGGATAGTGCCACAGGTAGATGCTGTACGAGCGCTTGCCAACCCACACGAGCGGCTCGGCGGACAGTGCGCGGGCAACCATTCCCTGGGGCTGCACGCAGGCCGCGATGACCATGAGCGTGAGGATGGAGCATAACAGCGTGCCGCCGCGATACTGGGACGCGGTGTAGCCGTTGGTGAGCGCGACCATGGCGGCAAGGCCAACCAGACCCACGACGCCCAACACATCGATGGATGCAGGTGAGGACCAAAAACGCACGAGCGTACTCGGCTGAGTCGGGACGGTCTCGGCTGCGCCGTCGGTCGTAGCGTCATGCTTGCTTTCGGCGTTCTTGCCGTGCTTGGCGGCGCCAGCCAGGCGATTGAGCCCCAAACGATGAGCGAGACGCACCGGTGCCAGGTCGCAATCGGGGATAAAGGCCATCCAGGCGCCCAGCAGCAGCGAGAACACGCGGGTGTCGGTGCCGTAGTACACGCGGCTGGGGTCGGCGGCGGGGTTATAGAGCACCATCATGGCG
Source organism: uncultured bacterium (assembly GCA_905215385.1). Taxonomy (GTDB): domain Bacteria; phylum Actinomycetota; class Coriobacteriia; order Coriobacteriales; family Coriobacteriaceae; genus Collinsella. The sequence goes on along the minus strand of CAJMPY010000007.1, from coordinate 91,342 downwards.
ATGGCGGAGACAGCAGCCAGGCCCAGAACCATGCGGCGCGTGTTGGGCTTGCTCATGTGCATAAATACCATAGCGAGCAGCAGCGGGGGCCAAACCAGGTAGAACTGTTCCTCGATGGCGAGCGACCAAAAGTGCGTAAGCGGCGAGGGATCGCCCAGGGCGTTGAAGTACGAGACGTCCTGCATAATCTGCCACCAGTTGTTAAAGAACAGCAGCGACGGCAGAATGTCGGGACGCATCTTGGTGAGCATCACGTGGTTAAAGATGGTGCACAGCGCGCAGGTCACGAACACTACCGTTACCACGGCGGGGACCAGGCGACGGATGCGGCGAATCCAGAAGCTCTTAAGGTCGATGCGACCGGTCTTAGCGACTTCGTTGAGCAGCAAGCGCGTGATCAGATAGCCCGAAAGCACAAAGAAGATCGTGACGCCAAGCAGGCCGCCCTGAGCCCACGTGAGGTTGAGGTGATAGAGCACCACCGCGACGACGGCAAGCGTGCGCAGGCCGTCAAGGGCAGGGATGTAGCGGGACTTGGGGCGAGCAGGCGTCTGCTCCGCGGCGGGAGTGTTGGCGCGGCCCGCGTTGTTGGCAGAAGCGCGATGGGGGCTCGCGGTGCGTCGCGGCTCGTTGGCACGGCGCTCGCCCTTCACGCGTTCGTGCGGCGCCGGCTCGTTGCCCGTGCGGCGTCGACCGCGCGAGCCCGATTGCGAGAATTGTTCCATAAAACATCATCCAATGACGAGAATAATCAGCACGTATTCATTGTAGCTGCCTACCCCTGTGAATGCTTGCTGCTGGCGCAAGCTCAAGCGCGCGTCCACATCAAAGTGGACTAAAGTTATAGGGGGTGCGAGAGTGCACAATCGTTGGTCGACGGTGGGCGCAAAGCCTGAAGACGAGGAGGTTTCCATGGCGGATCACAGCATCGTTGCGGTGTTCGGCAGCATGAACATGGACCTTTCGGTGGCGTGCGAGCGCATGCCGCGCGCGGGCGAGACCGTCGGTGGCAGCGGTTTTATCACCAACGCCGGCGGTAAGGGAGCCAATCAGGCCGTTGCCGCTGCGCGCATGGGTGCGCGCACGTGCATGATTGGCGCTGTTGGGCGCGATACCTTTGGCGATGCGCTTGTGGCAGGGCTCCAGGATGCCGGCGTGGGCGTTGAGTTTGTGGCGCGTCGCGATGACGTGGAGACCGGTACCGCGACTATCATTCGCTGTGAGAGCGACAACCGCATCGTGCTGTCGCCGGGCGCCAACCATGCGCTTGCGGGCGAGGACGTTGCCCGCGCACTGAGGCGCTTGGTGGCCGACGAGCTCGACGGCGATGCCAGCGAGATTGCCCCGGCTGCTGGCGGCGTCTTTATCGCCCAGGGCGAATGTGACCTTGCGGCGACGGCCGGGGCGCTTGCTTGCGCTCACGAGCTGGGGTTCTATACGATCTTTAATCCGGCGCCCGCCTGCGACCTGCCGGCAGGAGCGTGGCCAGCGGTCGACCTGGTCTGCCCCAACGAGACCGAGTGCCAGGTGCTGACGGGCATTCTGCCCACGGATGATGCGAGTTGCGTCGCCGCGCTCAATGCGCTGCTCGACAAGGGCGCCGGGGCTGCGGTCATCACGTTGGGCGGCGCCGGCTCGGTTACGCTCGGCGATGGCGGTGAGCCGCTGCGCATGCCGGCGCTTTCGAGCGCGGTGGTCGATACGACGGCCGCGGGCGATACGTTTATCGGCGCGTTGGCGGCGGCTCGTCTGGAGGGCCTGCCGCTCTTTGAGTGCATGGCGGCGGGTGCTCGCGCCTCGGCGGTGACGGTGTCGCGCCTGGGCGCTCAGCAATCAATTCCCACGCGTACGGAAGTCGAGCACAAGTTTGGGTCGGACGATTTAGTACAAGGCGGAGAAGCGGAGTAGAACAATGGCAACCAAGAAGCTGATCCTTGATCTGGATATGGGTGTGGACGATGCGATGGCGCTCGCCTATGCCATCGCAAGCCCCGAGGTGGAGCTCGTCGGCATCACCACGTGCTTTGGCAACGTGCGCGTCGAGCAGTCGGCGCACAACTGCTTGGCGGTGCTCGACCTGTTGGGTCGTCCCGAGGTGCCGGTGTACCTGGGCGCCGATCGTCCCATGAAGGCGACCGAACCCTACACGCCGCCGGCGTCCACCACGCTTATCCACGGCAAGAACGGTATTGGCGGCGCAAGCGTGCCCGCTTCGCCGTACGAGCCGGTGGGCGCGACGTCGGCCGATGGCAATGCGGCGGTCGATTACCTGATTGATGCCGCGCGTACCTATGGCCCCGATTTGATCTACGTGGCGACCGGCCCGCTCTCCAATCTGTCGCTCGCCCTGGAGCGTGATGTGGCGGCGATGATGTCTATCGGTCGCGTGGTCGTGATGGGCGGTGCGCTTACCGTGCCCGGCAACGTGAGCGCGGGCGCCGAGGCCAACATGGCGGGCGACCCCGAGGCTGCCGACGCCGTGTTGCGCTCGGGCCGCAAGCTCACCATGGTGGGCTTGGATGTGACGCACCGCGTGGTGCTCACACGTCGCGACGTTGCCGGCTGGACGGGCTCGGGCACTATGGCTGGCTGCGCGTTTGCGAGCATGGTCGAGCACTATATCGGTTCGTACGAAATGAACGCGCCCTACCTGGGCGGCTGCGCGCTGCACGATCCGCTGGCGGTTGCCGTGGCGATTGATCCCACGCTCGTGGGTGCGCTCGGCTGCAATCTTCGTGTCGACCTGCTGGGCGAGTACCGCGGCCGCACTATCTGTGATGAGCACCGTCTGTCCGATCCGGATAAGAGCGCGCTCGTGGCGCTCACCGTGGACGCCCCACGTTTCCTCGCGGAGTTTAAGGCACGCATGGCTCGCATCCTTGGCTAAACGGTTTCTGTGCCCCGATCCAGATTAGCTACCGAGTAAATACGCCCGTTGGGGGAATAGTCGCGTCGCTTCGCTTGACAACAGGCTAAACTAGCTATTAAACATTTACTATTCTGTTTAGATTGAATTTGCGGTCGTTTAGTTGTCGAGTCACGGGGCGGTCAGGCCACGATGCTCCGCCACGACCGTTGCTAGGGGGAACAATGGCCAAAGCAAGTGTTCGCGAAATCAGCCGCATCACCGGTTTTTCGCCTGCGACCGTGTCCAACGCGCTCAACCGCAAGCGCAGCGTGAGCGAGGAGACCGCCAAAGTCATCCTGGAGTGCGCGCAGTCGCTCGGCTATCAGCAGTCGACGCAGCTCGAGAGCATCCAGTTTGTGCTCGCGCGCAAGACGGGCGCCATCCTGGACGAGAGCACCTTCCATCCCGCGGTTATTGAGGGCGTGGAGCGCCAGGCGCGTCGCCACGGCATGAGCACGAGCTTTGTCTCGCTCGACTTTAGCGACCTGGACGCCGTGCGTCCGCAGGTCGAGGGCCTGATCGCCGACCCGTCTGCCGCCATCGTGCTGATGGGTACCGAGCTGGGTGAGGAAGATTACGCCCTGTTCGCCAACGCTGCCGCCCACCTGATCGTGCTCGACGGCTGGAGCGACCGCCAGTACTTTGATGCCGTAGTCATTGCCAATACCGATTCGGTGCTGCGCGCCGTGGACTACCTTATCGAGAAGGGTCACAGGCAAATCGGCTATCTGGCAGGCGATCTTCGTATCCGCAACTTTAAGGATCGCGAGCGCGGCTATCGCCAAGCGCTTGAGGATGCGGACCTCGAGGCCAATCCGGCATGGCACGTCACGCTGGGCACCACGCTCGAAGGTGCCTATCGCGATATGGGTGCATGGCTCGACAGCGTCTCACGCGACGACCTGCCGACGGCTTTCTTTGCCGAGAACGACGTGCTCGCCGTGGGTGCCATGCGCGCGTTCAACGAGCACGGCATTCGCGTGCCCGAGGATGTCTCGATCATCGGCTTTGACGACCTATCTCTGGGCGCCTTCTCCAACCCGCCACTCACCACGGTGCATGTTCCCAAACACGAGGTGGGCGAGATCGCGGTGCGCCGTCTGGTGGGTAACATCCGCAATCCCAAGAGCTATACCTGCAAAACGGCCGTGTCGACCTATTTTGTCGAGCGCCAGAGCGTGCGCGAAATCTAGGCGGAGACGGCATTGCCTGCAGCGTGCCAAAGCTCGCTAGGGCAGTTAACATAGTGCCATTCAGAAGAGGATCCTTCGGGGTCCTCTTTTTGTTTCCCTTGTATGTTCAGTTTGTTTACATACCGTTTAGGCTGATTTCTCTACCGTTTACGAGACTTTCGCGCTAAACTTTTAAACAAAAGAGTAAAACATTTAGTAAACAGAACAAAACGAAACATGCGTCTGTTTACTGAGCATGTGACTAGGGGAGGACGTACATGGACAAGATCAAGCTCGGCTTTGTGCCCACGCGCCGCAGTATCTTTAGCGCGCCGGACGCGATCAAGTATCGCGGTCTGACGGCTGATCGCCTGCGCGAGATCGGCGTCGAGATTGTGGATATCGACGACATCAACGACGAGGGCCTGCTGTTCGACGACAGCCATATCGAGCCTATCGTCAAAAAGTTCCGCGCCGAGGGCGTCGACGGCATCATGCTGTGCCACGCCAACTTTGGTACCGAGTATGTCTGCGCCCGCCTTGCCCGCGAGCTCGGCTTGCCCGTGCTGCTGTGGGGCCCGCGCGACGAGCGCCCCGAGCCCGACGGCACCCGTCTGCGCGATAGCCAGTGCGGCCTGTTCGCCACCGGCAAGGTCCTGCGCCGCTTCCAGGTTCCCTTCACCTACATGACCAACTGCCGTCTGACCGATCCCGAGTTCGAGCGCGGCGTCTGGGACTTTTTGGCCGTGTGCAACGTGGTCAAGACCTTCGAGCACACCCGCATCCTGCAGATGGCCACCCGTCCGTTCGATTTCTGGTCGACCATGTGCAACGAGGGCGAGCTGCTTGAGAAGTTCAACATCCAGCTTTCGCCCATCCCCATGACCGAGCTTGTCCAGGCCGTGCGCGACGCCCAGGCTGACGAGCAGGCCATGGCAGCCATGCTCGCCCACATTGGTGACAGCTTTGAGATCTGCATCCCCGAGGACAAGGTTCCTGCGGTCGCAGGACTCGCCATTGCCATGAAGCGCCTGGTCGAGAAGTACGGCTGCAACGCCGGCGCCATCCAGTGCTGGAACGCCCTGCAGGACGAGTTGGGCATTATGCCCTGCGCCGCCAACGCAATCCTCAACGAGATGGGCATCCCCATCGTCTGCGAGACCGACATCCATGGCGCTATCACCGCGCTTATGGTCGAGGCCGCCGACCTGGGCCGTCACCGCGGCATGTTCGCCGACTGGACCGTGCGCCATCCCGATAACGAGAACGGCGAGCTGCTGCAGCACTGCGGCCCCTGGCCCTGCAGCTGTGCGGCCGTCAAGCCCAAGCTCACCTACCCGCTGGCGTTCGATCATCCCGGCGCGCTGACGGCCGAAGCCAAGCACGGCGACCTCACCCTTGCCCGCTTTGACGGCGACAACGGCGAGTACTCGCTGCTGCTGGGCAACGCCCGCGGCATCGACGGCCCGGCCGGCATGGGCACCTACCTGTGGGTCGAGGTCGACAACCTCAAGCGCCTCGAGGCCAAGATCGTCGAGGGTCCCTACATCCACCACTGCGTCGCCATTCACGCCAACGTGGTGCCGGTGCTCTACGAGGCGTGCAAGTACATCGGCATTGTCCCCGACCTGTACGACCCCATCGAAGAAGACGTCAAAGCTTACCTGCGAGGAGAGTAGAAATGGCAACTATCGAAGAGCTTGAATCCCTGCGTTGGGACCTTCGCCGCGATTGCGTCGATATCATCATGGCTGGCGCCGGCGGGCACATCGGCGGCGACATGTCGGTCATCGACGCCCTCATGACCCTCTACGCCAACCACCTCAACATTTCGCCCGAGACCGTCGACGATCCCAACCGCGATCGCTTCGTGCTCTCCAAGGGCCACGCCATGGAGGCCTACTACGCGGTGCTCTGCCACGAGGGCTATCTGGACCTCGACGACGTCAAGGCCCGCTTCTCTAAGTTCGGCAGCCCCTACATCGGCCACCCCAACAACAAGCTCAAGGGCATCGAGATGAACTCGGGCTCGCTGGGTCACGGCCTGCCCGTGGCCGTCGGGATGGCGCTTGCCGGCAAGATGGACGGCCGCGACTACCGCGTCTACACCATCATGGGCGACGGCGAGCTTGCCGAGGGCTCGGTCTGGGAGGGCGCCATGAGCGGCGGCAACTACCAGCTCGATAACCTGTGCGCGCTCGTGGACCGCAACCGCCTGCAGATCAGCGGCAGCACCGAGGACGTCATGAAGCAGGACTCGCAGGAGGAGCGCTGGGCCGCCTTCGGTTGGAACGTGCTGTCCATTCCGGGCAACGACGTCCAGGCCATCGACGCCGCGCTGACGCTGGCCGCCGAGACCAAGGGTAAGCCCACGGTCATCATCCTCAACACGGTGAAGGGCTACGGCTCGCCGGTTATGGAGGACAAGGCCGCCTGGCACCATCACCTGCCCAACGATGAGGAATATGCCCAGATCATCGCCGATTTCGCTGCCCATAAGGAGGCTATCAATGGCTAACAAGATCGCCAACCGCAAGGCTATCTGCGACACGCTGCTCGAGGCCGCCGCAACCGATAAAGACATCGTCGTCCTGTGCTCCGACTCCCGCGGCTCCGCATCGCTCACGCCGTTCTTCGATCAGTATCCCCAGCAGTCCGTCGAGGTCGGCATCGCCGAGCAGGACCTGGTGAGTATCGCCGCCGGTATGGCCTCGTGCGGCAAGAAGGCCTGGGCCGCCTCGCCGGCGTCCTTTGTGACCACGCGCTCGTATGAGCAGTGCAAGGTCGACGTTTCGTACTCCAACACCAACGTCAAGCTCATCGGCATCTCGGGCGGCGTGTCCTACGGCGCCTTAGGCATGAGCCATCACTCCGCGCAGGATATCGCCGCCATGAGCGCGATTCCCAACATGCGCGTGTATCTGCCGAGCGATCGATTCCAGACCGCCGAGCTCGTGCGTGCCCTGGTCGCCGACAACAAGCCGGCCTACATCCGCGTGGGCCGCAACCCGGTGGAGGACGTGTACACCGAGGACGAGTGCCCGTTCCAGATGGATCGCGCCACCTGGGTGCGTCGCGGCACCGATGTGACGATCGTCGCCACCGGCGAGATGGTCCGCCATGCCGTGGACGCCGCCGATCTGCTGGCCGAGCAGGGAATCTCGGCAACGGTGCTCGACATGTACTGCGTCAAGCCGCTCGACGCCGAGGCCGTGATCGAGGCCGCCGGCGCCACGCGCGCCGTCGTGACCGTCGAGGAGCACAGCCCCTTCGGCGGCCTGGGTTCCATGGTCGCGCAGGTCGTGGGCGAGCATTGCCCGCGTCCGGTCAAGTGCCTCTCCCTGCCCGACGCGCCGGTCATCACCGGTACGAGCCCCGAGGTCTTTGCGCACTACGGCCTGACGGGTGCCGGAATCGCGCAGACCGTCGCCGAGTTCTTGCCCGCAGAGTAACTGGAATGTGACAAAGGGACCGCCCCTTTGTCACATTCGTTTTGAAAGGGGTGGCCATGGGCCGCTACATCATCGGAATCGATCAATCCACGCAGGGCACCAAGGCGCTGCTGGTGGACGAGGGCGGCCATTTGATTCATCGTGCCGATCGCTCGCATCGCCAGATTGTCAACGAGGCCGGCTGGGTGAGCCATGATCCAGCCGAGATCGCCGCCAACGTGCTGGCCGTGGCGCGCGCCGTGGTGGAGGAGACCGGGGTCGATCCGGCCGACGTCGCCGGCATCGGCATCTCCAACCAGCGCGAGACTACCGTTGCCTGGAGGCGCACGACGGGCGAGCCGCTGTGCGACGCCGTGGTGTGGCAGTGCGCCCGCGCCCGCGAGCTGTGCGACGAGCTTGCTGCGCGCGAAGGCGTGGCCGAGCTGGTGCGCGACACGACGGGTCTGGTGCTCTCGCCCTACTACCCGGCGGGCAAGATGGCCTGGATCCTCGCGAACGTTCCCGCGGCTGCCGAGGCCGCTGCGGCGGGCGAGCTGTGCCTGGGCACCATCGATGCCTGGGTGGTCTGGACGCTCACGGGCGGCGCGGAGTTTCGCTGCGACTGGTCCAATGCCAGCCGCACGCAGCTCTTTGACCTGCGCCGTGGTTGCTGGAGCGAGCCGGTGTGCGAGGCCTTTGGCGTCGATTCGGCTTGCCTGCCGCAGGTGACCGATTCCGATGGCCTGTTCGGCATGACGAACCTGGGCGGCTTTTTGCCGGCGCCCGTGCCCATTCACGGCGTGCTCGGCGACAGCCATGCCGCCTTGTTTGCCCAGGGCTGCCATAGCCGCGGCATGGCCAAGGCGACCTATGGCACCGGCAGCTCGGTCATGATGAACGTCGGCGACGAGTTCGTCGCCAGCTCGCACGGGCTTTCGAGCTCGCTTGCGTGGCGTATGGACGGTGTGACCGAGTACGTGCTCGAGGGCAACGTGAGCTACGCGGGCGCTGTCAAGACCTGGCTGCGCGACGACCTGGAGCTCATCAACAATCCCGAGGAAGTCACCGACCTGTGCTACGCCGCCAATCCGGCGAGCCGCGTCTACTTTGTGCCGGCGTTTACCGGCCTGGGCGCGCCACACTGGGCGAGCGATGCCGAGGGCTGCGTCTTTGGCATGACGCGCACCACGGGCCGTGCGGAGTTCGTAAAGGCCTCCGACGAGTCGATCGCCTATCAAATCTTTGACGTGATTGATGCGATGGTCGAGGATTCGGGCGCGGCACTGGCCGAGCTTCGTGTTGACGGCGGCCCCACGCGCGACGCGTACCTGATGCAGTTTGAGAGCGACTTGGTTGGCTCGCCCATCCGCATCGCGAGCAACGACGAGATGAGCGGTCTGGGTGCGGCCTGGGCCTGCGGCATTGCGCTGGGCATGTACACGCGCGACGTCGTTGACGTCTACGGCGCTCGCGGCATCGTGGAGCCTGCCATGTCCGCCGACGAACGAGCCAAAAAGATCGCCGGCTGGCGTCACGCCGTCGACGCGACCATCGCCTACACTGCCTAGGCGGCTGCGCGGCGCCCGCAGGCTATTCCCGGGCAGCTCATTTGGGATGGGGCTTTTTTGACTGGTATGATTGGTGCGATCATTCGAACCAGCTAAAAGAGCCCCGTCCCAAATTGACTACCGAGAGGATCTGCCATGGAGCGCATCGCGAGTTTTTCCGTTGACCATCTGCTGCTCGAGCCCGGCGTGTATGTGAGCCGCATCGACCGCGATCCGGCGACCGGCGCCGCCGTCACCACCTTTGACCTGCGCCTGACCACGCCCAACAAGGAGCCAGTTATGAACACGGCGGAGTGCCACACCATCGAGCATCTGGGTGCCACGTCCCTCCGCAATCATGCCGAGTGGTCGAGCCGCATTGTCTACTTTGGCCCCATGGGCTGCCGCACGGGCTTTTACCTGGTTGTCTTTGGTGAGCTGACGAGCGAGGAGATCTTGCCGCTCGTGCGCGAGCTGTTCGAGTTTGTCGCGGGCTTTGAGGGCGATATCCCCGGCGCCGCTCCCGAGGAGTGCGGTAACTATCTGGACCAGAACCTCCCCATGGCAAACTGGCTCGCGCGCCGTTATCTCGACCGCGACCTGGCCAATATCGACGAGAAGCACCTGCACTACCAGCAGGCGTAAGGGCTTTATCGCCCAAAGCGCGCGCATTGGGCGCCTTCGCTTATGCGGGGGCGCCTTTTTGTTGAGTGGTCGGGACGAGCGTTCAAAATCGCTCATGTTTGTTCTAGAATGTTCGTATAGTCACATTTACAAACAGGAGCGAACATGCACATCTATTCTGTCAACGATCCCGAGTTCAAATCCTATGGCAACGTTTGGGATGACGTTCCGTCCGAGCTCACGTCGCCCGTGCTCGAGGCGCTCTCTGCCACGCTCATTCCCGAGGGCAGCAAGTACGTAGCAAGTGCGCCGGAGCTCGAGGGCGTCAAGGATGCCGACAAACTGGGCTTTCTCATGTTTGGCGGCCGCCCCTTCCAGCTCGGCTGGTGCAACGGCCACAACACGCAGCTCAACTGCCTGGAGTATCACCGCGCCAGCGAGTTTAACCTGGGCGCTCGCGACTTTATCCTGCTCGTGGCGCATCGCTGGGAGATCGAGGACGGCAAGCTCGACACCGCGTGCGTCAAGGCGTTCCGCGTGCCGGCGGGTACGGTCGTCGAAGTCTTCAACACCACGCTCCACTACACGCCCTGCATGGTCGACGACGGCGGCTTCCAGGTGATGGTGGCGCTGCCGGCGGGCACCAATGGCCCGCGCCCCGAGGCCGCAGCCGACATGCCTGCCGCCGGTGACAGCTACTGCTACTGGAAGGCCGACAAGTGGGTTCTCTGCCACGCAGATAGTCCCAAGGCTGCCGAGGGCGGCTACGTGGGCCTCGTCGGCAAGAACCTCGACATCGCCTGTGACTAGCATCTTCCGTCTCGATTTGTAACATCTAGCGGGCTAAATCGTCTCTACCTGTTACAGATTTAGACAAACTGCGGGGGACTGCCCGAAAATCTCGATCTGTAACACCAAGCCCGGTTTTGGCTGCCTACCTGTTACAGATCGAGACAAACCGCCCCAAACCACCACAAAGGTGCCTGTCCCCTTTGTGGTGGTGTGGGGCGGCGGTATCAGAAAGTGTCAGGCAGGGGCGGCTGCCGGGCCGCCGTGTGCGAAAAGAAGTGTCGGCCTGCGTCGTTGCCGTTGAGTAGCGCGCTGCTTACGGGGATACTGAAACCACGACAAACAGCGTGTGAAAGGATTGATGCATGGCTTTCCGTAAAGACTTCCTGTGGGGCGGCGCGACGGCTGCCAACCAGTGCGAGGGCGCTTACGACGTGGATGGCCGCGGCCTGGCCAACGTGGACGTGGCGCCGCACGGCCCCGAGCGTTATGCGGTGGTCTCCGGCCAGCGCAAGATGCTCGACTTCGAGGACGGCTATTACTACCCCGCGCAGACCGGCATCGATTTCTATCACCACTACAAGGAGGACATCGCCCTCTTTGCCGAGATGGGCTTTAAGACCTTCCGCATGAGCCTGGCCTGGACCCGCATCTTCCCCAACGGCGACGAGACTGAGCCCAACGAGGCCGGCCTGGCCTTCTACGAGGACGTGTTCCGCGAGTGTCAGGCGCACGGCATTGAGCCGCTCGTGACCATCACGCACTTCGACTGCCCGATTCACCTCATCAAGGAGTACGGCGGCTGGCGCAACCGCAAGCTCATCGACTTCTACAAGAACCTCGCGACCACGATCTTCACCCGCTACAAGGGCCTGGTAAAGTACTGGCTTACCTTCAACGAGATCAATATGATCTTGCACCTGCCGTTTATGGGTGCCGGTCTGGTCTTTGAGGAGGGCGAGAACAAGGAGGCCGTCGAGTACCTGGCCGCCCACAACGAGCTCGTCGCCAGCGCTTGGGCAACCAAGATCGCTCACGAGATCGACCCTGAGGTCAAGATCGGTTGCATGCTTGCCGCAGGTAGCTACTACCCCTACAGCTGCCGTCCGGGCGATGTGCGCCAAGCGCAGATTGACAACCAGAGCAACTATTTCTTCGTCGACGTTCAGAGCCGCGGCTACTACCCGGCCTATGCCGTCAAGAAGCTCGAGCGTTTGGGCATCGATGTGGGCATGACGGATGAGGACCGCGAGATCCTGGCCGCCAACACCGTCGACTTCATCAGCTTTAGCTATTACAGCACCCGTTGCTCCGCCGGTGCCGATAACCCCGATGTCGAGCGCACCCAGGGCAACGCCTTCGCCGGCGCCAAGAACCCCTACCTGCAGGAGAGCCAGTGGGGCTGGGCCATCGATCCGCTGGGCTTCCGCATCACCCTCAACGACCTGTACGACCGTTATCAGAAGCCGCTGTTTGTGGTCGAGAACGGTCTGGGCGCCAAGGACGTTGTCGAGGAGGACGGCTCCATCAACGACGACTACCGTATCGACTACCTGCGCCAGCATATCGCCGCGATGCGCGATGCGGTGACCGAGGACGGCGTTGACCTGCTGGGCTACACTACCTGGGGTCCGATCGACCTGGTGTCTGCCGGCACGGGCGAGATGTCCAAGCGCTACGGCTTTATCTATGTCGACCGCGATGATGCGGGCAACGGCACCCTCAAGCGTTCCAAAAAGAAGAGCTTCGACTGGTACAAACACGTCATCGAGACGAATGGCGAGGACCTGGCCTAAGCTTTCCCAACAACTATAGCCTCCTAACCAAGGCGCCCGGCGAGCAGTTAATGCCCGCCGGGCGTTTTGTTAAAAGAAGCGAAAGCACTCATTGGGGACGTACTTAAATGAGTGCCCGCAGAATGAGAGTGGATAATCTCCCGTTTTTAGCCTGTTTGTGGGCTCAAAGTGGGAGATTATCCACTCTCGCCATTTGGGCGTCCAAAAATCCTCGCTCGTTTTGTCTTAGTCATTGGGGACGTTCTTAAACGACTAGTCGCTGGCGACGTCCCTCGCCGTCGGCGGATTTTGGGACATGTGGCCCGCTTTTTGGGCCTGCCTGTCGGTACACTAAAGGCACTATGGGTACCCGCGAGCGACATATCGGCCACGCGACCGCCCGATCCGCACCCGTGGCGGATCCCAGGGGCGGCAGGCTCTTCGCCATGCCGCGATTCCTTGTTGGTATAACACATCAGGTGTACCGTCACCGCGTCTTTGCTATCGCCGGCGCCATCACCGTGCTGTTCCTCATGCTTTTGGCAGTCTTGCCGGCGCTGTTTGCCTCCGACCCCAAGCTTTCCAACGCCGTGCCCGCCTATAGCGAGGTGTCCGAAGAGGTCGTGGATGCGCTCGTCCACTCGAGCTCTCTCCCGTTGCTTGTCGCCGCAATTATATTTTCGATCTGGGGTGTATCGGTCTATCTGCGCTGTTTGGACTATGTGTTGCGCCGCCGCCTTGTTGCCGTCGCCACCATCTGCGCCCTCTGGATGATTGAGGTCATCCTCAAATACAAGTCGTTCACACCGTTCTATGCCACCGTGCTGTGGTACCTGTACTACGTGCCCATGACGCTCATTCCGCTGCTCTACCAGCTGTGCGGCCTGCGCCTTGCGGGGCTGGAACAACACCGTGCGGGCCGTCGCTATCGCAGCATCTTGTGGGTCGTGGCCATCCTACTTATCGGTTTTGTGCTCACCAACGATTTCCACCGGCAGGTATTCCACTTTGACCGTGCAAGCGACACCTGGAGTAACGATTACACGTACGGCTGGGGCTATTTCGCCGTCTTAGTGTGGACGGCCTTTAACTTCGTGGCCTTTTTTATCCTGGTGGGCCGGTCCTCGTCCTTTCGCATCCAACGTTTCTCGGGCACGGCGGCGCTTGTTTTGTTGGGTGGTGCGTTCTTTGCCATCTCGTATGCTCTGCGCGTGCCCTGGGCATGGAGGCTCAACTTCTCGCTCGTCTATTGCGTCTTGTGCGTGGTGGCGATGGAAATCTGTCTCGATTGCGGTGTCATTCCGTCATATCACGACATTGCCGGCATCTTCGATACCTTGCCGCTCGACCTCAAAGTTCTAACGCGCGACCTGCAGGAAGTCTATGCCACACCGGTGTCAAAGCCAATGCCGGCGGGCGTGTGCGAAGAGCTGCGGGCCCAGGAACACGGGCATGCCCATGCCTTTGCCGTGGCGTCCGATCCCGATGTGATGTACCGAGCCTTTCCACTGCTGGGCGGATCGGCCCTGCTTGCCCAAGACGTGTCGGAGCTCAACGAGCTTAACCGTGAACTGGCACATCGTCGCATGGAGCTGCAGCGCCAAAATGAGCTGCTCACGGCCGACTACGATCTTAAGACGCATCTGGCAGATCAAGAGGCCGAGACCTTGCTAGTCCAAGACGTGGACCAGGCGCTTGCCCGCGCGTTCGAAGAGATGTACGACCTGCTGAGCTCGCTGCCACCGTTGACCGACGAGGCGTCTTCACACGAGCGTTACCGCATGCTGCAGCGCGCCAAGATGCTCGTCGCCTATTGCAAGCGCAAAGGGTCGCTCACGTTGGCGCAGCACGGGGAGAGCGGTTTTGATCGCGACCGCATTCAACTCATTGCCAATGAGCTCGCAAGCGACCTGCGCACCATCGATGTCGATTGCGCTTCGATTATCGCCATACGGCGCCCGATGCACGCCAGTACGGTAAGCGCCCTGTACGACTGCGTGTATGACTTTGCGTTTTTTGCCTACACCACCGACCATCCGGCGCTTATGTATCACTTGGGTGACCATGACCGGTGCAGTGTCGAGCTGCGCGCCACGCTTTTTTCCAACGATGATGAAGATCTTTCGCAGACGCCCGCTGCGCAAGAGCTCGAAAGCGCTCTGCAAGGGCGCAACGTGGCATACCGCCTTGAGGGCGAGTCCGGCCAGCTGCGCATGATCGTCTTGATGCCGAGGGCGGGTGAGTGACGATGCAGATTTCGTTCATCCTTCCCCAAATCGTTGCGCTCGATGTTGTCTTTGCCCTGGCTGCGTGTCTGCAGATGATCCACGTCCCGCTCATCGCATCGCGCCGCTCGTCCTATAACCGTAAGGTGATTTGCGCCTACGAGACGAGCCTTGTGCTTCACCTGATGATTTCGGCGCTCATCTTATTCGCGTCGTCTGGCTCGTATCTGGTGGCGCCGCTTGACGTTTGCGCTAGGGCAATGGGCGGAGTGCTGTGGCTCAATGCCGCGATCTTTGCCTATGGCGTGGTCCTTATGGTGCGCTATCGTCGCCCTGTCATGCTGGCCGAGCTGCTGCTTGTTGGCGCCGTGACACCGCCGGTGGTTTTTGCCGTGGGCTCGGTGTGGGCCGTTGTCCTTATCGCAGAGGGAGCGTTCTTCCTGTTCCGTTCCGTCGCGGCGCTCTTGATGGACGTCCGTAACCGCCAAGAGGATATCACCGCGTTCTCGACGATTGAAACCATCAACGTGATTCCCGTGGGCATCCTGTATCTGGACTCGAGGGGCCGTCCACTGCTCATGAACCGCTGCATGCGCAAAAACCTGGTGGAGCTTCATATGCCCACCGACCTAGGCGATATGAGCGGTACATGGAACGACCTGCGCAAGCTCAGCATGCAAATGCCCGAAGGCGGTAAGAACCGCGTGCGGATCAACCTGGACCGCTTTGGTGAGGCGCGTGCGGTGGTCGAGGTTTCTCCCGCCGAGATTCGCCTGTTTGTGTGCGATGACGTTATGGTCTCGGGCCGTTCGTTCGAGCGCATAATCGGTCTGGACGTGACAGGGTATGCGCATGCGCATGACCGCCTGGCGCAGGCCAACCACCTGCTTGAGCTTGCGGGCCAAGAGCTCCAGGCCCAGATCGAAGAAGTCAAAAAAGTTGCCGACAATGCGGCCTATCTGCGCATGCGCGCCCGCGTTCACGATGTGATCGGCCAGCGCCTGTCCATCCTCCATCGCTATTTGGAGGAGGGGCGCTTGGACGACGAGTCGCTCGAGCAGATCGACCCGCTGCTGCGCTCAATCGCTGCCGATCTGCGCAGCGGGGGCGACACCGAACCGGCAGAGCAACTGGGCGATATCGTCCATGCTTTTGGCCTGGTGAGCGTGCAGATCGATGTTGAGGGTGCGCTGCCTGAGGACGCGCGTGTCGCCGCTGCCTTTTTGCAGATTATCCGCGAGGCCTCGACCAACGCCACCAAGCATGCGCAGGCGCATCGGGTCCATGTGCGCTTGTGGCAGGAGAGGACGGATGCTGACGCCGTCGCGCACATGACGATTTCTAACGACGGGTCCCCGGCCCCCGTATCGTATCGCGAGGGAACGGGTATCCCAGGCATGAGGCATGTCGCGCAAGATCTGGGTGGCAGCCTAGAGGTCCACGCCACCCCGCCCTTTACGCTTACGGTATCCATTCCGCTTAACGCCAGCGACACGTCCCAAAGGAGAAACTCATGATCCGCGTGTTAATTGTCGAAGATCAGGCCATCCTGCGCGAGAGCCTGGCGCGCTCCGTTGGCGACCAGCCCGATATGACCGTCGTTGCCGCGATCGCCGATGCCTCCGAGGCCTTGGGTGTCGCGCTCAAGGAGCGCCCGGACATGATACTGATGGACGTGTGCACCGAACACGATTCAAACGGCATCGTGGCGGCGGCACGCATCAAGGAGCAGCTGCCCGAGTGTCGCATCATTATCATGACAGGCATGCCCGAGATCACCTTTGTCGATCAGGCCCGCGAGGCGGGCGTCGATAGCTTTGTGTACAAGAACGTCGGTATCGACGAGCTGTTCGCCGTGATGCGCTCCACGCTGGCGGGTTACTGCACGTTTCCCAAGCCGCCCGAGAGCATCTTCTCGGGCACGGCGGCCCTCGACGATGTCGAGCTGTCGATCTTGCGCCTTGCCTGCGAGGGTAAAAGCCGCCGCGAGATTGCGGCCGAGCTGTTTATGAGCGAGGGCACCATCAAGCGCCGCATCTCGGAGATCCTGAGCAAGACCGGCTACGACAACATCATGCGCTTGGCCGTGCATGCGGTGACCGAGGGCAGCATCGTTCCCAACATGGAGCGCCCGTAATCGACGCGCTCACCCGTGTTCCGACGCCGCAAAGACAGGCCGCCCACCGTTTCGCATCTAAAAACGGCGGGCGGCCTGCTTGTATGGGCAGTGCTGTCGGCATAAAGCGGCGGGGCCGCAGGATCATCTCCTGCGGCCCCGTCTGGTGTGCGCGGATGTGTCCGCCAATCCGCGGCTGATGTTACGTGCCGTTACGCGATGGTTGCGCTGTAGGAGGCAACGTCCTCGTAGGAATCGGTCAGGTAGGCGTCGATGCCGATGGTCGTATTGACCAGGTCGTCAAGGCTATCGAGCGTGCCGTTCGAGAACGTGAATTCCTCAGTGGCGTTGGTGCCGGGCATCAGGTGAGCCGAGAACCAGGGTTCCTTCATGGTGCCGTTGACGTTGGTCTTGCCGCTGGGAGCGTAGAAGGTCAGGTCCTTGTCGCTCTTGTTGGTGATGTTGACGACAAAACCGATGTCGCCCCACTCGTCCTTGAACTTCTCGGTGATGGTGATGGTGCACAGGTCGTCATCGGCAACGGTGACGGCGGGGGAGATTTCAATCTTCTGGACGTCGTCGTCTTCGACGGCCTCGTCGATCTCTTCTTCCTTCTCGGCCGCCTCGCGATCCTTCTTCACCGTGCCGGACAGGTCCTTGTCTGACTTGCTAAAGACAAGATTGCCGTCATCCTCTTCGAGGATGAGTTTGCCGTCCTTGAGCTTCATGTCATGCGACTCGTCTTCGGCGGTGATGGTTACGGTGGTGGCGTCCTTTGCCTCCCATTTCAGGTCGACGACTTCAAGGAACAGGTCGAGGGCGCCTGTACCGTCCTCATCGAGAATCAGGACGCAGTGGACACCCCAATCCTCGAGCATCTTCATGTACTCATCGGTCAGTTCTTCGCCCTCCAGGGTTCCACCCGAGAGTTCCCAGCTGCCGACGAAGTTGGCCTTGGGGTCTTTGCCGCCGCCGCTGCAGCCCGTCAGGGCAAAGGCGAGCGCAAGGACGCATGTCAGAAATGCGAGTACGGACTTTTTGAACGTTGTCTTCATGGTGTCCTCCTTTATCGAACGAAACCCATAGAAGCAAATGCGGGGGTGGCGGATCCCCCGCCAATTACCAGATAAAGGGGCTAGGGCCTGGGCGTTCCGCAGTTGCTGCAGAACTTGCCGCCGTTTTCGCTGCCGCAGTTGGGGCAGAACCACTTGGCCGGTGCCGGGGCGGGAGCGGGGCTTCCGCAGTTGCTGCAGAACTTGCCGGTGTTGGTGGCGCCGCAGCTGCAGGTCCACGTGCCGGCCGCGGGGGCAGCGGCAGGAGCCGGTGCGGGGGCGGGTGTCGGAGCCGGCTGTGGGGCGGCTTGCTGCTGTGACTGGCCGGCGGCGAACAGCTGGCTGGCGTTCATGCCGCCCATGCCGCCCGCCATGCCCATGCCCATAAAGCCGGCCATCGCGCCGTTGGGGTTGGCGGCTGCCGCTCGCATCGCATCGCTCTGGGCGCTGGCGATGTTAGCTGCTGCCATGGTGGGATCGCGCATGACCGCGGCCTTCTGCAGGTCCTTGATCATCTGCTCGTCCTCTTGCGAGGCAGCGATGGAGTTAACGCCAAAGCTCACGATCTCGACACCGCGCAGGTCGCGCCAGTCGGCGGAGAGGACCTCGTTGAGCGCGCGGGCGAGCTCGGTGGTGTGGCCGGGGATGGCACTGTAGCGGATGCCCATTTCCGAGATCTTGGCAAAGGCGGGCTGCAGGGCGGTGAGCAGCTCGGACTTAAGCTGGCTGTCGATCTTGTCGCGCGTGTAGCTATCGGTCACGTTGCCACACACATTGGTGTAGAACAGCAGCGGGTTGGTGATGCGGTACGAATACTCGCCGTTGCAGCGCACGGAGATGTCGACGTCCAGGCCAATGTTGTTGTCGACCACGCGGAAGGGCACGGGCGAGGCGGTACCGTACTTGTTGCCGATGATCTCCTTGGTATTGATGAAGTAGACGCGCTGGTCCTTGCCCGCGTCGCCGCCAAAGGTAAAGCGGCTGCCGATATTGGCGAACGTCTCCTTGATGGAGTCGCCCAGGTTGCCGCTAAAGACGCTCGGCTCGCTGCCGGTGTCAAAGACGAACTCGCCGGGCTCGAGCGCTACCTCGATGATCTTGCCGTTTTGCACCACGAGCATGCCCTGGCCGTCGTTGACGGCGATGACCGAGCCGTTCGAGATGACGTTGTCCTCGCCGCGCGTGTTGGAGCTGCGGCCGCCGGTGCGCTTGCTGCCCTTGCAGGCCAAGACGTCAGCGGGCATCGATTCGCAATAGATAAATTCCTTCCACTGGTCGGCCATGACGCCGCCGGCAGCACCCAATCCAGCTTTCAAGAGTCCCATGGTGATCTTCCTTTCTCGTCAAAGGCCGGGTGGTATTGGTCAGAATGGTTAATCGTCCTTGTTGTCCTTCATGACAACGGTGGTCTCGGTGTGGCTGAAGGTGTCGTGCTTCTCGGTCAGGTTGAGTTCGCCACAATACTCATTGGCATGGGTTGCCTCGTTGGCCGTCTTGAGCTGGCCTACCAGTAGCACGTCTCCGATAATCACGATGATCAGTGGCGCAACGATGTTGATGAGGATGCCCTCGACATCAAAGGCGAGGTAGTCTGGATCGAAGGCGTTCCCGCCCATAAAGAGAATTTGGGAGAGGGCAAATCCGATTACAAAGAACAGCACCGAGGCGATAGCGAGCTTGGGCTTGGAACAGGGAAGCTCGCCGACCAAGCGGCCGGTCTGGCCGTTCATGGCAAACAGGTAGCTCTTGTCATTCCACGAGGTGGAAAGCATCCAGACGGGGAACAGGGCATAGTCGCTGTCTTCCCAGGTGTAGTCGAGCTGCTTGCTTTCGACCGTGGCGTCGTCGTATTCGTCGATGACGGTTTCGCGCAGGGCCGAGATTGTGCTCTCCTCCATTCGGTGCTCGGCGCGCGCCTTACACGTCTCGCAATCCTCATCGTAACGGTTGGCGATGTAGCCGGGCATATAGGCGACCGAGAACGGGCGCAGCGCGTCGTAGTCAAACGGCTCGATGGCGTCCATGTGGCCGTCGGGCATCTTGGACGATCCGTCGACGGGCACGCGCTCAAACGAGATATTGCCCTTACGGTAGGCGTCGTAGTGGTCGGTGGTCGTGACGGTGCGGTCGGATTCCTCGGTCACGGTCTCGTTGGTCGCGTCGAAGTGCACTTCGCCGTCCACGTGGGCACCGTAGAGCCAAAACGGCACGTAGACGCCTTGGACCTCGTCGATGTGGTTGCCGGTGACAAAGCTCTTGGGCAGTAAGATCTTGCCCTTGTAGTGTTCCTTGAG
The DNA here is from genome assembly GCA_905215385.1 of uncultured bacterium. GTDB lineage: Bacteria > Actinomycetota > Coriobacteriia > Coriobacteriales > Coriobacteriaceae > Collinsella. The sequence continues at coordinate 71,409 of CAJMPY010000007.1, read as the reverse complement.
CGCGGCCATGACATCGTCGCGTCCGAGCTTAAACGGGATCACCAGATCGGGCGAGAAATCTCCCGAGAGCTGGCCGGGTGCCACGGTGGAGTTGCCGCAGTACGGGCAGGTGGTAACGGCGACAGTGCCATCGGACACGAGCTCGGCGCCGCACGACGAGCAGATGTAGCCGGCGTTTTGGGCAAGCTCCTGCACGGCACCGTCGACAGCAGGTTTGGGAGCTGCTGCTGCGGCATCGGCTTTGGCATCTGCCTTGTCCTGGCGCTCGCGATAGAGGGCCTCGACTTCTTCGACTTCAAAACGCGAGTCGCAGTAGTCGCAGACGAGCTTTTGCTCGGCACTGGCAAAGTGAAGGGGGCCGCCACACGCGGGGCACTGATAGTTGACGCTCTCGAAGGCCATGATCGGTCCTTTCCGTGCCGGGTGCTATGCGCCGATAGCGCCGCCGCAGTATTCGCAGCGCCCGCTGGCATCGGGAATGGTGGTTGCGCCGCAGAAGGGGCAGGTGACCGCGGTCTTGGGGGCCTTGGCGGCCACGACGCTGTCGCGCGTCTCCTGGCGCAGCTGCACCAGCGCATCGCGAACTTCGGTTGCCTGGCGCTTGGCCTCACGGTATTCGATGGAACCGCGCTGATCGATGGTGGAGTCGTTCACGCGCAGGTTGATCTCGGTAAAGTACGGCGTGTTGACGTGGATGGTCAGATTAAAGTCGTAATCCAGGTCGTAACGCGGCGGGTTGTAGCTCTCGCGCTCGCCGTCCTTGGTCTCGCGATAGATCTCGGTGCGATGCTCGTCGATATCCATATCGCAGCCGAGTACCTGCGAGAACTCGATGATGTCGGGGTTGGCGTCGCGCCAGCGACTCTGCGAAGTGATGATCAACAGGCCCGCGTCTTCGTCGAGCATGATGTTGGTACGTCCGGCAGAAAGCGTGCGCGTGGGATTGAACGACGCCAGGCGCTCGGCATTGGCCTCACGGTAGGCGAGCTGCTCGCGGATATCGTCCGCGGTGCTGGAGCGATAGCCGCCAAAGAAGGGGGAGAGCTTGCCGACGCACTCTTTGCACAGGTAGCCCTCGTTGATCTTGGTCTTGCCGAGAAGCCCCAGCTCGGTACCGCAGATCGCGCACTCTTTCTTCTCGAACATCTTGTCAAAGAAGCCCATGGCTGCCTCCCATCAACTGGTAGCGTGTGTCACTTTTGATGATGGGGGAGTGCGCAGCCTTTCACGATACCCAGACGGCTCAACGAGTCTCCACAACTGGGACACATGGCCCATTTTTCCTACTCATTGGGGACGCACTTAAATGAGTGAAACTACTCATTTAAGTGCGTCCCCAATGAGTGCTCGCAGAACGAGAGTGGATAATCTCCCATTTTTGGCCTGCTTGTGGGCTCAAAGTGGGAGATTGTCCACTCTCGTTGTTTGGGTGTCCAAAAATCCCCGCTCGTTTGGCACTTGGGGACGTTCCTTTTGTGCCGGCACCTGGGGACACTCCTTGCCTGGGGGCTACCTCTAAACGGGAGGCGGCGTCGGCCGCGCAGGGAATCGACCGTTCACCGATTAATGCCGACCGTTCGCCAGCCGCGGCCACAATTCCGTTATTAAAGCGATTCAATGACGCTTAAATAACAGTCAGAGCTCAGCTTGAGTGCGACTCCCTTCGAGGCATGATTGGGCGGCTCGTCGATTTGCGCCCGCGCATGCACGCCATGCGCCGCCGTAGAACGCCGTTGCCGAAGGGAAGAACTGTGAAGGTCGTCAAGCGAATCAACAACAACGCAGTTATGTGCACCGACTCAAAGGGTCGAAGCGTCGTTGCGTTTGGCAAGGGCATCGCCTTCGCTATCGACAAGGAGACGGGTGACCTGCCGCTCGCCGCTATCGAGCGCACCTTCTACAACGTGGACGAACATTACCTGGCGCTTCTCGAAGAGCTATCGCCCCGCGTGCTCGCGGTCTCTGCCGAAATCATTCAGGCCGCCGACCTGGAGCTCCCCTACGAACTTAGTCACAACGCCGTGCTCGCCCTTGCAGACCACATTACTTTTGCCCTGCAGCGCGCCAAGCGCGGCATTACCGTGCAGATGCCGCTCGCCTATGACGTGGCGCAGATGTATCCCATCGAGTACAAGGTGGGCGTTTTTGCCCTCAGGCGTATCTTCGATGGCCTCAATGTGGAGCTTGCAGAGAGCGAGGGCGTGGGGATCGCCATGTGCCTGCTCAACGCGCGTCTGGCGCCCGAGAAGGAGGCCGAAACCGACGCCGAGGCCCGCGACGATGAACGTCTCATTGGCGCCATCATCGCAAGGATCGAGAAGACCTACGGAATCGAGGTCGACCGTCACGGCTTTGAGTTTGCACGCTTCGCTACCCATATCCACTATTTGTTTGGGCGCATTCGTACCGGTGAGCCCATGAACACCGACGGCGCGGAGCTTTACGGAACCGTGCGCGGCGAGATGGGCCGTTCGGCTGAGGTTCTCGACTACGCCTGCGTGCTTATCGAGGAACATTTTGGATGCCAGATCAGCGACTCCGAGAAGCTATACGTGCTCATGCACATTCATCGTATCTCGCACCCCCGGGTGTAGATATACCGCAGCAGCGTCGGTTATCGCTGCAGGTAAACCGGCCTGAGGCCGCCGCGAAGCTCCCCATACCCCTTACAAATCGCGGCAGCCGGGCGACGGGTTGTTGAGGGTGCCGTAGAGGTGCCGGCGGGCGGGTCCCGCGAGAAAAGGAGGTCATTATGGCCGACAACAAGAAGATTGCCGAGGACGTGCTTGCAGCCGTCGGCGGCAAGGAGAACGTCTCGGGCGTGACGCACTGCATGACGCGTCTGCGCTTCACGCTCAAGGACAACGGTATTCCCGATACCAACAAGGTCAAAAAGATCAAGGGTGTCATCGGTGCCCAGGAGTCGGGCGGTCAGTACCAGGTCATCATCGGCCAGAACGTGCCCAAGGTCTATGACGAGGTGTGTGCAATGGGCGGCTTTGCCAAGAGCGCCGCAATCGACGAGAACCTCGATGCACCTAAGCAAAAGCTCACGCCCAAGGTGATCGGCAACAACATCCTCAACTACCTGTCCGGCTCCATGGTGGCGTTGATCCCCATCTTGATGGCCGGTGGCCTGTTCAAGTGTATCGGCACGCTCATCGGTCCGCAGGTCTTTAACCTGGTGCCCGAGACCGATCCCACCTACCTGCTGTTCTACACCTACCTGTTTGACGCGGCCATGTACCTGCTGCCGGTCTATCTGGGCTACAGCGCGGCCAAGAAGATCGGTGCGAGTCCGGTGCTCGGCATGTTCTGCGGCGGTATCCTCATCTGCCCCGACATCGTGGCGCTTGCCCAGAGCGGCGAGACCTCGCTCACGGTCTATGGCATCAGCACTCCGCTGCAGAACTACCAGCAGACGGTTCTGCCGATCCTGCTTTCCTGCGCCGCGCTCTACTGGGTCGAGAAGTTTTTTAAGAAGATTGTGCCGGACGTTCTGTCTACCGTCTTTACGCCGTTCTTTACGATGGTCGTTATGGTGCCCATCGAGCTTATCGTGCTTGGTCCTATCGGCAACGAGCTCGGTAACCTGCTCTCCGCCGTCCTCTTTGGTATGGCGGGCACCGGTATCGGCTTCTACATCGCCATGGCAATCGTCGGCGGTCTGTGGCAGCTGTTTGTTCTGACTGGTATGCACATCGCCGTGATCATGCCGGCGCTCGCTACCTTTATGGCGCTGGGCGAGGACAAGTTCATCTTTGTTGCGTCCAACTTTGCCATGATTGCCGTGTGGGGTGCCGTGTTTGGTGCCGCGCTGCGCATTCGCAACAAGGAGGAGAAGGCTCTGACTTTTGGCTATGTGATCTCGGCCATCCTTGGCGGCGTGACCGAGCCCGCGCTGTTTGGCTGCATCATGCGCTTTAAGCGTATGATTCCCTGCATGGTTATCGGCGGCGCCATCTCTGGTCTGCTCGCCGGCATTCTGGGCGTGACGCTGGGTATGCCGGGCGCCAACTCCAACTTCCTGGTGTTCCTGGGCTACCTCACCCCGGGCATGGGCAACCTCATCAACTTTGGCATTTGCTTTGCCGTGGCCTTTATCGTCTCCGCCGTGCTCGCCTTCTTCTTTGGCATCACCGAGGCCGACCAGGCCGAGCTTGACGAGGAGTAACGCTTCCTACAGGTATTTTTCTCCTCTGGGGGACAGTTCAGCGCAAGGGGCACCGCCGGGATATTCCGACGGTGCCCCTTTTTGGCACTTGGACGTTCTTGTCTGACTAGTCATTTAAGTACGTCCCCAATGAGTACCCGCAGAATGAGAGTGGATAATCTCCCGTTTTTGGCCTGTGTGCAGGCTCAAAGTGGGAGATTATCCACTCTCGTCATTTGGGTGTCCAAAAATCCCCGCTCGTTTGACGCCTGGGGACACTCTTTGCCGAATGCGGCGGCTGCCGAATGTGGGCGTCGCCCTTGCTATGCCACAGTCACGGCGACCTGGGCGTAGCGGCTGCAGGGGCGCTCGGCGCGCGTCTGCACGGTAAGGGTGAGCACAAAGCGGTCGCCGGGTCGTGCGTCGGCGGGCACGATGAAAGTGGCATCCTCCGTGCATTCTTGCCACAGCGACAGATCCTGGACGCCTGCATAGCTCGACGGGTCTACGGCGACATCCCAATGCGCATCGAAGCCCCTGCCGTCGGGGTCGACGATGGTCGCCGCAAGGTCGATGCGCTCGCCGGCTGCGGCGCTGCGGTCGGCCGTGACCTCGACAACATGCGCCGGATGCGAGCAGATGGCCGGATCATGGGCGCACCATTGCGCGCGGGCGGCAAAGTCTTCCTGATAGGCACGCAGGTAGGGATTGAGATTGTCGTCTGAGGGCGTGCCGAGGGCGGCAAAACCGGTGGGCGCGTTCGCATCGGGGCGTCCATCAAGAAACATGCGGCCGAGCAGCGTATCGAAGTCGCGGTCGTCGATACCGCGCAGGCCAAACGGAAGCAGCGGAATATAGGTCATGCTGTCGCCTTCGGCCATAAAGTCGCCGCGCTCAAACTGTACCGCGGGCATGCCTTCCAGGCCCCAATCCAGGCGGGCATGCTTGCCAAACTGAAAGCGCTCGGGCTCGTTTTCGTAGACCTTACCATCGCCATAGAGCATATAGCGTGCCATGAGGTGGCCGTTGCCCTGCGTGAGGTTCTGCTTGGGCCAAGGAGCCTGAAACAACGGCAGCGTATCGGGCTGAGCCATCTTGGCGTCGACATAGCCGCCATACATATAGGGCACGCGCCAAAAGATGAGCTCGGGAAAGAGCTCACGCCCATGGTCGAGCCACGAGTTGTCCTGTCCCACGCCATCGGCAACGCCCATCACGCGCACCTTCTGATAGACCCGCTGCTGTACGGCGGGCCACTCGGGTGTGGCGCGATAGCGCTCGGCAATACTCATGAGGGCGCGAACGATCGTATTCATACCACCCCAGCTGAGCAACCATAACGTACGCGGATCATCATCTAAAATCGCCTGCGCAATTACGCGAGACCCCTCAGTTTCCTCAGTCACATCACCCTCAAAGGCAACATTTCCCACAAAGGTGCGCTCGATCATCTGGGCGGGCGTGGGAAACGGCGGCTCACCGGCAGCGGCCGCATTTGCTTGCAACTGCGGCCAAGCCTGGGTATATTCATTACTCCAGAGACTCTCAATCCAATGCTCGGGAAACGGCCGATACTCACGAAGCTCGCCAGCCAGCGGATCGGGCTCATGAGGCACAACAGCCCACTCATAAGAGCGCCGCCCTTTGGTCCGCCAATGCGAATTCACCTCGCCGAGCGTATGAACCCCATCCCCAAGAAAGTGATACTGCGAAGCCGTATACACCACAGCCTGAACATCAAGCAAGTTGAGATACAGAGCCAAATGAACAAGCGAGTTCATATCATCGACTTCCATATCAGTGGTAACAATCACCCGAGTCAACTTCTGGGACATAGGAACAGCTCCAATCAAAATCAATTCAGCCAGTTACGCGCAAGGCAAGACTAAACCCCGGTCCCCGCGATGGGAGGGCTTAGCGGTCGACCCTGGCCGACCACTCCCAGCAGCCCACCGGCTCGCCGTCGATGAGTACGTTGCCCCCGTCGAAGTCTTGATAACACAGGTCGTTGAATTGGTGGATCCACACGCCGTGGTTGAACGTCTTCTTGGCCGAGCCGTCGGCCTCGCGATACACGCCGGTCAGGTCCTCGACATGGCTAAAGTAGGTGAGGTGCACGTTGGCGCCGGCATCGCGCAGGCGCGCCGTGAGCGGCAGCACGGTCTGTTGCGGTGACACGAGCTCGTCGCCCTTGGAGTGCGTAAACCACAGCGGCGTCTTGGCGAGCGCGGCCACGTCCTCGTCCGTGGCGTTGTACCACGGGGCGCAGCAGGGAAGGCCCGCGGCGAAGAAATCGGGGTAGTCGGCGCACAGGCGCAGGGTCATAAAGCCGCCGTTGGAAAGACCGGCGACCACGATGCGGTCGGTGTCGATGCGGTCGGCATGCTCGGCGACAAACTCGTCGATAAGCGCCTTGAGCACGGAGGAGTAGATGCTCTGGTTGGAGCGACCGAGTTGCTCGACGCCGTTGTCCATCCAAAACGTGGGCGACTGCGGCACGAGCACCCAGGCAAAGCCGCCAAAGTAGCGCTGGATCTGCTTTTGCGAGAGCGCTGTCACGCGGTTGCCGGTGTAGGCACGCGTCGCGCCCTCGCCCTGCGTGGCGCCCTTGCCCTCGCCGGCGCCGTGCAGGTACACGATCAGCGGTGCCTTCCCGACGGCGGGCGTGTCCTCAGGCGCAAATGGGTTGAAGAGCGCGGAGTCAGCGGGCTCAAAGCTCGGCTCAAAATAGCCGTACTCGAGTGCGATGCCGTCGACGGGCGTCTGCTGCACGGCGTTATGCCAGCCCTTGAGCGCGGGACAGATGTCGCCGCGGCTGCGATCGAAGACGAGGCCCGCGGTGGGGTCGTCGCCGTCTTCGCCCGGGAGCGCCACAAGCTGCGTCACGCGCAGGCGGTTCTCTATATAGCGCGAACCCAGCACGCCACCCTCGATCTCTTTGGTGAGACGCACCTCGGGCGTCTCGAGCGCTACGTGTGTGCCCTTGGGCAGGCGCTGACCGTTCTCATCACAGGGGTAGGCGGCGAGCACCGGCACGTAGCCTACGGAGGGCGCTGCGTGATCGGCCCCGTGCTCCTTGCGCATCAGAACCTCGCCGGCGCGCTCGTGGCGGGCACAGTAGATATTGAACGTGTGCTCGTTCACGTCGTTGGCGCGCACAACACACGGCAGGTCGAGCACCACTTTGTTGATCCAGGGGCCAAAATCGCCCAGCGTGGTGACGGTTGCGTAGGTACACGATTTGAGTTCCATGAGCTACTCCTTTGTGCCGCAAGTACTAAACAAGGGCGGCAATACAGACTAAACATGTTTAGTTTAATGCAGAACTGTAGAATGAGCAGATGAACTCGGTAAACGGTAAAACTGAACACGCAATGAACTGCTAAACAGACGTTTACTATTAACTAGCAGGACTTTTGTTGATGAGCTAGCTCGTTACAAAGGTGTTTATCAAAATAAAAGCCCACGTAAATAGCCATATATCAATATCTGGTCAAATAGACATCTTCTACCGTCTAAATACGCTTACCCCCCCATTTCCTACCGTTCACCGGACTTCAGACGGCAAAATTGCCACAAATCAGGCACTCCGTGTAAACTAAAGCCAGTAAACGTTCAGTAAACAAATTGTTTACTGCAACGTTAAAGCCCGGGCCGCCGTAAGGGGTTATAGCGGTAAGGGTCCATGCAAGTCGCGGCGTTAGGTACGCCGCATAATTATTGAGGAGGGGTCCCATGGCAGACAACAAGCAGATTGCCACCGAGGTCCTCGAGCTCGTTGGTGGCGCCGAGAACGTCAAGATCGCCACCAACTGCATGACGCGTCTGCGCCTTACGCTCAAGGACAACAACAAGGCCGAGGTCGAGAAGATTAAGAAGATCAAGGGCGTTTTGGGTTGCCAGTTCTCCGGCAGCCAGCTCCAGGTCATCATCGGCCAGAACGTGCCCAAGGTGCTCGCCGAGTTCGTCGCCATCTCCGGTGTCAAGCAGGGTGAGGCCGTCAACGAGAACCTCGATGCTCCCAAGGAGAAGTTCGAGCTCAAGAACCTGCCCAATATCATCCTCGACTATCTGTCGGGCTCCATGACCCAGCTCATCCCGCTGCTCATGGCCGGCGGTCTGTTCCGTACCATCGCGGCCGTCCTCGGCCCCACCATGCTCGGTGTGCTCTCGGCCGACGACCCGACCTATACGTTCCTCTACACCACGCTGTACGAGGCCACGTTCACCTTTATCCCCATCTACCTGGGTTATGCCGCGGCTAAGAAGCTCGGCGCCAGCCCGGTGCTCGGCATGCTGCTCGGTGGCGCCCTCATGGCTCCTTCCGTGGTGAGCGTCGCCACCCAGGAGGGCGGCGGCATCATCTCCGTCTACGGCATCCAGATCGCTGCTGCCAACTATCAGCAGTCCGTCCTGCCGATCATCCTTTCGGTGCCCGTCCTGTACTTCATCGAGAAGTTCTTTAAGAAGGTTATGCCCGACGTGCTGTCCACGGTCTTCACGCCGTTCTGCACCATGATCGTCACGATCCCCATTGCCTTCATCGTCCTCGCTCCGATCGGCAACGAGATCGGTACGCTGATCGCCAACGCCCTCTTCGGCCTTGCTGACCTTGGCGGCATCGGCATCCTGATCGTCATGGCCATCCTCGGCGCCTTCTGGCAGCTCTTCGTGGTCTGCGGCATGCACATGCCCGTCATCCTGCTCGCCCAGGTTCAGATCATCGCTGCCGGTTACGATCCCTTCGTCTTCGTTTCCACCAACTGCGCTATGGCCGCTGTCTGGGGCTGCGCCTTCGGTGCCTTCCTCAAGATGAAGAACCCCGACGAGAAGTCTCTCGCCATCGGTTACGTCATCTCCGCCATCGCCGGCGGCGTCACCGAGCCCGCGCTCTTCGGCATCCTCATGCGCTTCCGTCGCACCATGTTTGGCATGTTCATCGGCGGTGCTATCGGCGCTGTGTTCTCCGGCCTCATGGGTGTTACCTACTACCTCGCAGGCGGTGCCTCCAACTTCCTGGTCTTCACCAACTACCTGCAGGGTGGCCAGATGAACACCGTCTGGGCTATTGTTGGTATGGCAATCTCCTTTGTCATCGCCGCTGCCGTCGTCTTTGCCTGCGGCTTCTCCAAGGAGGAACTCGCCGAGATGGAGGCCTAAGGCCAAACCGTTCGGTCACATATGACCTCACCTACACGACAGGGCCCCGTCAGGCGTAAGCCCGGCGGGGCCCTTCTTGCAAGGTAGACTGATGGGGCGGACGGTATTCGCCCGCGATGGTTTGCCAAGCGGCGGGGGCTTTCGCGCGGGGTTACCGCGAAAGCCCTCGGCGGTTCGCAAATCCTTTGTCAAACGAAAGGACATGCAGATGAGTTTGGGAAAGCTGACCGTCAACGGTCGCCAGGATGGCTTTTTGTGCGAGGGCAAACCGTTCTTCTGGTTTGCCGATACGTGCTGGAGCGCATTTACGAGCATCGCCGAGAACGACTGGGATTACTACCTGACCCGCCGTGCCGAGCAGGGCATGAACGCACTGCAGATCAACACGCTGCCGCAGTGGGATCGCTGCTGCCCCGACCTGGGCATTTGGCCCTATGCCAGCGAGGACGGCGTGCACTTTGATTGGTCCCGTCCCAACCAGGCGTACTGGGATCGTGCCGCCGCCATGTGCCGTGCTGCCGTCGAGCACGGCATTCGTCCGGCGCTCGTGCTCATGTGGTGCAATTACGTACCCGGTACCTGGGGCGCCAAGATCGCCGAGCGTTGCGGCGCCGAGGTTATGCCGCGTGAGGAGGTTCGCGTCCACGTTGCCCGCGTCGTCGAGAACCTGGGCGAGTTCGACCCCGTCTACGTGGTGACGGGCGATACCGACTTTGCCGGCGACGAGGCGATCGCCTATTACGAGGACGCCCTCGACGAGGTCGTCAAGCGCGCGCCCGAGGCACTGCGCACCATGCATATCAACCGCGGTAACCGCACCATTCCGGCGCAGTATCTGGACCGTCTGGACTTTTATATGTTCCAGCCCGGCCACAACTACGAGGGCCAGCCCGAGGCATGGCGTCTGCCGCAGGACTTTATCGCCAACTATCCCAAAAAGCCGATGGTCAACTCCGAGCCTTGCTACGAGCAGATGGGTGCGTCGCGCAACGTCTACTGGCGTTTTACCGCGCAGGATTGCCGCGCGAGCGTATGGTCGTCGATTCTTGCCGGCGCCAGTGCCGGCGTGACCTATGGCGCACACGGCGTGTGGAACTGGCAGACATCGCGCAGCCAGGGCTCGGTCCTGGGCGAGGGCTTTGACATGCCCTTCCGCTGGCAAGAGTGCCTGCAGTTTGCGGGTGTGTGGGACTTTGGCGCGATCGAGCACGTGCTTGCCGCCCTGGGCGCTACGGCTGCCGACGATGCACTTGCCGTGGTTCCGGCGCAGGAGCTCCTCGACGACGCGCGCGAGTCCATCCGTGTGGCGCGCGTTGGCGATCGCATCGTCGCGTACCTGCCGCGTACCACGGCGCTCAAGTTTAAGCTCGACGGCGCGCGTGGCTGGACGGCGACGGTCCTCGACATGGAGGACAAGCGCATCGCAAAGCTGCCCGTCCGTGACAACGGTGACGGCACCGTGCGCGTGGCGCAGCATCCCTTTGAGCACGACGCGCTGGTGATCCTGGCCCCCGGGCGCTAACGGCTCTTCTCCAACATTTACAACCCAGTCCCTTTCATTAGGCTGCGACGGAATGGTTCCTGCATGACGGCTTTAAGCTGCCAAGGGGAGCCATTCCGTCGCACTCTTTGTTTACTCATTGGGGACGTACTTAAATGAGTGCTTAAATGAGTGGCAGTTGGAGGGCACTCCTTGTCGAGCTGCAAGCCGCGCGCGCCCCTTCTGGGTCATGCGGCTCAAAATCGCGGCGTCATGCGGACGGCTGGGGTCGAATTTACAGTATTTCGAGCTCGGCTTCGATATTGAGATTGGTTCTTTATTAAAATGGTGTTCCGGACAACAAAGCGGGTGGGGGTTACCATGAGGGACCTGGGAGACACAACCGCATATTTGCGCCGGGGCATGCGGGAGATTCTGTGCCTAGCGCTGTTCTTCTTCACGTTTTTGGCGTGTGAGTATTTCTTTGATGCGCGCATGGCCGAGTTCGTGCCATCGAGTGAGGTCGTCATCTACGAGAGCATCGTTGTCGGCGCGAGCGTGATTGGCTTTTTCGTGCGCCCATTTCTGTACTATCGCCGTCCCCAGACGATCGATGCGACGAGCGATATTACGGGCGTGCTGTTGGTATCGGCGTTGCTGCTGATGATTATGGCAGTGCGGTTTGAGGTAGTAATTGCCGGCGGCCTGGTGGCGTGCTGCGCCCTGGGCTATTGCGGATCGACCGCCCATGCCAATCTTGCGCGGCGTTTTGCGCAGACGCCCTGCCTGGCGCGCGCCGTGGCGGTTTCCTATGCTGCGGGCATTTTGGTGCAGGTGCTCAACCATATGGTGATGCCTGCGGGCATTCCCCAGCAGTCTGTTCTCATTGCCTGTGCGATCGCGCTGGTGGGGCTGCTTCACGGTGCCCGCCGCGCTAAATTGCGTGATGAGCCTGCGCCCGAGTTCGAGGTCGGGATTGCCGAGCTATCGGTCGATGCGTCGGAGCGTGGCGCCAGGTGGCACGATGACCCCGAGGCAAAGGTGGCCTTTCAGGGCGCCGTGGTGCGTCTGACGGTGGCGACCGCTTGCCTCACCGGCGTGTTCGCGGCCCTCAATGCCGGCCTTACGACCTCGCATGCCGCTGGCGCTATCGATCTGGGCGACTGGCCGCGCTTGCTGCTGGTTGTGAGCGCCCTTGCCGCCGGCGTCCTGTATGACCTGCGTGGGCGTTCGTATATGAATATCATCATGACGTGCGCCGCCATGCTGTCCACGCTCTCGTTCTTTGTGCTTATCACCGATGGCAACGGTGGCAACACGCTTGCCGCCACGATTATCTTTTACCTTGGCACGGGCTTTTTCGTGGTGTTCTTCACCGCGAAGTTCGCCGCGATTTCGATGTATGCCCGCTGGGCGTATCTGTGGCCGTGCATGGGCCGTGTTATCAACAACGTTTGCTCGATACTCGTGACGGCTCCGGCGGTGGCGATTATCTCGAGTCAAAACGTGCTGGCGGCAGTGAGCGTCGTGCTCGTGCTGTTTGTCGGCATCGCGATTTCGCTGTTAGGGCAGTTTAGACAAGACGGTGAGGGCGAGGCGACGCACGGCGGGCTGGCGCTTGCCACCGACGATCTTGGCGTGAGCTGTGAGCCCGGCCAGGCCGACACGGCGCCCCTGGAGGCGCCGGAACTTTCGTTTGACGATCGGCTCGATGGCTTCGTTGCCGCCTTTGGGCTCACCAAGCGCGAGCGCGATGTTCTGGAGGCGCTGGTCGTTTCGGACGACAGCGTGCAGGACGTGGCGGCGGCACTCTTCCTTTCGCGCTCCACGCTCTATCGCCACATCGCTTCGATCAACAAAAAGACCGGTGCCTCCTCGCGCGTAGCCCTCATCAACTTCTTCTGGTCCTGGACACCCCAAGACTAGCTAACCACCACAAAGGGGACAGGCACCTTTGTGGTGGTTTTTTACCTGCAAAAATATGAATATGAGACATTTGTCACCTGCCGTTTTGGTGCTCAAAGGCATATGAATGTGATGCTGAGCAGAGCAGAACGGAGGGGGTGCACCTATGGCGTCTCGGGGTTGCGCGTCTAATAAAATTGCGGGCGCGCTTATCGCCGTGGTGGTCTTTGCCGCGGCGGTGACACTCATGCGAGTTTACGTTGCCGGCGAACATGGCGCTCAGGGAAAGACTGCCGCGCAAGTGTCGCTCAACGATTGCGCTGCCGTTCCGGTGGCGGTCAAGCTTATCGAGGACGGGGAGGCGCGGACGGCCTATGAGACCGACGATGACGAACTGGTCGCATCGACTTTTGCCGCGCTCGATGGCTGCACCGTGGGGGATGCGGTGGATGAGCGGACGAGCGATGCCGGCCGAACGCTCGTCTTTGTCTATGCGGATGGCTCGGAGCAATCGGTAGAACTTGAGGGCAAAAACATCGTGCTCGATAAGACGGCGTATCGACTTAACGGTGCCGATGAGTTATGGCGGCAGCTTGCCGCAATCAAAAACAGCTAACGAAATTAGGGATGTACGGGATGAGTGACTTGAGATTCTGCCCGGCGTGCGGGGCGCAGCTGCCTCGGGTCGCCGGCGTGCCGGTGCGATTTTGCCCGGGGTGCGGCGTCCGACTTGAGGGCGTTGTGGGCTACTCGGGCGCCGTGGGGGCTACAGATGGGGCGACTGCCGATGACGATGCGGACGAAGGCGGCGACCCGAGTGTGGACGCGCCGGCCGATGCGCCGGTGGAGACTGCCGGCGTCGCGTCGTCTCGTGACGCAGCCACGACGGATGCGCCTCACATCGGTGACCTTGAGCTTCATGCCGCATGCGATACCTCTGGCGGCCAGGCACTCGCGCAGGTGGTGCTGCCGCGGGGCTGGCATATCGAAGAAGCGCATCTTGATCGCAGCGGCAGTTTCGACTGCCCGATTTCGGTTGGCGTGACGGCGGCGGGTCCGATGGGTGAGCGGATTATGTACCGCTCCGAGCTCTGCTACGTGGATGCGGGCGCCGTTGCCAAGCGTATCCCCACGCAAACCGAACGCAAGGTGTTTGTGCACGTGGAGGCAGCTTGCGACGAGCTGGCTCAGGCCTGTGCAGCACGGCTGGGCGCGCGGGCAGAGGTTGTTGCCGAGCAACCGTACCCATCGAGCGCGGCGGTCGATATCGAGCGCGAGCGTGCCCGCGTAAAGCGCGAGGCGGCAAACGACTTTGCAATCCAGGGCTTTTCGATGGAACCGAGTGATGTGGTCTATGAGTGCCGCATGCGTCGATATCGGCTCACGGGCGCTCCGGTGCCCACCGAGCTCGCGGTGGCGGCCAAAGTCGAGGGCTATATGTTTTCAATCGGAGGCGTCGCGGGTTCTATGGGCAAAGGTGTTGCCGCTGGGGCCGAGGCGCTGCTGGGCGCGAGCCTTTCGAGTGGGCTGATCGGCGGTGTTTTGGGCAAGCGCCTGCGCGAGCGCAAGGCGGCGGCAGCGGCGGGACAGGGCGTCGCGCAAGAACAGCCCACGGGTCGAGGCGGTTGCCCGGACGGAGCGTCGTTCGAGCTGGGTGCGGCCGACCTGCTGCAGTGGCGTATCAGGGACAGCTTCTGTTTGGCTGCGCCAGAAGGTCGCCTGGACGAGGCGGCCTCCACGGCGCTTGCATCAATGGCGTCGACTCTGCGGCTCAATCCAGCGATTGCACGCGAAGCGTCAGCTCAAAAGCAACAGATGGTGCTTGAGCAGCGCCAACGCACGCAGATGAACATTGCCCAGCAGCAACAGCAGTTTGCAGCCTGGCAACAGATGCATGCCTCGCAACAGGCGGCATTCGACAGCTACCAGCAGGCGTGGTTCGATCGCAGCGACCGTCAGCACGCCGCGAATATGGCTGCCAGCGCCGCCAATTTTTCCAGCGCGGGCGTGGGGACGGGCACCGCTTCGTATTCCGATGCCATTCGCGGGGTCAACCATTACACCAGACCCGACGGCACCGATGTCGAGGTCTCGGTGATGGCCGACCAGGCCTGGGTCAACGGTTCGGGCGATGTGATCGGTACACGCGATGGTTTTGAACCTGGTTTTGGCTGGACGGAACTGCCTCGTCAATAGCGTGGGGTGGCTTATGTGTGAATCGATGCCGGGTGTGTTTCTCGGCATTGTGCTAAAGAACGGGAAAGGAACAATGATGAGGGAGACGGTACTTTCGCGCACGGCATTTGTCGCGGCGGCGGGAACGGCGCTGCTGACGCTTGTGGGGTGCGGCGGACAGCGGACGCAGGATGCGACGGATTTTAACGACGACCGCCCGGTAAAGGACAAGATGGACGCGGGTGCGACGTCGGGCGATTCCGGCGACGCGGACAGCGGCTCGGGCGCGGACAGCGGCTCGGCGGATGCGTTCGATACGTGGTCGGAAGATTGCTGGGACGCGCACCGCAACATCAGCATCGCGGCGCTCCTCGAGCTTAAGGGCTGGCAGTTGCAGGAGTTTGCCTCGCAGCAGGGCTATACCTGGCAAGACGCGCTCGAGATGTACGAGGACGAGGCGGGACACGTGCTCAGCGTCTGCAATATCAGCAAGGACGGCGCGACCGAATGGCTCGGCGAGGACGAAATCGGAAAGCTCGACAAGGGCGGCACCGGAAGCACCGTGATGTTCACGCTACAACTTTCGGGCTATTCGAGCTGCGAGGATGTTATCGCGGGCTTTTCTGTGCCGGTCGAGAACCGGGCGCAGATTACTTCGGGCTCATGGATCGCGTGCGTATACGGTTCCAACATGGCGCGGCACGTCGCCATGACGAGCCCGATGGAAAACGGTGACTACCGCTTGGATCTCATTACCGAGGAGGCTATCAAGACCGGTAGGTTTACCCAGGGCGGCGGTGCTCCGACGATAGACGAATTTTGGCAGGAAAAGACTGGACGCGCGCTCGGCTAGGTGCGACGTGGCCAATACCATAGCGAGGAACGAACATGATGAATGAAGTGACGATGAACCGTGCGGCCTTTGTGGCAGGCGCGGGTGCGTTGGCTTGTGCGCTGGCTGGCTGCTCGGGCGGATTGGGCGGCGCGAGCGGTGCCAAGAAGGCGACCACGGCGGACGCCGCCTGTGTAGACGACAACGCCAACGTGACGGTCTATGCTGCGATCAACTTGGATGGCGCCGACCTGGTGCGCCTGCTCAAGCATCAAAACTATGAGTGGCAAGGCGAGAGCGTGGGCTACGGTGCCGCCGATGATGCGGGACTTTTCGCCTTTACCTTTTCTAAGATTTCGGATGACGTGGACGAACTTGCGAACAGTGCGATACCGCTTTCGGAGTCCGAGTACGAGGAACTTGAGCCGGGCGGCGGAGACGATAGCGTGGCGATTTTGCTCTCGGTGGGCGGCTATACGACGGGCGATCGTGCGCTCACCGGCGCAATCGGCGATGCGTCGATAGTGCAGGAGAAGTGCACAATCGACGATTCCGTGTATTGGCTGGTCAAGGCGCTCGACGGCAGCCGTTACGTGATTTCGGCCTACGACACCGAAGATGATGGCGACAGCGCGCATGACATCTATATCTATAGTGAGTCTTTTATTCACACCGGTTATCTGAGCGGCGGCGACCAAATCGATATTGACGAACTCTGGAGCCGCCTGACCAATGCCTCGTAGCGCACCAAAACCACCACAAAGGGGACAGGCGCCTTTGTGGTGGTTTTGCCCTTGGGCTGTCTACTGTGGCGGCTCACCGTGCTAAAGCAGCTCGCCGTGGCGGGCGATGTAGCGGCGCTTGGCCAGTTGGGTGAGCGCGATGTAGGCGGCGACAATGCCGATGAGCAGCGCGAAGAAGATTGGCGGCAGCGGCATGAGACCCAGCGCATCGGCGATGGGGCTTGCCGGCAGCCAAGTGACGAGCACCAGGCCCAGCACGGTGAGGAGGCACAGCGCGGGCGCGGCGTGGTCGCGCAGGCTCGGTAGGCGCGGGGAGCGCAGCATGTGGATTACGAGCGTCTGCGACCACATGGACTCGACAAACCAGCCGCTCTGGAAGATTGCGGCGAAGGTCGTCATGCCCGCGACGTTGCCCGCGGCGGCAAGCTTTGCCCAGCTCGCGCCCACGGTGGCGGGGCACACCACAAAGAAGAGCGCGGCGAAGGTCACGATGTCAAACAGCGAGCTCGCGGGGCCCAGCTCGAGCATAAAGCCCTGAATGGACGCGGCGTCCCAGGCGCGCGGACGGACGGTCCAGGCGTCGTCGACGGTGTCCCACGGCAGCGCGATGCACACGATCTCGTAGACCAGCGACAGCAGCACCAGCTGCAGAGCGCTCATGGGCAAGAACGGCAAGAACAGGCTCGCGACGGTCACGGATAGCACGTTGCCAAAGTTGGAGCTCACCGTGGTCTTGAGGTACTTGAGTAGGTTGCCGTAGGTGCGGCGGCCTTCGATGATGCCGCGCTCGAGCACGCCCAGGTCCTTCTGGAGCAAGATGATATCGGCGGATTCCTTGGCGATGTCGACGGCCGAATCGACCGAGATGCCGCAGTCGCTCGCACGCATGGCGGCGGCGTCGTTGATGCCGTCGCCCATAAAGCCCACGGTGTGGTCGAGCAGCTCACGCATGACGCGCACCAGACGCGCCTTCTGCAGCGGCGAGAGCTTGGCGAAGAGGTGGGTGTTCTCGGCGCGTTCGGCAAGCTCGGCGTCGTCGAGCGCATCGATCTCGGAGCCGAGCAAGACGTTGCTCGCGTCGATGCCGATCTGCTCGCAAACGGTGGCGGCGACACGGTCGTTGTCGCCGGTCAGAACCTTGACCGCCACGCCCTTGGCTTCGAGGGTAGCGACGGCGCCCGCGGCACTTGCTTTGGGCGGATCGAGGAAGGCCAAAAAGCCCATCAGCACCATGTCGCACTCGTCAGCGATGCCAAACTCGCCCACGCAGCGCGGATTGGTCTTCTGCGCCACGGCAATCACGCGCAGGCCCTCGGCGTTGAGCCCGGCGACCTGCTTGCGAATCTGGGCGAGCTTGTCTTCGGTGAGCGGCTGGGCGGCGCCATCGACCTCGATAAAGGAGCAGATCTCGAGCATTTCCTCGGCAGCTCCCTTGGTAACCATCTGGGTTTTGCCCTGGGCGTCGGCGACAACGACGCTCAGGCGACGGCGCGAGAAATCGAAGGGCACCTCGTCGATCTTGGTATAGCGGTCGCGCAGGCTCTGGCCCAGCATGGAGCCGGGTGCTGTGGCCGAGGGCGTCACGTCGGCGCGGTCGATGACGGCCAGGTCGATAAGGTTCTTGAGGCCGGTCTGGAAGAAGCTGTTCAAAAACGCATGGCGCAGTACGCGCACGTCCTCGTTGCCGTCGGTGTTGAGGTAGCGCTCGAGCACGATGTGGTCTTCGGTGAGGGTGCCGGTCTTGTCGCAGCACAGGACGTCCATCGCGCCGAGGTTTTGGATCGCCGGCAGTTCCTTGACGATAACCTGGCGACGGGCGAGGTCCTTGGCGCCCTGCGACAGGCTCGTGGTCACGATGACGGGAAGCATCTGCGGCGTGATGCCCACGGCCACGCTCGTGGCGAATAGCAGCGCGTCGATGACGTTGCCCTTGGTGGCGGCGTTGATGGCAAAGACGGCCGGCGCCATAACGAGCATGAGGCGTACGAGCAGCATGGAGACGCTCGAGACGCCGCGGTCAAACGCGCTCTTCTCGCCGTGCCCGTTGAGCATCTTGGCGATGCCGCCCAGGTAGGTGTCCGAGCCGGTGGCAACGACAAGCGCCATTGCAGTGCCGTTTTGCACGGAGGTGCCGGTAAAGACGATGTTCTTGCAGGCGGAGAGTGGCAGCGCGGAGCCGTTGGCACCCTCGACGACCGCGGCGGAAGCGGTCTTCTCGACGGCGTTGCTCTCGCCGGTGAGTGCGGACTCGATCGCAAACAGATCGCGCGCGGTGATGATACGGGCGTCGGCCGGCACCATATCGCCGGCAGAGAGGCGGATCACATCGCCGGGGACGAGCTCGTCGAAGGGGATCTCGAGGCGCTCGCCGTCGCGCAGAGCGCAGCAGGTGTTGGAGACCAGGTCCTTGAGGGCCTCGGCCGCATTGCCGCTGCGGGCTTCCTGGATAAACTTCATGCCGCCCGATACCAGCAGCATGATGCCGATGACGATGACCGTGGAGGGGTCGCGCTGCGGCTCGGGCACGGCGAGCACGTCGATATAGAGCGAGACCAGTGCGAGCGCGGCGAGGATGCCGGCGAAGGGATCGATGAATGCGTCGGCGATGCGGCGGGCGAGCGTCTTGGTCGGCGCCTCGATGGTGTTGGGGCCGACCGCGCTCAGGCGCTCGGCGGCGAGCTCGGCGGTGAGTCCGCCAGCCGTGGCGTCGAGCAGCACGAGGGCATCCTCGGCGCTATGGGTGGCGGCGAATATGGTGTTCTTGGACATGCCGGTATGAGCGGCGGGGCGCGCCGTGCGGCGGCGCTTGGAGATGGCTTCGAGTACCGTGGCGGTTTTGAGCATCAGCATAGGGTCCTCCTTGTTGAAGGGAGTTAGCGTACGTGTCGTATGTGCTTCAAAAAACCTAGATGTCGCTCACGTCATGCTTTCGAACCACCACAAAGGGACAGGCACCTTTGTGGTGGTTTTGACGATCGGCTGTTGGCGCTTATGCGTGCGCGGAATCCTCGCGGCGTGCCGAGGGCGACATGCAGGTTTTTCGACTATGACTGCCTTCCATGGCACACCTCCTTAAGGCCGGGCGCGGCGCGCTTTGGGTATCTCGTACCCGTTACAATCCGCCCGTATTCTTGATGAGGGGGTTTGCCGTGTCAACCCCAATGTTTGGAAAACCATTGCCCCTGACAAAGCCTTTACAGAATGCTGAGGCTCCAAAGCGCGCCCGCAACGCGCCCTGCCTGCGCTAAACTGGAAGGCACGTACGCGATTACGAGAGGAGCCCGCATGGAGGCTTACAAGCAAGAGTTCATCAAGTTCATGGTTGAGTCCGACGTTCTTAAATTCGGCAGCTTTACGCTCAAGAGCGGCCGTCAGTCCCCGTTCTTTATGAACGCCGGCGCCTATGTGACGGGCTATCAGCTCAAGAAGCTGGGCGAGTATTACGCCCAGGCCATCCACGATAACTTTGGCGACGACTTTGACGTGCTGTTTGGACCGGCCTACAAGGGCATTCCGCTGGCCGTCGTGACCGCAATTGCCTACCACGAGCTGTACGGCAAGGAGGTCAAGTACTGCTGCGATCGCAAGGAGGCCAAGGACCACGGCGCCGACAAGGGCAACCTGCTGGGCTACGAGCCCCAGGACGGCGACCGCGTGGTCATGGTCGAGGACGTCACTACCAGCGGTAAGTCCATCGACGAGACTTATCCCAAGGTCAAGGCTGCTGCCGATGTCGAGATCAAGGGCCTCATCGTGTCCCTCAACCGCATGGAGGTCGGCAAGGGTGGCGTGACCACCGCGCAGAAGGAGATCGAGGCCAAGTACGGTTTCCCCGTCGCGAGCATCGTCTCCATGGCCGAGGTCGTCGAGACCCTCTACAACCACGAGATCGACGGCAAAGTCGTCATCGACGACGAGCTCAAGACCGCTATCGACGCCTACTACGAGCAGTACGGCGTCAAGTAGGTTCCGCCGTTCTACCGAACGGCGGACCGGCCGACGCTGCGCGCCGCCCAGGACGACAATTTGTCATTCAAAAGGCAAGGCATGACCAAAAGGTCTATGCCTTGCCTTTTTCATGCCAACTTGTTCGTCCTGGACGTCGCTCGCTGTCGTTGCCAAAACATCGGGGCTCTCGCTGCCGTTGCCCAGTCATTGGGGACAGACATAAATGAGTAGTCATTGGGGACGTTCTTAAATGACTACTCAGGATGAGTGTCCAAAAAACCGCGCTCGTTCGATTGGCGCATGTCTACGCAGCGTAGGTTGTCGAGCCTGGCCTTCAAATGGATACTGACTGTCGAACCGGTTCACTCCATTTCTTCAATTTGATTGGACAGCCCATGAACCAGACACGGCAAACCAATGCCTCCCATACTTTTTTGGCAGCGCATGCCATCAAGCAGCTGCGCGAAGAGCGCGGCCTCACCCAGCGCGCCCTGGCGGAAAGCCTTGGCGTGACCGATAAAGCCGTCAGCAAGTGGGAATCCGGCCGCGGCCTTCCCGACATTTCCCTCGTTGAGCCTTTGGCCCAGAGACTCGGCATAAGCGTGGCTGAGCTTTTGGCTGGTGACATTCGGGCCAACGCCAACCGTGCAGGCAATATGCTCAAAGGCGTCTTTTACGTTTGCCCTATCTGCGGAAACGTTGTGCACGCGCTCGGAGAAGGCAGCTTTAGCTGCTGTGGCTCCACGATGTTTCCCCAGGAGGCCGAAGAGCCGGACGCGGACCACGCCTTTTCCATCGAGCGCATCGAGGACGATTGGTACGTCACGCTCGATCATCCAATGACCAAGGATCACTACATTAGCTTTGTGGCATATGCGACTATGGACGGCATCTGCTTTAAGAAGCTCTATCCAGAGCAATCGGTGCAGCCGCGCTTCCATATTACCGGGCGCGGCAGGATATATCTTTACTGCAACCAACACGGACTCTTTACGTCGCTGACGCCTCGCAAATAACGGCTGTCTATCCGCCCTCCTCATGCGTTCCCGGGGGACCCAAAATGAGCGTGGATAATCTCCCGTTTTTGGGCCGCATGCAGGCTCAAAGTGGGAGATTATCCACGCTCGTTATCTGAGTGTCCAAAAATCCACGCTCGTCGCTACTTGAGTCCGGGCAGGCGGGTGTAGGGGAACGAGCGCTCTAAGAACTCGGAGCAGCGGGCGTAATCTTTGGCAAAGTAGCTGCTATAGAGCGAATCGAGTACGTATTGCACGGCGATATGGCTGGCGAATTGCGTGATGCGGTGCGTCATGCTCTCGTGGTCGCTTACCGTGAGATAGGCGGCAAAGCCGGGGTGAATGCGGGCACAGTACGGCGTGCCGATGACGATGACCGGGACATGTCGACTGCTAAGGATCGGCAAGATCTCCTTGAGGTTGGGGGCAAGGCCGCTGTAGGAGATGATGATTGCCACATGGTCGGGACCCGAGGCGAGCGCCGTGCGCACCTGCGCCTCGACGCTGTCGTGGCACGTCGCGCTTTTGCCGGCGGAAAGCAAGCGATCGCGGAACATTCCCGCTGGATACAGGTTATGCGAGCCCGTGTAGATGTCCACGGTGCCGGCGCGCATGATGAGCTTGGCGGCGTGGTCGAGCTGTGCAGGGTCGAGCAGCTCCTGCGTTTCGGCCAAGGTGGTCTGGTAGAGCCCCTCCATGCGCTCCATCACCTGCGCAGGGGTGGAGGTGGCATCGAAGGGAAAGTTGATGTCCACGTCGCGCCGGTTGCCCGCCTCGGTCGCCTGGCGGATGAGCTCGACCTTGAGGTCTTTGAATCCCTTGAGGCCGAGCTTTTTGCAAAAGCGGTGCACGCTCGCGACCGAAACGTTGGCGCACGCGGCAAATTCCTTAATGGAAAGCCCGCGCACATCCTCACCCATGGCGAGGGCCGTTCGCCCAAGTTGTTGCTCGGTGGGGGTGAGGCTTTTGCCCTGCGTGATCTTCCGCCTGATATCCATATGGCTCCTATGCGTTTGCGTCGCGATAAACCAATCATAGCGATAAATAAAACGTTCGGCTTGGCTGGGAGTTTTGGTCCGCCGATCTATGAACGACGGACCGCTCGACGCTGTGCGGGCTCAACATAGGGGCGCTGTCCTTGTTGGGCCGTTTGCGCCCGGGGCGTTACCCGAGCACGCGTACGGGCCCCAAGAGGCCGCTGGGATCGGAGGGCTCGGTCATGCCGAACATGTCGGGGACGGCGTGGTCGAGGGTGTTGATGATATCGATCGTAAGCGCGTGCTCGCCGGCTAAAAGTGCGGCGGCCTCAAAGCGGTAAGGCGGGCAGATGCGGGTGCCGAGGGATTTGCCGTCGAGGGTGACGGCTGCGGTCTCAAAGACCTCGCCAAGGTCGATGACGGTGCGGGTGGCCGCTTCGCCCAGGACAAAGGAGGCCCGGTAGCGGAATGTGCCGGCCTTGCCGGGGAACTCGGCCGAGGAAAGGTCGTGCAGGTCTGCAAGCTCAACAGACTCGCCAAAGGCATCGGTGCCAGGGGCAGAGAAGGCAACCGCCCAGGGCCCGTCGACGCATGTGGCTTCGTCTCCAGCAGTTGCCGCGCCGGCGGAACCTGTAGCCCCAAGGACCACGATGCAGCTCTCGTAGGGAGCCAGCTCGAGCGTGCCGTCAAAGGCGGCGGGATCGGTGCCGTTGAGCAGGTCGAGGCGCGCGCCTGCAACGGGTGTGCCGTCGGCAAGCGCAATCTGAGTGGAGATACCCTGCTTGGGATGCTCGTTGACGAGCATTAGATAGGTCTCGCCCGCCCGCTCGTAGCGCAGTGCGCGCAGCCAGGGCTGGGGCTCGGCACAAACCACGGTCTGCATACCGGCGTCGGCAAGCGTGCCTGCGAGCTCGGCGGTTGCCAGGAGCTTGATGCCGGCGACCGCGGCTGCATCCACGGAGGCAAAGCCCTCGCGGGCTGCAATATCACCGTCGTAGCGCTTGCTCGGCAACTCATCCAGCGCGTACACGGCAACACCTGCGGCTGCGGCGCGCGCGGCAAAGTCGAGCACGGCTCCGCCGACAAACTCGGCTCCGGGCATCACCAGGCAGCGGTATGCCTGGCCGTTCACGCCAAAGCCGCTACCGTCTGCGGCAATTTCAACGGCATAGCGCCCTGCGTCCTCAAATGCCTCTGCCGGCACGATGTCAAAGTCGACCTGCGCGCGCATAAGCTCGGAGGCGGCATGCTGCATAAAGTTCGCCTCGCCTGCCCACTCGGCGTCCGCATGGTAGAGAAGCGCCACCGGGGTCGTTGCGCGCCCGCCGCTCAGCAGGCTCGCCGTACGGTTCATGTAGCTCATGAGCTGCCCAAAGTGTGCAAACTGGGGGTTTTGGCTATGCGCATAGAAATGCGGCGGGCAGTCCCAGTCGGGGAAGGCGGCCATGCTAAAGGCATGCGGCACAAACCAATTGACGCCGCGCACCAAAAAATGATCGGCGATCCACCTCATCTCGCGTAGGCCTTCGTGCCATCCAAATGCGCCAAAGACCTCGGCTATGCAGCGCCCCTGCTTTTTGGGATCGAGGTGTGCTGCCGAGGAGCCCAGCTTGGGCAGCACGTAGTTATAGAACTCGAGGTCCCACACGCCGCGTCCGTAGCTGTGAAGGCCGCGGTCCATGCCGGGTACCAGCTGGTTGATCACGATGTCGACGCCCGCCATGTCCTGACCGCCCACGGCGCGGAAGTAGTGCCCGGCGCCCACGCCCAGGCGCGCGTGGCAGTCCTTGTCCTCGATAACGTGGCCGATGTACTGCACGCCGCGCGCGCGGCACCAGTCTCCGAGCTGGTCGCAGAAGCACTCCTTATAGAGGGTGCTCGCGATGTCCATATAGACGTGGCGTACGTGCGCGCCGGCCGGCTCGCGGTCCCACAGGTGCGGGAGCTCGGCCAGGTAGCGCTCGCCCAGTGCCGCGCGTAGGCGACGCTCAAGCTCGGCCGACCAGGGTAGGGGCGCGGTGGCCTTGCCGATGAGCGTGTCCGAGATGCCATCGGGGCCCGTGGTGCCCTTCTCGTTGGCAAATCCGGGCTCATCGGAGAAAAAGCCCAGGATCGTCTTGCCAAACTCATCGCCCAGATGCTCAAAATGCTGCTCGTAGACAGCATCGATGAGCTGCGCCACCGAGGCGCGGTCGACCATATTGATGTAGTCCTCGTTGTAGGAGGTCTTGCCGCTCGTGAACATCACGCATGCCTGCGTGAGGCCCGCAGGTGCATCGAAGACCAGGCGGCTGGGGTTGCCGTCTGCATCGTCGATTACTCGGTAAGCGACGTCGACGGGGCTGCCGTCCTGCATAAATGTCACGCCGTAGAAGCGCTCCGTTTTGTCGAGCATGTTGGCGAGCGCGATGCTCGCGGCGGACGTGGGGCCCACGATGTCGAACGTGCGGTGCGTGAGCACGATCTTGCGGAGCTCGGGCACGGCCTCCTTGACGGCGCCGTTGGCAAAGCCCGTGGGGAAGTGCGCGTCGTCCAAGATCCAGAGCTTAAGGCCCAGCTGCCTGCACTCGTCAATGACAAAGCGCAAGTCGCGCCACCAGCCCTCGCCGCAAAAATCGGGGTGTGGGCGGCTTTCGAGACAGACCTCGTGGATGTCGGCGCCGGCGATCTTTTCCAGATACTCGGCAATGGTCTTATGGCTCTCGCCCTTCATCCACAAAAACGGAAGCACGTGGTTGTCGTATGTGCCCTCGAGCACCTGCTGATAGTACGCGGTCATGGATCCTCCTTGGCTCGATCGATCTGCTGCATAGCACAGATTATGGACGCGTCGGCGCGTTCTGCTAATATCTGAATCACGACGAACTATGACCAAATCAACGATTGGCAAGCCATGGAGATCGACGAGCTCGAGCGTAGGCTCAACGAACTGAGCGCCAGTGAGATCGCTTATAAAGACGGCATGGCATTTGATTGGTCGATTATGACCGAGCATGTCGAAATCGACGGATGCCCAGTGCGCAAGATTGGCCAGCCAGGGTTTGCCTATGCCCAGCCCGGCATGCCGCGTGGCCTGACGATAAGGAAAAACTCGCGCTTTAATGCAGTTCCCGAGCACGTGCATGATTACGTGGAGCTGAGCTATGTGTATCGCGGACGCTGCCCGCAGACGGTGGCGGGGGAGAGGCTCGAGCTGGGCCGCAACGAGGTGCTTTTGCTCGACGCCCTCTGCCCGCATGCCGTGGCGGCGCTTGGTGAGGACGACATCATGCTGAGCATGACCGTTTCACGCTCTTTTTTGCGCCGGAGTCTCGAGTCGAGCCTCTCGCGCGAGAGCGCGGTCTCGCGGTTTTTGTTCAACGCGCTCAACAGCGAGACGGACCATCGGGGCCATGTCCGTTTTCATTGCGGCGAGAGCCGTCGGATTCGGCGCTACATGCAGGAGATGCTCTGCGAGCTGTACGACCCGAGCCCCAACGGTCCCGAGATCGTCTTGCGTCTGTTTCAGCTGTTTTTGGCCGAGCTCATGGATTGCTACGAGCGCAAGCTGGTGCGCGGCGCGGCGGACGGCGCGGCGGGGCCCACTGCCCTGGTGACGGGAATGCTCGGCTATATCGATCGCGAATTCGCTGCATGCTCCCTCGAGGGGATGGCGGCGGAGTTTGGCTTGAGCCCTAATTATGCGACGGCGCTCCTCAAGCGGCATGTGGGCAAGACCTTTAGGCAGCTTGTGCAGGAGCGACGCCTGGTGCGTGCGGCCGAGCTTCTGCGCGGTGGCGCCACGGCCGGGGCGGCTGCGCATGCGGTGGGCTATGAAAACATGAGCTTCTTCTACCGTAAGTTTCACGACAAGTATGGCTGCACCCCCGCGGCATACCGCCGGTAAGCGCGGGGCGGATCGTCTTCGCTCCTTCGGTGTCAAAAAGTTTCAGCTGCAGCGCTGTTGCAGCGCGCGTCTGCGAAAAGAAGTGTCGGGTTTGGCACCCCTGCCCCTGCCTGTCGCGTGCGTGGGCGATACTCGGCCTATCGACCCGCAATGCAAAGGAGATGCTCATGGCAAACATCAAGTTCCCCGAGGGTTTCTATTGGGGCGGCGCCACGGCCGCCAATCAGTTTGAGGGCGCTTGGAACGTGGACGGCCGCGGTCCGTCGGTCGACGACCACTTCTTGGGTGGCAGCTACAAGGAGCCGCGCCAGATTACGATCGACATCGACCCTAACCGCTTCTACCCCAACCATGACGGCATCGATTTCTACCATCACTACGAGGAGGACATCGCGCTGTTCGCCGAGATGGGCTTCAACATGTTCCGCATGTCCATCTCTTGGAGCCGCATCTTCCCCAACGGTGACGACGCCGAGCCCAACGAGGCAGGTCTCGCCTTCTACGACCGCGTCTTCGACTGCCTGCGCGCTCACAATATTGAGCCGCTCGTGACCCTGTCGCACTACGAGATGCCCTATCACCTGGTCGAGAAATACAATGGCTGGGCGAGCCGCGAGCTCATCGGCTTCTTTGAGAAGTACTGCCAGACCGTCTTCGACCGCTATCAGGACAAGGTCAAGTTCTGGCTCACCTTCAACGAGATCAACTGCGGCACCCAGGACATGGGTAACCTCTTTGGGACCAGCATGATCCAGGGCTTTGAGGGCCCGGCTTCGGCGGTCCACACCACGCCGCAGGCCCGTATGCAGGCCCTGCATCACCAGTTTGTCGCCAGCGGCCGCGTCGTGCGCTATGCCCACGAGCACTATCCGCAGTTTAAGATGGGCAACATGGACTGCTTCATCCTCTCCTATGCCGCCACGTGCGATCCGGCCGACGTGTTCGCCACGCAGCAGGAGATGAATACCATGAACTGGTACTGCTCCGACGTGCAGGTGCGCGGCAAGTATCCGTTCTATGCCAAGCGCTTCTGGGCCGAAAACGATGTCGAGCTCGTGATGGAGGACGGCGACCTGCAGGATATCGCCGACGGCAAGGTCGATTTCTACACCTTTAGCTACTACATGTCCGGCACCGTGGGCACCCACAAGGATCACGAGATGACCGAGGGCAACATGACCTTTGGCGGCAAGAACCCCTATCTGGAGTCCACCGATTGGGGCTGGCAGATCGATCCGCTGGGCCTGCGCATCGCCCTCAACGAGATTTACGCCCGCTACGAGATTCCGCTGATGGTGGTCGAGAACGGCATGGGCGCCTACGACGAGGTCGAGGAGGACGGCTCCATCCATGACCCGTATCGCATCGCCTACTTGCAGAGCCACGTCAAGGCCATGGGCGAGGCCATTGCCGACGGCGTCGACCTGATCGCCTACACCTGGTGGGGCCCCATCGACCTGGTTTCCGCCGGCACGGGCGAGATGCGCAAGCGCTACGGCTTTATCCACGTCGATAAGTACGACGACGGCACCGGTACCTACGAGCGACGCCGCAAATACAGCTTCTACGCCTACCAGAAGATCATCAAGTCCAACGGTGCCGAGGGCCTGGATTAATCGACAATATGAGTGCCACCGGGGAAAAGCGTTGGGATGGGCTCGCGATTCGAGTCCCCACCTTAGCATTTGAACCATTTGGCACTATAATCACCATAGGCATGCGCACAACGTTGCGCTTAATCAAGAGGAGAAAACGTATGGGTCTGTTTGACATGTTCAAGAAGAAGGCTGAGCCCGCGGCTGTCGCTGCTCCGGCCTCCATCTCTGCTTCTGCCGGCGCCGACGTGCTGTGCTCGCCCGTCAAGGGCAAGGTCATCAAGATGGCCGACGTGCCCGATCCCGTCTTTGGTGGCGAGGTTCTGGGCAAGGGCTGCGCTGTGTGGCCCGAGGACGACCTGGTCTACGCTCCCTGCGACGGCAAGGTGACCGTCACCATGGGCCACGCCGTGGGCCTGCAGTCCGATAGCGGCATCGAGGTTCTGGTGCACGTTGGCGTCGATACCGTCAACATGAACGGCGACGGCTTCGAGGGCTTCGTCAAGGCCGACGACGTCGTCAAGGCTGGTCAGCCCATGCTCAAGATCGACCGCGCCAAGATCGCCGCTGCCGGCTACAAGGACTGCGTCGTCGTGGCTGTGTCCAACACCGCCGAGTTCGCCGACGTCGAGCTCGCCGTCGAGGCCGACTCCGCTGTCGCCGCCGGCGATGCCATCGTCAAAGTCGTCCGCAAGTAAGCTGCGGCATCCAAAGGGTGTGCAAGGGTGGTCGGGTTATCCGGCCGCCCTTTTTTATTACAATGCGGCGGAACGTTTTATTGCGCGTTGGGCGGACCGGTAAACCGTTCGGACGTTAAATCGAGCCGATTGCGCCTTTGCTTTGCCGGGGGTGTTCGTTATCGGCTAGTATGGCCTTATTGTTACGACGTGCACCGCGTCGGGAAGCGCGGTGCCGCTTGTTGGGAGGAATGTCATGAAGAAGAAGCTGCTGCTTGCGCCCCTGATGGCTGTTCTGGTCGCGTGCGTGGTTGTGCTTTCCGGCTGCGGAGGTCCTTCGGTTGAGGAGCTCATTACCGAGGATCTTACGACGCAGTTTGACGAGGTCAAGAACGGCGGCGACGACTTCCTCGCTGGCCTGGAAGAGGCCTCGGGCGACGAGTTCGAGCAGCTGGGCATCGATCCCAAGGAGTACGCCAAGAGCTATCTCGAGGGCTTTGACTACAAGATCGGCGACGTGACGGTCGACGAGGACAAGGGCACCGCAACTGCCGAGGTCACCATTACCTGCAAGTCCATGAACCAGATCGTTGAGGATTTTGCCACCCAGTATCAGGAGAAGGTCGCCGCGCTCGATTCGATGCCTTCCGATGACGAGCTGTACAAGATGGCCGGTCAGGTTATGGTCGATGTGACCAAGGCTGCTAAGACCAAGGACACCAAGGTCACCTTCAAGTATTCCTGCAATGACGACGGCGAGTGGTCTGCCGACGATTCCGCAACCAACGAGATGATGAATGCCATGATGAGCTAGGGGAGTTACGGCGTTTTGCCAAACGCCGTAACTGTTCGACGCTGCGCGGGCGCCAGAGCGACAACTTGTCATTCAAAGAGGACGGCATGACCAGAAGGTCTATGCCGTCCTCTTTTCATGCCAATTTGTTCGCTCTGGTGCCCGCTCGCTGCCCGTCCTCTACCTGCGGCGTTGCCATGGTAGTCATTGAGGTGGCAGTTGGGGACGTTCCTTTTCTGCCGGCAGTTGGGGACACTCCTTGTATCAACGCCGCATCAAATGCTCGGGAAAATGCGACCCGGTTTTTGGCCGAATTCCGGGTCGCGGTTTCCGGATGGGGTGGGTTGCGGAAACCGCGACCCGGAATATTGCTCTGAAACGGGATGCGGTTTCCCCGACGCGCCTCAAATGGAAAGTGCATCCCATTTCGGAGCTCCAAAACGGGATGCACTTTCCGCGTGGAAGAATTGTCGCAGCTGCGTTAAGCGGTGTCGCTCGCTACTCGCCCAAGATTAGCTCGGCGAGTTCGTCCTGCGTATCTACCACGTAGTCGGCGCCGGCGGCTTCCAGCTCTGCGCGGCCGCGGAAGCCCCAGCTGACGCCCGCGCTCTTAAGGCCGGCGTTGTGGCCGGTCAGAACATCGACATTCGAATCGCCCACATAGAGCGTGGTTGCCGGATCGGCGCCCAGCTCTTTCATCACATGCAACGTGACGGGTGCCTCGGGCTTGGGCGGAAATGCGCCCACACGGCCCTGTACCAGCGCAAAGCGATCGGGGCCAAAGTATTTCTCGATAAGCGGGGCTGCCGAAATATGATCCTTGTTGGTGAGCACGGCAAGCTGAACGCCCGCTGTGCGCAGACGGTCGAGCATCTCAATCGTGCCGGCGTAGGGCGAGGTGTGGTCCTCCTTGTGCTCGCCGTAATAGGCCCTAAACTCGGCAAGCGTCTGCTCAAACATACGGCCGTCGCCCGCGTACTCGGCGGGCATAAAGCGCTCGACCAGCTTAAGCATGCCGTTTCCCACCTTGTAGCGGTACTCGTCCACGGCAAACGTGGGCCAGCCGTGCATCTCGCAGGTGTGGTTGCCGGCGGCCGCCAGGTCCTCGAGCGTGTTGAGGATGGTGCCGTCAAGGTCAAAGATCACGGTGGAAAAAGCTGCTGCCATGAAAGCTCCCGTCATTGGGTTTAAAACGCACCTCATAATACTGGGCTTACGTGTCTGGCGTGGCTGGAATCTGAACATCTCCAGGGTTATCAGGCCATATCGCGCCAGCTGTGCAATTCCGCCCTAGCAAATTCTCGGCAGCTGCTCTCCCACGAGCATGTCGAGGATGCGGGTCGAGCCCCAGCCGGTGCGCACGCGCACGGCGGGACGGGCACCCTCGGCAAGCGGCAGCACGCGACCGATGATGGCGGCATTCTCGCCGTAGCGGGCGGCGCGCATGGCGCTCAACGCGGCATCGGCTTGCTCGGCCGGCACCACGGCGACCATCTTGCCCTCGTTTGCCACCTGTAGCACATCGTAGCCGAGCATCTCGCAGGCGGCTTGCACGTCGGGACGCACGGGCACGGCATCCTCGTCGACCTCCATGGCAACACCGCTGGCCTGGGCAAACTCGTTGAGTGTGGACGCCAGGCCACCGCGCGTGGGGTCGCGAAAGCAACGCGTGCCGGGCGCTGCGGCCAGAACGTCGGCAATCAGGTGGTTGAGCGGCGCGGCATCGCTTTCGATGGTGCTCGAAAACGCTAGGCCCTCGCGTTGGCTCATGATGGCGATGCCGTGGTCTCCCAGTGTGCCCGACACCAGGATGACGTCGCCGGGCCGGCAGTTGGCACCGCTGAGTGTCACGCCTGCGGGCACCTCGCCTACGCCAGCGGTATTGATGTAGACGCCGTCGGCACCGCCACGCTCGACCACCTTGGTGTCGCCGGTGATAATCTTCACGCCTGCCTCATGTGCCGTTTCGGCCATGGTCTGCACAATCTGGCGCAGCTTGTCCATGGGATAGCCCTCTTCGAGGATAAAGCCGCATGAGAGGTAGCGCACGTTAGCGCCCGAGGTCGCGACGTCGTTGACGGTTCCGCATACGGCGAGGCGGCCGATATTGCCGCCGGGGAAGAACTGCGGCGTTACCACAAGGCTGTCGGTCGACATGGCGATTCGCTCGCTTGCGGGCAGCGCGGCGACACCAGCATCGTTGCCCGCAAGCAGCTCGGGCGACCCAAAGGCATCCAGAAAGACCTCATCGATAATGCGCTTCATCATCTGGCCGCCGGAGCCGTGGCCCAGCAGGACAGTGCTATCGGTGGCAGTACGGGACATATCGAAAACTCCAATCGTGGGTGGTGTCAGCATGCGGGCGCGTCCGGGTTAGTCGCGGTAGCGGTAGTACGCCGCGCAGCTGCCTTCGGAGCTCACCATGCACGGGCCGACGGGGTGCTCGGGCGTGCAGGTGCGGCCAAACAATGGGCAGTCGCTCGGCGTGATGGCACCGCGCAGCACGTCGCCGCAGCGGCACCCGCGCGGCTCGACCGTCGCCTCAATGGGCACGTCAAAGCGGGCGCCGGCATCAAAGCGCGCGAATTCGGGTCGGATGGAAAGACCCGAGTTGGCAATCGGTCCCAGCCCGCGCCACGTGGTGTCGCACGGCTCAAACACCTGCTCGACCAGCTGGCGTGCCACGGGGTTGCCGTCAGCGTTGACGCCACGGCGGTAGGCGTTGTCGATTGCGGGCCTGTGCTCGACAACCATCTGGACTAGCATGCTGATGCCCTGCAAGATATCGACCGGCTCAAATCCCGTGACCACGCCGGGGGTCTCGAACTCATCGACCAAAAACCTAAAGGGTGCCAGGCCCGTGATGGTAGCGACGTGACCAGGCAGGATAAAGCCGTCGATGGTCGTCTCGGGGTCGTTGGAGATCGCACGCAGAGCCGGCGGCGTGGTCTTGTGAGCACAGTAGACC
Organism: uncultured bacterium; assembly: GCA_905215385.1. Lineage (GTDB taxonomy): Bacteria > Actinomycetota > Coriobacteriia > Coriobacteriales > Coriobacteriaceae > Collinsella. The sequence goes on along the minus strand of CAJMPY010000007.1, from coordinate 39,101 downwards.
GAGAAGTTCTGGAGCCCGCGCGCGTCGGCCTCCAGGATAGCGGCGGCAATGGTGGGCGTTGTGGTCTCAAAGCCGACGCCCATAAAGATGACCGGGCGTTCGGGATTTTGCTCGGCAATGTCGAGTGCGTCGAGCGGAGAGTAGACGATGCGGATGTCGCGCCCCGCCGCCTTTTGCGCGGCAAGCGAGGTGGACGATCCGGGCACGCGCATCATGTCGCCAAAGGTGGTGATGATGGCGCCGTCCATGTTGGAAAGCGCAATTGCGTGATCGATGTCGCGGTTGGCGGTGACGCAAACGGGGCATCCCGGGCCGCTTAGCAGTTTGAGTCCCGTCGGCATAATGGAGCGAAAGCCATAGCGGCCAATGCTCACGGTATGCGTACCGCAGACTTCCATAAGGTTGATGCTGCGGTTGCCGACAAGCTCGTGAATACGATCAATGAGCTCGCGAGCCAGCTTGGGGTCGCGAAATGCCGAAAAGTCGATACCGGAGCGAACCGGCTGCGCCGCCGCCACTAGTATGCCTCGGCCGGGTTGGTGGCGAGCTGGTCCTCTTCGGCCAGCTCGGCCATGGTATTGACGAGTTCGAGTGTCTCTTGGGCTTCCTGCTCGTCGACGATCTGAATGCCAAAGCCGGCGTGCACGAGAATATAGTCGCCTACCTGTGCCGTCGGCACGAGGCGCAGCGAAACGGGGCGCTCGATGCCCATCATGTCGACGGTCGCCTTAAGGTCGTCGTCGCGTTTGACCACTTTACCGGGAACGGCAAGGCACATAATGTTCCCCTTTTATACGTTTTGCGCTGGATAGGCGCCTAATTACCCATCAGTTGATGGTAGCGCTCGCGGGAGTCACGAGCAAACGCGTTACACCTGTGAGACGGCGGCGCGCAGGCTGGCAAAACAGCCTATCGCAATGCTGTCTACGCGAGGCGAGCGCGAGCGATGGCGGCCTGACCGTAGGCGATGCAGCCGTCGTTAACGGGCACGGCGTGGGGGATCAAGACGGCAAGACCGGCGTCTTTGAGTTCGTGGGTAAGGAGCTGAAGCAAAAGCCGGTTCATGAACACACCGCCCGAGAGCGCGACGGTATCGAGGCTTTCGTGATCACAGATCTCGCGTGCGATGTGGGTCGTAGCGTGCGTAATGGCGATGTGAAACCCGAGGGCGAGCCGGTCGGCCGGCGCGCCTGCCTCGATTCCATTCAGAAGAGCTTCGATGAGCGGTCGGGGGTCCAAGATGGGGGAGTCGTCGGCAGACGTGAATACGCCTGTATGATTGCCGTCGAGACGAACGGGCTTACCGTCAAGCGCGCGCCAGGCGGCGGCTTCGAGTTCTATGGCGGGTTCGCCCTCGTAGGTTGCCTTGTCGCAGATGCCCAGAATCGCTGCTGCGGCATCAAAGAGACGCCCCATGCTGCTGGTGCGCGGGCTGTTGATGCCGCGCTCGATCATGGTGGCTGTCACGCTGCGCGTTTGCTCGTCGAGGCTGTCCAAAAGCCGAGCGGCACCCGGGTGCTCGAGCAGGCCGAGCTCACTGAGCAGGGCAAAGGCGTTGCGGCGGGCGTCGCGCACGGAGGCCGCCCCGCCGGGGAGCGCCCAGGTGCGCAGGTGCGCGGCGCGCTCAAAGCCGCCAAGGCCGGCGACAAGGAACTCGCCGCCCCAAATGGTCCCATCGGTGCCGGCGCCGGTGCCGTCAAAGGCGATGCCAAGGACACGCGCGTCGGTTGCAAGCCGGCCTGCGACAATCGCCTCTGCCATTACGCTCGCGATGTGCGCATGATGATGTTGGACTTCGATAAGCGGCAGATTGTGCTCCCGTGCCTGTTCGCGCGCCCACTGGCTCGACAGATAGCTGGGGTGTAAATCGCAGGCCAAGGCGGCGGGCGCCAAGTCAAAGAGATCTTCCAAGCGCGTGCGCGCGGCGTTCCAGGCATCGAAGGTCCCGCCGTTTTCAACATCGCCGATATGCTGCGACACAAAACAGGTTACCTCGCCGTTCGCCCCTTCACGAGTGAGCGCAATCGTCGCCTTTTGCTGCGGGCCGCAGGCGAGGATGCAGGGTACAGTGCCGTCGCATGCCGGCAGCGGTAACGGCTGCGGAGCGTATCCGCGGGCGCGGCGCACGGGCATAACGGCGCCGTCGACCACGCGCACTACAGAGTCGTCGTAGCGCGAGAGGATCGCGCGGTCGTTACCGAGCAACGAGTCGGCGATGCCGGCGGCAATGAGGTGTTTCCAGGCAAGGTCGTCGTCGGTCTCGATGGGTTCTTCGCTCAGGTTTCCGCTGGTCATGACGAGCGCGTGCATACCGCAGACTTCTACCGCGGCAAGCAGCAGATGCTGAAGCGGGGTGTAGGGGAGCATAACACCGAGCTCGGGAAGGTCATGCGCGACGGACGGCGCGAGCGCGAGGGCGTCGGGGGAATCTCCACTCTCGCAAACGGCACGTCGGCGCAGCAGCACAATGGGGCGAATGCTGCCGGTCAGCAAGCCGCGCTCAACGTCGCTGACATGGCACAGGCGTTCAACGTCGGCAAGGTCGCGCACCATAACGGCAAGCGGCTTGTTGCTGCGGCGTTTGCGGCGGCGAAGCTCGGCTACCGCCTGCTCGTTGGAGGCGTCGCATGCCAAGTGAAATCCGCCCAGCCCCTTGATGGCGACGATACCGCCACCGGCCAGCAACTCAACACAGCGGTCGATAATGGCGTCGCTGGCCTCGCGTGTGGTGCCGACGGCCGGTGTCGCGGACGAATTCCCGCACGCATTGCCGTTCACAGCCTCGCGCCACGTAATATGCGGCCCGCAATCAAAGCAGGCATCGGGCTGCGCGTGAAAACGCCGGTCGAGTGGGTCGGCATACTCCGCGGCGCACTTGGGACACATGGGAAAACAATCCATCGAGGTGGCCGCTCGATCGTAAGGCAGCGAGCGGATGATGGTAAAGCGCGGCCCGCAGTTAGTGCAGTTGATAAAGGGGTAGTGATAGCGTCGGTCGGCGGGATCGAACAACTCGCGCAGGCAATCGTCACAGGTAGCGATATCGGGCGAGACGAGCGTCGTGTGCGCGGTCTGGTCCTGCGATGCCACAATGCGAAAGCCCTGCTCACCGGCAGCGCTCCAACCGCCAGGCCCCAAATCCGCAATATCGACTCGCTCAACGCGGGCTGCCGCAGGCGCATGCTCAGAAAGCGCGGCAACAAAAGCATCGAGCGCATCGGCCGGAGCGTGCGCCTCGATATGCACGCCGTCGCCCGCGTTGAGCACCCATCCGCAAATGCCATGCGCCATGGCCTCGCGATACACAAACGGTCGCATGCCAACGCCCTGCACAATGCCCGTCACATGAATATGCACATGCCGCATGCGACACCCCTCATCAAAACCGACCAAAAAGGGACAGGTTTATTTTGGTCGGTAAAACTTCTAAACCTGCCACAACAAACCTGTCCCTTTTTGGCAGGTGCGCTACAGTCCCAGGCTCTGCTTGGTGGCGGCGCACGTGAGCTCGCCGTGCTTAACGCCGCGCAGGCCCAGCAGACGGTCGGCCAGCTCGTAGACGCGCTCGCCGCGACCCTTGAGCGCCAGAATCTCTAAGCAGTTGTGGTGATCCAGATGCACGTGCATGGTCGATACGATCTCGTCGGTGTAGTCGTGCTGCACTTCGTCCAGACGGCGCGTCAGGTCGCCGGTATGGTGGTCGTAGATCATGGTGAGCGACCCGATAACATGCTCATCGGGCGTGCGCATCTGCTCCTTGGCGATCGAGGCGCGAATCAGATCGCGTACGGCCTCGGATCGGTTAGCCACGTCACCGCGGCGCGCGATCTGCTCGTCAAAGCGGCGCAGCAGGTCGTCGGGCGCGGTGACCGAAAAGCGGACCAGCTCGGAGCTGGAGCCGCTGTAGCGGCAGCTTGCATCGTCGTCCGCACCGTGATTGTGCGCGTGCTCGTGCTCGGCCACGTTACACCAGTTTCACAGAGCCGACGGAGTTGTGGTCGGCCTCGATGGCCTCTTCGTAGCCCTCGAGCGCGCCGTGGGCCTCGTGCAGCGCGGCCATGGCGGCCTCGAGCTTGGCGCCGATGCGCTCCATGTCAAAATTCTCGGTCGCATGCAGCAACTGATGGCTCCATTCGTGAGCGAGCTCGATGGTGTCGTCGACCTGTTTGACGCTCATGGCAAGCTGGCTCATGTTCATTCCAACATCATGCATGGGAAATCTCCTTTTGTATGGGGCAGTTCAGTGGTTCAGATTTTACTACGCCCGCTTTGCGCGCAGCTGCATAAGAAAACGGGTGCGAGCCTGTGCGACCCGCACCCGTTCACTGGGGGCTGTTTGTAACTACCATACTATCCGTGGTCGCATGCCTTGCGTTTGGCACTCCGGTGAGCGGTGCGAAACCGCTCATGGACGGCAGACAAGTAACAAGCGTATTACAGATGTTTCTCCAGCAGTGCCTGAAGTCTTGCCTTGGGTAAGGCGCCAACCGAGCGGTCGACCTCCTCGCCGTTCTTAAAGACGATCAGCGTGGGGATGCTCATGACGCCAAACTTCATGGCCAGGTCCTGGTTGTCGTCGACGTTGCACTTGGCCACAGCCAACTTGCCGGCCAGCTCGTCGGCAACCTCGTCTACGATGGGCGAGAGCGAGCGGCAGGGGCCGCACCACGGGGCCCAAAAATCAACCAGTACGGGCAGGCTATCGTTGACGACAGCGCCGAAGTTCTCGGGGGTAATCTGCTTAATGTCAGCCATGGTGACCTCCATAATACGACGCGGCTCGGCCGCGTAAAACTCAGTACGACCGTGCTTATACCCAGCGGCCCGCAAAGCAACCACTCGCGGGCGGCTCTTTTATATAATGGTGGGCACGCAAACGATTGGAGAGCGCATGCCCACGTCACAAAGCCAGAAAAAAGAAGCCATCGCTCAGGCGACCGAGCAGGAGCTCGCGTCGCTTGCAGATCGCGGTGTGCGTATCGCGGGCAACGCGTGCTCGCCGATTGTGCTGGTCAAAGGCGATTTGGATGAAGCCGAGTGCTCGGGCGGCGAGCTGGCCGCCGGCGCGGATGGCGCCGCGTTGCGCAAGGCGCTCGGTGCCATCGGATATGCCCCCGAGGATTTTTGTGTGCTGGCAAGCGTCGCCGGCGCGGGCGACGGAGCGGTCGCGGCGGGCGAGGCCCTGACGTGCGACCTGTTCCGCGAGGCGCTGGAGACCTTGGACCCCGAGGCGGTGCTGCTGCTGGACAACAGTGCGGCCGATGTCATGCGCGAGACCTATGCCGATATGCTTGTGGCAATTGATGACTTTGACACCGCCATGCTCAAGCCCGGCCTGGTCGCCCATGTGCAGGGGCGCCGCGTGCTGGCGCTCGACGGTTTTGAGGCGGCGCTCACCGACAAGGCCGCCAAGCAGCGCATGTGGGCCTACATTAAGCAGCTGACCCCGGCGGCTGCACCGCTGTAGCGAGGTTGGCGGCAGCCCCTACATCACGGCGCGCAGCTCAAACCGGTCGCCGTTAATGCGGAACTGGCAGTTGCCGTTCATGCGCTCGACGGCAAGCATAATGCTCTTGGTGCCAAAGCCGTGCCCAGTGTGCTGAGTCACGGGCATGCCGTCGACCATGTGCGGCGCACGGCCAAACGTGTTGGAAACCAGCAATAGAAGCTGACCGTCTTCGTAGCGAAGGTCCAGGTCGACAAACCGCTTGCCTTCGGGGGCGGCGCTCGCCGCGGCGATGGCATTGTCCAGGGCGTTCGATACCACACTGAATAGATCGACATCGCCCACGTGGACGGTTTCGGGCACGGCGGCGTGCAGGTCGGCGGTGATGCCGTGCGCGTTGATGTCCGCGGAAAGCGACGAGAGCGCAATGTTGACCGTTTCGTTGGCGCAGTAGCGGCGCACGGCGGTGCGGTCGTTGGTCTCGCAGAGCGCGTCGATGCGCTCGAGTGCCTCATCGGTGTGACCCTCTTCGATCAGGGCCGCAAGACCGCGCAGGTAGTGGCGCATGTCGTATCACATTGAGACCAAGTCAAGAAGAATCGCTTCGGTCGAATCGCGTCTTTTGGGTGAGTTCTCAACGTCCGCTGCCGCTGGTTTCCACCGTATGCCGAAAACACCCGGACGATGCCGTGCAGATCGCTTCGCTCTGCTATAGTCTCCCAAATTCACGTTTTCTATTGGGATGGTGGTTAATATGGGCGACATACTCGAATCGTTCCTGCGCGTGGCGATGGTGGTGTTCATCGTCGGTCCGCTCACTGCATGGGTCGCCCGTCGCGGCGCGCGCGAGCGCAGTGAGGCGACGGACAGCCTCGATCGCTTCACGGTGCGCATGCCCGCTGCCATTCGCACGATCATCGCCTGCTGCGCCGTCGCGTTCGAACTGCTCATGCTGGGTGTCTACGTCTGGCAGGGCGTCTCGTTGGGCGAGTGGGACCACGAACTTGTGTGGTTCGGTCACGCCATGGCGCTCGCGGGCATGGCCATCTGGGCCCTGCTGAGCATCCCGCGCATCGACGTGGACGGTGAGCGAATTCTCTCGCGTAACGCCTTCGGCATCCGCAAGGAGACGACGTTTGGCAACATCACCCGTGCAACGCTTCACACGCAGATGATGAGGATCGACCTGTTCGAGGGCGACCGGAAGTTCTGCTCGATAAGCCTCGAGGGGGTGTGCTCGCTCAACCTCCTCGCCCGTCTGGAGGAAGAGGGCATCGAAGTCTCGGACGCCGTCGACGGTCCCATGACCAAGGCGGGCCTGTGTTGGTCTGCCATCAAGCCGTTGACGATTGTTTTCAACGGCATGGCGCTCGTCTTCTCGCTCGTGATCGCCTTCATGGCTGTTTTCACCGATGCCGGTGCTCGTCTGCTCTTGCTCGTCCCGTTCCTCTTCCTGTTCATAGGGGGACTCCTGCCCCTGCTCATGCTCAGCATGCCCGCCCGCGGCATCCTCGAGATCGGCAGGCAGGAGCGCGAACTCGGCTTCTCCTTCGCCGAGGAGATGGCAAGTCGAGGTACCACGGGCACTTCGCTTGTCGACGATGATTGGTTCATCGAGATCAGCAATGCCCGCGTCGTGGCGTTCCGTCGCGATTACCTCAAGAAGGTCACGGCGCACGAGAACAGCGAGAGCGGCGACCGTTGCACGGTGACCACGAAAGGCGGTCGCAAAATCAAGGTGTATGCAGCGGGCAGCACGCTCGAGGACCTGCGCTCGTGGTTCAAACAGGGTGCCAAGGCCAGAAGCACGCTCGACCGTGCAGAGGACGCGCTCGAGACGACGTCTGATTGGGTTGTCTGACCTGTATCGTCTTTTCGGACACGCATGCTAGAGGCCCAATCCTTTAGAATGCATTCATCGACGACCGAGAGGACGGTATGCTATGTCCAACCCAGCCGCCAAGTACACCGACGAGTTCAGGCGCGAGACCGCCGACTACATCATCTCGACGGGCAGGCCGATAACGGAATGCTGCGCAGAACTGGGCCTGAATTCCAAGACCGTGAACAAGTGGGTGCAGAATCGCCGGCGCGAGCTTGCCGGCGGGCCCGACCCCAAGGCCGAGGACCGCGAGCTTCGCGAGGCGAAAAGGCGCATACGCGAGCTCGAGATGGAGAACGCCTTCTTGAAAAAAGCCGCGGCCTTCTTCGCCAAAAGCCAGGCGTAGCCGCGTGCTACCGGATGATGTTGGCGGAGAAGGCCGAATTCCCGGTGAAAATGATGGCCCGCGTGCTCGGCGTGAGCCGATCGGGCTTCTACTCGTGGCTCTCCAACGGCTGCCCGCGAGAAGACTGGTCGGCCGAGCGCGAGGCGGTCCGGCGCGTGTGGCTGGAGTCGGACCGCAGGTTCGGCTTCCGGTTCGTGAAATGCTTCCTGCCCGGCGAGTTCTCCGGATTGACCCTGTACAGGGTGCGCAAGCTGATGCGCGAGCTGGGAATACGCGGCTGCACGCCCAACGCCAGGAAGCGCACCACCATCCCCGACCCGAAGGCCAGGCCCCGGCCCGACCTGGTGCGCCGCGACTTCACCAGTCCCGTTCCAACCTGCAAGCTCGTGGGCGACATCACCTACCTGCGCACCGGCGAGGGATGGCTGTACCTGTCGACGGTCATCGACCTCAACACCCGCATGGTGGTGGGCTGGTCGCTCTCCGAGCGCATGACCGCCGACATCGTGGTTTCGGCGCTGGCGTTGGCCAAATCGCGCGGCTACGTGGCCGGCAACGCGATATTCCACGCCGACCGCGGCGCCCAGTACACCAGCAGGCTTCTGGCCGAATGGGCGCGCGACAACGACGTGCGGCTGTCCTGCAGCCGCGCCGGCAACTGCCACGACAACGCGGTGGCCGAGTCGTTCCTCGCCACGCTGAAGAACGAGATGTACTACAGGCGCAGCTTCCCGACCAGGGATTCCGCCAAGCACGCGGTGGTCGAGTTCATCGAGGCGTACTACAACCGCCGAAGGCCCCGCTCGACGATCGGCTACAAGGTGCCGGCCGAGGCCATGGCGGCCTTCTTCGAGAGAACCGAGCCCAAGCTCGAGGCCATGCCTATGGCCGCTTGATTTCTCGAGCATGCGTGTCCGAAATCTTGACACAGGTCAGAAGGCCTCGATGCCAGCGCTGCGCCGATATGGGGCAGCGGCCCCCCGTTGGCCGCCATGGCCCTGACTTCCGAGCGTATGCTGGCGCCGCTCGTCTTAAGACGTTGACCTCCATCCGGAGCCTGCGGTTCTCGCGCTCGGGCTCCAGGATCCGGTTCTACTCGGGCGTGCGGTTGTCGGCGGCGCGCGGCGAGCCGGTCTCGTTTATCGACTTGACCCGCCTCTCCACGGTGCTCTTGTCGAGGTCGCACTCGTCCATGGCCTCGCGCCTGGGCTTTCCGGCGTTGTGGAGATCGACTATCTTCCTCTTGAACTCGTCGGTGAAATGCCTCGGTCTGGGGCCGGTCGAGGCCGAGCCCCCGGTCCGGCTGGGGTAGCATGTCGCTGCGGACCATTGTCTTTCCTCTCGTTGAATATCTAGGCGCTGACGATTCTAGGCGATGGCCCTCTCTTGCTTCTTACACCTCGATTGTGCTCGCTACCCCCAGCGGGCCCGGATCGAGCGATTCGGGCCCGCTTTTGGGGCCTGCCGGAAACCCGGTGGTCAAAAAGGGCCAAATATGAGTACTGTTACCAGTTTGGTGGCAGCCAAATGGCCTCAAAAATCGGTGCCAGAGGCCAAAAGTGCATCGATTTTCGTTCTTCAGAGTCGCGATCGGGCTCCAAACAAGGCGATTTTGCTGCTCTGGACCGGAAAATCGATGCTACTAATTTGGTGACAGTACTCATATTTGGCCCTTTTTGACCACTGCCCCTTGGTCCAGGACAAAACGGGCTGCCCGAATCATGGGGCGGGTCCATTTTCGGCTTTCCTCAGCTTGCCAGTTCGAAAATGGACCTGCCGCATGATTGAATCTTTATTTCAACTTTACACCTAGGTTTACAGCTGTCTTGTCAGCTGTAAACCTAGGTGTCATACTAAAGCCCCAAGATTCGCCAAAAGAGAGGGGCCTTGATGGCACAGAGCGCGAACATGGATGCGTCGGAGCTTGCACGCGATATCGCGGCCGGCCTAGCATCGGCAACGACGGCAACGGAGCGCGCGGCACTGGTGCCCGCAGAGCTCGTCGAGGCCATTCAGCAACTTAAAACCCAACGCGACGCGGTGATCCTGGCGCACTATTACGTGGCGCCCGAGGTTCAGGCTGTGGCCGATTACGTCGGCGACAGCTTCTACCTGGCAAAGCTTGCCAAGAGCCTGCCGCAGCAGACCATCGTGCTGTGCGGCGTGGAGTTTATGGGCGAGAGCGCCAAGCTGCTCAATCCCACCAAGACCGTGCTGCTGCCCGAGCCGGGCGCGGACTGTCCCATGGCGCACATGGTCAAGCGCGAGACGGTCGATGCGGCGCGCGCCGAGTACGGCGACGACCTGGCCGTGGTCTGCTACGTCAACTCCACGGTCGAGATCAAGAGCTGGAGTGACGTGTGCGTTACCAGCTCAAACGCCGTCAAGATCGTCTCCGAGCTGCCGCAGCAGCACATCTTGTTCATTCCCGACCAGAACCTGGGCCGCTTCGTAGCCGAGCAGGTGCCCCAAAAGCACGTCATCCTCAACAACGGCTACTGCCCGCGCCATCACATCATCACCGTCGAGCAGATCGTTGACGCGACGGAGGCCCACCCCGACGCGCTCGTGCTGGCGCATCCCGAGTGCAAGGCCGACGTCCTGGCCGAGGCCGACTACATCGGCTCCACCGCCGGCATCATCAAGTATGCCGAGGAGTCGGACGCGAGCGAGTTCATCATCGTGACGGTCCGCGGCGTGCTCTACGAACTTGAGCGCCGCTGCCAGGGCACCGGCAAGAAGTTCTACTTCCCTGCGGTGCAGCCCACCTGCGTCAACATGGATCTCATCACGCTCGAAAAGCTCGTGCGCTGCCTGGAGACGGGCGAGGGCGAGGTGCGGATTGGCGTGTCGGACGAGGCCGCCGATCAGGCCAAGCTCACGCTCGACCGCATGCTCGAGTACGCGGCGCGCTAAGCCAATGTGACATGAGGGACCATCCCTTATGTCACATTACAAGGGAGAGGATTCCTGTGGAAACCAAACAATACCCCGATATGGAGTGCGATGTCGTCATTGCCGGTTGCGGCGTGGCGGGCCTGTATGCGGCTCTCAATCTGCCGACGAGCACGCGCGTAATCATGCTCTCCAAGGGCGCCGTCGACGAGTGCGATTCGATGCTCGCGCAGGGCGGTGTCTGCGTGCTGCCCGAAGGCTCTGACTACGATGCCTTCTTTGAGGACACCATGCACGCCGGCCATTACGAGAACCGCCGCGAGAGTGTTGACATCATGATTCGCTCGAGCCGTTCGGTCATCAATGACCTGCTGGCCATGGGCGTGGACTTTGAGCGCAAGGCCGACGGCAGCCTCGACTTTACCCGCGAGGGCGCGCACAGCCGCCCGCGCATCGCCTTCCATGCCGATATTACGGGCAAGGAGATTACGACCAAACTGCTCCAGGCTGTCCGCAAGCTGGACAACGTGCAGATTCTCGAACACGTTGCCATGACCGATATCCTGACTGCCGAGCGCGATGGCGCCACGGCGTGCACCGGCGTCGTCGCCGTTTCCGTGGACGAGGACGATTCAGCTCGCCCCGCCGACGAGCTGACAAATGCCGCTGAGGACGTGCATGCCGGCGAGCCCTTTAAGATCCATGCCCGCCATACGCTGTGGGCAACGGGCGGCATCGGCGGCGTATACGACCACTCGACCAACTACCCGCAGCTCACGGGCGATGCCTGCTATATCGCTCAGGAGCATGGCATTAAGATGGAGCACCTGGACTACGTGCAGATCCATCCCACGGGACTGTTCTCGCCGCAGCCGGGCCGCACCTTCCTGATCAGCGAGAGCTGCCGCGGCGAAGGCGCAATTTTGCTCAACGCCGCCGGCGAGCGCTTTACCGACGAGCTGCAGCCGCGCGATGTTGTCGCCGCCGCTATTCGCGAGCAGATGAAGCTCGACGGCACCGAGCACGAGTGGCTGAGCTTTGCCCCCGTCGAGCGCGACGTGGTGACCGGGCATTTTGCCAATATCCGTGCGCGCTGCCTGGAGGACGGACGCGACATCCTGGACGAGCCCATCCCTGTCACACCCACGCAGCACTACTTTATGGGCGGCGTATGGGTCGACAAGGACGGCCGCACCTCGATGCCCGAGCTCTACGCCGCCGGCGAGACGGCTTGCAATGGCGTGCACGGCAAGAACCGCCTGGCTTCTAACAGCCTGCTCGAGTCCCTAGTTTGGGGCCGCCGCGCTGCTTGGCGTATGCGCACCGGCGAGTCGCTGACCGTGGAGCAGGCCGGTGAGCCCGCACTTGACGGGCGTCACCGCGCCCTGAGCGCCGATACCCTTGCAATCGATGATTTGGCCCGTGCCGCCGGCACGCAGGCCGTGGAGGAGTAGACCATGAATCCCATTACCATGAAGCTCGTCGTCGATGATCTGATTTTGCAGGCTCTGCGCGAGGACATCACGTTTGAGGACGTGAGTACGGCGAGCGTGTGCCCCACGGCGCGCCCCGCTACCGTTGAGCTCATCGCCAAGGCCGATGGCATTATCGCCGGCCTGGACGTATTCGCTCGCACCTTTGAGCTGCTGGATCCGCAGAGCTCCGTGTTGTTCGATGTTTCGGATGGCGACGAGGTGCATGCCGGCGACCACGTGGGCCAGGTGCGCGGCGACGCGCGCGTGCTGCTTTCGGGCGAGCGCGTGGCGCTCAACTACCTGCAGCGCATGAGCGGCATCGCTACCTACACGCACAGCATGGCCGCGGCGCTCGAGGGAACCAAGACCGTGCTCGTCGACACGCGCAAGACCACGCCGGGCATGCGCGTGTTTGAGAAGGCGGCGGTTGAGATTGGCGGCGGCAGCAACCACCGCTACAACCTGTCGACGGCCGTCATGCTCAAGGACAACCACATCGATGCCGCCGGCGGCGTGATGCGTGCGATCGAGATGGCGCGCGCCCATGCATCGTTTACCACGACGGTCGAGATCGAGTGCGAGAACCTGGACATGGTGCGCGAGGCCGTGGAAGCCGGCGCCGACATCATCATGTTCGACAACATGACCCACGACGACATGGCTGCCGCGATTGAGCTTATCGATGGCCGCGCCAAGACCGAGTGCTCGGGCAACGTGGACGCCAGCAACATTCGCGCCCTGGCCGATCTGGGTGTCGACTATATTAGCTCGGGCGCCCTGACGCACTCTGCGCCGATCCTCGACCTCTCGCTTAAGCACCTGCGTCTGCTGGACGGTAAATAATGAACGCCCGCGAGCGTCGCCGTGCCATCATGGGCGTGCTCGAAGGAGCCAAGGAGCCCGTTTCGGGCAGCGCACTTGCCCGCGAGGTTGGCGTGAGCCGTCAGGTCGTGGTTCAGGATATTGCCCTGTTGCGTGCCGATGGGCACGATATCGTGGCGACCAACCGCGGCTACGTGCTGCAGGAAGCCGCGAGTAGCCCCGCCGTGCCCACGCGTCTTGTTAAGGTTCGCCACAGCGTTGAGCAGGCAGGCGATGAGCTCACGAGTATCGTCGACGCCGGCGGCGCCGTGCTCAACGTGATCGTCAATCACCGCGTGTACGGTAAGATCACGGCCGACCTGGACATTCGCAATCGTCGCGATGTTGAGCGCTACCTGCACGATATCGAGAGCGGCAAGAGCTTTCCACTATTAACGGTGACGAGCGGCTATCACTTCCATCGCATTGCGGCAGAGGATGAGCAAACCCTCGACGAGATCGAGGCCATGCTCAAGGAGAAGGGCTACCTTGCCGATTTAATGCCCTACGAGGATGATTTGTCCTAGAACACATGCAAAAGGAGGCCTCCGCGGCGATGCGGAGGCCTCCTTTTTGTTTGTGCACGGTGTACTTTTGAGTGTGCAGGTGGGGGAGTTGTTACTCCTCGACGATCTCGGTGATCGCGCCAGCGGGGCAAGCGTCCTGGCAAGCGCCACAGGCGACGCAGGAGTCCTCGTCGGCGACGGTAGCGACGTCCTGGAGCTCCAGAACGCCAGCGGGGCAGGAGTCGACGCAAACGCCACAAGCGATGCACTCGTCGGCATCAATTACGGGATGAGCCATGGTAGTTTCCTCTCTGTTGACCGACGCTACAGGCGATGCGCGCCGGTTTGATTCGGGCAAAAACATACCACGGGAGCGACCGTTTGCAATACCCTCTGGCCGGCATCTTCATACCGTTCGCCGAGTATGCCAAGGTTTACTAAAAAACGCGCAGGTGGGGCCGCTGAGCTGCGCAAATGTTAGCTAAAGGTGACTTGAAATATTGAGCTATTGAGCGCGCTTTGGAAAGCGCATCCCGGAACCGACGCTCAAAACGGGTCGCGCTTTCCTCGGGGGTGCCCCAAGATCGTTCCGTGTGGCTCCGGTCCAAACCTCAGCCATCTCTACATAGATCTCAATAGATCTGCCGAGAACTCAAACGGTGCATCTACCTGCGCATTTGAGAACCTAAACTCTCAGAGATAAGAAATCTTATATGAATTGACTTAGATTTTGTATATTCCGGCCCATAAGGGGATACACTACATCCTGAAAGACAAGCCGAAGCGCCACACGACAGACCGTCGAGGCGGCGCGAACGCAAAAGAGAGAGGGAATTTCTAATGAGTAAGATTCTTGGTATCGACCTTGGTACTACTAACTCCGCTATGGCCGTCCTCGAGGGCGGTTCTCCGACCATTATCGTGAACGCCGAGGGCGACCGCACCACCCCGTCTGTCGTGGGCTTCCGTGCTGACGGCGACCGCGTCGTGGGTAAGGCCGCTAAGAACCAGGCTGTCACCAACCCCAAGAACACCGTGTTCTCCATCAAGCGCTTCATGGGCCGCAAGTACTCCGAGTGCACCTCCGAGATCAAGACCGTGCCGTATGAGGTCAAGGAGGGCCAGGGTGGCCGTGCCGTCGTCGATATCGAGGGCAAGGATTACACCGCCGAGCAGGTGAGCGCCATGACGCTCGCAAAGATGAAGGCCGACGCCGAGAAGTATCTGGGCGAGACCGTCACCGACGCCGTCATCACCGTCCCGGCCTACTTCAACGACGCCCAGCGTCAGGCCACCAAGGACGCCGGTAAGATCGCCGGCCTCAACGTCAAGCGTATCGTCAACGAGCCGACCGCTGCTGCTCTGGCCTATGGCCTGGACAAGCAGGGTACCGACCAGCGCATTCTGGTCTTCGACCTGGGCGGCGGTACCTTCGACGTCTCCATCCTCGACCTCGCCGACGGCGTGTTTGAGGTTCTGTCCACCTCGGGCGACAACCACCTGGGCGGCGACGACTGGGATCAGCGCGTCATCGACTGGATGGCTGACAAGTTCCAGCAGGAGAACGGTGTCGACCTGCGTCAGGACCCCATGGCCCTGCAGCGTCTGAAGGAGGCCGCCGAGAACGCCAAGAAGGAGCTCTCCGCAGCCCAGCAGTCCACCATCAACCTGCCGTTCATCACCATGAACCAGTCCGGCCCGCTGCACCTCAACTACACGCTGACCCGCGCCGAGTTCGAGAAGATCACCCGCGACCTGCTCGAGCGCTGCAAGCAGCCTGTCACCAACGCCCTGCGCGACGCTAAGCTCAAGCTCTCCGATCTGACCGAGGTCATCCTCGTCGGCGGCTCCACCCGTATGCCCGCCGTCCAGGATCTGGTCAAGACCATGACCGGCAAGCAGCCCAACATGTCCGTGAACCCCGACGAGGTCGTTGCCGACGGCGCTGCCGTCCAGGGCGGCGTGCTCACCGGCGACGTCGAGGGCATCCTGCTGCTCGACGTTACCCCGCTGTCGCTGGGCGTCGAGACCATGGGCGGCATCATGACCAAGATGATCGACCGCAACACCACGATCCCGACCTCCAAGACCGAGGTCTACTCCACCGCTGCCGACAACCAGACCAGCGTCGAGATCAACGTGCTCCAGGGCGAGCGCGAGCTTGCCCGCGATAACAAGTCGCTCGGTAAGTTCCAGCTGACCGGCATCCCGGCTGCCCGCCGCGGCGTGCCGCAGATCGAGGTCACCTTCGACATCGACGCCAACGGCATCGTCAAGGTCTCTGCTAAGGACAAGGGCACCGGCAAGGAGCAGCAGATCACCATTTCCGGCTCCACCGCTCTGTCCGACGACGAAGTCGATCGTATGGTCAAGGACGCCGAGGCTCATGCCGAGGAGGACAAGAAGCAGAAGGAAGAGGTCGAGGTTCGCAACCAGACCGACAGCCTGTGCTACTCCACCGAGCAGACCCTCAACGAGCTGGGCGACAAGGTTTCCGCCGACGTGAAGTCCAAGGCCGAGTCCGCTATCGCCGACGCCAAGAAGGCGCTCGAGGGCTCTGACGTCGAGGCTATCAAGGCCGCTGGCGAGTCCCTGCAGTCCGTAGCCTACGAGCTGGCTCAGGTTGTCTACGCCGACGCTCAGCAGCAGACCGACGGCGCCGCCGGTGCCCAGCCTGCCGACGATGACGTTGTCGACGCCGACTACGAGGTTGTGGACGACGAGGACAAGTAGTCATGTCCGCCCGTAAAGCTCGCACGGAGGCGGCCGCCGCTGGCGCCGCCCCCGTTGACTCTGAGGAGAAGGACGTGAAGATTCCCGTAGAGGCCGTCGACGATACCGAGGCCAACGAGGCCGAGGCCGCCGAGGCTGCCGAGAACCAGGTAGAGGATTCCAACAAGGAGGCGACGATGACCGAGGACGAGATGGTGGAAGCCGCTATCCGCGCCGGTGAGGAAGCCGCCGACAACGACTTTAAGCTCAAGTTCGAGCAGGCCCAAAAGGAGCTTGCCGACGTGCGCAGCGAGCTCGATGCTGCGGCAGAGGCCCAGAAGGCCGCCGAGGACAAGGCAAAGGACGCCACCGAGCGTACCGCCCGTCTGCAGGCCGACTGGGAGAACTTCCGTCGCCGCACTGCCAACGAGCGTATCGCCGAGCGCGAGCGCGCGACCGAGAAGCTTGTCACCGCGCTGTTGCCGGTGGTTGACGATATCGAGCGTGCAATCGACCATGCCCGTAGCCAGGAGCTTTCCGAGGACTTTAAGCAGTTCGTCGATGGCGTTGACGCGGTACATGCCAAGCTGCTCGATGTGTTTGCGCACGAGGGCGTTGAGCCCATCGACCCCAAGGGCGAGGCGTTCGATCCGCTCGAGCACCAGGCTGTGGGTCGCGTCGAGGACGCATCGCAGTACGACGAGACCGTCAACGACGTGTACCAGAAGGGCTACCGCATGGCGGATCGCATCCTGCGCTCCGCGATGGTGACGGTGACCTACGGTGGCGAGAAGCGCCCCGCACCGGAGCCCGAAGCGGCGCCCGAGGATGCTGCGGCCGATACGGCCGAGAGCACCGAGGAGTAATTGAGAAGGGCCCCGGGGCAACACCCGGGGCCCTTTCTGGCCTAGTGCCATATGAAAGCATGAGCCGCCGTCTGCTGGGCGGCGGATGAAACAGGAGAGGAGCTACGATGGCTGCAGGCAAAACCTTCTATGACATCCTGGGCGTATCCAAGAGCGCCTCCGACAAAGAGATCAAGAGCGCGTTTCGCAAGCTCGCGCAAAAATATCACCCCGATGCCGGCGGCGACGAGGCCAAGTTTAAGGAGATTAGCGAGGCCTACGAGACGCTTTCGGACGAGAAGAAGCGCAAAGAGTACGACCAGATGCTCATGTTCGGCGGCATGCCGGGCGCGGGCGGAGCGTATGGCGGCGGCTACGGTGCCGGCGCGGGCGCCAGCGGCTGGGGCGATATCTTCGACAGCATCTTTAGCGGCAACGGCGCCTGGGGCAGCGATTGGGGCTCGGGCTTTGCCGGGGCCGCGGGCGCTGCCGGTGCGGGCGCGGGCCGCAACCGTGCGCGCAAGGGCGGCGACCTGTCGCTGACTGTCGACGTAACAGCCGAGGACGCGTTTCGCGGCGTGACGCACAAGGTCACCTACCGCATTCCCTCGACGGGCGAGCAGCAGACCATCACGGTCTCGGTGCCTGCGGGTGCGGTCGACGGCGGCAAGCTACGCTACAAGCGCCGCGGCGAGTATGGCGTTGCCGGAGGCGAGCGCGGCGACCTGGTCGTGACCACGCATGTGGAGGAGCATCCGCTGTTTAAGCGTAAAGGTGCCGACGTGACCATGGAGGTGCCGATCTCGGTCTATGAGGCGGCGCTCGGCTGCACGGTGGATGTGCCGACGCCCGGCGGTGCGACGGTTCGTCTGAAGGTGCCCGCGGGTACCCAGACGGGCAAGAAGTTCCGCTTTAAGGAGATGGGCGCGCCCGATGTTAAGCACCGTGGCCGCACGGGCGCGCTGCTCGTCGAGATCAGGGTGCAGGTTCCCACGAACCTGTCCGACGATGAGCGCGATGCCATGACCAAGCTGCGCGAGGCCGACACGCGCGACTATCGCGAGAAGGTCAATCGTTACAAGGCGACGTACTAGGGCGGTCGCGGCGCACGCCCACGCCCGCGGGCTTATGATGGACGATAACGAGACGGAAAGGGGTCAGGTAGCATGGCCGAGGACAATAGGAACAAACCGCTGTACATGATCAGCGTGGCGGCCGAGCTGACCGGCATGCACCCGCAGACTCTACGCGTCTACGAGTCCAAGGGCCTGGTGAACCCCCAGCGCTCGGGCGGTAACACGCGCCTGTATTCGCGCGCCGATATCGAGCGTCTGGAGCTCATCAACCAACTGACCGATGAGGGCATCAACCTCGCCGGCGTGGTGCGCATCCTCGATATGAAGGAGCGTGCTGAGGAGCGCGAGCGCGAGAACGAGAAGCTCCGCGCCCGCGTACGCCAGCTCGAGGACGAGCTGCACGAGTATAAGATGCAGAAGAAGATCACCGCCCTGGCCCCGCGCGACGGCTCAGTCAACCCCGAGCAAGTCATGCGCAAGCTGCTAGGTACGGGTAGCGACCTATAGCTCCGCCGACGCTGCCGGGCACTCATTGGGGACAGACTTAAATGAGTGCCCGCAGAATGAGAGTGGATAATCTCCCGTTTTTGGCCTGTTTGCAGGCTCAAAGTGGGAGATTATCCACTCTCGTCATTTCGGCGTCTAAGTCTGCCCCCGGCACCCAACTCGTTCTTTGCTTTACTGAGATAAAGTGAACGTACAGATTCGTAACCCGCTGGCAACCGTTCTATGGCACGATATTGAACGAATGTATGCTATGCGCCCAAATCTTTTGGGCAGAGTGGGAGACAGTATGGTCAAGCTGTACGAGGACGGCATCTACCTGCGCGGCGGTAGCGAGGTTGTGCCTGTGGCCGAGGCTGCTGAGCGTGGCATTACGCAGGCGCCCGAGGATGCCAAACGCGGCACCATCGCGTATTCGATCCTCCAGGCACACAATACGTCGGGCGACCCCGAGGCACTCAAGATTCGCTTCGATGCCATGGCGAGCCACGACATCACCTTTGTCGGCATCATCCAGACGGCGCGCGCTTCGGGCATGGAGCAGTTCCCGCTGCCTTACGTGCTCACCAACTGCCATAACTCGCTGTGCGCCGTGGGCGGCACCATCAATGAGGACGACCACGTCTTTGGCCTTTCCGCAGCCAAGAAGTACGGCGGCATCTTCGTTCCGCCGCACATCGCCGTCATCCACTCCTTTATGCGCGAGAACTTCGCCGGTTGCGGCAAGATGATCCTGGGTTCCGACTCGCACACCCGCTATGGTGCCCTGGGTACCATAGCCGTGGGCGAGGGCGGCGGCGAGTTGGCAAAGCAGCTGCTGCGCGACACCTACGATGTCGCCTATCCCGGCGTCGTTGCCATCTACCTCACGGGTGCCCCGCGCCCCGGCGTCGGCCCGCACGACGTGGCGCTCGCCATCATCCGCGCCGTCTTTGCCAAGGGCTACGTTAAGAACAAGGTCATGGAGTTCGTGGGCCCCGGCATCTCGAGCATGACGACCGATTACCGCAACGGCGTCGACGTTATGACCACCGAGACCACCTGTCTGTCGAGCATCTGGGCTACCGACGAGGACACACACGCGTTTTTGACCATGCACGGCCGCGGTGACGACTACCGCGAGCTCAAGCCCGCCGATGTCGCCTACTATGACGGCTGCGTCGAGGTCGACCTGTCGAGCGTCAAGCCCATGATCGCGCTGCCGTTCCATCCTTCCAACGGCTTTGAGATCGACGAGCTCAACGAGAACCTCGAGGACATCCTGCACGAGGTCGAGCTCGAGGCCGCCAAGATCGGCGAGGGCAAGACGCACTTTAGCCTGCTCGACAAAATCGTCGACGGCAAGCTGCACGTGCAGCAGGGCGTTATCGCCGGCTGCTCGGGCGGCAACTACGACTCCGTGGTCCAGGCTGCCCGCGTGCTCAAGGGCGCCAACACCGGCTGCGGTGAGTTCTCGCTGTCGGTCTATCCCACGAGCCAGCCCGTGGCGCTCGAGCTCACGCGTCGCGGCTATATCTACGACCTCATGGAGGCCGGCGCGATCGTGCGCACGGCGTTCTGCGGCCCGTGCTTCGGCGCCGGCGACACGCCCGCCAACAACGGCCTGTCCATTCGCCACACCACGCGCAACTTCCCCAACCGCGAGGGTTCCAAGCCGGGCAATGGCCAGCTGAGCGCCGTGGCCCTGATGGACGCCCGCTCCATTGCGGCGACGGCTGCCAACGGCGGCGTTCTGACGCCGGCGACCGACCTGCCCGAGGAGACTTGGGACGAGGCCTGCGAGTACACCTTTGATGACGCACCGTACAAAAAGCGTGTGTACTGGGGCTTTGGCAAGGCGGAGCCTGCCGACGAGCTGGTTGAGGGCCCCAACATCAAGCCGTGGCCCGCGATGGAGCCGCTCGGCGACGATATCCTGCTCAAGGTGTGCTCCAAGATCATGGACCCGGTCACCACGACCGACGAGCTCATTCCCTCGGGCGAGACGAGCTCCTTCCGCTCCAATCCGCTGGGCCTGGCTGAGTTTACGCTCAGCCGCCGCGACCCGGCCTACGTGGGTCGCTCCAAGGAGGTCGACGCTGTGGAGAAGCGTCGCGTTTCCGGCGAGTCCGCGGGCGACCTGGCGGCGCTCGATGCCGAGCTTGCCGGTGTGTTTGAGGCGCTGGCCGGCGCGGGTGTCGCGGCCGATGCCAAGGCGACCGAGTTCGGTTCCATGATTTACGCCAAGAAGCCTGGCGACGGCAGCGCCCGCGAGCAGGCCGCGAGCTGCCAGCGCGTAATTGGCGGCCTGGCCAACATCGTCCACGAGTACGCTACCAAGCGCTATCGCTCCAACGTGATGAACTGGGGCATGGTGCCCTTCCAGATGGAGGCCGAGCCCAGCTTTGAGGTGGGCGACTACGTCTTTGTGCCGGGGATTCGCACTGCGCTCGATGGCGACCTAAAGGACATCGCCGCCTACGTGGTGCGCGCCGACGGTGCGGTCGAGCAGATTGAGCTCTACATTGCCGATATGACGGCCGAGGAGCGTGCCATCGTCAAGGCCGGCTGCCTGATCAACTACAACAAGTTCAAGGCCGCTGTCGAGTAACGCACTTAATTGTCCGCCCGGGGCCACCCTTTCCCGCCCGCTCACGCGCTTCGCGAGGGTCGCGTTCGGGAAAGGATAAGCCCCGGGCTACATTTCTGCGTTCTCGTTGGGTCTTGAGAGACGCTAAAAAAAGACTGGGACCACCACAAAGGGGACAGGCACCTTTGTGGTGGTTCCGTTTGTCTCGATCTGTAACATCTAGGCGGTTAAAAGTGTGCCTGGTGTTACAGATTGAGATTTTCCGACGGGGCTCTGCACTTAATCTCGATCTGTAACATCTGGGGCCCAATTTGCCGAGTAGTTGTTACAGATTTAGACAAACGGTTGCCGTCAATCATTTCATCTAAATCTGTAACACCAAGGACCCAAAAGGGCCGCTAGCTGTTACAGATTGAGACAGCGGAGCGCCGGAGCCGAAAACTACCACGAAGGTGTCTGTCCGGCGGGTTCTTATTTCGATGGGGTCCAGGTTATCTCATCGTCAAATAGCCAAGTGCGTGCTGAGCCACTGTCGCGCGCTGTCTGTGGATCGGGCTCGCAAGTTTGTTCGTAGGCATCCTCGGTACACCGATCCATAAATTCGACGACTGCCGTCTGGTCGCCTTCCATGACGTAGATCACGTTGCCATCCGAGATATAGACTCCCGGCCCTTCGTTGTCCACGTAGCCGGGGTCGTATGAAACGTTGCACAGTCTGCTCCCGTTTGCCGCATCGAGTTCAAGGGTCGAATAATACCCGCCATTCATTTGGCCTTTCTTGGCTCGATATATTGCGGCGCCGTACCATCGCTTAAACGTCTTGCCTTTGAGTAAACTGGTTGCCTTGCCGATAAGCTGCTCATCTTGGGTATAGCGCGTGGCTCCAAGTTCGATTCTGGGATAGTTACTGACCCCAAGCGCTGCGGACGTACCGTCGAAATCGACGGTGATTGAATCGGGTTTGACGATATCGGTGAGGATTTCGATGGGGTAGCTTACGGTTTCAACCGCCGCCTGCGTTGCCGAGGCAGGGAGAAATGCGAGATAGATAATGCCCACGCCGACTGCGGTAATTGCAAACGCTAAGACGAGCAGGCCGATATAGGTGGAGCGTTTCACGGCGAGTACCTCGCAAACAGTATGCATTCATTAAGATAAGTGATACTAGCTTACGACAATATTCAAAAGAAAGCGACCGCCCGGAATGAGGGGGCTGAAAGGCCCCATTGGGCTTCGATTTGGGGTCGCCAAACGTAGACTGGGCTTGATGCCGCCTCTTTTAATCGGGGCTGATTCTTCTCTGGACCACCACAAAGGTGCCTGTCCCCTTTGTGGTGGTGAGGAGCGCGCGGCTTCTTTTGGTAATAGTGCTGGCTGGCGATATCATTAGTGCAGGTAGCGAAGGCTTGCATTGTGAGGTGTTTTGCTGTGAGAAGTCCTGCCCGTATTGGATTGATTGTTTTGGCGCTTGCGATCACCGTGGTTGGCATGGGCGCTGTCGGCATGGCGTTTCTACCTGCTGCGGTGACGGAGCCGGTGGTTAAGCCTGTGACTCAATCTGTCGAACTTCTGACCGGCGACGACAAGCCTGAGACCATTACCGTTGATTTTGATGGGCAACCGGCTGCGCTGGGCATTAGTAATTATCCGCGTATTCAGCTTGGGGCTATGCGCTATACCACGGATTCTAGTCTGATCGACAGGGCGTCCGAGCTGCTCAGGGGCAAAACCTTTAAGCGCTGGTATGGATATGCGTCCTATCGGGCAAAAGCGAACGACATGGTTGGCGGATGTCACTCGTCCATCGAGTTGGACACCGCGAATGGCGCCAAGTTATGTGATGTTTTGTACGATCCTGGCTACGAGGGCAATGAGGGGCCGGGCATCTACATCTTGGATGGCGATGCCGCCTTGTCATGGAGGGCAACCAGGCCGAGCTCAACGATTTTATGGGTCAGTGCATTCAGGATGCCTATGAACAGACCTGCTTGCCCGACCCGCAGACTGCACGCGATAGTGGGTCTGCCCGTACATGGCTGTTCGAGGATGAGATGCCCTGGAACGCCGAATCGGGAAGCACAGGCTCGGCAAGTAAATAGAGACTAGAGACTGCAACCACCACAAAGGTGCCTGTCCCCTTTGTGGTGGTTTGCATGTCATGAGAGCACTCAGAAAATCTTATATATAGAGACTTAGATTTATGTATAAGATCGCGCAAAGCTGGCAACAATACTTCTCGAACAACGTGAAGCCGCCCCGTAGGGCGGCCGCCCCAAGAGAGGTGATTCCATGAGAATCGATAAGCTAGCAATGACGTCGCGCGAGGCGCTGCAGACCGCCATGAGCACGGCTGCCGACGCGCAGGCCGGCGCGGTGGAGCCGATTCACCTGCTGTCCGCCCTGCTTGGTGCCGGCGAGCGCAATATCTCCGTGATCATCGAGCGCATCGGCGCCGATCCGGCCCAGCTTGCACGCTCCACACAAGATGCCATCGACCGCGCGCCCAAGGTTTCGGGCGAGGGCCAGCAGATGGGCCTGTCCAATGAGCTCGTCCGCGTCATCGAGAAGGCCGAGAAGAAGGCCACCAAGATGGGCGACAGCTTTGTGGTGACCGAGCATTTGCTGATGGCGCTTGCCGAGGACAAGGGCGAGGCGGGCCGCGTACTGCGCGACGCCGGCGTCACCAAGGAGCGTATCGAACAGGTCTACGAGGAGCTGCGCGGCGACGACCGCGTGACGTCTGCCAAGGACAAGACCCAGTTTGAGGCGCTGGAGCAGTACGGCCGCAATATCTGCGACCTTGCCCGCGCCGGCAAGCTCGACCCGGTCATCGGCCGTACCGACGAGATTCGTCGTACCATCCAGGTCCTGTCCCGCCGCACCAAGAACAACCCCGTGCTCATCGGCGAGCCGGGCGTCGGCAAGACGGCCATCGTCGAGGGCATCGCCCAGCGTATCGTGGCCGGCGACGTGCCAAGCACCCTGCGCGACCGCGACCTTATCGAGCTCGACATGAGCGCGTTGGTCGCCGGCGCCAAGTACCGCGGCGAGTTCGAGGACCGCTTGAAGGCCGTGCTCAAGGAAGTGCAAAAGTCCGAGGGCAAGGTCATCCTGTTCATCGATGAGCTCCACACCATTGTGGGCGCGGGCGCTACCGAGGGCTCCATGGACGCTGGCAACATCCTTAAGCCGGCGCTTGCCCGTGGCGACCTGCACGCGATCGGTGCGACCACGCTCGACGAGTACCGCAAGTACATCGAGAAGGATGCGGCGCTCGCCCGTCGTTTCCAGACCGTAATGGTGAGCGAGCCTACCGTCGAGGACACCATCTCGATTCTGCGTGGCCTCAAGGAGAAGTACGAGATCTTCCACGGCGTGCATATCACCGATAGCGCGCTCGTGGCCGCCGCCGACCTCTCCGATCGCTACATCGCTGACCGCTTCCTGCCCGACAAGGCCATCGACCTGGTCGATGAGGCCGCAAGCCGCCTGCGCATGGAGCTCGACAGCATGCCGGTCGAGATCGACGCCACCACGCGTCAGCTCACCCAGCTGCAGATCGAAGAACAGGCGCTCATGAAGGAGACCGATGACGCCTCCAAGGAGCGTCTGGAAGCCCTGCGCCAGGAGATTGCCGAGGTCCAGGAAAAGCTCAACGTGCAAAAGGCCGGCTGGCTCAACCAAAAGAACGCCATCGACCACGTGCAGGAGCTTAAGGGCCAGCTTGACGAGGCCAAGAGCGAAGAGGAGCGCGCGACGCGCAACGGCGACCTGGGCCGTGCGTCCGAGCTGCGCTTCTCCGTGATTCCGGGCTTGCAGCAGCAGATTCAGGAGTCCGAGGCCGCGCTCGAGGCACAAAAGGAGCAGGACGGTGAGGGTCTCAACGAGCAGGTGACCTCCGACGAGATTGCCGAGGTCGTGAGTGCCTGGACCGGCGTGCCCGTGTCCAAGATGATGCAGGGCGAGCTCGACAAGCTCAAGGGCCTGGAGGGCGAGCTGCATAAGCGCGTCATCGGTCAGGACGAGGCCGTGTCCGCTGTGGCCGCGGCCGTGCGCCGCAGCCGTGCGGGACTCTCCGATCCGGACAAGCCCATCGGCAGCTTCTTCTTCCTGGGCCCCACCGGCGTGGGCAAGACCGAGCTCGCCAAGGCGCTGGCCGAGTGCCTGTTCGATGACGAGCGCGCGCTCGTGCGTATCGACATGTCCGAGTATATGGAGAAGTTCAGCGTCCAGCGTCTGATCGGGGCGCCTCCGGGATACGTAGGCTACGACGAGGGCGGCCAGCTCACCGAGGCCGTGCGCCGTCGTCCGTACTCCGTGATCTTGCTCGACGAGATGGAGAAGGCCCATCCGGATGTCTTTAACGTGCTGCTGCAGGTGCTCGACGACGGTCGCCTGACCGACGGTCAGGGTCGCCAAGTGTCCTTCAAGAACACGATCATCATCATGACATCTAACGTAGGCTCCAAGGCTATCGCCGAGCTTTCGGGCAAGGATGAGGAGGAGATGCGCCATCAGGTCGATGCGGCCATGGCTCAGACCTTCCGCCCCGAGTTCCTCAACCGTATCGACGATATCGTGGTGTTCCATCCGCTTGGCATGGCGCAGATCGAGAAGATCGTCGACATCCAGCTCGCCGACGTTCGCGCGCGTCTGGCCAAGGAACGCATGACGCTTGCCATCACCCCGGCTGCCAAGCAGATGCTCGCCGTGGGCGGCCTGGACCCGGTCTTTGGCGCCCGTCCGCTCAAGCGTCTGGTTCAGCGCGAGGTCGTGGATGCCATCGCTGCCGCTATCATCGACGGCAGGGTGCGCGAGGGCGATCAGGTGACGGTCGATGCCGACAAGGGCGGCGGCTTTACCGTCGTGTGCGACAACACGCCGACGGCCACCTACGAGGTCCCAGACGCCGAGTAGATTTTGGGACCGGCTTTAAAACCGCCCCTCATCGCAAAACGCCAAGGGCGGCGGATCCAATTGGATCCGCCGCCCTTTTTCGTGCGACAATCGATGATGTTGAACGGATGCGATGCAAGGAGATGCGCAGATGACAGACAAGAACAAGACGAACACGCCGGCGACCGATGCCGCACCCGCCGCACCCAAGCCTGCGCCTAAGCCGGCACCCAAGCCGCGCGACCCCTACATCCGTGCCGAGAACGAGGATGACGACGGCTACGATCCCTACAGCGACCGCCGCCCCGAGCGCGAGCCGCTGTTCGAAGCCGACCCCTGGCGCTAGTTGCATCAAGTAGCTAATTTGGCGATGATTTTCTGGGACGGGTAGTCAAAAAGTCCCGTCCCCAATCGACTGTCCAGGGAGTCGCATTCGAGCTTGGTTGTCCTCTCAGCCACTCGGCATCCTTCGAGCAGTAATAGTGAAAAAACTTGCTTAAGTGTTAATCAAGCAAGATATTATCTTGCTCTCTAATTAATCAAGAATCGCTATAATTTTGATTAGCTAGAGAGCAAGATTGGAGAATCATGGCATTCAACGACTTGATCGCCCAGAAAATAAAGGACTTTGAACAGCAGGGGGTTCCGCAGGTCTTTGAGCGAGACCTAGATCTAGGAAACCCACAGGAGCCAAAGCGCGACAACATCGTAAATGTGATTGTGGGGGCCCGCCGTTGTGGAAAGACGTATCGCTTGTATCAGGAGATGCGGCGGCTTCAGAGCCGGGGCGTCGAGCTTGACCGGATGCTTTACTTCAATTTTGAGGATGAGCGCTTGCGCCCGTATGAGCCATCGCTGCTGGCGGACGTGCTCGACACGTTCTATGCGCTGTATCCTGCTGCTCGAACCGAGGGCGCTTACATTTTCTTTGACGAGATCCAAGAAATTCCCGAATGGGGTGCGTTTCTGCGGCGTGTAGTCGATACGGAGAAAGCGACCGTCTATGTGACGGGATCTTCTTCTAAGATGCTGTCCTCGGAACTTAAGAGCGAGTTCAGGGGTCGTTCTCTTGTGCGAGAGCTTTTTCCGTTGAGTTTTTCGGAATACGTTCGATATAAGACGGGGAGCGTTCCCGAGCCAGATGCGACCTTTTCCCCGAGCGCTGCAGCGCTGCTTCGACATCATCTGATCGGGTATCTTGAACAAGGGGGATTCATCGCGACACTTGAGCAGACGCCTGCAGACGCGATTCAGCTGCTACAGGAATATGCTTCGCGAACGGTCGCCATGGACGTCGTTGAACGTTACGACGTTAAGAACCCTCGTTTGGCCTCACTGTTTCTGACGCGGTGTATGGCATCTTCGGGACGAGAGCTGTCGGTGAACAAGGTGTACAACGAGTTCAAGAGCAGACAGATACCCGTCAGTCGTAATTCGCTCAGCGATTTACTTGAGTATTATGAGGACGCCTACCTGTTATTTTCTGTGCCGGAGTTCACGCGTTCACTGGCAAATAACATGCGGTCTGCGTCTAAGGTCTACGCTGTCGACCCTGCGATGTTTGGAGCATTCTCTCCCGCATCGGCATTGGACCAGGGCCAGAGGCTCGAGACCGCAGTGTTCAATGCGCTCAGAAGAAGGACTCCCGCGGTGAGGACCGGCTCTGTCTGCCGCCTGCTAATCAAAGAGAAGAGCAAAAGCCATGAGGTGGACTTTGTGGCTGGGGACGCGCTTCTCATGCGGGCTTATAGCCTGATTCAGGTGAGTGCGGATATGGCAAGTGAGAAAACGCGCGAGCGCGAAATTGCCGCGCTTGATGCCTCGATGGCCCAGTTCGATCTTGGCGAGTCGGCAATCGTTACCATGGATGAACAGACCGATATTCCATGCGAGCACGGTGTGGTACACGTTATGCCCGCATGGAAGTGGCTCCTTGCCTAATCATCTATGGACCTGTGGGGTCAGGACCTCCTGGCTCCTTCATCACAGTTGGGGAGCACCTTGCTGCGCCAGGCTAGTCCTGGGCCTTGATGCTCGGCAGGAGAATCTGGGCGAGGTAGTCGGTCTCTAGTTTGGTCGCAGCGTCGGCCTTGCCGTCTTTGCCGACCAGTACGTTCTTGATCTGGCTATAGGTATAGCGGTTGCCGGTCGTAAGCTCGACAAGCTCAATGGCCGTGTCCATGGGGTAGGTCGACACGGGATTCTGTGTCCGTCCGTTGATGGTCTGGGGCACCACGTACGGATAGACGGGGCCGCTGGCGTAGACGGTATAACCGTTGCCTAGGTTGGCCGCACCCAAAACCGTATCGCCCTCATCGGGCGTAAAGCTCTCGCCCTCGCGCACTGCGACGAGCGTCACAATCGGCGTATCGCTGTCGCCGGCAAGATAGATGCATAGCGTGCTGCCATTTTGCCAAGTCTCGACCTTGCCGTACCACTCGACGGGGATATCGAGCTGGTAGAGGTCGGTTGCCTTGTGACGGGCGTCGGCATCACGGGCCGCCTGTGCCTTTTGCGCGCTCACGGCATTGACGGCGGCGTCGCGCCGCGCGGTTGCCGCCTGCTGGAGCACCTTGGCGGTGGCGGCGGAGCTCGCGCCTCCCTCCTCGGCATATTTGGCGGCGGCATCGATCTGGTCGTCGGTTACCGTGTCGGCCGAAGGCACCTTGAGCTTAAAGGCGGCCTGGCTGCTTAGGTCCTGTCCGTCGCTCTTGATCGTGACCTGCGCCTTGGTGGTCGGCACGGTATAGACGGTGCCGTCGGACGCGATGGGGGAGGCGGCAACGGAGAGCGTGTAGTCACCGGGTAGCAGTTTGATGCCACGGCCGTGCTCGTCAACATAGAGTGTTTCGCTTACGGAGGATCCGTCAGAATCCTGGCCACTCACCTGTACGGGAATCTTGGAGCCGGTGGAACAGTCGAGCCCCGCGGCATGTACACCAATCTGCACCGACATCATCGTGTGGGCATTGGCGGCGACAGCGGCAGCCTGCTCTTGCTGATATCCGTTCCAGGCAGCATAGCCTGCACCACCGGCGACGAGCGCGACGGCCACGACACCGGCGACCATCAGATTGCGGCGCTTGGGCGACATCTTGCGATGGCGAACCTCGGCTTCGCGTGCCGAAGGAACGGACGGCAGGGGAATATCGCCCATGGCGATGGTCTCGTCCACGGCTGGTGCAGAGCCTAAGCCAGGAAGCTCGCGGGTCAGCGAATCCTCGGCCGGCAAGCTGTCGAGCAAGACGGTTTCCTCGCCCGTGTCGGATTCGGGCTGGTCGTCGGCCTCGCTATCGTCCTCTTCGGCTTCGTCAGGAGCGTCTTTGGCGTCGCCGCCTTCGTCCTCAGTGTCTTCGTGCACCTCGTCTTGCGCGTCGACGACCGAATCGCTAAACGAGAGCTCGTCTAGCGCGATCCGGTCAAGGCTCTCCAGGGCTTCGGCACATGCTTCCGCATCCTGGGCCGCATCCTCGCGGCCATACGTCTCATCGCTCATATATCCCCCAATGCAATATCGGCTCAACACTGTACCCAAAAATGGAGCCATATAAAGCGCATACGAAATATAAGATCCGATTTAACCTGAGCGCATCGTTCGGCCGCATCCTCGCGGCAGCAAAAGGCCCCCGGAACGCGGACGAATCACATTCCGGGGGCTCTGCAATGCGTTGAGTTGCGCGGAGCCGGCTATGCTGCTTCACATTCAAGCGGCGTTTGCGCCGGGCATGTTACTCGGCGTGCGCGTAATCAACCTTGGCGCGGCGAGCGGTAGCCTTCTCCCAATCGCTGGTGCCCTCAAAGACGTCCTGCTTGTAGGGATTGCGGTCGAGCTTCTTGGCACGGTAGACGATGTAGATGATCGCGGCGACGTTGGCGACCAGCGCGGCGATCGAGACCGCGGTAGCGGCGCCGGGGTCGAGCGTGGAGTGGGTCACAAAGATGGACTCCTCCTGGAAGTACGGGAATACCTGGGCAAACATGCACCAAATAGCCAGCGTAAAGGCACGGTTCTGGATCCAGCCGCCCTTGTTCCAGATAAAGGCGGCGACGGTGGGCGCCAGCAGCAGTGCAAAGCCGCAGAACCAGGAGTGGGTGGGCAAGCAGTTGTAGGTGTAGCAGAAGTTCCAGATATCGTAGGCGATGATGTAGACCCAGGTCATGTCGGGCCACAGCATGTCGGTCTTGTCCTCAGAGGCGTAGACACTCCACCAACCGGTCATGCAGAAGATGTTGATGATACCGGCGATGCCGTTGAACACGTTGTTCCAGCCGGCGAGCTGCGTGGCGCCCTCGGAGGTGACCCAGGTGGACTCGCCCAGGACAAAGAAGTGATAGGCGCTCTCAAAGTCGGACACGACGGCGATCATGATGTTGATGGCGACGATCACAAACGGCCACGCGCGGAACCAATGCGCCTTGCCGATCTTGCCCCACTGGTACTTAATGGCAATGAAGCCCCAGCAACCGGCCAGCGCCGCGTATACCTTGGCGTAGTGGAACCAGCTGTTCTGGTACACATGGGTGGGGTTGGTGAGCGCCCACTCGGCACCCTGTGAGACGCCGATGGCGATAGCGACGCAGTAGATGGTCATGGCCAGCGGAGCCACGCCAAAGATGATGGCCGCGCCCAGCTTGGTGCGGCGGCCGACCTCGTTGAGCACGATCAGGCCAATAAAGACCATGGCCCAGCCGGCCCAGTGGATAAGGGTATCGCTACCCCAAACATCGAACAGCATGCTGCTCTCCTTTCACACGCCCGCGGCCCCTCTTCTGATCGCGGGCAGTTTGGCCAAATGTCGTCAGTTCTGGGGCTTGCGTTCCGGATACTTGGCGGTATAGCCCTCGATGTGGAGTGTCGAGGCGATGATTTCCTTGACCGTCTCGTCGGGCACATCGGGGTGCGTGCGGATATACATCAAAAGACCCATGATGAGGGTGTAGAACGTCTCGTAGACATGGTCGATGCGTAGCTCATGATGGGCGACAAAATCCACCACGGTGGTATCGCAGATATACTGCGCCACGCGCTGGACCACGTTGTGCAAAAAGCCGCCGTAGAGCGCGCCGCTGCTCGAGGTGAGCGTGCTCGGCAGCTCGCGACCGCTCACGACCAGGCGCTTAAAGAGCGGAGCGACGGTGTCGAGTGCGCCTTCGATGTCACCAACCGTGCGGCTGGCGTTCCACTGCTCGAGCTCGGAGATAAAACCGTCGATTGCCTCGTCCATGACGGCGGTGACGGCGGCGTCCATGTCGGCGAAGTAGTGGTAGAACAGCGAGCGCGTGCAGCCGGCTCGCTTGGTCACGGCCGATACCGATAGGTGGGACACGCCCAGCTCGGAGCTTACGGTGCGCACGGCATCGAGGATCTCGCGACGGCGTTCGTCGCCCGTCAGGCGCTTTGCCGTGCTGTCGGACGCGAGGACGGCATCAGCCACAGAGATGTTTGCCGTGTTATCGCTCATGCGTTTGCCGCCTTTCATCCGTTTGGGCCCGACCGTTCGCCTAACAGTCTTGAATATTGTTGACGGTTCGTCAATACTGTTTTTGACACAATGTCAACAATAGCGGGTGAACGGCATGGGGGCATGTCGAACCCGTACAAAGAGGGGCGCCGCGGTCTCGCCGGGCTGTGGCAAGAGAAGGGACGACTATGATTCTCAGCGGACCGGGGATTAGCTATACCGAGCCCGATATCGGCGCGGAGTTCGTGCCGCCGATACCGGAGCATCCGCGCGAGGCCATCGTCAAACTGTGTGAGCACTGCACCAACCGCCTGCTGCACCGCGACGAGCTGCTGGGCTACGAGTACTGGTCGTTTGCCGAGGCCGCAACCGACGAGCAGGCCGAAGTGCTCTGCAAGATGAAGATGCGCCGTCCCTATACGCTGCCCGAGATGGTCAAGCTCACCGGCATGCCCGAGGCCGATATCGAAAAAATGCTCGACGACATGAGCTACACGGGTCTGCTCGAGTACAACTGGGAAAACCCCGAGCGCGCCAAGCAGTGGGTGCTGCCCATGCTGGTGCCGGGTTCCGCCGAGTTCCTCAACATGCGCGTGAGCCAGCTCGAGGAGCACCCGGTCTATGCCAAGTTCTTTGAGCAGGCGTCCAAGGGACCGCTGTCCAAGGCCACGCCGATGGTGCCGCCCGGCGGTGCCGGCATCGGCATGCATGTCATTCCGGTCGAGAAGGCCATCGATGCTGCGAGCACCTCGGTGCCGATCGAGCATATCGAGCATTGGCTCGACAAATACGAAGGTAAGTATGCCGCTAGCACCTGCAGCTGCCGCGCGAGCCGTCGCGTGATGGGAGAGGGCTGCGCCGACGACCCGGCCGATTGGTGCATCGCCGTGGGCGATATGGCCGACTACGTGGTCGAGACCGACCGCGGCCATTATGTGACGCGCGAGGAGGTCTACGACATCCTGCGCCAGGCCGAGGACAACGGCTTTGTGCACCAGATCACCAACATCGACGGTGAGAACAAAATCTTCGCCATCTGCAACTGCAACGTCAACGTGTGCTACGCCCTGCGCACTTCGCAGCTGTTCAACACGCCCAACCTGTCGCGCTCGGCCTACGTCGCCAAGGTCGAGAAGGACAAGTGCGTGGCCTGCGGTCGCTGCGTTGAGGTGTGTCCGGCCGGCGCCGCCAAACTGGGCCAGAAGCTCTGTAGCAAAAAGGCTGGCGGACAGGTGCCCGAGTATCCGCGCCAGGAGCTGCCCGATGCCACCAAGTGGGACCACACCAAGTGGTCGCCCAACTACCGCAACGACAACCGTATCGAGACGCATGAGTCCGGCACCGCTCCCTGCAAGACGGCCTGCCCCGCGCACGTTGCCGTTCAGGGCTATTTGAAGCTCGCGGCGCAGGGCCGCTATGACGAGGCGTTGGCGCTCATCAAGCGCGAGAACCCGTTGCCCGCTATCTGCGGCCGTGTGTGCAACCGCCGCTGTGAGGATGCCTGCACCCGCGGTCGCGTGGACGAGGCCGTGGCCATCGACGAGGTCAAGAAGTTTATCGCCCAGCGCGATCTGGATGCCGCGACTCGCTATGTCCCACCTGTGGTGACCCCGACGCGTGCCGGCGGCTTCGACCAGAAGATCGCCATCATCGGCGCCGGTCCGGCCGGTCTGTCCTGCGCCTTCTATCTGGCCGAGAAGGGCTACAAGCCCGTCGTGTTCGAGAAAAACGAGCGCCCGGGCGGCATGCTCACCTACGGCATTCCCAGCTTTAAGCTGCAGAAGGACGTTATCGAGGCCGAGGTCGAGGTCATTCGCCTGATGGGCGCCGAGTTCCGCTATGGCGTGGAGGTCGGTCGCGATGTGACGCTCGACGAGCTTCGCGCGCAGGGCTTTAAAGCCTTTTACGTGGCCATTGGCTGCCAGGGTGGCCGCCTTGCCGGTATTCCGGGCGAGGATGCCGAGGACGTGACCGTGGCCGTCGACTTTTTGCGCGAGGTCAACAGCGGCAAGATCGACGCGCTGCCCGGGCGCACCATCGTGGTGGGCGGCGGCAACGTGGCCATCGATGTCGCGCGCAACGCCTGCCGTCTGGGTTCCGAGCACGTTGAGATGTTCTGCCTGGAGAGCGAGGTCAAGATGCCTGCCAGCGAGGAGGAGCGTCGCGAGGCCATTGAGGACGGCGCGCACATTAGCTGCGGCTGGGGCCCCAAGGAGATTCACCTGGACGAGGCCGGTCGTGTGTGCGGTATCACCTTTAAGCGCTGCACGCGTGTCTTTGACGACGAGGGCCGTTTTGCGCCCGAGTATGACGAGAACGACTTGCGCCGTGTCGATGCCGACCGTGTCGTCATGTCGATTGGCCAGTCCATTGTGTGGGGCGACCTGCTGGCTGGCTCCAAGGTGGAGCTCGGCCGCAGCCAGGGTGCCCTTGCCGATCCGCAGACGTACCAGACCGCCGAGCCCGACATCTTTGTGGGCGGCGACGTCTACACCGGTCCCAGCTTTGCTATCGACGCCATCGCCGCCGGTCACGAGGCCGCCGTGTCCATCCATCGCTTTGTGCAGCCGGGCTCCACGCTCACCATCGGCCGCAACCAGCGCCGCTACACCGCGCTTGACCGCGACGATGTTGTGATTGAGAGCTATGACAACGCAAGCCGCGAGGTGGCACGTGTCGACCGCGAGCGCGAGAAGGCTGCGCCCTTTAGCGAGTACGTTGAGACCTTTACCGAGGAGCAGGTGCGCGCCGAGACCGCTCGCTGCTTGGGCTGCGGTGCCTCGATCGTCGACCCCAACAAGTGCATCGGCTGCGGCCTGTGCACCACCAAGTGCGCGTTTGACGCCATCCATCTGGATCGCGACCGCCCCGAGTGCTCCACGATGGTCAAATACGAGCAAAAGCTCCCCAGCCTCGGCAAGTACGCTTTGAAGCGTGCGATCAAAATCAAATTTGGGAAGAAATAAAAAACGCAACAAACAAGAGAACGGCGTAGAGAACGGTTGGACAGCGAGCGAGTCCCAGGCGTGGCGAGGTGCCTTGAAAGAGGAGGGCATAGGGCTTTTGCCCATGCCCGACGATTGAAAGGC
The DNA here is from genome assembly GCA_905215385.1 of uncultured bacterium. Classification (GTDB taxonomy): domain Bacteria; phylum Actinomycetota; class Coriobacteriia; order Coriobacteriales; family Coriobacteriaceae; genus Collinsella. Next base: position 4,537 of record CAJMPY010000007.1, on the reverse strand, counting down.
AGATCGTCCGTCTGGGGCTCGCGCAGCGTCAAGTCGACCGCCGTTCGTTAGAACGGCGGAAGAAAAAGTGCATGAATTAGGAATCGTCTATCACATCATTCGCGATGTCGAGAATGTGGCGCGCGCCAATGGCGTGAGTCGCGTTTCGAGCGTGACGCTGCTCCTGGGCGAGGTCTCGGGCGTCGTTCCCGATCTGCTGCTTGATGCTTGGCGCTGGGCGGCAGATAAAAAGCCTATCACGCAGGGCGCGGAGCTTATTGTGGAGCCTGTCGAGGCCGTGACGCATTGCGAGGCGTGCGGCTGCGACTACGCGACGGTCGAGCACGGCAAGACCTGCCCCCATTGCGGTAGCGGCGAGACCTATCTGCTGCAGGGCCAGGAGGTCATGATCAAGCAGATCGAGACCCCCGACGAGGACCCGACAGACGCTGCCCCCGACGGCCTATCCGATGCCCCCGATGCCGTCGACGCCGCCAACCCCCTCCACATCGCCTAACTTAGTCGTTGGGGACGTTCTTAAACGACTAGTCATTAAAGAACGTCCCTAACGACTACTTTGCTAGAGCATATTTCTTACCATTAGTCAAGCACCATCTGTTTAAACGAAATAGCCTCAACGCGAGCACATTTGTGTCTGTTTAAAACCGGCAATAATGAACAGCGTGCTCAATTCGGTCATGTAAATAGATCAGCTATCAATCCTCAGCAGCAAATCAGCCAAAATACTGGAATGTAATCAGCTTGTAACAAAACAAGACGTTTAAACAAATAATGCAACCGTTTGCGAATTTAGCTATAAATCCACAAGGCGAACAGGTATACTCCTTTATTGTCGTGTAGGAAATACGTAGACAAAAAGGAGGTTATGTGATGGTAAGTATTGTTCTTGCTAGCCATGGTGACTTGGCGGCTGGAATCAAGCAGACGGGCTCGATGGTCTTTGGCGATCAGCCGTCTGTAGCCGTGGTCTCGCTCGAGCCGAGCATGGGCCCCGACGACTTCCGAGCCAAGGTCGAGGAGGCAATTGCTTCCTTCGAGGACCAGGAGCAGGTGCTCTTCCTCGTTGATCTGTGGGGCGGCACGCCCTTCAACCAGATCAGCGGTCTCATCGAGGGCCATGATTCCTGGGCTATCGTCACCGGTGTCAACCTGCCTATGCTCATCGAGGCATATTCGCAGCGCTTTGACGCAAAGAACACTGCACATGCGATCGCAAAACATCTCGTGACTGAGGCTAAGGCCGGCGTGCGCGTCAAGCCCGAGTCTCTGGAGCCCGAGGAGAAGAAGCCGGCTGCGGCCGCCGCTGCTCCTGCGGGTGCCATTCCTCCGGGAACGGTGATCGGCGACGGGCACATCAAGATCGCCCACGTCCGTATCGACACCCGTCTGCTGCATGGTCAGGTGGCCACCACGTGGACCAAGCAGATCGACCCCAACCGCATTATCGTGGTCTCCGACGGCGTTGCTCACGACGAGCTCCGCAAGACCATGATCGAGCAGGCTGCCCCTCCGGGAGTCCACGCCAACGTCGTGCCTATCAAGAAGATGGCCGAGGTCGTCAAGGACACGCGCTTTGGCGACACCAAGGCGATGCTGCTGTTCGAGAACCCGCAGGATCTGCTCAGGGCCATCGAGGCCGGCGTCGACATCAAGGAAGCCAACATCGGTTCCATGGCCCACTCCAAGGGCAAGGTCGTCGTCACCAACGCTGTCGCTATGGGCGATGACGATGTCAAGACCATCGAGGCTCTCAAGGCCAAGGGCGTCAAGTTCGAGGTCCGCAAGGTTCCTTCGGATTCCTCCGAGGATCTCGACGCCATGTTGAAGAAAGCTAAGGCCGAACTGGCCGCTCAAGCATAGTAAAGGAGGGTCCGATACATGTCTGCAATCACTATTCTGCTTGTTGCGATTGTCGCGTTGCTTGCCGGTATGGAAGGCATTCTGGATGAGTTCCAGTTCCATCAGCCGCTCGTGGCATGCACGCTTATCGGTCTCGTAACCGGTCACCTTCAGGAGGGCATCCTCCTGGGCGGTTCGCTCCAGATGATGGCCCTTGGCTGGGCTAACGTCGGCGCCGCCGTCGCGCCTGACGCCGCTCTGGCCTCGGTCGCTTCTTCGATCATCATGGTGCTCGCCCTCAACGGTGGCGCCACCGATTCGGCCAAGGCCGTTACCGCCGCCATTGCCGTCGCCGTCCCGCTGTCGGTCGCTGGTCTGTTCCTGACCATGATCTGCCGTACCCTGGCTACCGCTATGGTTCACGGCATGGACGCCTGCGCCGAGAAGGGCGACTTCGCCGGCATCGAGCGTTGGCAGTACGCCGGCATCCTCATGCAGGGTGTTCGTATCGCCATCCCGGCAGTACTTCTGTGCATCATCCCGGCCGAGGCCGTTACCAACGCGCTTAACGCTATGCCCGATTGGCTGTCCGGCGGCATGGCTGTCGGCGGCGGCATGGTCGCTTCCGTCGGTTACGCCATGGTCATCAACATGATGGCCACCAAGGAGACCTGGCCGTTCTTCATCCTCGGCTTTGTCCTTGCTGCCATCCCTCAGCTCACGCTGATCGCCCTTGGCCTCATCGGCATCTCCCTTGCCCTCATCTACCTTGGCCTTAAGGATCTGGCCAAGCAGGGTGGCGGCATGGGCGGTGGCTCCGGTGACCCGCTCGGCGACATTCTGAACGATTACGAGTAGGAGGGGAGTGATACATATGGCAGAGAACAAGATTCAGCTCACCAAGGCTGACCGTAAGAAGGTTTGCTTCCGTCATCAGTTCCTTCAGGGCTCGTGGAACTACGAGCGTATGCAGAACGGCGGCTGGTGCTTCGCAATGATCCCCGCGATCAAGAAGCTCTACACCAGCAAGGATGACCAGATTGCCGCTCTTAAGCGCCACCTGGAGTTCTATAACACCCACCCCTATGTTTCCGCCCCCGTCATTGGCGTTACCCTCGCCCTCGAGGAGGAGCGCGCCAACGGTGCTCCGATTGACGACGTCGCCATTCAGGGCGTCAAGGTCGGTATGATGGGCCCGCTCGCCGGCGTCGGCGACCCCGCCTTCTGGTTCACCCTTCGCCCGATTCTGGGCGCACTGGGCGCTTCCCTGGCCCTGTCCGGCAGCATCGCCGGTCCGCTGCTGTTCTTCTTCGCGTGGAACATCATCCGTTACGCCTTCCTGTGGTACACGCAGGAGTTTGGCTACAAGGTCGGCTCCTCCATCGCTAAGGACCTCTCCGGCGGTCTGATGGGCAAGGTCACCGAGGGTGCTTCCATCCTGGGTATGTTCATCATCGGCGCCCTGGTCGAGCGCTGGGTGTCCATCTCCTTCACCCCGGTCGTCTCCAAGGTCACGCAGTCCGCTGGCGCCTATATCGACTGGGCCAACCTGCCCGCCGGTTCTGAGGGCATCAAGCAGGCATTGACGATGTACAGCTCTGTCGGTGCCAACGCACTCGACCCGGTGAAGGTCACCACGCTTCAGGCCAACCTCGATCAGCTCATCCCCGGCCTTGCCGCCGTGTGCCTGACCCTTCTGGTCTGCAAGCTCCTCAAGAAGAAGGTCAGCCCGATCGTCATCATCCTGGCTCTCTTCGCCGTCGGCATCATCGGTCGCGTCTGCGGCTTCATGTAAGCACGCTTCGGCTTAAGACCGAGAGTTGCTAGGCAAGGGCTTTTGAGCCATTGAAACGGACCGCACCCGGTGGGTACACTGGATGCGGTCCGATTGTTTTTATTGGAGGGCGAGGCGCGTATGGCGCAATCTCAGAACAGCACGGTCGATCTGGCAACGCCGGCAACCTGCCTGATGGGGCTTACCAGTCACGGTAACGTGATGGTGGGCAATAAGGCGTTTGAGTACTATAACGAGCGTAATCCCGAGGATTATATCCAAATCCCGTGGGACGAGGTCGACTATATTGCCGCCGAGGTTTTGCGCGGCACCAAGAAGATTACGCGTTTTGCCATCTTTACCAAAGAGAATGGCCACTTTACGTTTTCGACGCGCAATGACAAGGAAACGCTTCGCGCGGTGCGTAAGTACATTGACGAGGACAAGCTCGTTCGTTCGCCCGACTTTATCGATGTGACGGCCAAGGGCGCCAAGAGCATCCCCTCCGTTATCAAAAACCTTTTCCACAAAGGCAAGTAGTCATTAAAGAGCGCTCCCTCAAAGTGGGGCGCAGTCTCCCATGTGGCTCGATCGGGAAAGTGCATCCCAGTTCGAGCGTCGATTCCGGGATGTAGTTTCCGGAACGGGGTCGTTTGGGAAACCGTGTCCCGTTTCGAGCCGAAATTCTGGGTCACAGTTTCCTAGCAAGGTCTCATGGGGAAAGTCTGACCCAGAATTTGCCTGGATAGTGGGACGCACTTTCCGGAGGGCTGTTCCACCGCAACTTCGAAGAGTGGGTATACGCTGCATTACAGCGGCGTAAATCTGCTACACTAATACAACATGCCTCCGTAGCTCAGGGGATAGAGCACCGCTCTCCTAAAGCGGGTGTCGACGGTTCGAATCCGCCCGGGGGCACCAGAG
>CAJMPY010000006.1 GCA_905215385.1 uncultured bacterium | reverse complement strand
CGCCTTTTCACGTGTTCTCGGCGACCGCTCTACCTGGGCAGTAACAGCTCAATTCAAAGGTGTTGAAAAATGGGGCGGTTCCCCATATTATTAATGACGTCGACAGGCGGGGTGGTTCCCCGCGTACGTGCCATCTGAGTAACCGAGGGGAGGGCGCACATGGGAATGACTGGTGCATACGAGCGCAATCTCGATGCAAAAGGTCGTCTGTCCCTGCCTGCACCCCTTCGCGAGGAGCTTGGAGAGCACGTTCGCGTGTTCAAAGCCCTGGATGTCGATGCTCTGTACGTGTTCTCTGCCGAGGCCTTCGATAAGTGGGTCGAAGGACTCTTCGCGGGTCGTGAGGGCCACGAGGGTTTTAACCCGCGTGACATCAACGACCAGAAGCTCATGAGGGCGATCAACAAGCGCACCACGTCGATGGACGTGGACAGCGCCGGTCGTATCGGCCTTTCCGAGTCTCTCCGCAAGCAGGCGAACCTCGACCGCGAGGTCACGGTTGTGGGCAACTACGACCACCTTGAGGTTTGGGATCGCGCCGCGGCCGATGAGGACGATGACGATGAGGCCCTGCTGGACCTCTTCTTCTCGTAAGGGCAAGGCACGGGTAACGGATGGAGCGTGGGATCTTGACACAAGAATATCGGCATGAACCTGTCATGCTCGGCGAAGTGCTTGAGTCGCTGCGGCTAAAGAGCGGCTCCGTTGTCTGCGATTGCACCCTTGGCGGTGCCGGCCATTCGGTAAAGATGGCCGCGCAGGTGGGGGAGACGGGTCTTTTGCTCGGCGTCGATCAGGACGACATGGCCCTCGAGGCCGCTGGCGCCCGTCTGGACCGCGAGGTTCCCGGCGTTCCGCACCAGCTGCTGAAGGGCAACTTCGGCGACTTGGACGAGCTGCTTTGCTCGGCCGAGGTGCCCGGGGTCGATGGCTTCCTGTTCGATTTGGGCGTTTCGTCACCGCAACTCGATATCCCTGGCAGGGGCTTTTCGTATAACGAGGACGCCCCATTGGACATGCGGATGGATCCGGGTAATAACACCTTAAACGCAGCTGAGGTCATCAACACCTATAACGAACACGACCTCGCCCGGATTCTACGCGTCTACGGCGAAGAGAAGTTCGCCTCGCAGATCGCGCGCGAGATCGTGCGCCGCCGCGAGCAAGAACCGATCGAAACCACCGGCCAATTTGTCGAGATCATCAAGGCGGGTATCCCAGCTGCCGCTCGTCGGCATGGTGGACACCCGGCCAAGAAAAGTTTCCAGGCCATTCGCATCGAGGTCAATCACGAGCTCGATGTGCTCGAACGAGGGCTTGATGCCGCCACCAGGTGGCTCAACCCGGGCGGACGTATCTGCGTCATCTCGTATCACTCGCTCGAGGACCGTATCGTAAAGAACCACTTTAAGGAGATGAGCCAGGGGTGCACGTGTCCGCCGGAGATTCCGGTGTGCGTGTGCGGCAACGTGCCGATACTCAAGGTCATCACCCGCAAACCCTTGGTTGCCCAGCCTGATGAGGTTGAGCGCAACCCTCGGGCGAGATCAGCCAAAATCCGCGTGGCGCAGCGTCTGTAGGCACGACCGCGCGATATTGGACCTCCCGCTCGCACCATAAACGAAGCTTAAACACACTACCAACGTACTCGGGATGGGAGGCGGCATATCATGGGCTACAACACTTCAAGCGCAGCACTCGCCTATGATATGAACGCCATGCCCGCCTATCGTGAGACGCCGCAGGCCCCCGTTGCTCCCCGTGAGCAGCGCACGCCGCGCTTTGATGTCTACACGGGCGCGGGCCGTCAGGCAAACCAGGCGGTAAGCCCGGTTTTCATGAGCGTTCTTAAAACGTTTTGCATCATTGCGGCCATCTTCATGACGATCGGCGTCGCCCGCGTGGCGCTCGCCGGCGTTACGGCCCAGGTGCTCAACAGCAACGCCGAGCTTACCAACACGCTCGAAAAGGCGACCGATGAGAGCTCCGACCTGGAGGTCATGCATTCGGTCTATGGCGCCGACACGCGTATTCGCGACCTTGCGGGCGCTTATGGCATGGTGGAGCCCAGCGAGAGCGTTACACTTGACTTTTCGCAGGATGCAGCCGCGGGCGCCAACGCGACCGCGACCGCTCAGTAGCAAGACGGTAGCTGAGTATGACAAATGACTATCGCCGCGGTTCCGACGGGGGCCGCGGTTCTGGACGTCCCTCATCGCGGGGACGTTCTGGTTATCAAGGAACGGGTCGGCCATCTTACAACGCGAGGCCGTCCTATGGCAACGACCCCGCGTCGCGTCTCCGTGGCTCGAGCGGTCCTCAAATGCATAACGCCAGACCGCGCAAGAGCTCGTCGACCGAATGGCTCACGGGCACGCCGCTGCCCCGTCGCAAAGCCGTCATGGGCTTCATCGGGTTTGGCTTGGGCTTGGGCGTCCTTCGCCTTGCCGACTATCAAATCGTGGAAGCCGATAAGTTACGCGACCGTGCCGATGCACGTCGCTTGCTTGCGCAGACGCTGTATGCCAAGCGCGGTACCATCTACGACCGTAACGGCAACGTGCTGACGTCGTCGGTCGAATGCCGCAACATCGCCGTGAATCCTCAGCTTATCGAGGACGTTGACAAGACGGTCTCGGCACTGGTCAAAGCTACGGGCATCGATAAGAAAACCTGTCGTGATCTCGTTATGTCCGATGGCACCTGGGTGTATATCAAACGCCAGGTGGACGAGGACGATGCTGCGGCGCTGGAGAAGAAGAATCTGCCCGGCGTGCTCTTTGAGCAGGCCATGAAGCGCGTATATCCTTATGGCAACCTGGCATCGCAGGTGCTTGGCGTGGTAAACGTGGACAACGACGGTCTGACGGGCCTTGAGAAGCAGTACAACAAGCTTTTGACCGGAACGAACGGCTCGCTGGTGCGCGAGCGGGCGAGGGACGGTAGCTATATCGCGGGCGGCGCCTATAAAAAGGTGGCTGCGGTCGACGGCGTTGATATCGTGACGACACTCGATGTCAATATCCAGCGTGCCGCCGAGGACGCCCTGGCCGAGGCGGTCGAAAAGACCAAGGCCAAGAATGGCTCGGCCCTGGTCACCGATCCCACGACGGGCGAGATTCTGGCGGCATGCTCGTATCCGACATATGACCAGACCGATCTGGAAAACGCCAAGACCGAGGACATGAACTTGCGCCTGGTTACCGATGCCTACGAGCCCGGCTCGGTCTTTAAGACACTTGTGGCCGGTGCCGGCTTCGACTTGGGCGCCGTGCGTTCGAGCACGTCGTTTGAGGTGCCGGCGAGCATTAAGGTCGGCGACGACACCGTTACCGACGCCGATAAGCGCGACTACACCATGACCATGGACGTGCGTGAGATGATGCGCCGTTCGTCCAATGTGGGCTTTGTCCTGGTGGGACGCAAGATCGGTGCCGATGATTTTGCCACCTATGTGGACAAGTGGGGCATCGGTCATAGCTCCGGTGTCGATTTTCCGGGTGAGAGTCTGGGTATCGTCAAGGAGCGCGACCAGTACGACGGCGCCACGCTGGGCTCGATGAGCTTTGGCCAGGCGCTGTCCGTCTCGCCGATTGAGGTCGCACGTGCCGTGGGCGGCATCGCGAACGGCGGCGTGATGATGACTCCGCACTTCTATAAGTCCAGCAAGGGCGATGAGAAGGACTGGGGCGAAGGCGAGCGTGCGATATCGGACGACGCTGCCGCCCAGGTGACATCGTGCATGCAGACGGTCGTGTCCGAAGGCACGGGCGTTGGCGGTGCGGTCGATGGCTATGACGTGGCGGGCAAGACCGGTACGGCCGAGCGAGCTGACGAGAACGGCGGTTACCTCAAGGAGAACTACATGTCGTCCTTTATGGGCTTTGCGCCGGCGCAATCGCCCAAGGTGCTGTGCTATATCACACTCGATGGAACGCCGAGCGGCTCGGATGCCGCCGCGGTGCCATTCCAGTCCATTATGGCCAACGCACTCGACGTGCTGGGTATCCCGCGCACGAAGTAGGGGGTTACAATCTTGAGCGTGGTCTGCCGTTTGATCTGAAAGGTGTTCACATGCCCTGCACCACGCGCGCATGGCACTGGGATACAATACGCCGATAGCATTATTAGGTTTACAGGGGAGCTGCAATGATAGAGATCGCCGTCAACAACCTCGCGGCCTCAACGGGGGCCCGAACCGTGACGGAAGAAGTCGATCGGGTATGCCGCGGGTGCGTTATCGACTCGCGTCAGGTCGAGAAGGGGACGATCTTTGTCGCCTTCCCCGGCGAAAAGGTCGACGGCAATGATTTTGCCTCCCGTGCCATCGAGTCGGGTGCCGGTGCCGTCGTGATGACGCGCGAGCCCGATGCCGAACTGGTTTCGCTGGCGCAGGACAAGGGGTGCGCCATCTTGCTGACCGACGACCCCGAGGAGTTCTTGCTGCGCCTGGCGCATGTTTATCGCTTGGAGCTTGGCTGCCTGGTCGTCGGCATTACCGGTTCGATTGGCAAGACGACGACCAAGGACGTGCTCGCCGCCGTGCTCGCCAAGCGTTATCGCGTCTGGGCCACGAAGGGCAATTTCAATAACCTGATCGGCATGCCGCTCACGGTGCTTTCCGCTCCGGCTGATACCGAGGTTCTGGTGCTCGAGATGGGCATGAACCATTTCCACGAGATCGAGCGCCTGTCCCAGTCCGCCAATCCCAACCTTGCCATCGTGAGCAAGATCGGCACCTCTCATATCGGCATTTTGGGCAGCCGCGAGAACATCGCCCGCGCTAAGGCCGAGATTGTACAGGGCATGTGCGCCGCCGGCGACTATTTGCCGCTGCTGGTTTTGGGCGGCGAGGACGACTTTACGCCGTTCATTCGCGACACGTTCGCCCAACCTGCTGGTATCGACGTGATGCTGGCCGGTGTCTCTGACGATGATGAGGTCCGTGCCCGCGACGTTCGCGTTGATGACGAAGGCCGTCCGGTCTTTACGCTCGATTTTGGCCAGGGTGAGACGATCGATACCATGCTTGCCATCCCCGGCGTGCAGTCCGTTCCTAATGCCGTTAAGGCCGCCGCGGTTGCCTATCGCCTGGGCGTGACGCCCGAGCAGATCGATGCTGCCTTTAGGGGTCTCACGATCACCGGACACCGCCAGGAGATCAAGCGCGCCAAGAGCGGTGCACGCGTCATCGATGACTCCTATAACGCCAGCGCCGAATCGATGGCAGCCGGCCTCGATCTGCTGTGCTCGCTTTCGTGCACGGGGTCTCGCATGGCGATTCTGGGCGAGATGGGCGAGATGGGCGATGAGGCTCCTCGCATGCATGAGCTCGTGGGCGCCTATGCCGCCGCCAAGAAGCTCGACATGCTGGCGTGCGTGGGTGGTGAGCTGGTCCAGCTTATGGCCGATGCCGCGCGCATGATGGGCATGGACGAGGACCGCATCCAGGTGTTCTCCGATTATCAGCAGGTGCTCGACCGCATGGGCGGCGCGCTTGAAAAACATGATGTTGTACTGGTCAAGGGTTCCCGCTTTGTTGAGCTCGACCGCTTTGTGGAAGGTGTGTGCTAGCCCATGTTCGGCAATCCCTCGTATCCAACGTATCAGGCTTTTTTGGGGCTTGGCATCGCCGCAGCCATTGCGCTGCTGCTCATGCCGTGGTGGATTAAGCTGCTCAAGGTCGAGGGTATCGGCCAGCAGGTTCGTGCCGACGGCCCCAAGCGTCATTTGGTTAAGCAGGGAACGCCCACCATGGGTGGCGTTGTCATCCTCGTCGCGATCTCGCTGACCTGCCTGCTGATGGGCAAGCTCACCACCGAGCTCGTGCTCGTGCTGCTCGCCACGCTGGCGACCGGCGTGCTGGGCCTGATCGACGATCTGACCTCCGTTACGCATGGGCGCTCGCTCGGTCTGACGCCGCATGCCAAGATGATCGGCCTAACCATTATCTGTGTCACCTTTACGGTGCTTGCCGTCAACTGGTGCGGCGTCGCCCCCGAGATTCGTTTTCCCGGTGGGTTGACGATTGACCTTGGCGTGCTTTCGACTACCATCTGCGGCTATTCGTTCCCGTGGCTCTATATTGTCTTTTGCTGGCTGATGATTGCCGGTCTTTCTAATGCCGTGAACTTGACCGATGGCCTTGACGGTCTTGCTGGCGGCACCTCCATGATCGCCATGCTCGCCATGGCTGCCATGGCGTTTTTGCACGGAGACGTGAACCTGTCCATCTTCTGCACCGCGTGTGCCGGTGCCTGCCTGGGCTTTCTGTGGTTCAACTGCTATCCGGCGAGCATCTTTATGGGTGATACCGGCTCGCTTGCTCTGGGCGCCGCGTTTGCCTGTACGTCCATCATGACTAACACCGAGGTCGTCTCCCTCATCATCGGTGGCCTGTTTATCGTTGAGACCCTGTCGGTCATGATTCAGGTTGTCTACTTCCACTTTACGCACAAGCGCGTCTTCCTTATGGCGCCCATCCATCATCATTTCGAAAAGAAGGGTTGGGCCGAGACCAAGGTCGTCATCCGTTTTTGGATTATCGCTGCGGCATTTGGTGCCGTTGGCCTTGCTCTGTTCTTCCAGTTGGGATAGTGGTCTTTCATGCCTCTTGCTGATGTCTTTAGCCTGCTCGTTTTGGGTCAGGGCAAATCCGGTCTCGATGTCGCCCGCTGGGCGCTGGCGCATCCCGAGCGCGTAAGCGCCGTTACCGTGTATGGCGGCGGCACCTCTGAGCCCAATGACGCCACGCGTGCGCTCGAGGCTGCTGGTGCGTCGTTTGTCTATGGGACCGAACAGGTCGAGGGCGCCTATGACGTATGCGTGACGTGCCCGGGCATCTCGGAGTTCTCGGGCTTCTTTGAGGCCGGGCACGAGCATGCCGCCCAGATTATGGGTGAGCCCGAGTTTGCCTATCGCCTGTCGCCCGATAACTGGATTGCCATTACGGGCACCAACGGCAAGACGACCACCACGTCGCTGACTGATTATCTGCTCAAGGCTGCCGGCGAGGCCAGCGTAGCTGTCGGCAACATCGGCGAGCCGCCGGTCAACGAGATTGACGGCCGAGCCCACAACGAGTGGTTTGTGGCTGAGCTCTCGAGCTATCAGATTGCTACGACCACCGAGCTCCACCCTCGCGTGGCGGTGCTGCTCAACATCACTCCAGACCACTTGGGCTGGCATAAGAGCCATAAGAACTACGCGCTTGCCAAGGTCAAACTGTTTGACAATATGGGCGATGACGATCTGGTGGTTGTCGACGTCGAAGACGCCGGCATTCACGAGTTCGATGAGTACATCTACACGCCGGGTCGTCGCATCTGCAAGGTTGCCTTTGACGAGCCTGAGGGCGAGGATGTCGCCTTTGTGCGCGATGGCAAGATGATCGTGCGCCTGAAGGGCGTCGAGACCCCGCTCATCGCTACATCCGAGCTCAAGATCTCGGGTCATCACAATGTTATCAATGCCCTGTGCGCTGCCACGGCTGCCCTGGCAGTCGGTGCCGATGTCGATGGTGTCTGCCGCGGCCTGGCCTCGTTCCAGCCGCTCGAGCACCGCGTGGAGCCGTGTGGCGAGATTGACGGCGTGCGCTACGTCAACGATTCCAAGGCGACCAACACCGATGCGGTCGAGAAGGCCCTGACGGCATTTCCCGATGACGACGTGATCTTGCTGCTCGGCGGCCACGATAAGGGCACGCCGCTCACGGACTTCGCGCGCGTCGTTATGGATAACGTACGCTCGGTCGTCTGCTTTGGCGATGCACGCGAGCGCTTCACCGCCGCTATGGACGAGGCCGATGTCGATGGCGATGTGGATATCGCCCAGGCGGATGACCTACGCGACGCCGTGGACGTTGCCCGCTCGCTGTCGAGCCGTGGCGACGTGATCTTACTTTCTCCTGCCTGCTCTTCGTTCGATGAGTTCTCGGGCTATGAGGAGCGCGGCCGCGTGTTTAAGGACTATGTGGCCCAGCTTGCCGCTGCGGCGAAATCGCAAATGGAATAGGGGCTGCCGGTGAGAGAGGAGAGCCCCCGACAAGGTATGAGGAGGCCCGACTCGGACCGTGCTTCCTCGCGGCGCAGCAATCCGCGTTCCGGTCGCGGCGGGCAGACGTTTAGCGAACGCTATATTGCCGGCGTTCCCGCCCGTATCATGCGCCCCCGTTTGATATTCATGGCCTGCCTGTTTACCTTGGTGTGCTTTGGCCTGCTGATGGTGTACTCGGCATCTTCGGTCGAGGCACTGCACGAGAATGGCTCGGCGACGTTTTTTTTGGGTCGACAGGCCGCGTTTACCGCGATCGGTGTTCTAGCGCTGATTGCCATCGTGCGCGTTTTGCCGGACAACTGGTTTGTGGAGGATGTGCTCAGGATCTTCCTTATCGGCATGATGCTCTTGCTTCTGCTGGTTTTCTTGGTGGGCAGCGGCAGCCGTGGCGCCACGCGCTGGCTCAACATCGCCGGCATTCAGTTCCAGCCTTCCGAGTTTTTAAAGCCATTTGCCATCGCGTATTCGGCCATCATGCTCGACCGCTTCTTTTCGCCCGGTGGCAACATCAACGAATTCCTTCGCAAGATGGGCATCTACCTGGGCATTTCGCTCTTTCTGATCTTTATCCAGCCCGATTTCGGTACCGTCCTGATCATCCTGTTGACCCTCATGTGCATGGCGTTGTTCGCGGGTCTCGACCCCAAATTCATCCTCGGCGTGATAATCTTCGGCATTCTCGTGATCGTGATTGCGCTTGTTGCAGAGCCGTACCGTATGGTGCGTATTCAGGTTGCCTTGAACCCTTGGGCCGACGAGTATGGTGACGGCTATCAGGCCACGCTTGCCATCATGGCCTTTGCCTCGGGCGGCCTGTTCGGCCGTGGCATCGGCAACTCAACCATGAAGTACTCGTATCTGCCCGAGGCGCACAACGACTACATCCTGGCCATCATTGGCGAGGAGGCCGGTTTTGTCGGAACCGTGCTGTTCTTCTTGGTGTTTGCGATGCTGATCTACTCGGCGTTTCGCATTGCCGAGCAGGCGACCGACCGTCGCGGAGCGCTTATGGCGTCTGGCTCCGCGGTCATCCTTGCGGTGCAGTTTTTGATCAACGCGCTGGGCATTCTCAATGTGTTTCCCATGACGGGCAAGCCGCTGCCGTTTATTAGCTACGGCGGCTCGTCGATTATTGTGTCGCTTATGCTCGTCGGGTTGATCCTGCGCGTTTCGTACGAGAGCGCCCGCCGCGATGAGCATGACCGCCGCCGTGAGAGCTTTGCCGTTATGGACGAGAGCACCGCCGGCGTTGCCCATGTGCGCGGTGAACGACCTTCGCGTAGCGGCTTTACCGTTCTGGATGGTTCTGCATCCGAGCCGGTAGCCCGTCCACGCCCGCGAACGGCTCCGCAAGGTCGTCCGCAGCGCCCCAGCCCTCGCAACGCGGGCGGCGGATATAATCGAATCGATTTGAACTCGGACCCGTCGGCGCGTCTGCGCACCGACGACCAGGGACCGCGTGTACGAAGGGACTACCATGACCGATAAGATGACCGTTGCTATTGCAGCCGGCGGCACGGCAGGACACATCAACCCTGCGCTCGCCTTGGCCGAAGAGCTGCGTGACCGTGGTCACTACGTTGTGTTCGTGGGCCAGTCGCGCAAGCTCGAGGGTCGTCTGGTCCCCGAGGCCGGGTTTGATTTTGTGCCCATTACGGTCACGGGCTTCGACCGCTCCCGTCCTTGGACGGCGCTGACCTCGCTGTGGCGTGTCAACAAGGCCAAGCGTGCGCTCGCCAGTTATTTCTCAAAGGTCGGCAAGCCCGATGCCGGCATCGGTTTTGGTGCCTATGTCGAGGTTCCGCTGCTGGGGTGGTGCAAGGGCGCGGGCGTTCCGTATCTGCTGCATGAGCAGAACTCTGTTCCGGGCCTGGCCAACAAGATGATGAACTCCCACGCCGCCCGCGTGTGCATCTCGGTGCCGGCAGCGCGCGCGGTCTTTGAGCGCGAAGGCGACCCTGACCATGTGCTCATGACCGGCAACCCCGTACGTCGCTCGGTGATCGAGGGCGATCGCGCTCGCGGCCGCAAGGCACTTGGCGTTCCCGAGGACGCTACGCTGCTGCTCGTCTTTGGCGGTTCACTTGGCGCCCAGCACCTCAACGAGCGCGTGGTTTCGCTCAAAAACGAGCTGCTTTCGCGCAAGAACCTCTATGTGTTGCATTCGACGGGTGCCGACGGCTTTGAGGAGACCGAGCGCGCTTTGGCGCTGACGCCCGAGGAGGCGAAGCGTTACCGCGTCCTGCCCTACATCGACAACATGGGCGATATGCTGGCTGCTGCCGATTTGGTGCTCTCGCGTTCGGGCGCATCGAGCGTGGCCGAAATCGCTGCGCTCGCCGTGCCCTCGGTGCTCGTGCCGTATCCGCATGCGACGGCCGACCACCAAACCACCAATGCCCGTTATCTGGTCGACGCCGGGGCCGGCGTGCTCTGCGCCGATGCCGATATCGACGGTTCTGCCTTTGCCGATGAGCTGCTGCACCTGGTCGATGATGCGGCGGCACGCGAGGCCATGCGTCAGGCGGCGCGTGGTCTGGCTCAGGATAGGGCCGCCGCTCTTCTGGCCGATGCGGTAGAGGGTTTGCGTTAGTTAGACGGGATATCGTCGGTCGTCCTCGCGCTGATGCGGTAGGTGCGGTACAGTTAACGGGTTACAGGCAGTGTTTACGCAAGGAGTACACGAGCACATGGCTGATTCCCAGACTGCAACCTCCGCGCCCGAGTTTAAGAGCGCCCACTTTATCGGTATCGGCGGCGCCGGCATGAGCGGCATCGCCCTCGTTCTGCACGAACGCGGTTATGCCGTTACCGGCTCCGACCTTAAGACGTCACGTTATATCCGCCAGCTCACCCGCGCTGGTGTGAAGGTGCATGTGGGCCATGAGGCCGCCACGATCGACGACGTCAAGCCCGACGTGGTTGTTGTCTCCACCGCTATTCCGGAGTCCAACCCTGAACTCGTGCGCGCTCGCGAGCTTGGTATTCCCGTGTGGCCCCGTGCCAAGATGCTCTCTGCTTTGGGCCACGGCTACACCACCGTCGCTGTTGCCGGCACGCATGGCAAGACCACCACGTCTTCGATGTGCGCCACCATGCTCGACCGCATGGGTCTGGATCCGAGCTTCTTGATCGGTGGCATCGTCGAGGGCTATGACACGAACGGCAAGAACGGCTCGGGCGACTACTTTGTCGCCGAGGCCGACGAGTCCGACAGCTCCTTCCTGTTCCTGAACCCCAACGTAGTCATTGTGACCAACGTCGAGGCCGACCACCTCGATCACTACTCGGGTATCGAGGAGATCGAGGCGACTTTCGCCAAATTCATGAGCCTGGTGGGCGAGGACGGCACTGTCATCGTCTGCGGCGAGGACCCGCATCTGGTCGAGCTCGCCAAGTCGACGGGCCGTCACGTGCTTTCCTACGGCTTTGCCGAGAGCAACGACATCGTCTGCATGCACCCGGATGTTAAGGGCATCCAGAGTGACTTTATCGTTCGCTTTGAGGACGGCACTGAGCATGCTGTGGAGATCAAGAGCAATCCCGGTCGCCACAACATGCTCAACGCCACGGCGGTGCTCACCGTCGCACATGTCCTGGGCCTTGATATCGACGCCGCCGCCAAGGCGCTCTCGAGCTTTGAGGGCGTCCGCCGTCGCTTTACCCACGTGGGCGATATCGATGGCATCACCGTGGTCGATGATTACGGCCATCACCCCACCGAGATCAAGGCGACGCTCGCTGCCGCTTCGTCGCTGGGCTACAAGCACGTCGACGTCGTGTTCCAGCCGCACCGCTATTCGCGCCTGCAGGCCCTGTGCGACGACTTTGCCGATGCATTTGCCAATGCCGATAAACTGCTGCTGATTGATGTGTTCTCGGCTGGCGAGATGCCCATTCCGGGTGTCACCTCTAAGATGCTCGCCGATACCGTGCGCGCCAAGCATCCTGGCAAGGAGGTCGTGTACTGTTCCAGCCGTCTTGAGCTTAATCAGGAGCTCGAGCAGATGGTGGGCGAGGGCGACCTGCTGCTCACTATGGGTGCCGGTGACGTTACGACCGTCGGTCCCGAGTTCATTGAGTATCTGACTGCCAAGAAAGACGCTTAAGTCTAATGGGTCTGTTTAACGCCGTCATGGCGCTCTCGGGCATGATCGACACGGATGTGATTGAGGACGAGCGCCTTGCGCGTCATACGAGCTATCGTATCGGCGGCAAGGCCGACCTCTTTGTGACGTGCCATAGCTATCATGCCCTTCGCCGCGCCGTGGCGGTGCTCGATCGCGAGCAGGTGCCGTGGGTCATCATAGGCAAGGGCTCCAATCTGCTGGTTGCCGATGGCGGTTATCGCGGCGCCGTCATTTCGCTCGGACGTGAGTTTCAGCGCACGGTTGTTGCCGATGACGGTTGTACGCTGACGGTCGGTGCGGGCGTGATGTTTGCGCGCCTGGTCAACGATGCCCTGTCGCGTAGCCTCTCGGGCCTTGAGTTTGCCGTTGGCATCCCTGGCTCGGTCGGCGGTGCGATATCTATGAATGCCGGCACACGGACCGAGTGGATTGGCTCGCTGGTTGAGGATGTCGTAACGTTTGACCCGGCATCTGGTATCAAGCATTATGCGGGGTCCGAGATCACTTGGGGCTACCGCGAATGTAGCCTTCCCCGCAATGAGATCATCCTCGAGTGCGTACTCAAGCTTAAACCGGCGCCCAAGGCCGACATTCGCGAGCGCATGGAACGGTACCTGACGAGGCGCAAACGTACGCAGCCCATGGGTCGCGCATCCTGCGGGTCGGTCTTTCGTAACCCGCCCGATGCGAGTGTGGGCAAGCTTATCGAGGATTGTGGATTAAAGGGTTTTTCGATTGGCGGCGCGGAAGTTTCGCCCGTTCACGCTAATTTTATCGTTAATAACGGAACTGCCTCGGCCGATGACGTTGCCGCGGTTATCAGACATGTGCACGGAAAGGTGAGGGAGGCGTATGGCATCGAGCTCAGACCGGAAGTTAAATTCCTCGGCTTCTAGAGCATCGAAACCCACCTTCCGCCGCGCCGGAGGGCGTTCCGGCGCGCCTGCCAAACCTCAACGCAATACCGTCGCGCACTCTAAGTCTGTCGGGCATGCTCGACAGGCCGGTCGTCCGGTCGTCGGCTCTCAGCTCGGTAATCGTCCGGCCGCAAAAAAGTCCTCGCGTCCCTCGGTGACGTCAAAGCCTGTTATGGGCGCCAAGCCTGCCCGTCCCATGGCAGCTCCTAAGCCCTCGACGGGAACTAAAGCGGCGCGTCCGGGTCTCACGCTGGGCGCATCGAAACCGCGCTCGCTGACATCGGTGCCGGCTACCGCCAAGAAGCCTTCGGGTAAAAAAGGCGTCAACCCGTTGTCTTCACTTGGGGCGATGGTAAATAAAACATCAGACGCCGCTTCTGTCGTTACAGGCAAAGGCAAAATCGTGGGCGGCGTTCTGGCCGTCTTGGCCGTGCTCGTCGTCGTTGCCATCGTGGTGATTAACTCTGGATTGTTTACCGCCACTGATATTCAGATTCAAGGCAGCGAGCATGTGACGAAGCACGATGCTATCCAGCTGATCGATTTGCCCGAGGGAACGTCGCTTTTTAACGTCGATCCCGACCAGATTACCGAGGACCTCAAGCAGAACCCGTGGGTCTCGGGCGTAGATGTCCAGCGTCAGTTCCCGCATACGCTTATCATTACGCCGATGGAGCGCAAGGTCATCGCAATTGCCTATATCAGCTCCGATGACCTTGCTTGGGCCATCGGGGATGATGACACTTGGATCGCCCCACTGTCGACGTCGGTCGAAGTGGACGACCAGGGCAACGTCATCACGACAGGGCAGGGCTCAAATACCCTGACCGGAATCGATGCCGCGCTGGCGCTCGCTAAGCACTATGGCGCGGTGCTGTTGACTGATGTCTCGGCGGATGTCGCTCCGGTTTCCGGCCAGGCGGTGAACTCCAAAGCTGTTAAGGCCGGCCTGGATTATGTGCGTGGTTTTTCGAGCGAGTTCTTGGGACAAGTCAAGGATATTTCCACGCCTTCGGTCGAAGCCATCTCGGCAAACCTCAATAACGGCATTGAGGTGTCGCTGGGCGATTCGGACGATATCGCCAAGAAGGAACGCGTAGTCACCAAGTTGCTTTCGCAGGTAGAGGGCGTAACGTATATCAATGTGCGCTCTCCGGGCAACTACACATTTAGGAATGCTCCGACCTCGTAGCGCTGGTTGATGCTTTGTTGAGGGGCCATACCACGCCGTTTATCTGGTTTGTTTGGTTTTCACGGTCAATTATTTGACTGATACGTTCATAATGTGCAAACATAATACGGTTTACCTTTGCATTTACTTTCAACCTGAAGGTTAATGTGCGCAGGGGTCGACCCATGCTATGGCTATAACCTTTGTTCGGAGGACCGACATGCACGAGACAGAGATCAACAACTACCTTGCCGTCATTAAGGTGGTCGGCGTCGGCGGCGGCGGTACCAACGCGGTCAATCGAATGATCGAAGAGGGCATCCGCGGCGTCGAGTTTGTTGCCATCAACACCGATGCTCAGGCACTCGCGATCTCTGATGCCGATATCAAGGTGCACATCGGCACCGACCTTACCCGCGGCCTGGGCGCCGGCGCCAATCCCGAGGTTGGCCGCAAGGCTGCCGATGAGTCCCGCGACGACATCGCCGAGGCGCTCGCTGGCGCCGACATGGTGTTTATCACCTGCGGCGAGGGCGGCGGCACCGGTACCGGCGCTGCTCCCATCGTTGCCGATATCGCGATGAACGAGGTCGGCGCACTGACCGTCGCCGTCGTGACCAAGCCCTTCACCTTCGAGGGCCGCAAGCGTAAGAAGAGCGCCGAGGAGGGCATCAAGACCCTCTCCGATTGCGTCGACACCATGATCGTCATTCCTAACGATAAGCTGCTCGACATCGCCGAGAAGAAGACCACCATGCTCGAGGCCTTCGCGATTGCCGATGGCGTCCTTTCCCAGGGCACCCAGGGCATCACCGACCTCATCACCGTCCCCGGTATCATCAACCTGGACTTCGCCGATGTTAAGACCATCATGAAGCAGGCCGGTACCGCCATGATGGGTATCGGTACCTCTTCTGGGGATACTCGTGCCGTCGACGCTGCCCAGCAGGCCATCTCCAGCCCGCTGCTCGAGAGCTCCATCGATGGTGCCACGCGCGTGCTGCTCTCCATCGCCGGTTCCAAGGACCTGGGCATCCAGGAGATCAGCGACGCCGCCGACGTTGTCGCCAACGCCGTCGACCCCGAGGCCAACATCATCTTCGGTACCGTTGTCGACGAGTCCCTGGGCGATCAGGTGCGTATCACCGTCATCGCTACGGGCTTCTCCGACTCCAATGTCAACCGTCAGGATGAGCTCTTTGCTGCTCAGCAGTCTCAGAGCAAGGCCGCTGCCTCCGCTGAGCCGCAGCGCACCGCTCCGGCTGCCAGCCCGGCTCAGGCCGCTCCGACCCGCAACGTCGGTGGTACCGAGCTGCCCAACTTTGGCAACGACCAGTTCGAGCTTCCCGACTTCCTGAAGCGCGGTAGCTTCTAGTTCGTTTTTCTCAACGACCTGCACGGGGTGTGTCCATTTGGATGCACCCCGTTTTGTTTCTCGTTTGTAAACGAAAGCCTCCAATCTCCTTACGTTCCCTTTACGTTTGGTCCCTACCGCTGCGGGTATCCTTTTAAGGAAGTATGACAGCCGTATAAACGCGGACTGCGCGGCGACGCCGCGGTACTTGTGTTATTAGGAGGCTTTAGTATGGCAGCACGTGCGGACAACGTTTCGCGTGTCGACCATGATGGAGTTACGTTGGTGGAGGGCGCGACATCCGATGTCCGTTTTGCCTTTACCGAGCGCACCGGTGGCGTTTCTGAAGATGCGTACTCCTCGCTCAACCTGGGCTCGCATGTAGGCGATGACCCCTTTGCTGTTCAAGAAAATCGTCGTCGAGCGCTCGAAGCTATGGGCGCCACTGAGTGCGAGCATAATCTGCTCGTGCCCAATCAGGTACATGGTGACCATATCGTTACGGTGACTTCGAACGGCGCCGACGATCTTGAGGCTGTTCGCGAGCAGATTGCTGAGGGCTGCGATGCCATCGTCTGTACGGCCCATGACGTGCCCGTGCTGCTCTGCTTTGCCGACTGCGTTCCCGTGGTGCTGGTGGCCCCCGGCGGGTTTGCCGTGGTGCACTCCGGTTGGAAGGGCACGATTGCACGTATTTCTGCCAAGGCGTGCCAGGCGCTTTGCGATGCTGCCGGCTGCGATGCGAGCGACGTTTCCGCCTATATCGGCCCCCATATCTTGGCTGACGAATATGAGGTATCCCAGGAACTCATGGACCGCTTTGCCGCCGAGTTTTCGTGCATCGATGCGGGCGCTTCTCGCATGCTCGATCTATCTGCCGCCATTCGTGAGGCGTTGGTAGATATCGGTGTGGACGCGGATAATATCGTGGATACCCAGCTTTCGACTGTGCGTCAGAACGACCGCTTTTATTCCTACCGTAACGAGGACGGCACCTGTGGGCGCCATGCTGCGATCGGCGTGATGCTATGAGAAAGATCGTATCGGTCCTGAGCGCCGCTGTGCTTACGCTTACGCTGTGCGCCTGTTCTTCGGGATCTTCTACCTCTTCCATTACCGTGGCCGGCTCCACGACCTGCCTTCCTATCGCCGAGATTGCGGCAGAGGGCTTTAAGGAGGAGACCGGCATCGACGTGCTCGTTTCCGGTTTGGGCTCTTCCGCTGGCATCGAAGCCGTCAGCGCTGGCACGGCCGATATCGCCAGCTCCTCCCGTGGACTCAATGCCGACGAACAGGATCTGGGCCTGACTCCCATCGTCATTGCCCACGACGGTATCGCGGTCATCGTGAACGACGATAACCCGCTCGATAACCTCTCGACCGAGCAGCTCCGCGATATCTATGCCGGCAAGATTACTAATTGGAAAGAGGTCGGTGGCGAGGACCTGAAGATTCAGGTCATCAACCGAGACGAGGCGTCTGGCACGCGTGAAGCATTCCGCACCATCGTGATGGACGGCACCCCGTTCGATCGCCGCTCCGCCGTTCTTTCGGGCACGGGCCAGGTGCGCGACGTGGTATCTCGTTCGCGCGGTGCCATTGGCTACATTTCGCTGGGCTTCGTCGATAGCCTCAACGCCAAGACCTCGGTCAAGGCCGTCTCGGTCAATCATGTTGAGGCGTCCGAGAAGACGGTCGCGAGCGGCGGCTATCCCATCTCACGCGACCTTTACTTCTTTGTGAAGGGTGCGCCTTCGCAGCAGGCGCAGGATTACATCGACTATGTGACGTCCGAAAAGATGGACAAGCAGATTCGCGAGGCGGGCTTTATCCCCGTCACCAACGACGAGAAGGGGAGTGAGTAGCATGGAAGCACAGGAAAACTCCCAGACTGAGCGGAATGTTCAGACGCCCAAGAAGCGCGAGCTGGCGCTCGTATCGCGTAGCACCTATATCAAGGAGAAGGCGCTGCAGTGGATTTTCTTTGCCTGCGCGTTCTTGGCGGTTGTTACCGTCATCCTGATTTTTGTCTTTACCACGTACTCGGCGCTGCCCGTCTTTACCGACATCGGTCTGGCGGACTTCTTTAGCTTTACGTGGGCGCCCTCTGAGGGCCACTACGGCATCGTGTCGCTGCTTGCCGGCTCGGGTCTGGTGACCGTCGGTGCGCTCGCCATGGGTGTGCCCCTAGGCGTGGGCACGGCCGTGTATCTGGTCGAGATCGCCAGCAAGCGCGTGCGCAAGCTCATCAGCCCTGCCGTTGACCTGTTGGCCGGCATCCCTTCTATCATCTATGGCTTCTTTGGCATGATCATCATCCGTCCGTTTATCGCGCAACTGACCGGTGGTCTTGGTTTTGGTGCGCTGACGGCGTGGTTCGTGCTTGCCATCATGATCGTCCCTACCATCACCACGCTCACCATCGATGCCCTCAATTCCATTCCCATGGGTATTCGCGAAGCTTCCTATGCCATGGGCGCCACCAAGTGGCAGACCATCTACAAGGTCGTGCTGCCGGCCGCCAAGCTGGGCATTGTGGACGCCGTCGTTTTGGGCATGGGGCGCGCCATCGGCGAGACCATGGCCGTGCTCATGGTCGTGGGCAATGCTCCGGTCATTCCCGATAGCATCGCGAGCCCCATCTCGACGCTCACGAGCCAGATTGCGCTCGACATGAGCTACTCCTCGGGCTTGCACCGTTCGGCGCTCTTTGGCATGGGTGTGGTCCTGTTTATCATCTCCGCCGCGCTGGTGGGCATTGTCCGTCTGATTTCCAAGAAGAAGAGGGGGTAGGCTATGTCCGATTCCGTTGACACGACGGTCGATACGACCTCGTCGCGCGAGCGCATCAAGCGTGCCCTTTCCCACGGCAAGAAGGGCCGCATCAACAAGGACCTGTCCAACAAACTCATGCTCGGCGTGTTCCGCGTTGCGGCCTATATCACTACGCTGGTGTTGGTCGCCATTATCGCCTACGTGGTCATCAACGGCTTGCCGCATATCTCGCTTGACTTTATCTTTGGTTGGCCCCAGGGCGTCAACGCCGAAGGCGGTATTTGGCCCACGATCGTCTCGACCATCTACGTGACGGTGCTTGCCATGCTCATCTGCACGCCGATTGCCGTGCTGGCGGCCGTCTATCTTGCCGAATACGCCAAGCAGGGTAAGGTCGTCGAGCTCATTCGCTATGCTGCCGACGCTTTGGCCTCGGTGCCCTCCATCGTTATGGGCCTGTTTGGCTACGCCTTGTTTGTCGAGGCCATGGGCTTGGGTCTTTCGATGGTCTCGGCCGCTTTGGCGCTCGCGCTCTTGATGCTTCCCATCGTCATGCGCACCACCGAGGAGGCCATTCGCGCCGTGCCGCGCTATATCCGTTGGGGCGCGTACGGCCTGGGCGCCACCAAGTGGCAGGTCGTCTCCAAGATCGTGCTTCCTTCTGCCTTTGGCCGTATTGCCACGGGTATCGTCCTCGCCATCGGCCGTGCCATTGGCGAGACCGCGGTGGTGCTCTACACCATGGGCCAGGCCATCAATCTACCTATTTCGCCGCTCGATTCCGGCCGCCCCATGACGGTTCACCTGTACCTGCTTGCCAACGACGGCATCAACATGAACGCAGCCTATGGCACCGCGCTCTTGCTGATGGTGATCATTCTGGCCTTCAACCTGTTTGCGCGCTTCCTGTCGCGCAAGCGTCGCTAGTTAAGGAGTCCCATGTCCGTTTATCAGTCCGCTCCCACGCTGGAGCAAGCGGCCATTACGGCCAAGGATTTCAACTTTTGGTACGGTGACTTTCATGCGCTGACGGGGCTTGACCTCAACATCGCCAAAAACGCCATCACCTCCTTCATTGGCCCTTCGGGCTGCGGCAAGTCGACGTTTTTGCGCTGCATCAACCGCATGAATGACCTGATCGAGGGTACGCGCGTCGAGGGCACCATGACGCTCGACGGCAACGATATCTATGCCGAGGGCGTCGACCCGGTCGACCTCCGTCGCCGCGTGGGCATGATTTTTCAGCAGCCCAACCCGTTTCCCAAATCCATCTACGATAATGTCGCCTTTGGCCCTCGTCTGCAGGGCGTGACTAGCAAAAGCGACCTCGATGACATCGTGGAAGAATCGCTCAAGCGCGCCAACCTCTGGAAAGAGGTATCCAATCAGCTCAACAAGGATGGTTTGGCGCTCTCGGGCGGTCAGCAGCAGCGTCTGTGCATCGCGCGCGTGCTTGCGGTGCAACCCGATGTCCTCCTGATGGACGAGCCCTGCTCCGCCATCGACCCCACGTCCGTCTCTAAGGTCGAGGATTTGATGGCCGAGCTGGCGCCCGAGATGACGATCATCATCGTCACGCATTCAATGCAGCAGGCAGCTCGTATCAGCGACTACACCGCATTCTTCTTGCAGGAAGTTGCCGGTGAGCCTGCCACGCTCATCGAGTATGGTCAAACCGACGCGATCTTCACCAGCCCGGTGGACTCGCGGACGGAAGACTATATCACCGGCCGCTTTGGCTGATCGGTGCGACTAGTCCCAAGCCGATCGGACCTGGTCCGGTGCGTATTCACTGTGCGGGCGGCATGACCGCACCCAACTGATTGGAGTGAACCATGCGTAAACTGTTTTCCCGTCAGCTCATCGAGGCCCGCCACGAGATGCTGAGCATCTACGAGGCCGTCGATCTGGCCCTCCACGATGCCGTTAAGGCCTATGTGACCGACGACCGCAAGCTCGCCACCAAGACCAAGAAGCGCACGCTTTCGATTGACGCGCGCTGCGCCAACTTGGAGGCCGTGTGCTACAACCTGATCGCCACGCAGTCGCCGGTCGCCTCCGACTTCCGCTTGCTGCAGACGATTATCTACGTCGACTTTAACCTGCAGCGCATGACCGATAAGGTTCGCCAGATCTGCCGCGCCACGCGTCACATGGTCAAGGCCGACATCTCGCTGCCCCAGGAGCTCGTCGGTACGGTTGAGGCCGAGGCCGAAGCTGTTTACCAGGTGCTGGGCTCTTCGCTTTCTGCGCTCGTTACCAATGACATGTCCATCATCTGCAACCTGGCCGTCGAGGACGAGCCAGTGCACGCCGCCTACGAGAAGTTCTTCCGCACCTTTAACCGTATGGATACGGGCGACTTTATGGACGACGACGGCAACTATGACGACCTGCGCCGCGCCATCATGGTTTCGCGCTATCTCGATCGCATCGCTTCGATTTCCATCGATGCCGCTTGCCGTCTGACCTTCCTGTTGACTGGTCAGCGCATGAACGCCGGCGATATCGCCCGTGTGGACGAGGATGAGCTCGAGAGCATGCGCGTGCCTTCGGGCGAGGGTGTTATCATGAGGCCCGCCGTCGACGCGCACTACGTTGCCAAGGTGCCCGCCAACGAGCTCAGCGAGGGTCTTCGCTACCTGCTCGATCATCTTGAGGACGAGGACGATGGCGAGGACGACGAGGAGTAACTAGCCCCGTTCGTCGAAAGATTGTAAATACCTAAGTGAGCGCGGCCTTGCACATGCGGGGCCGCGCTCTTGCGTTAGCATGGGACTACTTGTTTGGCTGTCAGCGGAGGCGATTGGCAATGGATAACTATTTGGATTTGATGCGCGCTCGCCGCGAGCAGATTCTGGAACGTTTTTATGCGGCGCTCGATCGCGCGGGCCGCCCCCACGACGCCGCGCGCCTCATTGCCGTGTCCAAGACCGTTGGTGTCGATGAGACTGTTGCTGCCATCCAGGCGGGGTATCGCCATTTTGCCGAGAACCGCCCGCAGGAGCTGGTTCGCAAGCTCACGGGTCTGGCGGAGCATCCGGAGCTGCCCGAGGTGCGCTTCGATATGATCGGCAACCTGCAGACCAATAAGATCAATGCGGTGCTGGGCTCAGCCGAGCTGATTCACTCGGTGGGTTCGCTGCATCTGGCACAGGCGATCTCGAGCCGTGCTGTCCGCAAGATTGAGGCAGGCGAGCTCGCTGGCCCCCAGCGTGTGCTCATCGAGGTCAATGTGAGTGGTGAGGAGTCGAAGGGAGGCTTTTCGCCCGATGAGATTCGCGCCGCCGCGGGTGAGCTTGCGGAACTTGAGGGAATTTGCGTACAGGGGCTTATGACTATGGCGCCCCGGGGGAATAAGGATGTGGCACGCCGCACCTTTGCGGGGCTTCGTGAGCTGAGGGATGAGCTGGAGGCTGCGCATCCCGATTTGAACCTGCCTGAGCTTTCCTGCGGCATGAGCGAGGACTTTGAGCCTGCCCTTGAGGAGGGCTCTACGCTCGTTCGCCTGGGCAGGGTAGTATTTAGCCCGGAGTTTGCAGTAAAATAAGGCTCTGAAGTGCGCACTGATTATCGGGGCGCCTGCACTAAACCGCGAGAGGACACAACCATGGGCTTCCTTGACGAGATTAAAAATAAGATGCACCTGGGCGGCCAGCAGGGTTACGACCAGGGTTATGGCCAGGACGACGACTACGGCTACGATGACGGCTATGACGATAGTTATCAGGGCAACGGCTACGGCGGTGCTTCGGGCGAGGGCTTCTACACCCAAGACGAGCCGAGCAACGGCCTGCTTGGTCAGACGCGCCGCGGTGAAGCTGAGTCGGTTGCCGTGTATACGCGCTCCGGTCAGCTGGTCGGCGATGACTCCCGCCATGCCACGACGTATAACCCGCCTTCGCGCTCGCAGGACAGTGTTGCGAGCGGTTATCGTCCTGGTGCCTATGACACGCCGTCGAGCTACGCCGAGAACACCCGCGCCCGTGCCGCCGCTGCGCCCGCGCCTGCACCGAGTGATGCCTCGGCCTATGCGAGCAATATCATCAACGCCACGCCGCAGCTGCCGGCCTATGTCCTGCGCCCCGAGAGCTATGACGACGTGGAGACCGTGGTGCGCCGCGTTCGCACCAAGCAGCCTGTCGCACTGATTTTTGTGGGCGTACGCACCGAAGTTGCTAAGCGCGTCTTGGACTTCTCTTACGGCTTTGCCTGCGGTCTGGGTGCCACGGTCAAGGAGGTGGGCGACCGCGTGTTCATGGTGCTGCCCGCCGGCTGCGAGGTCAAAGATTCCGATCTCAAGAAGCTTCGTGCCGACGGCTACCTTAAGTAAAGACAAGACGAGGAGATTCCCATCAACATCTACACTATCGTCCAGCTGGTCAACACGCTGTTCAACTTCTATTCCACGCTCATTGTCGTCTACTGCTTTATGACGTGGATTCCCATGAAGCAGGGTGGTTTGCTTCAGGATATTGCTGCGGTGCTCGATAGCGTGTGCGGTCCGTGGCTCAACCTGTTCCGTCGTTTCATCCCGCCGATGGGCGGTATCGATTTTTCGCCGGTCGTTGCGATTATTGCGTTGCAGTTGGTGCAGAGGCTGGTTCTGCAGCTTCTTATAGGTATACTCGTATAGAACTGACTTAGTAACTTACGTCGGGCGTGTAGCGCCGAGGCGATGAAAAAGGAGACTTGTTATGGCTATTACCCCTGCAGACATCCAGGCTCAGACTTTCTCTGAGGCCAAGCGTGGCTACGATCCCGCCGAGGTCGACGTCTTCTTGGAGACGCTGTCCTCCGAGGTTGACGCTATGCTCGCTAAGATCGTCGACCTTAAGGGTCGCCTGACTGCTACCGAGCAGCAGCTTGCCGATGCGCAGGCTCAGCTTGCCCAGGCTCAGGATGCCACCGCCCAAGCCGTTCCTGCCGCCCCCGTGGCTGCTCCCGCCCCTGACTTCTCCGCTCAGGAGCGCCAGATTTCCGCTGCCCTGATCGCTGCCCAGCAGACCGCTGAGACCATCGTCAACGATGCCAACGAGAACGCTGAGCGTATCCGCAACGAGGCTGACGCTAAGGCACGCGAGGTTATCCGCCAGGCTCTGACCGAGAAGCAGGCCGAGCTCGAGGAAATCGACCGTCTGAAGGCTTCCCGCGAGGAGTTCAAGGCCGAGTATCTCAAGCTCATCCAGCACTTTATGGACGACGCCCAGAACTCCTTCCCGGCCGACCTCATGGCCTCCACGCCGGTCGGTTCTGCCGCTTCTCCCGCGGTGACCGTTCCCGCCGCCGAGCCGCTGCCCGTCGCCGATCCGGTTGTCCCCGTGGCCGATCCCTTTGCCCCGATCGACAACTTTGCTGCCGACGACCTGGACTAACATTCGGCCTACAATTTAGTGCCTAGAAAGGACCCGCAGCTTGCGGGTCCTTTTTTATGACTGTGCCGGGGTGCGTAACATAAAAAACCGAGCCCTGCACATAGTGGCGCAGAACTCGGCGAACGGGTGAGCGGTCAAGGGTAGGTTTTAAGGCATGTCCCAAAAATCTACTTGAGGAGGAAGTCGGAGAGGGGAATGGTGCGGGCCTCGCGATGCTCGGGGTCTGCGATGTGGTCGGCAGGATAGCCACAGACGAGCATGTGATAGGGATAGACACCCTCGGGCAGGTTGAACTGCTCGCGGGCTAGCTCGGGCTTAAAATGGCATACCCAGCACGTTCCCAGACCTTGCTCCTCGGCCTCCATCATCATCTGATCGCAAACAATCGAGGTGTCGATGGCACTCGAGTTCATCTGGTCATAGGGGCGAACCCAAGCGTCGCCGGTAACGCTGCAAATAAGGAAGACAAGCGGAGCCCCAAAGATGGACCCATCACGAGCAAACCGAGGCTGACAAGCAGCAGCCTTCTCCAACAGCTCAGGCGTATCCAGCACCATCACACGGGCTGGATGATTATTACAAGCAGAAGGAGCAATACGCCCAGCCTCAACAATGGCATCCACAACAGTTTGCTCAACAGAACGATTCTCAAACTCGCGACAAGAATACCGAGACCGAGCCAGATCCAAATAAGACATACAAGCCCTCCTAAAATTAAAAATCAAACAAACCAAAAGTAACCCAAAGAGTACCCAAAGCAGCAATCAGCCAAACGCTCATCAAGGGCCAAAGTGTCCGAACGGGTACCATAGGTCCCTTCAGCCAAACCCCCATCGCGCTAAATCTATCAGCCAAAGTTCCCAATGGTGGTACGTAAGGCGAAGGGCCGGCCACGGTTTACTTTCGAACGACTCTGCAAAGCAGCCGGAGTGAGAAAGCAAACCGTGGCCGGCCCTTCGCCGCCGGGACACGTACCCCCAATTAACTGTTCTTCATGACAATCGAATCCACGACATCGGCCACATTCTCGCAGCAGTCGGCGCAGTACTCCAGGAAGGCGTACACGTCACGCCAGGCGATAACCTCGAGCGGGTCCTTGCCGTTAACGTGCAGGTTACGCATGGCGTTGATATAGAGCTCGTCGGCCTCGGACTCGATGGTGTTGATCTGGATGACGAGCTCGCGCAGCGTCTTGGACTTGCGGTAGTTGGGCAGCTCGACCATCAGGTCCTTCATGGCGCGGCAGGCGTCGGTCACCTTGTGGGCGATGACGATGGCGTCGGGATGGATGCTCTGGATGTTGGTGAAGTAGACGCGCTGCACGACGCCCTCGATACGGTCGAGCACGGTGTCGAGCGAGCAGCTCATCAGATCCAGGTCCTCGCGCTCAAGCGGGGTGATAAAGGCCGTGAGCAGGGCGTCCTCAAGCTCATGGTGCTTCTTGTCGGCCGCATGCTCGATCGCGTGCATCTTGTCGAGCATATCGTGAATCTTCGCGGGATCGAAGTTCTCGAAAATCTTGGTAAGCAGCTCGGCGGCCTGGACGGCAAGGTCGGCGCAGGCGACGTAGTTGTCAAAGTAGAATGAATCGGGTTTCTTTGCCATGAGTGGGTCCTTTCGAGGCGAAGACGGGTGGGCGAAGTTTTGCGGTCCGGATGGACGCTCGGTGTGGCTAGAGGAACATCATGAACAGCTTGGCCATGACAAAGCTGATGAGTCCGCAGGCGGGGAAGGTGAAGAACCAGGTGAACATCATGTCCTTGACGACGCCGAAGTTGATGGCCGAGAGGCGTTTGACGGCACCGACGCCCATGATGGCGCAGGTCTTGATGTGCGTGGAGGACACGGGGATGCCGGTAAGGGTGGCAAGCAGCAGGTTCGCGGCGCCCGCCAGGTCGGCGGAGAAGCCCTGGTACTTTTCGAGCTTGACCATGCTCTGGCCAACGGACTTGATGATGCGCTCGCCGCCCACGCTGGTGCCGATGCCCATGGTGGCCGAGCATAGCAGCATAATCCAGATGGGGATGCCGGCATCGCCGACGCTCGTCTGGCCGCTGGCAAAGGCCACGCCTAAAAAGAGCACGCCGATGAACTTCTGTCCATCCTGCGCGCCGTGCATAAAGCTCATGGCCGCAGCGCTCGCGATCTGAGCGTATTTAAAGAAGACATTGGCACGTCGCCTGTTGGCGGCGGCGAAAAGAATCGAGACGAGCTTGCACAGGACCCAGCCCATGACAAAGCCCAGACCGATGGAGAGCGCCAGGCCGTAGATGACCTTCATCCACTCGTGGACGTTGACGCTGCTCGCACCGCCGAGGGCGATGGCGGCACCGGTCAGGCCGGCGATAAGGCTGTGGCTTTGCGAGGTGGGGATGCCAAAACGCGACGCTGTGGCGCCGTAGACGACGATGGAGAACAGCGCCGCGCACAGACAGGCGAGCGCCATGGTGCTGTTTCCGCCAAAGTCGACAATATGGGAGATGGTGTTGGCGACGCTCGCGTTAAAGTGCGTCATGATGAGCACGCCCAAGAAGTTGAATGCGGCACTCATGAGAATGGCGGTGCGGGCGGGCATACAACGCGTGGTGACGCAGGTCGCGATGGCGTTGGGCGCGTCGGTCCATCCGTTGACGAAGATGGCGCCGAGTGCGAGGATCACGGTGACGGCAAGGACTGGGTTCGACACAAGTTGGCCGAGGAAGGTTGAGAACGTTACGTCCATGTATGGGCTTTCTCGAAGTTTGCAGACACGTTACAAAAACATGATAAATCGTATCACCTCCTGTGGGCTTCTTTACCGAGTTCTGATGGGAGAAGTGAATTTTTTGGCACTAACATTGAATATTAGCCCTGTTGACCGCGGGTGTTCTTTTTGCTAACACGTCGTGCGGACGTGCACATGCGGTCCGACACGCCAAAACCACAGCCTGTTCGCTTTACAATATACAAACATGCGTTCGATAATAGGAGCATGGAATATCGACAGACAGATGGCAAAACTCGGCGCGTGCACAAGCAGTATGTGGACGTCGTGGCCCGCATCCTCGCGGGCGGACAGGTTGTGCCGGTTACCGTCTGCTGGGTTGACGGTCGCTGCTTTACGATTGACGAGATTGTCTCGTCCACCGGTTTTGGCCTGACGGTTCACGGCATTCGTACGGCAACCTATAAGGTACGTTTTGGCGGGCATGCGACCGAGTTGTATCTGGAGGACCAGGCGCGCGAACGGCCGGACGGCTCGCAGGCCCACGTGATGCGTTGGTGGGTCTGGGCGTTTGACCGCACGCTCGAGGGCGAGCGCCGTAGGTAGGGACGCACGGCGTTCGGGTACAATGGTAGGAATCTTGTCATCTGCTGCGCCGTCATTCGCGGCGCTTTTTGAAAGGACGAAGCTATGAACGATATCCAGGGCTATCAGAACGGCCCCGTCGAGACCGGCGCAAGCCGCGCCAAGGAGATGTCGCCGCGCGCGTACAATCTCGCCATGTCTGCCCTGATCTTCTTGGGCTTTTGCGCCATGGGCGCCGGCGCCTACTTTACGAGCACCATGTCGTTTGCGCGCATGATGATGAGCGGGGCCGCCCTGCCGCTGGTTTTTGGCTCGTTTATCCTGACCATTGTCGGCATCGTCATGATGTCAGCTGCCGCCAGCAAGCAGTCCGTGGGCCTGTCCCTTGTGGGCTACGTAATCTTTGCGAGTACCTTTGGCCTGACCGCGTCGTTTGGCCTTGCCAACTACGACCTGCCCACCATCAACACTGCCTTTATCGCCACGGCCGCCATCACCTTTGTCTTTGGCGCCTTGGGCGTGACGTTCCCCAAGTTTTTCCAGCGCGTATATGGCATCGGTTTTGGCATTCTGCTCGCCACTATTCTGGTTGAGATCGTGCTGATGTTCATGGGCGTCTCGCAGACCATCACCGACCTGATCGTGATCGTGGTGTTCGCCGGCTTTATTGGTTACGACACCTATGTTGCCACGACGGTGCCACCCACGCTGCCCAATGCGGTGCTCATGGCGTCCAATCTGTTCGTGGACATTATCAACGTGTTCCTACGCATCCTGAACATCCTCGGCCGTCGCGATTAAAACGCGGCATTGCGATGCTTCCTGCCGGACACGGTAAAACGATGCGAAAGGCGGTCCTTCGGGGCCGTCTTTTTTGTGCGCGGCGGGGTATCATGGATGGGAAAAGCCGATAGCGGCAGCGACAGGAAAGGTGGCCATGTATGGCAGACGTCGACAACAGGAACCGTAACCGCAGGTCCAACCGAGCGGGTCAGCCTAATCCCAAGCGCGAGGCCCGTGCCAAGGCCGCCGAGCGCCATGTGATGACTGTGTCCGAGGCCTGCGCCAAGGATATCGAGCGTTCGCTTGCTGGTGTTCGCGAGTTTGACGGCATGCCCGCCGGCTTTGTCGCGGCGATGAAGGCCAAGGTTCAGACTGCTGTGGCCCCCGAAGAGCAGGTCGCCGAGGACGTCGAGAACGCGGAGACTGCCGAGGTCGAGGCGGCGCCCGAGACCGAGGCGGCGCCCGAGCCCGTCGAGGAGCCTGCCGAGGAAATCGCCGAAGCTGAGTCCGCGCCTGCTGAGGAGCCCGCTCCGGTCCTGCCCGAGGTCACTGTGCTTGATGCCTCCGCCACGCAGGCAATCCTCGATAACGGTCGCGGCTATGCGCAGTTCTGCGACATGGCCGTGCTCGCCTTTGCCTCGTTTACCAATCCGGGCGGTGGATATATTCAGGGTTATCTGGGCCAGGAGGCCACGCTGTGCGCCGATTCGTATCTGTACAACGTCCTCGATAAGCAGCGTAAATGGTACGGTGAGAACCGTCGCCGCAACATCAACTGTGAGCTGTACCGCAACCGTGCGCTGGTGGTGCCCGCGGTGCGCTTCGAGCGCAAGCATGTGCACGCCTATGCCGACGTGATCGTCGCCGCTGCACCCAACGCCAAGCGTGCTCGCCAGGAGTACCGCGTGAGCGACGATGCCTTGCTTGACGCCCTGCGCGACCGCATTCGCTTTGTGCTTGCTATCTGCGATGAGCTTGGCCGCGAGAAGCTCGTACTGGGTGCTTGGGGCTGCGAGAACAACGGCTTTGACGCAGAGGCCGTGGCCGAGCTCTTCCGCAAGGAGCTCGCATCGGGCGACTTCAAGGTCAAGCAGGTCTTCTTTGCCGTGCCCTCTACGCGCTGGGACGAGGACTTCGCCAAATTCGAGCACGTGCTGGCAAACTTCCCCGAGCAAAACGAGGAGTCCTATGCTCAGGTTGCCGCCCGCGCCGCAGCCGCCCGTGCCGCCGAGCAGGCTCAGACCGCTGCCGAGGATGACGAGGATGACGACGACTGGCGCAAGTACCTGTAAACGGTGCTCGTGATGCGATATACCGAGCCGACGGGAGAGGCTGCTCCTGTCGGCTTTTTATTGAGTGGGGAGCTTACGATGAAAAACGTTCTGTGCTTTGGTGACAGCAACACCTATGGTTACGATCCGGCGGGCATGCGCGACGGTACCGCGGTGCGCTATGCGCAGGATGTGCGCTGGTGTGGCGTGGTCCAACGTGACTTAGGCGAGGGCTGGCATGTAATTGAAGAAGGCCTCAACGGCCGCACGACGGTACGCGACGACATGTGCCATCTGGACACTAACCTCAACGGCATTCGCGCGCTTCCGATGCTGCTCGAGGCTCATAAGCCGCTGGACGCCATTGTGATCATGCTGGGCACCAACGACTGTAAGACGGTCTTTAACGTGACAGCTTCCGATATCGCCCGTGGCGCCATGGCGCTGATTCGCGCCGTCCGCGCGTTTCCGTGGACCGACGCTGCGCCTCGCCCGCGCATCCTGCTGATGGCTCCTATCAAGATCAAGCCGCAGATCGCCGATGTATATATGACCGATTTTGACGAGCGTTCCGTCGAGGCATCTGAACATTTTGGCGAGTACTATGCGCACGTGGCCGAGCAGTTTGGCTGCGACTTTTTGAATGCCGCCGAGTTTGCCGAGCCGGGCGATATCGACTATCTGCATATGATGCCCGAAAGCCACGAGAGCTTGGGACATGCCGTGGCAGCCAAGCTCCAAGAGATGCTCGGTGAGTAGCGCGACCCCAAGCCACCGCAAAGGGGGCAGGCACCTTTGTGGTGGTTTTGCCCGGGTAAACGAACGGATTGGCTGCCATATGGGCATGGACGAGCTCATCGACCTCTTTGCCGAGGGCGATGAGCTCGTCTCCAATACCGCTTTTGAGGATTTGGATCTTGCCTGCGACGTGGCGAACGGCGCGACCTTCGATGGCGTCGTGTTCCGATCTTGCGAGTTCGATAGCGTTGACTGGAGCGGCTCGACGTTTCGCGACGTGGTGTTTCGCGGTTGCCGCTTTATTCGCTGCAACATGGAAGGCTGCTGGCTCAACCGCTGCGACTTCGTTGACTGCTCGGCGCCGGGGCTCAACTTGCTCAGGGCGCGTCTGTCGAGCGTGTCGTTTACATCGTGCGATTTGAGCTATGCGAACCTTTCGGAGGGACGCATTGGCCCCATGGCTGCGCATGACACGCGTTTGACCGAGGCCGCGTTTCAGGGTGCCAAGCTGGGTCAGATACGCCTGGATGGCTGTGACCTGACGCGTGTTGATGTGTTCAAGACGTCGCTTTCCGGCGTTGATGTGTCGCGCTGTACATTTGCAGCGCCCGTTGTTTCGGGCGATTACCATGAGTTGCGTGGCTTGACGGTCAATGCCGAGCAGGCGCTGGCACTCTCGGGTTTGTTGGGAATTCAACTCGCCGACGAATAGGCGCTCTGGTCCTTTGCTCGACCGCTATCTAAAATCAAACCGTCGCAACATTTAATGATTTTTTGCGTTTGCACGATTTTCATCGAATGTTGCGACGGTTTTTGGTGCAAGGTAGCCTGTCTCTTTTTGGCAGGTTACTGGCTATTTAGTACTGCCACAACTAACTGCGTGCCATCTACCTGCGGCTTTGCGGGGGAATATCCTAACTTATCCCAAGCGCGTCGAGGGCGGCGCGGACGACCTGCTCGGCGGTGGGGCGGATATAGTGCCGTCCCGACACGCCGGGGAGGGCGTGGCCCATCAGCATCTCTATGAGGTCCCACGGCAGGCGAAGCTCGACCTCCGCTATCGTACGCCACGAGTTGCGGAGGTTTGACCACGGGATGTGCTCGATGCCGCGGGCGGCGCAGAGTTTCCGCCAGCGGTCGTTGCAAATGCTGCGGTTCATGGGCAGCCCGTCGCCCCGGTCGCTCAGCCACTCGCGGCCCTCGGCGGCGCGCGAGGCCGCTATCTCGACGAGGCGGTCGGCGGCTTGCGGCAGGATCACGACGGTGCGGGCGGACTTGGCGGTCTTGAGGGCACCCACCGGCTCGGTGCCGGACTGCTGCATCTGGCGGCAGATGTCGGCGGAGGCGAGGACGGTGCCGCTACGCTCCCAGCGCAGTACCTCCTCGGTGCGCACGCCCAGCGACTCGCCCGAGCGGCAGGAGCCGAAGCACGCGAGGATGAACGCGGGCTCCAGGGGGTTGCCGCGCAGTGCGTCGAGGACGCCCAGGGCCTCGTCGAGGGTGTAGACGCGCTTTGAGCGCTCGCGGGTCTTGCGGGTGGGCATGGTGTACCTGACGCTGGCGGCGAACGGGTCGAGCGGCAGGCGGATGAAGGTCGAGACGCAGGCGTAGACCTTGCGCAGGGTGAGCAGGGCGGTATCGGCGGTGGCGGCGGGAAGTGTCAGCAGCCAGTCCTGCAGCTCGACGGCGCGCAGCTGGTCGACGGGCATTGCGCCCCAGCGGGGTCCGACGTAGTTTCTCCACGAGCGCAGCACGAGGTCGCGGGTGTTGGGGGCGAGCGTCCCCGCCTCGACCTGTGCGGCCATCTTGGGGACGAGCCACGTCTCGTAGGCCTTGGCTATGGTGGGCACGGGCGCGTCGTCGGCGTGCTCGACGTGGATGCGGTCGAGTTCCGCGCACGCCTCGCGGTAGGTGCCGTACACGGTCTTGGTCTTGCGCCTGCGGCCTTGCGGCGTGTTCTGCATCCAGCGCAGGACGTACTTCTTGCCGCGCCTCATCTCGGTCACGGAGCCCCAGACGCGGCGGCGCTGCTTCTTTGTCATATAATCAGATCCGTTCAGATCGCGGGCTTATTCTCCGTTTCGCCCGGTTCTGACTCCGGCCCCGTCTCACGTTCCAAAGTGCAGGGGCCGTCTCCTTAGTCTCGGGGCCGCGGCATCAGCCTGCGGTCCCGAGATTTTTTGCTTTCATGGGCATCACCTCCCTAGATGTAGACGCATGGAATCTCGCCCTACGTTCGCGGTGTAGAGAACGGCGTCGGCGGTGTAGCCGAGTCTTTAGGCGAGCGGGTGGAAAATGCCCCTCTCGCGCAACTTCTCGCTCGTCCGGTACTGTTCGGCGTCGGGCACGCTGTGGAACTCGACGGTCTTGTCGTAGTTCGCCTTGACGACCTCCTCGATCTCATCGAGCGACACGCGGAAGAACTCCCTGCGCTGGTTGACTATGTTCACCTTCCTGTCCTCGAAGGCCCGGTGCAGCGCCGCCTCGAGCTTCGGGGCGTCATCGCAGAAGATGAGCGCGTGCACGTCGAAATTGAACGGGACGGACGCGTCTCCGAGCTCGCGGATGCGGTCCATCGGCTCAAGGCGCCTCGTCATCCCGATCTTGTAGACGCCCTCACCGAATGAGCCGATGTTTGAGATTACGTATACGAAGCCTG
This sequence comes from uncultured bacterium, assembly GCA_905215385.1. Taxonomy (GTDB): domain Bacteria; phylum Actinomycetota; class Coriobacteriia; order Coriobacteriales; family Coriobacteriaceae; genus Collinsella. Next base: position 65,011 of record CAJMPY010000006.1, on the reverse strand, counting down.
CCTTCTGGTTCGCCTCTCGGTAATCGACATCCGACACTGCCCTGTCCACGTCGTCGAGCTTCGCCTTGAGCTCCGCGGCCTTCTCCTCGAGATCGGCGCGCTCGTCGTCGCCGGCATCCTTCAGGCGTGCCGAGATGTCCTTGTACGCCTTGAGGTACTGGGAGCGCTCCTTCTCGAGCTTCTTGCGCTCGGCCGCTATCTCGCGCTCGAGCTTCCGGGCCTCGCGCTCCTGCTCGCGGGCCTCGCGCAGCGCCTCCTTCTCCTCCTCTTTCTCCTGTGCGAACTCGAAGGCCAGCTGGACCTCCTCCTGCTTGAGGAGGACGTATGCGGCGGGGATGGATATGCCGAGGGTCTTGCCGTTGCGGTTGATGGCTGCGGCCGACTTCTCGATTCTCTCGAGCGAGCGCTCGACGTTGGTCGCCTTGACTTTGCGCACGATTTCGTCGCACTCGCCGTTGTACGCCATCATGAGCAGCTTCGAGATTTCGCGGACCATCGCCTTGCCCTTCGAGGCGCTGCCGTTAACCGTCCAGGACGTCTTGTCCGCGGCCTTGCTGAAGCTCTTGACGGCCTCCTTCTGTTTCCTGCGGCATCGGTCGAGGGCGTCCTTGTAGTGAGTCGAGTCGGCGAAGTCGAAGCGTGGGCGGTACAGGCCGAACTCCTCGACCAGCAGCTCGTCATCGAGGACGCGCGACTTGGACTCCTTTTCCTTGACGATGGCATCCAGTTTGCCGTTCTGCTTCTCCAGCTTCTCGAGCGAGGCCTTCTCCTCCTCGATTTTCTTCCTGAGGTCCTCGGCCTCGCGCCTGAGCCTATCCGCGTCCGCCATCTCCGGCGTGAGCATGGACTCGAGCTCCTCTACCCGCTGCTTGTACTCGGTCGCCTTGAACATGTCCCTGAAAGCCATCGGTTCGCCTTTCTGTCTCTAATACCTCTTGACCTCGCTGGCCTGGTGCCACTTGACGACGCCGCGGAAGCTCACGCTGGCGTTCTCCGGATCGTCGAACACTATGTCGGTGTAGCCGTCCTCGTAGCTGTCCGGCGACAGCACGAGGGTCGACGCCCCGCGGTAGTAGCTTCTAAGGATCATCTCGCCGTTGTACTCGGCCGCCACGGCGTCGCCGTTGCGCGGTTCGCACCTGGGGGAGAGTAGTGCGTTCTCGCCGTCGGCAAACCTGCGATTCATGCATGAGCCGCGCACGCGCATGAGGTAGGCGTCCGGATCGTTGACGCGCTCGAGGACTGAGATCGGCACGTCAGCGACCTCGTCGGGACCGAATTCATCGGTGAACTCGCCTGCGTGCCCGGCGACGAGCACGGGCAGAGTCACGTACTGGGCGCCGTTGGGGCGCACGGGCTCCGGGGTCTCTCCCATTAGGTCGGCTGCGCTCGTTCCAAGAAGTTCGGCAAGCTGCCCTAACTTGGTTAGGCGAGGCTTTGCCCGACCGTTTTCCCATGCTCCGATGGCCGCTGCTGACACGTCGAGCTTTTCGGCGATGTCTAGCTGGGTCAATCCTGCTTTTATGCGTAGCGACCGAAGCTTCTCACCAAATTCCATAGTGCCTCCTAACTGGGTCGCTTTTATCCTAAGCAAAAATAATTTTGGTTTAAAGAAAAAAGTAATTGTGGTTCGACCCAAATTAGATTATGATTAGGTCAACGAAAGGAGGAACGGATGCAGAACCTTAAGGAGTTTCGAGAAGCGGGGGCCAAGCGATTCCAGAAAAAGGAAATCGCCGCAGCTTTGGGAGTTACCGAGCCGACGCTTACAGCCATCGAGGATGCACAAGCGGACAAGCTTACGGCTACGATGGCTGACAAACTAGGTAAGCACTTCGGCATTGACGGCAATATTTTTTTGGGTATCGACCCTAAGTAAATTAGGGTGCAAACGAAACGGAGAGAACCATGAACGAGAACTACATCGACATCGAGCTGGGCGGCTGGAACGTCCCCGAGGCCATCACGGTCGAGGCCGAGCCCGCCGAGGCCCGCGACTTTTCCGACTTCGAGCTGTAGGGGAGGGCGACATGAACACCAAGAAGAACTACCCCTACCACGTCGTCTTCAAGCAGAACGAGGACCTCGACGGCGCCATGTGCGAGACGACGGAGTCGGTGGTGAACCGCATCTGCCACCTGTTCGGCTTCTCTGACTGGGCCGTGAGCATGGTCGAGAGCGACCTCGACAGCGCCGAGATCGCGGGCACGCGCTACTACGTGCACACCTCCGTGCGCTTCACCGCCAACGGCATCGGCTGGTCGACCGACTTCGAGAACCTGGTCCGCGACCCGGTTCTCGACGAGCGCTAGGGAGGGCGACATGGGAGACGTGAAGATGCGCCACGAAAACATCAGGTACGAGGCGCGCGGGAAGTCCTTCGAGATCGAGTGCCCGCAGGGCTTCGCGGGCGTCGAGGCCATCGTCTGCTGGTGCGACGCCGGCGGCGGCTGGCACCGCGAGGCCTTCGAGTCGTTCCTCGACGCCCGCGGCCGTCTGCTCGGGCTGCTGCGCGGCGAGGCGGTCATGGCCTACGTCCAGCGCACGGTCTGCATGAACACCGCCGACGCCATCGACCCCGGCATCCAGCCGGTTGAGGTGGGCCTCGCTGCGGGCGAGTGGGTCATGTACCAGCTTCAGAAGGGGCGTGAGTAGCGATGAAGAGGGTTCGTTACGACTTCGAGCTTGTCGACGGCTCCTACGTCGAGACCGACAAGAGTGCCGTATTCCGTATCTCGCAGACGTTCGGCTTCACTGACGAGCAGCACATCAAGATTTTGGAGAAGGGCACCGAGAAGCTGGGCGAGTTCGACGGGACCGAGTACTACATCGCCTCGCCCGTGACGTTCGCCCTGTACGGGCAAGTCTACTTCACGCTGGGCAACTCGCTCGTCTACATGCCCGGCCTAGAGGAAGTCTACCTGGGCGGCGATCAGTGATGGGGGACTGGGGGTTCTGGTGCCTAGCCTCGTGGTGCTTCGCGATCATCCTCAAGCTGCATCTGATCGATGAGCGAGTCAAGGAGCTGAAGCGCTATCTGCGCAAAGAGTCCCGGGATGCCGGGGATGAAGCCCGCGGCCCAGCTGAGCGTCCCGATGAGGGAGGAGCGCACAAAAAGCGCTAGCGCCGACCGGAGGGCGCGCCTGAAGGGCGCCTCCGGCTTCGCGTGCCTCGGTCGGTATGTCAGATGTCTCCTAATCATGGCCCGAAGCCTACCGCGTGCGTCACGCGGACACGCGGGTATTGCCGCTCAGGCATCCCGCAGGCCCCGCTCCCGGGGCGGCACCGTTGCCCCGCGGCTCTCCAATAACCATCCGCGGGGACGTTCCCAACCGGTGCCGTGCCGGGGGCGAGGCCCCGGAAAGACAAAAAAGGAGCCGCCCAGTGTGGAAAGCGGGGACGGCTCCCTGACCTGAAAGGAGGTCACTCATGGATTCTAGCAGAGCCAAAACGTTCCAGCAGATGGCCGACGAGCTTGGCATCAGGCACAAGCTGATGTACACGCTGCGCGAGGCGTCGAGGGTGACGGGGGTGCCATACGACACGCTGCGCATCGAGTGCAAGGCGGGCCGCCTGCGCTCGCAGCTGCCCGAGGGGCGCAAGGTGGGGCGCATGGTGCGCCCAGAATGGGTGGAGCAGTGGATCGAGGAGGGAACGCATGGCATCGAAGCTGCTTAGGTGCGCTGGGTACATCGCGCTCCTGTTCGCGGTGTACGCCCTCATGCCCAACGTCCTGCGGGCGATGCTGCTTGCGGCGGACGGCATCCGCGTCGTGCTCGGAATGGGGTCGATGCTGTGATCGGAAGGAACTTCGCGTTCACCGTCCCGTTCGTGGCCGGCAAGCTTCGCCACAGGCTCGACCGACGCCACGCGCGGATGTACACGCCCACCGAGACCATCCGCAACGAGGCCGCCATCCGCGACGCGGCGCTCAAGGCCATGCGGGAGGCGTACCCGGGTCTCAAGGGGATGCTGTTCCCGTTCAGGGTCCCCGTCGCGGTACGCATCGACGCGTACGGCCCGCTGCCGGAGTCGAGGCCGAAGAGCATCACGTCGGAGCCTTACACGTTCAAGCCGGACGCGGACAACATAGCCAAGCTGGTGCTGGACGGGATGAACGGGGCGGTCTGGGGTGACGACAACCAGGTGGTCGAGCTCCATGTCGTCAAGTGGCCCCGAATGCGCGGCATCGAGCCGCACATGGACATACGGGTCTACCGCGGCTGGTTCGCAGGCACCATGGAGAAGAAGAGAAACGGAGATTAAGCAATGGAGTACATGCACATAGACGTCCAAGTCGGTGGCGATGCGTTCGAAGTGCTGGACGAGTTCGCCACGAACCTTATCTGCCTCGCAGACGAGGATGGCGCCGAGATAGGGAAGAGGGGCCTGAAGCCAGCGTGCCTGCGCGGTATCGCCTACGGGCTTCTGTACAGCGTGAAGCTGCTGGGAGCCGATTCGCAGGACTCCGAGGTCTACGACTCCATTGTCGGCAGCGCCGGCCGCATGGAGCGCATCTACAAGCTGGACGGGCCACGCGGCGTGTTCGCCGAGCTGGCGGGCGTGGACATCGAGAAGGTCGAGATCAATGACGAAGGGGTGACCATCAATGAGTAACGGGATCATCGAGTACAAGGACGATGCGGGCATGCCCGTCAAGTTCACCTCGCAGGACATTCGCGAGCGCCTGTGCCCGAACGCGACCGAAAGCGAGCTGGCGCTGTGCATCGAGCTGTGCAACCGCCAGCACCTGAACCCCTTCACCAAGGAGGTCTACCTGGTGAAGTACAGGGACGCCCCGGCGAGCATCATCACTAGCTATCAGGTCTTCAACCGCCGCGCCAACCGCCAGGAGAGCTACGGCGGCATCAAGAGCGGCGTCGTGGTGATGCGCGAGGGGCAGATCGTCAAGAAGCGCGGCAGCGCCGTCTACAAGCAGGTGGGCGAGCAGCTGCTCGGCGGCTGGGCCGAGGTGCAGTTCAAGGACGGCAAGGAGCCGGCCTACGTGGAGCTGGCGCTTAGCGACTACAGCACCGGCAAGAGCAACTGGGCGAAGATGCCGGGCGTCATGATCGAGAAGTGCGCCAAGGCCGGCGCGTGGCGCCTTGCCTACCCCGACGAGTTCGGCGGGATGTACACGGGCGAGGAGATGGACCAGAAGGTCGAGCGCGACATGCGCGCAGGTTCTCAGACCGTCGAGGCCGAGAGCGTCGAGCCCGTGGCCGACCTGCAGCCCGTGCGCGAGCTGTTCAAGCCGTTCATGGCGGCGACTGGGCTCGACAGCGCCGGGGCCATGGCTGCCATCTGCGCCGCCGTGGGCTGCACGTCGGGCTCCATGCACGACATGACGCTCATGCAGGCGCGCCGCGCGGCCTCGTGGATGGAGGAGGAGATCGCGGCCCGCAAGGCGCAGCCCGAGCCCGCCGCCCCCGAGCCGGAGCCCGCGCTCGTCTATGAGCCCGCGCCCGCCGAGTACGCGACCGACGACGACCTTCTGGGAGGCTTCTAATGGCAGACGAGGTTTTGGCGGTCGAGGCCGTGCCGCTCGAGGAGGACTTCGACACGCTGGTGGCGTCGCTCGCCATCGACGACACGCTCGAGGACAAGCTGGCAAAGCTCAAGAAGAACGTGGACGAGAAGCTGGCGGACTACGTGGACGTCAAGCACATCGAGAAGGACGAGGACTTCAAGGCGGCAAAGAAGTACCGCGCGGCGGTCAACGACGTGAAGAAGCCCATCGAGGCGCAGCGCAAGGCCGCGAAGAAGAAGTACAACGACCTGCTCAAGACGTTCGACAAGACCATCGGCGAGATCACGGCGCCCATCGACGCGCTCTCCGATGAGTACAAGGCCGAAATCGACCGATACGACGGCGAGTGCAGGGCCCGCCGCCTCGCCGCGCTCGAGGGCCACTACTACGACCTCGCGGGCGAGATGGGGCCGCTGGTGCCCTACGAGCGCATCGCCGACGACAAGTGGCTCAACGCGAGCTTCGGCGAGGTCAAGGCCAAGAACATCATCGAGCGCCGCGTGGGCGAGCTGCTGCACCAGTTCAAGTTCGTCAACGGGCTCGACTACGCGGACGAGGACGAGAAGGCGTGGGCCGTGGCGTGGTGGACTAGGACGCTGCCGATGGACTCGGGCGAAGTGGCGGCGGCTGTAGCCGCGCACCGCGAGGAGGTCGCCAAGGCCGCCGCGCTCGTGTCGACCTACGAGCAGGCGACGGCGCCCGCACCGGAGCCCGAGCCGGAGCCCGCGCCGCTGCCGCCCGACCCCGAGCCGATGCCCGTCGAGGAGCCTGAACCGCCCTTGGGCGTGCCGAGGTGCGTGCGGGTGGTCCCGTCGCGCCCCGAGTCGGATGCGGCCGAGGATGCGGCCTCGGCACCGCAGAGGGGCTACCGCGTGGTCATCGAGTGCGCCACGGCGGACGAGCTGCGCCGCGTGAGGGCCGTCATGGTCGACAACGGCATTCACGGATACGTCGAGAGGATGTAGGACATGGAGGAGAAGAACCTGCCGCCGCTCCGAACGCCGGAGCAGCGCAAGGAGGCGATGGCGAAGGCCGTCCACACGCGCCGCGAGCGCGCCGCGTTCAAGGCCGCCTGCAAGGCGGGCAACATCCCGCCCGAGGCGGCCATCGAGGCGCCCATCGCGCAGAGGCTCAAGGTCGAGGAGTTCGCCCGCTCGTTCCCGGGCATCGGCACGGTCAAGGCGAAGGTGATCGTCAAGGCGCTTGACATCCCCGATGGTCGCCGTGTGAGCGGCCTGGGCTACATGCAGGGGCCGCGCCTTGTCGCGTTTATCAAGAACAACATGACCGCGAAGGAGGACGGGCAGTGAGCATCAACCGAGTGAACATCAGCGGCAACCTGACCCGCGACCCCGAGCTGCGCGCCACCGCCGGCGGGACGCAGGTCCTGTCCTTTGGCGTGGCGGTAAACGACCGCCGCCGCAACGCGCAAACGGGCGAGTGGGAGGACTACCCCAACTTCGTCGACTGCACGATGTTCGGCAACCGCGCCGAGGCCGTTGGCCGTTTCCTCGCCAAGGGGATGAAGGTCGCCATCGAGGGCAAGCTGCGCTACAGCTCCTGGGAGAAGGACGGCCAGAAGCGCTCGAAGCTCGAGGTTATCGTCGACGAGATCGAGGTCATGGTGCGCCGCGAGGGGCAGACGCAGGCCCAGCCGCAGCAGAGCCTCGCGGACACGGTGCCCGTGCAGCCCCGGGCGCAGGCCGCGCCGCAGCGGAATGCCCAGCAGGCCTACGCCGCGGTCCCGCAGTCCGAGTTCTACGACGAGGACGTGCCGTTCTGATGAGGCATGTACCCGACATCATCCGCGACCACTGGGAGGCGGCTCTGTTCGCCGCCTCCTTCTCCGCGGGTTTCCTGTTCTTCTCTTCGCTTCTATGGGGGTGGTTCTGATGGCCAAGGACTTCACGGTTTTCGCCGACTCGATAGCCGAGCTTTACGACGATTACGATCCGAACGACCCCGAGGACATGAGGGAGCGCATGATGCTCGCGGACGCGGTGCTCATGTACGGCCTCCACGGGATTGAGATCGAGTTGCCCAAGAACGTCAAGAGGGCCTTCAAGGGACTCAAGAACGCCATCGACAACTCCAAGGAAAGGCGAGAGCAGGCCAAGAAAGGCGGCAGGCCGCGTAAGGTCAAGGCAGAGCCGGAGCCTGAACCCAAGCCTGAGCAAAAACCCGAAACCGAGGTTTCCGAAAGCGAAAACCCAGGTTTTGAAAATGGGAAACCTAGGTTTTCAGAACCCGAAACCGAGGTTTCCGAAAGCGAAAACCCAGGTTTTGAAAATGGGAAACCTAGGTTTTCAGAACCCGAAACCGAGGTTTCCGAAAGCGAAAACCCTAACCTAGCCTGTCCTAGCCTAGCTTTACCTAGCCTAGCTTGTGTTGATGGTACGCGCGGCGGCGACGCAGACGGCTTCGCCCCGCCGACCCTCGAGGAGTGCCGAGCGTACTTCGCCGCCAACTGCATCAGCGGCGACCCCGACAAGTTCTGGGCGCACTACGAGTCGCAGGGCTGGATCCGTTCGAACGGGATGCCCGTGACCTCGCTCAAGGCCGCGGCGATGCTGTGGAACGGCAACCAGAAGCGCCGCGACGCCGAGGCACATGCCAGCGGCAAGCCGACCGATGCCGAGATTCAGGCCGCCACGTTCAAGCCGACGAGGACGCCCGAGCAGACGAGGGCGGAGCTCGAGCGCAGGTGGCGCGAGGAACATCCGGGCATCGACCCGGCGAAGGTGAAGGCCCCGAGGGGGACGACCGCCGACCCGGTGGCGCTCAAGGCGTACCAGGACGCGCGGCGTCTGCTGGACGCGAGGGCCGCATGCGAGAGGAGGGCGTCATGAGCTTGGACGCCGAGAGGAACGAGAACATGGGCAGACCGAAGGGGTCCGTGAGCATCTACGACGACGGGCCGCGCGGCGCCCGCTGCGAGACGTGCGGCTTTTGCGCCGTGAGCGAGGCGGTCATGACGGCGTCCGGCGAGGGCCGCAAGCGGTACACGTGCATGCGCTGCCCCGACTTCGTGCACACCACGCAGGGGCTCGCGAGGTGCAACTACTGGGAGGCGCGCCATGAGGGATGAGTCGTGGGACGTGCGAGGGGGCAACGTGCTCGTGTGCCGTCAGTGCGGCAGGCGGTTCCGCGCGAGGGGCGCCCGCCAGCGGTACTGCTGCGGCTGGTGCGAGAACGTGGCTCACAGGAACGAGAGCAGGCGGCCCGTGGACGTGTACCTCGGGACGAGGAGCGAGTCGAGACGCGAGGTCAACGCCATGCGCGCCGCGCTGGCTGAGGGGAGACGAATCTGATGGAGACTTTGGAACAGATCAAGGCGGATGCGGTCGAGGTGTTCCATTTCGACCGCGAGTGCAGGCCGCAGGACAGGGCGCACGCCTACCTGGGGAAGTACCGCGTCAGGCGCGGCTACAACGACACGGCGATGCAGGTCGCGGTGACCGACATGATCGAGCGCGCCTACGAGGCGGGAAGGGCGGAGGTCGCCGACGCGAACCTCGTGCAGAACCTGCGCCGCCAGCTGACGAGCATCGAGGCGACCGTCGGGGATGCCATCGACCTGCTCGACGAGAGTGTAGGGGGGGCGGACTGCGATGAGTGACTCGAGGGTCGGCGGCTACCCGATGGGGGTGACCGATGCCGCCATCGAGCGCCACTTCGGCGGGGCCTGCGAGCCTCGGATGTGCGGGAACTGCAGGCACTTCTGCGGCAGCGACATCCACGTCGACTACGGCTACTGCCACCTTGAGTTTGAGCGCGCCTACGACGCGGAGGCGCCTGACCGCAAGGAAGGGTTCTGGCGCCTGGCGAAGTGGGCCGTGGCGTGGCTCATGAGGAACCTGCTGTACTGCGAGGACGAGTGCGGCGAGTGCCGCGACTACGAGGAGTTTGGGCTATGAGTATCGAATTGCCGAAAGATGCCGAGGGACGCGAGATTCCGCTTGATACCGAGGTGCTGTATGACGAGTGCGGAACAAAGGTGAGCGTGAAGGAGTTTCTATCCAGAACGTTGGTGGAGAGTCAGAAAAACAGCTGGACGATTAAAGCCCAGTACGAAGGCAACTTTTACTACAACAGCTTCAAGCCAAAGAACATGCACCTCACTCTGCCAGACACTTGGGAGAAGCTGGAAGAGGACTTGCGCAGAGGTGCGGACGCGCTGAATTACGAAGCCTGCGCCTATCTTGGCAAGAGCGCATGCGACTGTTCATCGTGCATCGCCGACAAAGGCGCAACCTGCGAAAGGGTTGTCATGCGCGACATCGCATCCCGCATCCGCAAGCTGAGGGGTGAGGGCGAATGAACATGACACCTTGCTTCATTTCCGAAATGCCCGGGGAAAAGACAAAGGCACTGCTTGTCGGTTTCTACCAAAAAGCATGGACGCATGATGCATCACCTCTAATCGGTGGATTCCCCGCCGGGCAAATCGCGTACCCGGTCGCAGCCGTGATGCTCGAATCGGGCGATGTTGTGACAGTCAGAGCTGAATGCGTGACCATCGACGCGCCTGAAGAGATATTTAGGCAGTACGCATGGATAGGTGGTGAGGGTGAATGACGACCAAGGCTTCGACCCGGTACAAGGTCAGCAAGAAGGTGATAAAGCGTTACTTGGCCGACCATGACCTCACGCAGAAGCAGCTGGCGCAGATGGCTGGCATTACGCCAGGTGCGCTCAGTGCGCTCATCCGCTGCCAGCGCGACATGCGCGTGGGTAACCTTTTTGCGCTTGCCGACGCGATGCGGATGGATCCGCGCGACCTCGTTGAGAAGGTGGACGAATGATTACCGATGATGTACGCCACGAGGTGGCGGCGAAGATGCTCGAGATATGCCGAGAGAACCCGGACGTCTCGCTTCAGGGCATGGTCGCCTCGGCGATGAACGAGTGCCTGCCGGAGGGCATGGAGTACGGCCCGACGCTCGCCGAGCTGATTGACCGCCCGACATGCCACAACGTCGCCGACTACACCAAGGAGTCGTTCAGGTGCTCAGAGTGCGGATGCCGTGTGCTGGTGCCCGGTGGCCGGCCGGACGGCGTGCTCGTCGTGACCTCCGAGGCGTTCCCGCTCGACTGGTACTCGTGCCCGGTGTGCGGGGCGGTGGTCCTCGATGACGCGTATTAAGTTCGCAAGGCCGGTCGATTGCCCGACGTGCGGTGCGACCCCGTCGCACCAGAAGTGGAAGCCACGCAAGTTGGTGTACACAAACGAGGTGGTCGCGATAGGGGACGTCGACCCAGTCGACGCCGTCCATTGCCCTAGGTGCGACCTCGTCTTCGGCGTCGTGCATTACGAGCATGACGACACGTATATCACGAGTTGGACCGAGTTCGAGACGATCCCACGGTATTGCCCGTGGTGTGGGGAGGATTTGACAAATGCCCGATAACGAGATGAAGCCGGTGTTGTCGCCATCTGTCGAGCTGTTGAGACCCGACGGCCCCGCTGCGAAGGCCGCTGCCGCCATCATGGCAAACATAGTTGCGGGTTTCAAAGAGAACCTCGTGCCCGAGCTGCGTGGCGTAGTGCGCGAGATGAGGAAGTTTGACAAGTATCTTGACCCTACGCGGCAACGGGCCAGAGCCCGTGCGCTGAGGCGCTCCCGCCGAAACGTCGAGACGCTCAAGCGCGAGGGGAGGTGCAGGTGATGGCGAGGACCGGCCTTCGCATCGAGGTCCGCCGCCACATCTTCAGGCGGCTGGGCGCGCCGTACGGAAACTGACAGATAAGGGGAGGGTGCCATGCCGGCACCCTCCCCGCAGCCCGTTTGGGGGACCACTTGAGGGGAACGTCGAGGCTTACGGATGGGCCTTTTGGCCCATCTACGGAATCTACACACATGCCGCTCGGGGCCGAGCTCGCCCGCCGACGGCGCAAGGGCTACCGGCTCTGGACGCCGGACATGGTGCGTGCGATGCAGGCGCACCCGGAGAGGAGCGCGGCCGAGATCGCGGCGCTCCTCGGCGTGACGCCGTCGAGCGTGCGCCACGCCAGGCAGAGATACGGTCGCTTCGGCAGCGGCACGGGGATGCTGTGCATCGCGTGCGACTCACGGCCCGTGTTCGACACCTCGGCGCAGGCGAGGAGGTGGGGACTGTGCAAAGGGTGCTATCTGGCGGAGCGGAAGAGGCGGCTCGAGGAGGAGGCGGAGAGCAACCGCATACGACAGGCCGCGCACAGACGGCAGAAGCTGGACGGAGACGCTTGAGAGGCTGGCCGAGGTAATCAGTATCATGTCGACCAAGGTCGAGTAGCCGAAAGGCCCCGGTTTCCCGGGGCCTTTTCTTTAAACGTTACCCCCTTTTTACGCTCGTGGGCAAACGCACGCGCTTGTCCACGTGCGTAAAAAGGTGGGAACGTTCGCGTTTCCATATGGCTATCTACCAGCGGAAATGTGATTTTGTGGCGGGAAAAGGGCGTGAAAAACTGACCAAGGAGGGCATCAAGGATGCCATCAAGCTGTGCCGTGTCGGCATGACCGACAAGGACATCGCCGCATACCTCGGTGTCGCGCCGCAGACGTTTTCCCGCTGGATCAACCATCCGAGTACCGAGAATCAACGCGAACTTTGTGAAGCCATGAAAAAGGGCGAGGTGGAACGCAAGGCGGCGCTTGTGATGCGCGTCATGGAGGCATCGGACAAGAGCTGGCAGGCGGCGGCGTGGCTGCTCGAGCGCAAGTACCCGAGCGAGTTCGCCAAGCCCGTGAGGCCCGTCGAGGACCGTTCCGCCGAGAGGGACGACGAGCGCATCAAGGGCTTCATCGAGGCGCTGGGGCTCAAGTGATGCAGGAGTTCAGCGAGAAGCAGCGGCTGCTCGCCGAATGGTGGTCGCTCGACAGGCCGACCTCCGGATGCGAGGGCGTTATCGCCGAGGGCGCCATCCGAAGCGGCAAGACGTGGGCGATGCTGACTGGGTTCCTGCTCTGGAGCCAAGGGCGCTTCTCGGGCAGCAGCTTCATCATGGCGGGCGCCTCCATCGAGACGCTCAAGCGCAACGTCGTGAGGCCGATGGGGCAGATTCTGCGGCTTCTCGGGTGGTCGTGGAAGTTCAACCGCAGCGAGAACCGCATCGAGATCGGGACGAACACCTATTACCTGTTCGGCGCGAGCACCGAGAAGAGCCAGGACGTCTTGCAGGGACTGACCGCCGCGGGATGCTACGCCGACGAGGTGGCGCTGTTCCCGCAGAGCTTCGTCGACCAGATGATCGGCCGATGCTCGGAGGACGGGTCGAAGCTCTGGTTCAACTGCAACCCCAGCTATCCGACGCACTTCTTCAAAACGGAGTACATCGATCGCGCAGACGAGTTGAACCTGCTCGTGCTGCACTTCGAGATGCAGGACAACCCCACGCTCTCACCCGAGATCGTGAGCCGCTACGAGCGCATGTACAGGGGTGTGTTCTACGACCGATACATCAGGGGCCTGTGGACGCTGGCGGAGGGACTTATCTACCCGGACTTCAAGGGCGCCCTCGAGGGCCGATATGAGGGCAGCGCCGTCAAGTACGCGGTGTCTTGCGACTACGGCACGCAAAACGCCTTCGCGGCGCTGCTGTGGGCGTTTGACGGCAAGGTGTGGCACGTGGTGGACGAGTACCGCTACTCGGGCCGCGACACGGGGCACCAGAAGACGGACGCCGACTACGTGGCCGACATGGCCGACTTCGTGGGCGGGCTGAGCAAGCCACCCCTGTTCATCATCGACCCGAGCGCCACGAGCTTCATCGCCGCGATGCGGCAGGCTGGCTTCAAGACCAAGAAGGGGCGCAACGACGTCGCGGACGGCATACGAGAGACGGGGGTGTGCCTGGGCGACGGCTCAGTGCGCATCTCCGACGCCTGCGCGGGGCTGATAGGCGAGCTCGGCGGCTACTGCTGGGACGCCAAGGCGGACGGCGACAGGCCCGTCAAGGTCGAGGACCACAGCTGCGACGCGCTCCGTTACGGCGTGGCGACCATGCGCATGTACAAGCCTGCGAAAGAGCAGGTAAACCCATTCTTTGGAGGGAGGTAGCGGCTTGTCTAAGGGGCCTTTGGTGACCGATGGCGACCTCAAGGAGGCGGCGTCGGCGACGGCGTTCGCGGCCGATGCCATCGAGCGGCACATGTCGAGCGAGATGTACCGCAACGCCGTCACCGCGAACGAGTACTACCGCCAGCACAACGTCACGATCAACCGTTTCGTGCAGAAGATCTACTCGTGCTCCGGTGCCGAGGCCGAGGACTTCACGGCCTCGAAGCTGAGGCTGGCGAGTAACCTGTTCAAGCGCCTAAACGTCCAGCGCTGCACATACTCGCTCGGTAAGGGCGTGAGCTTCGTGGACGTCTCGGCGGGCGGCAAGGACACGACCAAGGAGGGGCTTGGCGACCGCTTCGACGACGATGTCATGGAGATGGGGCTCAAGGCGCTCATCCACGGTGTGTCGTTCCCGTTTTGGAACCTCGACCACATCGATGTGTTCACCGCCGACGAGTTCTGCCCGGTGTGGGACGAGTACTCGGGGGCGCTATACGCCGGCGTGAGGTTCTGGCGGCTCGATTCCGACCACCCGTGGCACGCGACCCTCTACGAGCAGGACGGCTACACTGAGATGGTGTCGGGCGGCAGCGGCTTCGACTTCGAGGTGGCCGAGGCCAAGCGCGCCTACAAGGTCACGTATCGGGAGATACCGGCGGACGGGATGAAGCTGGCCGTCGATGCGGAAAACTACTCCCGCCTGCCCATCGTGGCGGTCTGGGGCAGCGACGCGCACCAGAGCACGCTCGTCGGCATGCGCGAGAGCATCGACGCCTACGACCTCATCAAGAGCGGCCTGGTGAACGACACGCGCGACTGCGCGCAGATCTACTGGCTCATCAACGGAGCCGGCGGCATGGACGACAGGGACCTCGACCTGTGGCGGGCGAAGCTCAAGCTGACGCACGTGGCCGAGGTCGACGCCGAGCAGGGGCAGTCCGTGACGCCGTACACGCAGGAGGTGCCCGTCGAGGGCCGCAAGGAGACGCTGGCGCAGATCAAGGCCGACATCTACGAGGACTTCGGCGCGCTGGACGTCCACACCATCGCGGCGGGGGCGACCAACGACCATATCGACGCGGCATACCAGCCGATGGACGAGGAGGCCGCCGAGTTCGAGCGCCACATCCGCGAGGGTATCATGGACATCCTTGCGTTGCAGGGCATCGAGGACACGCCCGTGTTCACGCACACTCGCATCAGCAACACCAAGGAACAGGTCGAGACCGTGTGCCTGGAGGCCGAGTATCTGGACGACGAGACGATCCTGCGAAAGCTGCCGAACATCACGCCCGACGAGAGGGCGAAGATTTTGGAGCGCAAGCAGCGGGAGCAGGAGGAGCGCATGGCAGCGCTGCCGCCCGCCCTGGCGGCGAACGCGAAGGGCGCCCAGAAGGGCGACGAGGACGACGACAACGACGAGGACGAGGAAGGTGATGAGTGATGGCGGCATTGCAGGTGCTTGACGGCGAGCTGTGGCAGTGGGACACCGGGCGCGAGGTCGAGGTTGTCGGCTGCGAGCAGGTGCATTTCGCCAAGTCGACCACGGGGACGTGCTACACGGTCGCGGTTGCCGACAGCAAGGCGAAGATTCCCGACGAGCTGCTCCAGGTGGCTGGGCGCGTGTACGCATGGGCCTACATCACGGACGAGGCATACGGCGGACGCACGCGCATCGAGGCGCTCTGGGACGTAAAGAGGCGAGCCAAGCCCGCCGAGTACATCTACGAGCCGAGCGACCAGCGCACCATCAAGGACGCAGAGGCGGCGCGAGACGAGGCCAGGGCCGCGCAGAAGGCGGCGGAGGCCGCACGCGACAAGGCTGTCGCCGCCGAGGTCAAGGGGGCACGAGCCACGACGCTCGCCTCGGGCTCGGAGGCAACGGCGACGATGGAGAACAACGTGCTGGTCGTCGGCGTGCCGAAGGGCGACGCGCTGAGATACAGCGACCTCACCGCCGAGCAGATCGCGGAGCTCAAGAAGCCCGCGACGGACGCGGCGGCTGGCGTGAACAAGGTCAACAACGAGTTCAAGCAGCTCAAGGCTTCTGTCGAAACGGCTGAGAAAAAGCGCGCCGACGCCGAGACCGAGCGCGGGCAGACCGAGTCCGAGCGCAAGACCTCCGAGACGGAGCGCAAGGAGGCTGAGGTGGGGCGCAAGACCGCCGAGCAGAAGCGCGAGCAGGATTCGACCAAGGCCCTCGCCGACGCGCAGGCGGCGCTCAAGGACGCCAAGACGGCAGCCCTGAACTACCAGTCGATTATCGACTCGGCGGCTGCCGTGACGGCGCTGGGACTCAAGAAGGTAAACGGCAAGATTTGCCAGATGCGAAAGGTAGGTGCCTAAATGGCCGATACGCAGGCAGCCGAGCAGGCAACCGAGCAGGCAACCGAGGGGTTCGAGTACGCGGACCCGCTGGCATCGGACGAGGCGGTGTGGGCGCTGGTCGGCGCGGTGAAGAATCTGGGCGACCAGAAGTCGCTCGAGCGCGACGCCTCGACGGGCCGCTACTCCAACGAGAGCGTCGCCGCGATGGTGGACAAGCACAAGACGGGGCTGGTGTACACGTTCCTCATCCCGGCGGGCAGCCCCACCGACATCCAGCCCATGAGCGCCGCCGCGAAGCGCGTGGCCTCCACCGAGTTCGTGCCCGCGACGGCGACGAGCGCGGCTGTCGACCCGTTCGACGCCGAGGGCGGCCCGTGGTTCCACGTGTCCGCCAACGCCGGTGCCGACGCCGACGGCGTGCCGTGGGTCGAGGCAATCGACGGCGTTGACTACGGCTTCTCGCGTGTGGACAACGGACGCGGCAACAACGTCTACGAGATCGCGCCGGTCGTGTGGCAGGCGGTCGAGGTACTGACGAACGGCAACCTGCTCGTCTCGTGGTCCGACAGCCGATTCAGCGGCTCGCAGCCGAACCCCAAGGCGTTGCTGCCGGACGGCACGCTGCGACCGTACATGCTGACGCCGACGTACCCGATGAGCATCGACGCCGACGGGCGTCCGCGCTCCGTCTCCGGCGCGAAGATCGCCAATCGAGTGACCTCGCACGACTCGCTCATCGACCTGTGCAAGACGGCGACCACGGGCTACTCGGGAATGTCGGCCTACGACCAGTGGTACGTCAACTTCCACCAGCTGACCAAGACGCTGTGCAAGTCCTCCCAGGTGGACTTCCCGGGCTGCACCGACTTCAACGTGCAGATTCACCCGGCAATCGCCGAGACGGGCGTCACGCGCGTCGTCGTGACCGCGTCGCAGGCCGCGAGTATCCCCGTGGGCGCGTCGCTGATGTACGGCACCGACACGGGCACCAAGTGCCCAGACCGAGGCGCCGCGGCGGCGTACGACGTGTTCGACGGTGCCGTTGTCGGTGGCAAGGAGACGCTCGCAGACGGCAACGTGGCGCTTCTCATGGACGTCGCCAAGGCGTTCGACACGACCGTGAACACATGGATCCAGAGTGCGCCGTGGTGCACGGGCAACACCGATGCCCTCGTGGGCGACGGCCAGGTGGCGAAGGACGGCAAGCATCCGTTCAAGGTCGGCGGCGTCGAGACGGGGCTGGGCCTGTGGGAGTTCATGGGCGATACGCTCTTCGTCTCCGACGGCACGGGTTTCGGCATCGCGGTCAACCCCGACACACGCAATGAGAAGAAGAACGCCGTGGCGGACGGGGTGACCCCGACGGCGGCGTGCATGCCGGCGGCAGATGGCTACATGCTCGACATCCAGTTCGTCAACGGCCTCATCTTGGGAAAGGGGCTCGGCGGCTCGGCGACGACCGGTGTCGGTGACTACTTCTACTTCGACACCTCCGGCGGTAAGGTCAAGGGCACGATCCGTCTGGTTCGGTTCCTCGGCGACCTGGTGGGCGGCTCGTCGGCCGGTCTTCGTTGCGCGTACTCGTGGCCCTGGTCCGGTTGGGCCGCTTGGGACTTCGTCTCCCGGCTTTCTGCTACGGGCCGTAGCCGGGGGTGAATCAGGGCGTAGCCCTGAGAGGGGGCTGGCCCCCTCCTGACTCCAAACAGGGATTCACGGTGAGGGCGGCGCTGGTTTCTGGTTCAGTTCCTCGGCAACCTGAGGAACGGCTCGACGGCCGGTCTTCGTTACGCGAACTCGAGGAACAGGTCCGGTAGGGCCACTTGGAACTTCGTCTCCCGGCAATCTGTCTATAAATCTCTACTCGCACCGTGTCTACCGCGCCCGCCGCTTTCTGGCGGGACGCGGCTCAGCCTGACTCCTTTGAGTGAAATTTGTCCGCAAGGCTCACGGGCTGGTAGCCGCAAGGCGAACGCTCGTATGACAGACAGAAAGAGCTTTGATCTATGAAAACCTACTGCAAGGGCCTCGAGTTCACGCGCAAGAGCGTCGTCGAGGCCCTGCACCGATGGAAGAAAAGCGACTCCGGCAAGGAGAACGGCTGGCGCGTCGCCGACGAATACGGCACCGAGACGGCGTTCGTCGACCGCATCTGGCTAGAGCTCTCGACCGAGACGCTGACATTCGACCCCATCCGAACCTATCTGAAACACGACCCGAACAGCGGCAAGCTGCGCGAGATAAGCGTCGAAAGCATCAAGCGGCAGGTGTGCAACTACCTGTGCGTCGGGGCACTCGAGCCGCTCCTTGCCGCCAAGGTCGGCTTCTGGCAGGTGTCGAGCGGCGTCAAGGGCAAGGGCGCGGCGCTGGGGATGCGCAAGCTCAGGCGCGAGGTTCACCGCTTCGCCTACCACGTGCACGTCGACATCCGCAACTGCTACGGCTCGATGCAGACGGCGATAGTGGAGGGTCTGGTGGCTCGCTATGTCAAGAACAGCCAGGTCCTCTACCTGCTCCATTCGCTGCTGTCGACGATGAACGGCGTCCTTATCCTCGGCAGCTACCTGTCGCTTCGGTTGGCGGCGTTCGTGATCTCGTTCGCGTATCACGCGGTTGAGGAGGCGGCGAAGGAGCGGCGCGGCAAGCGCGTGAGGCTCGCGGGATGCCAGGTGTGGTACGCCGACGACGGCTATTTTCTCGGCAACTCAAAGCGCTCGCTCGGGAAAGCCGCGACCATCGCCGCACGCGTTTTGGGGCGGCTAGGATTGTCGCTGAAGCCGTGGAAGGTGAGGCGCAACGGCGCCGAGCCCATCGACTTCGCGGGCTATCGCATCTGGTGCGCTCGCGGGCGCCGGGTCGACTTGCGAAAGAGGCTCTGGAAACGACTGCGACGCGCGTTCGCGCGCTACATGCGCAGGCGCACCGAGCGCTTGGCGAGGCGCGTGTGCTCTTACTGGGGCTGGTTGAAAACGGCCGTCATGGAGCACCAGATGAACGCTAAGCGGTGCATATTCAACGCGGCGAGGGCCGTGGGTTAGGAGGTAATTTATGGTTGTGAAGTCTGAGCGAACGGGCGAGAGGCCCGAGGCGGTCGAGATCGCGGGGACCGACGTCTGGTTGCGCCGCGGCATCGCCGAGGGCGAGCGCGAGGAGCGGGGCGGCGAGGGCGGTTCCGTCAAGGTGAAGGTGTTCACCTATGAGGAGCTGCACTTCACCGACCCGACTGGCGAGCTGACGGTCGAGGGCGCAAAGGCCGACTTTGACACCGTCTGGGCGGCACACGAGGCGGACGGCATGAGCATGGAGGAGCAGATCGCATCGCTCCAGCAGCAGGTCGCCGACTCGCAGGCGGCCCTTCTCGAGCTCGGCGACATCGTTGGAGGTGAGTAACTTGGCGAAGATCTACTACCGCGCCGTGAAGAGCGGCAAGCGCACGCTCGAGAGCGTTCCCGAGCGCTGGCGCGACGAGGTGCGCCAGATGCTAGAGGCAGACGGCGAGTAGGGAAGGGCCCCGGCTTCGGTTGGGGCCCTTTTCCGTTATGCGCGGGCGACCATGCGTGCCGACGATTGGAGGCGGCGCATGGCGAAGGATAACGCTCACGAGTTCTCAGACGCCGAGATTCGGGCGTTCGAGCGCGAGGTGGCGGGAGTGTACGGCGAGGCGAGCAAGACGGCCTACGCCAACCTCAAGCGCTATCTGGCGCAGTTCGAGGCCGACGACGAGAAGATGCGCGAGCGGCTCGAGACCGGCGAGATCACCAAGGCGCAATACAGGTCTTGGCGAAGCGGGAAGATCGCGGCGGGCAGGCGCTACCGAATCGTCCTCAAGCAGTGCGCCGAGGCCATGACGCACGCGAACGTCGTCGCGGCCGCCGCCAACGAGGGCAGACTGCCCGAGGTCTACGCCGAGAACTACAACTACGGCACGTGGCAGGTCGAGAGCGCCGTTGGCGTTGACACGGCCTACGCGCTGCAGGACGCGTCGACCGTGCAGAGGCTGCTCACCGACCACGACAGCTACCTGCCCAAGCCGTCCGTCAACGTCGCCAAGGACGTGGCGTGGAACCGCCGGCTCATCGCCAACCAGATCACGCAAGGTCTGCTGCTCGGCGAGTCGATACCCAAGATTGCGAAGCGCATCCAGGACGTGGCTGGGTCCAACCGCGCGGCGGCGGTGCGCTTGGCGCGGACCTCGACGACGGCGGCGGAGAACGCCGGGCGCGTCGACAGCTACAAGAGGGCCAAGGGGCTCGGCATCAATGTGCAGCAGGAATGGGTGGCGACGCTTGACCTGCGCACGCGCTCGAGCCACAGGAAGATTGACCGCGAGAAGGTCGAGGTCGGCGAGAAGTTCAGCAACGGGTGCCGCTATCCCGGCGACCCGGAGGCGCCGTATGCCGAGACGTGCAACTGCCGCTGCACGCTGGTGGCGTGCTGTGACGGACTCGACGTGCTCGACGGCGAGCGTTTCAGCCGCCTGCCCGAGGGCATGACCTACGAGGAATGGAAGGCCGGCAAGCCCGCCGTCAACGGCGAGAAGCCCGCGAACCGCACCATCTCAGAGTTCATGGACATGCCCGGCACCAAGCGCAAGCTGGATACGGCGGGCGTGTCCAAGACCGAGGCGCGAAAACGGCTCTCGCGGCAGCTCGAGGACTACGGCATACCGTCGAGCGGCTTCAGGAAGATGTCGGCGGGCGACCAGCAGAAGGTGCTGGACTCGGCGCTCGGCACGGTCTACGAGGGCGGCGGGAAATCGAGGGCTAAGCCGGTAGAGCACTCAATGGAGTTCGCGGTGGATATGGGGAAGATCGCGAGCAGGGACTACAGGGCAAAGGTGTCTAAAGCCGTCGGCAAAGATGCCGCGGACGGCGTACATGCGAGCATAAGACGCATCCTCAGCCACCGAGGGGGCACGAACGGCGAGGACCTTTACGCCATCGACTTGTCAACGGGCAAGACAATCACGAGCTGCGTTAACTCGACCGTCGGCAGCACCGTGGTCCCTCCGGCGAAGTTCGGCAAGAAGGTCGAGGCGGCAATCGGGGACGGTCGGCGCGTAGTGCTGCTCCACAACCACCCGGCCTCTGGCATCCCGAGCGCGGCTGACCTTTTGGCGGTCGGCGGCAAGGGCTGCGAGATGGGGATAATCGCAGCTCACGATGGAAGTATCTACACGTTCGAGAAGGTTTCCGAGCCGGATGCGTCCTATAATGTCGATGAGGTGAAGTACCTTAGAATCCAAAGGCTTTACGGCGGCAACGAAGACAGGCTGTTTCGGGCGATTGAGGAGAGGTTCGGTTTCAAGATTGAGCATCATGAATGACATACTCAACGAAGCCGTTAGCTATCTCGACGGAAGAGACGACGTCGACGCTATAGGTCACGTTCTCGATTCCAAGCCTAAAGCCGTTCAGGAGCTATGGCTTGAAGAGGCCAAATACGACGACGAGAATCGCAGGGAGTACTACGAGCTGTTTGGCCCGGATAAGTTCGAGGATGCTCTTGAGGCCGATATAGTCGAGATATTCGAAAGCGAACTAAATAACTAGCCAACAGGCCCCGCCACGGCGGGGCTTTTTTCATGCCGCGTGACCGTGCCGCGACACTGCCCGCAGAGAGATTGGGGCAGGCATGAAAGAGCTATTCACTTGCGCGAACTGCGGCGACTGCGCCGTAAAGCTGGGTTTCGGCTTCACGTTCCCGGACACCTACATCTGCACGCAGCGCGGCGACGAGGTCGCGCCAGACGACGGCTGCACGCTCGGATGCGAGGGCGTGCCGGTGCAGGCCATCGAGGCCATCGAGGCGGACGTCAACGGCCGCGTTGGCTACGGCTGCGAGGTGCTCGACTGATGGCCTACGGGCTCGTCGGCGGCGTCGGCGACCGAGGACGGCACGGGACCCTCATCACCGAGGAGATCGTAAACGCCGCGAAACTGGATACCGCCGAGTGCATCGAGATACGGCAGAACAACATCGAGCAGGTCGAGAAGGCCCTCCTGCGCGCCTATAAAACGGGCCTAGAGGAGATAGGCCTCGTCGCGGAGGGCTACGCCAAGGCGACGTGCCCGGTCGACACGGGCAGGTTGCGCAACTCCGTCACGCACCTACTCAAAGGCTACGACTGCTTCATCGGCACCAACGTCGAGTACGCGCCGTACGTCGAGGAGGGGACTTCCCGCATGAAGGGCAAGCACTTCCTGCGCAAGGCGGCGACGGGCCACGGGGACACGTACCGGGCGATTCTCGAGAAGCACCTGAGGGGCGGCGCGTAGGGCCGCGTTACTCCGCTTGGATACTCACCCTTGCCGCGAGGTATTGCGGCGCGGGCCCTGCCGAGGCAACAGGCTGGGACCCGCCCATTCCGAAGCAAGGGAGATTCTGTTGGCACTCACGCGAAAGATGCTCAAGGCAATGGGCATCGAGGACGAGAAGATCGACCAGATCATCGAGGAGCACGCCGAGAGCGTGGACGCGCTCAAGGCGCAGCGCGACGAGCTCAAGGAGGCCGCGGGCAAGGCGGACGGCTACAAGAAGGAGCTGGACGCGCTCAAGGCCAAGGGCGAGGGCGCGGGCGAGTACGAGGAAAAGTACAAGGCCAAGTGCAAGGAGCTCGACGACTACAAGGCCAAGGTCGATGGCGAGAAGGCCGCAGCCGAGAAGCGCAGCCTGTACCGAGAGCTGCTCAAGTCGGCGGGCGTCGACCCCAAGCGCATCGAGACCGTTCTCAAGGTCTCCGACCTCGAGAACGTGACCGTCAAGGACGGCGCTATCGAGGGCGCGGACAAGCTCACCGAGGGCATCAAGGCCGACTGGGCCGACTTCATCGCAACCACGACCGTCAAGGGCGCCGACGTGGCCCACGCCCCCAAGGGCGAGGGCGGCAAGGACATCAACGAAATGAGCACCGCCGAGTACATGAAGTACAAGGCGGAGCAGAGAGGCTAAGGGGTTTCTATGTCGAACACCATCCTTACACCCAACATCATCGCCAACGAGGCACTGGACGTGCTGCGCACCAACGCCGTCATGGCCAACCTCGTCCACCGCGACTACTCCTCCGAGTTCGTCGCCGGCGTGGGCGACACCATCACCGTCCGCAAGCCCGCCACCTTCGAGGCCAAGGAGTTCACTACCGAGGTCGAGGTGCAGGACGCCACGGAGAGCAAGGTTCCCGTCAAGATGGACAAGCTGCTCGACGTGACGTTCGCCGTCACGTCCAAGGAGCTGACGATGGGCATCGTCGACTTCTCCGCGCAGTTCCTCGTCCCCGCCATGCAGGCCTTCGCCGACAAGATCGACGGCTACCTGCTCGCGCTCGAGAAGGACGTCACGAACCGCGTCGACCACGCCAAGGGCGCCATCGCCGTGGCGGACATCATCGCCGCCCGCAAGTTCCTCGTGGACGCCAAGGCGCCCTCCACGGAGCGCCGCTTCGTCTACGGCTCCCAGGCCGAGGCCGACCTGCTCAACACCGAGGCGTTCACCAACGCGTCCGCCGTCGGCGACAACGGCACCGCCCTCAAGGAGGCATCGCTTGGCCGTAAGTACGGCCTCGACTTCTACTGCGACCAGAACGTGCAGAAGACCACGGCGGAGACGGCAAACTACACGCCGTCCATCGCGTTCCACAAGAACGCCTTCGCGCTCGTGACCCGCCAGCTCGAGATGCCGCTCGGCGCCCCCAAGGCGTTCTCCACCTCCTACGACGGCTTCGGCCTGCGCGTCGTGCAGGGCTACGACCAGAAGACCAAGACCGACACCGTCTCCATCGACATGCTCTGCGGCGTCAAGACCCTCAGCCCCGAGCTCGCCGCCGTCATCACCGACAAGCGATAGGCGCAGAGATGCTCGAGCAGGTGCTTCTGTCGCTGCGCAACTGGTTCGTCGCCGACAAGCGCACGGGGCGCGTCCGTATCGAGGACGGCCGCCTCGTGCCGCCCGCGGCCCTCGGCCTCAAGGAGGGCCAGTACATCCGCATCACGGGTTCGACCTTCAACGACGGGCTGCACGCGTGGCCCTACAACGAACTCACGGACGAGGAGTTCGTCGGCACCGTCTGGGCGCTCGCCATCCCGCGCGCCGTGGTCGACCTCGCTGACGAGATCGCGGCGTGGCAGACCGAGCATGCCAAGGAGCTGGACAGCCCGTACGCATCCGAGAGCTTCGGCGGCTACAGCTACACGCGCGTCGGCGGCGACGGCTCGCCCATCACGTGGCGACAGCAGTTCAAGGCGCGTCTCGACCCTTGGAGAAAGCTGTGAGCCGCCTGTACGAGCGCATGGCGGTAGCGTGCGCGAGGCTCGTCGCAAAGACCGAGCCTGACGGCGAGGGCGGATTCAAGACCGTCCTCGCCGTAGGCGACGGCTTCACGGCGGCGATCGTGCGCGACAGCTCGACGGCCTCGCGCATCGCGGAGCACGACGGCGTGAGGAACGTCTACACCGTGACCACCGACGAGCCGCTGCGATACGGCGATCTCTTCCAGCGTGCGTTCGACGGGCAGGTATTCCGCTGCACGTCGAACGCGGACGACGGGGCCGCGCCGCGCTGCGCGTCGTTTGGCTTCGGCCAGTGCAGCGCGGAGGAGTGGGAGGTGCCGGATGGCGACTAAAGCGGCGACGCTGCAGGCGTGGCTCGAGGGCTTCGGCCTTCCCGTGTACCGCGACTCGGCGGTGCCGCGCAAGGCGAAGATGCCCTACATCACCTACGACCTGCCGACCGCGGCATTCGGCACGCAGTGCAACTCCGAGGTGAACCTCTGGTACCTGACCTCGTCCGAGGCCGCGCCCAACGCCAAGGCCGAGGAGGTCGCCCGGGCGCTGGGGCTCTCCGGCGTGTTGCTGCCGTGCGACGGCGGCGGCATGTGGGTGATGCAGGGCGAGCCGTTCTGCAACGCCATGGCCGACGAGGACAACGCCGTGAAGCGCCGAATCATCAACCTGACCATTGAGTACATGACCAGCTACTAGGAGGTCATATGTCTAAGTTCACGCGCATCCCCGAGAACACGTTCAAGGAGATCGTCATCAACGCGGGCCTACTCGCCACGAATTTCAACCCCAAGACCGCAGAGGTCGCGGAGTCCGAGCTGATGGGCGCGACGAGCGGCGGAACCAGCTTCGCCGCCACGCCCAGCTTCATCGACTACGGCGAGGACATCGACAACTGCCCCGCCAACACGATGGAGCTCAAGCGCATCGACAGCATCGAGGCCAAGCTGAGCGGCACCTTCGTGACGCTGAACACCGCGCTCGGCAAGAAGCTCGCAGCCGCAGCCGACGAGACCGAGGGGAAGATCGTCCCGCGCTCCGCGCTCTCGGAGGCCGACTTCGCCGATATCTGGCTCATCGGCGACTACTCGGGCGAGAACGGCAACGGCTATATCGCCATCCGCCTCATCAACGCGCTCAACACGGGCGGCCTGCAGATCACGACGCAGAACAAGGCCAAGGGCCAGTTCGCGTTCGAGTTCACGGGCCACTACTCAATCAAGAACCCCGAGATCGTGCCCTACGAGCTGTATATCAAACAGGAGATTGGAGCCTAACCATGAAGCTGGAGAACCTTAACGCCGACGAGTTCCAGAACGCCATGTGCCTGTTGGCGGACGTGGCGGAGGACGTCATGAACGGCGAACTCGGCGCGAAGGCCAAGGCCGCCTACGCCAAGTTCCGCTCCGACTCCGCCAAGGCCAAGGCCAAGGCGACCGCCAAGGCCAAGGGCGACCCCGAGGCCGCAAAGGCAGCCGCCACCGCCGAGGTCAACGGCCTCGCCGTGGACATGGTAGTGGGTCTTCTGCCCGACGTGCTGCGCCAGGGTGGTGAGATCAGCTACAAGCTGCTCGCCGCACTCGACGGCCAGACGCTCGAGGAGTACAAGGCCGACTTCACCGTCAAGAAGTGGGTGAACGACATCAAGGATGCCGTCGACGGTATCGACGGCATCAAGGACGTCCTGGCTCCTTTTTTTGGATAGCCGCCGAGGACCCATCTCACATATGGCTCTGTCTGGGCGAGTACGTCGGGCCACGGCGTGCTCGCCCTTTCTCTAGGTACATGGTCGCGCGGTGGCGCGAGCGGGACGAGCGGGAGGCGTTCCGCGTGTACCTGAGCGAGTCGGTGCGCCTCATGGCGCAGGGGAAGTGGCTCAAGGAGCCCTTCCTGAGCATCGTCAACGGCGGTGCGGGCGATGGGTCCGAGGCGGATGACACGCGCAGCGGCGACGAGATCGCCGCAGACATCATCGAGCGGATGGGATTGAAGGTGGTCTAGGTGAACCTTCTCGACCTGATGATTAAGGTCGGCCTCAAGGACGAGGCCAGCGGCAAGGCCGAGGGCGTGGCCTCGAAGGTCGTGGGCACGCTCGGCAAGGCCGGCGCGACCGTTGCCAAGGCGGTAGGCGTGGGCGTCGCCGCCGTGGGGGCGGGCGTCGCCGCCATCGGCGTGGCGAGCACGCAGGCCTACGCCGCGTACGAGCAGAACGTCGGCGGCATCCAGAAGATTTTCGGCAACATGGGCAAGTCGCTCGACGAGTACGCCGCGCTCACGGGGCAGACCGTCGAGCAGTGCTCCGGCAAGTGGCAGCAGCTCGAGCAGGCGCAGACCACGGTGCTCGCAAACGCCGACGCAGCCTACAAGACGGCCGGCATTAGCGCCAACCAATACATGGAGCAGGTGACAGGTTTCTCGGCCTCGCTCGTTTCCTCACTGGGCGGCGACACGGTAAAGGCCGCGAAGTACGCCAACACGGCAATGGTCGACATGAGCGACAACGCGAACACCTTCGGCACGGCGATGGAGGACCTCCAGAACGCGTACCAGGGCTTTGCGAAACAAAATTACACCATGTTGGACAACCTCAAGTTGGGTTACGGCGGCACCAAGGAGGAGATGCAGCGCCTCATCAAGGACGCGCACGCCGTCAACTCCGCCGTGGACGAGTCGAGCCTGTCCTTCGATAACGTCGTGTTGGCCATCCACACGATGCAGGAGCAGATGCAGATCGCCGGCACGACCTCGCGCGAGGCCGCGACGACCATCGAGGGCTCCTGCAACATGGCGAAGGCCGCCTGGGAGAACTGGGTGACGGAGCTCGGCAAGGACGACGCCGACATGGGCAAGCTCACCGAGGAGCTGTTACAGTCGGTCGAGACAGCGGCCTCGAACGTCGTCCCGCGCGTCGCGACCATCGTCGGCACGGCGCTGTCGCAGCTACCGAGCCTTGTCACGTCGGTCGGTCCCGTGCTCGGCCAGGCGTTCGTCGACATCTTCACGCAGGCGCTCGACAGCGCGGCTGAGGCCGTGCCCGGGCCCATGGGCGACATCCTCTCCGCCGTGTCAGACGGCGTGGACGAGATCGGCGAGCGCTTCAAGGGCCTTGGCGAGATCTGGTCGGCTGGCGACAACCCGCTCGAGTCGCTGCACCTCGCCATGGTCTACGGCCTGACGCTGCTCGAGGGCGACCTGTCCACGCTGCAGGAGAACATCACCTCATCGCTGCCCGGCATCGCCGAGGGCTTCGCCGACGTGGGCGGCGAGGTCGTTCCCAGACTCGCCGAGGGAATCGAGATGGGGCTGTCGTTCCTCTCCGAGACGGCGGCGTCGCTCATGACATCGCTCGGCGGCTACCTGTCCGAGAACCTGCCCTCCATCACGGAGAGCGGCCTGCAGATTCTCACCGGCCTCTCCGAGTCCATAGCCGAGAACGCGGGCGTTCTGGCAGAGGGCGCGGCGAACCTCATCGTCGGCTTGGCGCAGGGTATCGCCGACAGCCTGCCGACGCTCATCGAGCAGGCCCCGGTCATCGTGCAGAACCTCGCCAGCGCGATCAACGACAACGCGCCGACGCTGCTCGGTGCCGGCATCCAGGCAATCGTGACGCTGGCGCTCGGTATCGTACAGGCGATACCGACGCTCATCGCCAATATCCCGGCCATCTTCTCGGCCTTCGTATCGGCGTGGTCGGAGCTCGACTGGCTGAGCCTAGGCAGGAACGCCATCACGTTCCTGGGCAACGGCATCACCGGCATGGCCGGCTTCGTCAGCACGTGCGGCGCCAACATCGTGTCCGCTATCCGCGGCGCAATCCAGAACCTGCCGTCCACCCTGGCGAGCATCGGCCGCAACGGAATCAGCAGCCTGGGCTCCGCCATCCGCGGCGCGGTCGGCTTCGTGACCTCGGCGGCCTCGAGTATCGGCAGTTCCATCATGGGCGCCCTGTCCTCCATCCCGGGCCGCGTGGCCTCCATCGGCTCGCAGATCGTGCAGGGCATCGCAAACGGAATCAGCGGCGCGGCAGGCGTGGTCGTGAGCAAGATTACCGGCGTGGTCGGCGGCGCCATCGACGCGGCCAAGAACCTGCTGGGTATCCACTCGCCGTCGCGCGTGTTCCGCAAGATGTTCGGCTACGTGATGCAGGGCGCGGCCCTCGGCATCGACGACACGGCGGACGAGCCGGTGAAGTCCATGAGGTCGGCGGTGCGCAACGTCGAGAAGGCCGCCGTGTTCGGCGTGAGCGTTACCGGCGGCGGAGCATACGGGGCGACCGCCAACGGCGCCGCGGGCATCGCGGGCGGCGGAAACGTTTACAACCTCTACCTCGACGGCGACCTGCTGGGCGTCGACGGGCGCGTGGCGTCCGCGTTCAGGGTCTTCGTCGCGGCGGTGGAGCAGAGCATGGCGATGGGGGTCGCGTAGCATGGCGCAGGGAAACTGGGTTCAAGGTGGCAGTGGCTATAGAAAGTACTGCTGGTGCGCGTACGTGGACGTTGCTGAGGTCGGGCGCACGGACACCACCGTGACCTACCGCGTCACGCACGGCTACGGCACGCGCTACGCCATCGACTGCTACGCAAACGGCAGCTCGTCGGCGGGCGGCTCGTGGAACGGCTCGGTCTACTCGACGAACAACTCCGGCTGGGTGTGGGTGCAGTGCACGTCGCGCGACGTCGAGCTCGCGCGCGGAAACGGCGACGCCTACAACCACACCTTCACGGGCCAGATTAACGTCACGGGCGGCTTCGGCAACGGAACATCTAACGCCTCCAACACCGTCACGGTCCCGTGCCGTGCCTACCACACGCCGCACACGCCGAAGAACATCAGGGCGGAGCGCCTGAGCGACACCAGCGCGAAGGTCAGCTGGGACGTCGACTACACGGGCATGAACGGCGACTTCCCCTGGTCGACCGTGACCGTCGGCGTGGTGAAGAACGGCCCGGGGAAGTTCACCGACGTCGGCACCGTCAGTTGGGACACCACGAGCCACACCTACAACGGCCTCGAGCCGGGCTGCATGTACATCTTCTCAGCCAAGGCGACGGGCCCCGGCGGCACGTCGGACTACGGCGTGAGCGCGCCGGCGATCTACACCACGCCGACGGCGCTCGGCATGCTCGAGGCGGTCAAGGCGGAGGCGGCGAAGGTCGTGCTCAAGGAGCACGACGCGCCGGCCTTCGTCGACAGCTGGGAGTTCCAGCTCACGACCGACGGTGGAAAGACGTGGGTCGATGCGGACGTGAACGCCTCTTGGGAGGACGAGGAGGCACCGGCGGGTACGGTGCGCTACCGCGCCCGCGCGGTCAAGAGCGGCCTCAAGGGACCGTGGACCGAGTCAAACGAGGTCACGACCATATGCCCGCCGCTCGCACCGTCCATCAGGGGCGTCAGGGCGGCTTACGCCACGGGTTCGACTGCGACGCTCGAATGGGTGCCCAACCATCCGGACGGCTCGGCGCAGGCCTCGGCTGAGGTGCAGATCACGACGCCGACGGGTCCCACCACCACGACGGTCGATGGCCCGGGCGCGAGCCTGAAGCTGCCGACCGGCACCAAGGGCCCCTATACCGTGCGCGTGCGCACCAAGGGACTCGACGAGGACTGGGGCGCATGGTCGAGCGCGGCGGCCTATACCGTGGCGGACGCGCCTCAGGCATTCTTCACCGACCCGGCTGCGGACGGGGCGACCTTGCGTGCGGTGCCGCATACCTTCACGTGGAAGGTGGCCGACGAGACGGGCGTCAGCCGACAGCACCTGTCTTTGCGCGACATCAGGGGCAACATCCTGTGGAGCGGGATGCTGGACAAGGACGCGCGTTCCTTCCGCCTGGGCTATGCGCAGCACGCCTTCGTCAACCACACGGTCTACAGGGTCGTGCTCACGGTCACAGCCGGCTCGTCGCTGTCGGTCGCCGCCTCGAGAGTTTTCCAGACCGACTGGGCGCCACCGGCCAAGCCGTCGCTCAACGTTTTCGTCGACGAGAGGCTGGGATGCCAGCTGTCGGTATTCCCCGGCAGGGCCGACAGCGATGACACGCCCGAGACGTCCCATTTCACCGTGTCGCGCGTCCTGCCAGACGGCTCGACCCTGCAGCTCGGCTCGCACCTTGCGGCGGGCGAGGGCGCGAGCGATCCGCTGCCGCCGCTCAACAGCGAGTTCGAGTACGTTGCCGTCGCGTACGCGGCGACGGGCGTGAGCGCGGCGACGAGGGTCAAAACGACCGTGGCGAGCCGCGCGGTGGCTCTCAACTGGGGAGCCGGCGCTGAGAGGTCGTGGCTCGGGCGCTATCTCAAGAAGGGCTCGAGCCGTAAGGTGACGCACGGATACAAGATGCTGCACTTCGCCGACGGCGGGGAAGGGCTGCCCGTCTCGTACGGCATCAACGAACGGGACGTCAAGGACAGCATGGACTTCCTGCTGCTCGACGAGAAGGACTACAAGTCATTCCTCGAGGTCATGAACATGGCGGGGCGCTTCTGGGTGCGCGATCTCTACGGCGAGCGGTTCCGCGCCCGCCTCAGCTGTAGCGTGAAGCGTTCCGACGGCGCGTGGGTGGCTTCGTGCGACCCGACGTGGGAGACGTGGGAGGAGCCCGCCAATGGCTGATAGCTGGATAAGGCCGTTCGACGCCTCCTACGACTTCGTGCGCGTATCACGTGAGACGGGGCTCGAGCTCGACTTCGTGCGCGACATCGAGAACGGCGGCTCCATCGAGCGCAATGCGAACACGGCGCTCTATGAGACTGCATCCCTGGACTTCGCCGACAAGTTCGACGTTGGCAACGACTTTCTGCGTGTGTACCTCAACGCCACCTTCACGGACGGCAGTAAGAGGCGCGAGTGCCTCGGAACATTCATGCCGCAGGTGGACTCGGTGGACATCGACGGCGCCTACCGCGAGGGCCAGATCAACGCCTACGGCCTCCTGAAGCGGCTCAAAGACGACGACTTCGACGGGCCGTACGTGATCGTTGCGGGCAGCAATCTGGTTGATGAGGCCGTCAAGATAGCCGAATCGGTCGGCCTCACCGTCTACGCCGACCCCAGCAGCCTCCTTCTGGGCAGCACCTTGGTTTTCGGCGTGGGCAGGGACAACGACGCTAAGAACAAGCTGGACGCGGTGGACCTGCTCCTCAAGGCGGCCAGGTTCCGCTCGCCGGCGACCGACCGGATGGGCAACGTGATCTACAGGCGCTACGTCGAGCCTGCCGACATGCCCATCTCGGCGGAGTTCACCGAGGGCAGGGATGCGCGCTTCATGCCGGACATGACCGAATCGACTAACCGCGCCGAGGTCTGCAACGTCGTGCACGTGGACTTCAGCACGCAGGACGCATCGGTGCGCGGCACGGCGGTGGACGACTCGCCCGATTCAGACCTCTCGACCGTCTCGGTCGGTCGTCGAATCGTCAAGAGCTACAGCTACGACAGCCTGCCGGGCGTGGATACCGAGGACGCCAACCTTGTCGAGGGCGCCGCCAACGCCCTCATCGGCACCGGCAAGAAGTCGGATAAGAGCTTTAGACAGAGCGATTCGCACGGCAGCATCCAGACCGTCTACGTCTCCGACTCGCCGCAGGTGGGAGTGCTTTTCGGCATCAAGGTCGTTTCGAGTGACGGGCGCGTCGGCTTCTGCCAGGACGAGGGGCCGAGCGTCAAGAAGGATACGGACTACACGCAGAGCGTGTGGGTCAAGGGCACCAAGGGCGCGACGGGCATCATACAGTCTTTCTGGGATCAGGAGAGGGCGCTTGGCCCGGCGACCAAGGGGTTCACCATGACTGGTGAGTGGCAGAAGGTCAGCTACACCTACCACGCCACGGAGAACCACAGCAAGGTCAGCTGGGGCTACTGCTACATCGACGGCGGCGAGGCCATCTTCGTCGCCGACAAGGTCGAGGAGGGAGGCAACGCCACGCCTTGGCCCCAGGACGCCATGCAGGCGGCGGCGGACCGCAAGGCGGCTGAGCTGCTCGCCACCGAGCGCGCCGTGACGCGCACGGACGAGTTCAAGAGCGTATACAAGCCCGTCGAGCCGTGCATGGCGGTGGCGATGAACTACAGGACCGGCGGGGTTGTCGGCAAGCTGGCAATCCAGAAGCAGACGCTGACGCTCGACGCCGGCTGCGTCATAAAGCACACGGCGAGGAGGTACGAGCGATGAGCGATTCGACGACCGAGATCAAGGGCGCGGCGGCGCGGCTGGCGGCGGCGATGCCGTCGGGCGGCAAGCGGCTGACGATGGAGTTCGGCACGGTCGTGGGCGTCCACGACACGGCGCTCGACGTGATGCTGCACGGCGCGGTGGTGACGGTCCCGATGGTGCGCTCCTGCACGGGGTGCATCATCACCGACCGCGCCGTGATCCTGTCGCAGGGCCCGCTGGCCGTGTGCGTCGGCACGATGGCAGCGGTGTAGGCCCGCGTTACGGGGGCCCGAACCTGCAGTGTGGCGGGGAATGGGCCCCACCACGCTGCAGAACGGGAAGGAGGTCAGATGGAGGTACTCAAGCTCTTCGCGCCGTACGGGCCGGGGTGGCTCGGCGGCGCGGCGCTTGCGCTCATTGCCTTTTATTTTGGGCGGCAATTTTTGGCCGAGTACAAGGTTCAGAACGAGCGCAAGGCGAACCTCGACCTCAAGCGCGAGGAGCGCAAGCAGGCCGAAGTCGACGAGAGGGCGCAGCGCGACCGCGAGCGGTCCCAAATGGAGGGGCGCATCGCCGCCCAGATGGAGCGCAGCAACACCCTGATTGAAGGAATGAAAACGCTCATGGAGTCGGTCGTCGCGTCAAACGACGTCCTGCACGCCGACCTGGTTCACAGCCAGGCACGCAGTCAGGGGATGGCCGAACAGGTGAGCCACATTCGCGACCGCGTCGACCTGCTCTACGACAAAGAAACAGGTAGATAGGAGGAATCATGACTACCGAAGACATTACCCGCAAGCTGACGAGCCGCAAGTTCTGGCTGTGCACGGCTGCCTTTTTGGGCTCCGTCGCGACCAGCGTGGCCGGCATCGCCACGGACAACCAGACCGTCGCCGCCATCGGCACGGTGTGCGGGGTCGCGAGTGCGGCCATCTACGCCGCGGCCGAGCAGGCTGTGGACGCTGCGCGCCTGAAGGCGGGTGGCGATCATGACGGAGATTAACGCCGAGGCTAAGCGCAAGCTGCCGATGCGCAGCGTTTTCGCCATCGTCCTCGCACTCGCCGCGGCCCTCGCCGCCCCGTGCGGAGCCGAGGCGTACCAGAGTGTGAACAAGTACGTGAGCGGCGGTCACGGCTACCTCAATGCGAGCTACCTCGTCATTCACGAGACCGCGAACCCCGGCGCTTCTGCCTACAACCACACTTTGTTGTGGTCGCGTGACGACACCTACGCCGTACATCACGTCATGGAGCTGGACGGCTCCACCGTGTACAACACCGTGCCGGAGAACCGCCTTTGTTGGCACGTGGGCAACGGCAACTACGCAACCATCGGCATCGAGCTCGCCCACGCCACGAACGCTTCCGACTTCTCCAAGCAGTGGTCCGAGGCCGTGAAGTGGGCGGGCGACGAACTCCGCTCTCGCGGCTGGGATACGTCCCGCCTTTTGAGCCACTACGAAGCGGCTCAGCGCTGGGGCGGGTCCGATCACACCGACCCGAATGGCTATTTCGCCCAGTACGGCAAGTCGTGGTGGGAGTTCAAGCAGGCGGTCGCAGCCTATCTCGGCAGCGGTTATGTCGCTCCCATCGCGCCGACCAACGGCAATGGAGGCACCTATCAGCCCTCTTATTCTGCAACCCGTACCAAGTTCCCGAAGTCCACGGGCAAGAGCGTAAACATCCACTATGCTCTCCATAACCGCTACGGTGCGTGGAATGATGCCGTTACCAATTTCAACGACTCCAACTCCGAGGGCTTCGCTGGTATGCCTTACGGCTCCCACGACATGCTCATCGCATGGGTTGACAGCGGCACGCTTCGCTACCGCGTCCACACCAAGGAGAGCGGTTGGCTCGGCTGGGTACAGTATGCCAACTACAACGACAGCGTGAACGGCATGGCGGGCATCTGGGGCCAGACCATTGACGGTGTTCAGATGTACTACATCACGACCAACGGTGAATACAAGCAGGTCTACTACAGGTCTCAGGACGTCGCACACGCTGGCTACTGGGACGAGGTCTGCGATGACGGCTCCACCTATGGCGGCGATGACTACGCTGGCATCTACGGCTATGCGCTCGACCGCCTGCAGTGCTACGTGTCGGACGGAACGCGCCGATGATCGCGTTGGCATTCGTGCTCGGGTCGCTCTTCGGCGGCACAGTGGCGACAATCGGGCTCTGCATCGTAAGCATCAACCGGCGCTAACGACTGCGGGCGATAACAGCAAAAGGGGCCGTGGCGGTTCGTCGCCACGGCCCCTTTCTCGTATCCCTCGAATATCCCAAGTGGGCGCAAAACCCCAAGTACGGTCAGCGTGTTGCGGTGCCGTCAGCGAGTTTTGCCTGATGGTCAGCATCAATAGCGAGCTGCGGCAAACTGTCTCAGTACTGCCACATGTGGTTGACAGGGCCGGAGCCTTTGCCCATGTTCAGGCCGGCGGCCAGAGCGCCTGTCAGGTATGCCTTGCCCGCATTGACGGCATCGGCAAGATCCATGCCCTGGGCCAGCGCGCAGGCGATGGCGGACGAAAGCGTGCAGCCGGTGCCGTGTGTGTTGTCGGTCTCGATGCGCTTGTGGCGGAACCACGTGGTGAGCGGATCGCCCAGATGGTTGCCCTCGTCATCGAGTGGCGCGGGTTCGGCCAATACATCGTTGGCCTCGTTGACAAGATGCCCACCCTTAACGAGGGATGCGCAACCAAAGCGGCGGGTGAGGAGCATGGCAGCATTTTGCTGTGTGCGCTCGGAGTCGACCTCGTAGTCAAGCAGGGCCATGGCCTCGGGAATATTGGGCGTGATGACGGTTGCTAGTGGGAACAGGCGGCGGGTGAGCGCCTCGGCGGCATCTTCGGCAATCAGCCGTGCGCCCGAGGTGGCTACCATGACGGGGTCGACGACCACGTTTGTCGCGTTCCAGGCGCTCAGGCGGTCGGCGATAACCTCGATAATCTCGGCAGAGGAAACCATGCCGATCTTGACGGCGCTGGGGCGGATATCGTCAAATACGGCGTCGATCTGCGCAGCGACGATATCAGGGGAGATATTCTGCACGGCGGTGACACCGAGCGTGTTTTGTGCGGTGATGGCGGTGATGGCCGTCTCGGCATACAGGCGGTGCGCCGTGATGGTCTTGATGTCGGCCTGAATGCCGGCGCCACCGCTGGAATCGGATCCTGCGATGGATAGAACGGCAGGTACCTTACTGCGATCCATGTTTGCTCCCTTGTTCGGTCGGAATCAAATGGGTCTTTAAGCCAGCATTATAAAGATGCCCGGGCCGACTCTATGTCGAACCCGGGCGGGCGATGCAATCTTTACGCAAATGTAAGCAAATGTTCACACGTCAACAATTGACGAACACCATGTTACTGATTGTGGCTCCGGTGACGAGTTAGTCCTCCATGCCGAGATCGATCGTCGTACCCTCGAACACCTTGTTGACGGTGCGGACGGCGCACATCTTGCCACACATGGTGCAGGTGCCCTCGGTGGCGGCGGGGGACTCCTCGTAGCGCTTCTTACCGGTGACCGGGTCGAGCGCGCACTTCCACATGGAGTCCCAGTCGAGCTTGCGGCGTGCCTGGCCCATCTTGTCGTCCATGTCGCGGGCGTGCGGCACCTTCTTGGCGATATCGGCGGCGTGCGCGGCGATCTTGGTGGCCATGAGGCCATCGAGCACGTCTTGGGCGTTGGGCAGGCACAAGTGCTCGGCCGGCGTCACGTAGCACAGGAAGTCGGCGCCGGAGCTGGCGGAGATAGCGCCGCCGATGGCGGCGGTGATGTGGTCGTAACCCACGCCGATATCGGTCACCAGCGGCCCGAGCACATAGAACGGGGCGTTGTGGCACAGGCGCTTCTGCAGTTTCATGTTGGCGGCGATCTCGTCGAGCGCCATGTGACCCGGGCCCTCGACCATGACTTGGACGCCGGCGGCCCAAGCGCGCTTGCACAGCTTGCCCAGCTCGATCATCTCGGCGGTCTCGGTGGCGTCGTTGGAGTCGTAGAGGCAGCCCGGGCGGCAGGAGTCGCCGAGCGAAATCGTCACGTCGTACTCGTGGCAAATCTCGAGCAGCTCGTCAAAGTACTCGTAGAAGGGGTTTTCGTTGCCGGTGACCTCCATCCAGCCAAACAGCAGCGAGCCGCCGCGGCTCACGATGTTCATCAAGCGGCCGGTCTCCTTAAAGGTCTTGGTGACCGACTTGTTGATGCCGCAGTGGATGGTCATAAAGTCCACGCCGTCCTCGGCGTGCGCGCGCACGACTTCGAACAGGTCGTCCTTGGTGAGCTTGACAAGCGGCTTTTCCATGTAGCCGATGGCGTCGTACATGGGGACGGTGCCCACCATGAGCGGCGTCTCGTCGATGAGCTGCTGGCGGAACTGGCGCGTCTTACCCGAGTTGGAGAGGTCCATGATGGCGTCGGCGCCAAAGTCCTCGGCGATCTTGACCTTCTTCCATTCCTCGGCGGCATCGGCCTTGTCGCCCGAGATGCCCAAGTTCACGTTGACCTTGGTGGACAGGCCCTCACCGACGCCAAAGGCGCGCATGCCCTTTTTGATGTGCACAATATTGGCGGGAATGGCGATGCGGCCGTCGGCCACGCGCTCGCGGATGTACTCGGGGTCGCGATGCTCGCGCTCGGCGACTTCCTTCATCTGCGGCGTGATCTGCCCGGCACGGGCGAAGTCGATTTGCGTGACGAGCTTGGGCTCGGTCTGTGTGCTCATTGGCACGGCTCCCTTCGTTGGCATTACCCATATCAGGTTTGCGGGTCAGGGCGGGCGCGCCCAATCTCAGCCTGCCGTCTTGTCCTGCAAGCTCCCCGTTTATGTAATGGGCTCAAGTATAGCTCGAATGGGTACGATTGGCCTAACGAGCGTGCCTGTGGGGAGGCGTACAT
Source organism: uncultured bacterium (assembly GCA_905215385.1). Classification (GTDB taxonomy): domain Bacteria; phylum Actinomycetota; class Coriobacteriia; order Coriobacteriales; family Coriobacteriaceae; genus Collinsella. Next base: position 27,776 of record CAJMPY010000006.1, on the reverse strand, counting down.
GGAAGACAAGCATCTATATCGAGAGATGCAATGGGATGTATCGGCCGAGGAAAGCCGTGCGCACCATGGGTTGGTCGCGATTGGTTTTGCGGTGCTTGCCGTGCTGGTGATTGCCGTTTGTATCTGGACGTTTGGTGGTCGCGGCGGCGCTGCATGGGAGTTCGAGGCCGATGATAGCCTGCCGATCATGACGGTGAAGATCGCTGGCGGTAACACGGTGGCCGCGCCGGGCGACTATTGGTATTCGCGCGATGGATTTGTCCAGCTTCAGCTGAGCGGTGGGTCTATTCCTGGTGAGGAAATCGAACGCGTGACGTATGATGCGGCGCTCAAAACGCTGACGGTGAAGCTCAAGAATCAGGGCGACGTGCCTACGACTATGGATATCGCGCTGACGGAATGGCGCTTGGAGCCCCCATCGGGTGTTGCGGTGTCCGAGGTAGAGCACGTTAAGATTACCTACCAAGATGGCTCGACGAGCGAGATTGCAAAGGCCGATACCTTGGCGGAGTAACGGAGTGTTTGGAAACGGCGGGCCTATTGTGCCTGCGCGTTCATGAATACCAGGGTGTTTTTGTCTGAAAGCTCGGGGATGTGCCGATAGCCGATGTTGAATGCGGTAAGTTCGCTTACATCCTCGAGCTTGTTTTCTGCCATCCACCGCACCATGGAGCCGCGCGCCTTTTTGCTGGCGGTCGACCGTTGGATGGGCTTCCCGTTGCGGATACCCTCGCCAAAGAGGCATGTGACGGCCGTGGCGTCGCCCGCGAGATGGGGCAGAACGGCTTTGGCATACTCTACGCTGGCGAGGTTGACGATCGTGGTGTTTGAGCCTGCCGGGGCGATAACCCGCGCGAGCTTGTCGCTCCAAAACGCGTAGAGGTCTCGGGCATCGTCGACGGCGAGCTTCGCGCCCATCTCCAGTCGATACGGTTCAACGGCATGAAAGGGGCGTACGCATCCGTAAAGGCCCGAGAGGATCCACAGATGGTCTTGCAGCCATGCGAGCTGCGCGGAATCCATCACCTCGGGCGCCATACTCTGGTATTGAATGCCGTGATAGGACATGACGGCAGGGGAGAGGTGGCGGGCGAGTGCGGGATTGTCGAGATCGCCGTTATTCATGATGGGCCGGAACTCACGCAGGGTGTTGAGGCAAGGTCCCAGCAGTTTGTCACTCACGTTCCACAGCGCCTGCAGGCCGCCGCTGCCTTCATTCCGCTCGATATCTAGCAATGCGCGGTGGAGGCGAGCCGTCTCGTGCGCAGAGGGTGGAATGCCCTGGACTTCAAAAGCATCTTGGGCCGCGCGCATTTGCTTGGCGGGCGAAATGATGACCTGCAGCATGGACTCTCCTCTGCCAAGAAGGAAGTTGCGGTGGAATACGGTCTGTCTTGGCCGTTTGTGGGCCAGTTTAGTCCGTATTTCACCGCAACTGATGAAGGGTTGGTTAGGCGCGCTCGATGAAGGCCTTGTAGCCGCGATAGGCCTCGTAGATATCGGCCTTGTTGGCGACCTCCCACAGGGCGTGCATGGACAGGACGGCAACGCCGGAGTCGATGACGTTCATGCCATACTCGGCCATGATGTAGGCGATGGTGCCGCCGCCACCCGCGTTGACGCGGCCGAGCTCGCAGGTCTGGAAGTCCACGCCTGCCTCGTCCATGATGTCGCGGATGAGAGCGACGTACTCGGCGTCGGCGTCGTTGGAGCCGCCCTTGCCACGGCTGCCCGTGTATTTGTTAAAGCACAGGCCGCGACCCATAAAGGCGGCGTTCTTGGTCTCGAACTTGCCGGCGTAGCCCGGGTCAAAGCCGGCGGACACGTCAGAGGAGAGCATGCGGCTGCGGGCGAGTGCGCGGCGCAGGGCCAGCGGGCTGCTCTCGCCGGCGAGCGTCATGATCTCGGCGACGGTGTTCTCGAAGAAACGGCTCGTCATGCCGGTGGCGCCCACGGAGCCGATCTCCTCCTTGTCGACGATGAGCGTGATACTCGTACGCTCGACGTCTGCCACGTTGATCTGGGCGAGCATGGAGGGGTAGGCGCAAACGCGGTCGTCATGGCCATAACCCAGAATCATAGAGCGGTCGAGGCCCATGTCGCGGGCGGGGCCGGCGGGCACGACCTCGATTTCGGCGGAGAGGAAGTCCTCCTCCTCGACGTCGTACTGCTCCTTAAGGATGTCCAGGAACATTTGCTTGACGGGCTCCTTGGGGGCGTCCTTGTCGTCCTCGTCAAACTTGACGGGGCGGCCGCCCACGATCACGTCGAGGATCTCGGCATCGACGGCGTCCTTGGCGGGCTTGGACATCTGCTCGCTCGAGAGGTGGATCAGCAGATCGGAGATGGTAAAGACCGGGTCGTCCGCCTTGTCGCCGATATTGATGTCGACGGTGGTACCGTCCTTTTTGCAGATGACGCCCACGAGTGCGAGCGGGGAGGCTACCCAGTGGTAGCTCTTGACGCCGCCGTAGTAGTGCGTGTCGAGGTAGGCCATGTCGCCGGCCTCGAAGGCGGGATTCTGCTTAAGGTCCAGGCGCGGCGAGTCCACGTGGGCGCCCAGGATGTTAAAGCCCTGCTCGAGCGGGGCGGTGCCCAGGTTGACGAGCATAAGGTCCTTGCCGTGGTTGGCGGCGTACACCTTGTCGCCTGCCTTGAGCTCGCGGCCTTCGGCGATCACGGTCTCCAGGTCGACGTATCCCGCCTCCTCGGCCATCTTGATGCCGGTCTTGACGCACAGGCGCTCGGTCTTGTTCTCGCTCAAAAACTGCTTATAGCCGCGGCAAAGCTCCTCGAGCTCCTCGATTTGCTGTGGCGTGTACTTTTTCCATGCGCAGGGACGCTCCATGACGCAGGCTCCTTTCGGATCGATCGTGCTGGTTGATGTACCGTGAGCCATCGTATCACGCGCGGGCTCACGGTGGCGGGGGAGCTTGATGTGAGGTGGCCGCGGGGCGGGGAGCGTGTAAACTGGAGTGAGCAAACCGTGCCCAGCCTAAAGCGAGGTATTCAATATGTCTGAAAAGCGCCGCACCTTTGCCGTTATCGACGGCAACTCGCTCATGCATCGCGCCTTCCACGCCGTGCCGCCGACCATGAATGCGCCGGACGGTCGCCCCACCAACGCGATTTTTGGCTTTCTGAACATGTTTCTCAAGATGATCGACGCCTTTAACCCCGATGGTGTGGTCGTGGCATTTGATAAGGGCAAGCCGCGCGTGCGCATGGAGATGCTGCCGCAGTATAAGGCGCAGCGCCCGCCCATGGACCCCGACCTGCACGCGCAGTTCCCCATGATTAAGGAGCTGCTCGCCGCACTCAACGTGCCGATTTTGCAGTCCGAGGGCTGGGAGGGCGACGATATCCTGGGCACCATGGCGCGCCTGGGTGAGGAAGCCGGCTGCGACATGCTGCTGGTGACCGGCGACCGCGACATGTATCAGCTCGTGACCGAGCACGTCAACGTGGTCTCGACCCGCAAGGGCCTGTCCGACGTGGCGATTATGACGCCCGAGAGCGTGGACGACCTGTATCACGGCATTACGCCGGCGCTCGTGCCCGACTTTTATGGTCTGAAGGGCGACACGTCCGATAACATCCCCGGCGTGCCGGGCATCGGCCCCAAAAAGGCGAGCGCGCTCATTGCGCAGTACGGTAGCCTGGACGAGGTCATCGCACACGCCGACGAGGTCAAGGGCAAGATGGGCGAAAACCTGCGCGCACACATCGACGACGCGCTGCTGAGCCGTAAGGTGGCGACCATCCGCACCGATGCGCCCGTCGAGCTCGACTTTGACGAAACATCCTTCCCGGCGTTTTCTGCCGATGAGGTTTCCGCGGCGCTGGGTACGCTTGGTATCACCGCCATGCAGAACCGTTTCTTGGCACTGATCGGTGACGAGGGTGGCGCTGCTGCCAGCACGTTTGAGATTCCCGCCGTTTTGCGCGCAGCCGCCGGCGATGCTGGCGCGCTTGGTGCCGTTGCGGCTGAGGTCTCCCGCGTGATTGATGCCGGCGAGTGGGTCGCCGCCGTTGTGGACGATGACAAGGAAGAGGGCGCGCTCTTTGGGCTGACGCGCACGCTGTGGTTGGCGACGTCCAAGGGCCTGTTTGCGCTCGAGGAGGGCGACAGCGGTGCGGCGGCTGAGGTTGAGGGCTTCAACTTCGCCCACGGCGTGATTGCCGGCGTGCTCGCGCGTCTGTTTATGGAAGGCCGTGTGGCGAGCCCGGATATGAAGGTGCTGTTGCACGAGCTTTCGCCCATTGATTCTTCTGAGCCCGAGCTCATGGATCCGCTCGCTGCCGATTCCACGCGTATTTTCGATACCGTGGTCGCTGCCTATCTGCTGGATTCCGATCGCTCCGAGTTCGATGAGGCATATCTTGCCGATACCTATCTGCAGATGGCGCTGCCTGCGGCGCGCGGTGCAGAGGGTGCCGGTGAGGACGCTCCAGCGCCCGCCGCTTGCACGGCGGCCTTGACGCTGGCGCTGGTCGCACCGCTGCGCGACCGCATGGCCCGCGAGAACGCCGCCAACGTGTTCGATGGCATCGAGATGCCGCTTGTGCCGGTGCTTGCCAAGATGGAGCGCGCGGGCATGCTCGTGGATCCCGATCGGCTGCGCAGTCTGTCCGAGGGCCTGGCGACCCAGATTGCCGAGGTCGAGCGCAGCATTCGTGACCTGGCAGGCGACGAGACCTTTAACATCGGCAGCCCCATGCAGCTCTCGCACGTGCTGTTTGATGTTATGGGGCTTCCGACCAAGGGCCTCAAAAAGACCAAGCGCGGCTATTATTCGACCAACGCCAAGGTGCTGAGCGACCTTGCCCGCGACCACGAGATCGTGCGCCTTATTTTGGACTGGCGTGAGAAGTCCAAGATCAAGTCCACCTATCTGGATACGCTGGGTCCGCTGCGCCGTGGTGACGGGCGTGTGCACACCACGTACAACCAGACCATCACCGCGACGGGGCGTTTGTCTTCGAGCGACCCCAATCTGCAAAACATTCCGACGCGCTCGGAGCTGGGGCGTACCGTCAAGACGGCGTTCTCGGCGGGCGAGGGCAGCGTCTTTTTGGCGGTGGACTACTCGCAGATCGAGCTGCGCCTGCTCGCGCATCTTTCGGGTGACGAGCACCTGGTGCGCGCCTTCAACGAGGGCGAGGACTTCCATGCCGAGACGGCCGCGCGCGTATTTGGCGTGCCGGTGTCCGAGGTGACACCCGACCTGCGTAGCCGCGCCAAGGCCGTGAACTTTGGCATCGTGTACGGTCAGCAGGCCTATGGTCTGTCGCAGTCGCTGCACATCTCGATGGCCGAGGCGCGCGATATGATCGATCGCTACTACGAGGCCTACCCGGGCGTGCGCACGTTCCTCGACAATGTGGTGGCGCGAGCCAAGCGGACGGGCTATGCCGAGACCATGTATGGCCGCAGACGCCATATTCCCGAGCTCAAGGCCAAAAACCCACAGCTCCGCGGCTTTGGTGAGCGCACGGCCATGAACCACCCCATGCAGGGCACCGCCGCCGACATCATCAAGATCGCCATGGCCCGCGTAAGCCGTCGCTTGGAAGAAGAAGGCTTTGCCGCCCACATGATCCTGCAGGTACACGACGAACTGGACTTTGAGTGCCCCGTCGATGAAGTCGAGCGCCTCACCGCCATGGTCCGCGACGTCATGGAACACGTAGTAGACCTCCGCGTACCGTTGATCGCCGAAGCCAGCACCGGCATAACCTGGGCCGACGCGAAATAGGGAAGCACTCCGTAAGGCAAGCTCGCCCAAGACGCAAGCCCCCACATACTTAAGATTTGGGACAAACACTACTGATTAATTTGTCCCACAGTAACCAAAACAGAGGGGAGCCCCTTCCAACAAGGGGCTCCCCTCTGCTCAAATCATTTCAGCTAAGTATCTAGACACTCAAGACGCCATCTTGGCGGCAGGAAAGTAAACCTAGGACCTGGCCGGGCGGCGCGGATTAGTTTTTCGTAGATTCCGCACGAGCCGGAAAGCACTTAATGTGCTTTCCGAGCGAGCCCAGGACCTGACCGAACGAAAAACTAATCCGCGCCGCCCGGCCAGGTCCGACGAGCCACGTTACCGAGCCGCCAAGATGGCGTCGATGAGCGTCAGTACGCCCCCGTCGTTGTTGCTCGGAATGCGCCACTTGGCGTGCGCGTTCATGTGCTCCTCGGCATTGTCCACGATAAAGCTGTGACCGACGCGCTCCAGCATGGGGATGTCGTTGTAGGTGTCGCCCACGGCGGCAGCATCGGCAATATCGATGCCCAGGTGCTCGCACAGGTGCGCGACGCCGGCGCCCTTGTCGACGCCCAGGTTCATAAAGTCGATCCACTCGCGACCGGCATTGGTGACATAGAGCTTGTCCGAGAATGCGGGGTTATAGTCCTCGCGAAATGCGGGCTCAGCATCATAGTCGGGGAAGAAGATCGAAATCTTGTTGGACTCGAGATCAATGCCCTCAAAGCTGTCGACGTAGTTGATCGTGTTGTAGTAGACGCTGATCTCGTCGTGGTACTGATGGTCGCGGGCGAGCACATAGAACTCGTCGTAGCAGCACAGGACGGGAACGGCGCGCGGGTCCTCCGAGGCACGAGCGAGCACCTGCTGATACAGCGCCACATCGATGTTGCTCTTATAGATATAGTTGCCGCGGTAGATAACGCAGGCTCCATTGTCGGGGCAAAAAGCAAGGCGGTTCTTAATGCTCTCGAACATTTCTTCGAGTTTTGGGGCGGGGCGTCCGCTGGCGGGGCAGAACACGATGCCAGCCTCGGCGAGCTTGTCTAGGCGCTCATCAAGACCCTGCGGCAACACGCGCTCGTCGGTGAGAAGCGTCTTGTCCATATCAACGGCGAGAATCTTAATGCTTCCAATATTGGTGTCCGATTCGTAAGTTTGCATAAAAGCGCGCCTTTCGTTTCAAAATTGTTTCAGACGTTATAATCATCAACCAGTAACCGAGCGTATTGTCGCAGGAACGGGGCGTATTTGCACCACGCTTCACAAAGTAATGAAAAAAAATTTCAGAAATTTGAATTTGTCGCTTGCGCTGTAGGCACTTTAGCGTAATATAGCGACCATCGAAAACGGAGACGGAAAAACAACCGCTTACCGAGGAAAAGGTACCGTTTACGATATTAGAATTGCGCCCGGCGGTAGGTGAAAGGAGAGGCAGATGCAGTTCGTAAAGATCATCACTACTGCAGACAATGCCATCCGACGCCAGCGCGCAATTTCCCGACGACGATAACAATCGTCTCTGTCCGTATGGGGCTAAATGCCCCAACAGAGTCATTTTGAGGTCGTTGGGTTTTAGCACGACATAGACGCATGTTTCTAGGGCATGTTGTGCTGCTTTTTGCTATTTAACCTGATATTGCACGGTTTTTGACCTCGAAATGACTTGCAACTGACCGATGTTCTAACTAGCTACCAAGGGCGAAAGGAAACAGCCATGAGCAAGGAAAAAGTCGTTCTCGCATATTCCGGTGGTCTTGATACATCCGTATGTGTCAAGTGGCTTCAGGACGAGAAGAATCTTGATGTCGTTTGCGTCTGCGGTAACGTGGGCCAGGAGGAGACCGGCCTGGATGCCAAGAAGCAGAAGGCGCTCGACCTGGGCGTTCTGGATTGTCAGGTGCTCGACTTGCGCGACGAGTTCTCCGATGAGTTCCTGACCAAGGCCATCGCGGCCAACTCCATGTACGAGAACAAGTACCCGCTGCTCTCCGCCCTGTCCCGCCCGCTGCTCGCCAAGAAGCTCGTCGAGGTTGCTCACGAGTTTGGCGCGACCTACGTCGCCCACGGCTGCACCGGCAAAGGTAACGACCAGGTCCGTTTTGAGGCCGCTGTCAAGGCGCTCGACCCCGAGCTCAAGGTTATCGCCCCGGTTCGCGAGTGGGATCTGAAGTGCCGTCCGGACGAGGTCGCCTACGCCCACGCCCACAACGTGCCGGTTCCCGAAGGTGCCAACGACAACCCCTATTCCATCGACGACAACCTGTGGGGTCGCGCCATTGAGTGCGGTCACCTGGAGGATCCCTGGAACGAGCCGCTCGACGACGCCTGGGTTATGACCAAGAACCCCGAGGATACGCCCGACACCCCGACCTATACCGAGATTGAGTTTGAGGCCGGCAAGCCCGTCGCCGTCGACGGCAAGAAGATGAAGCTCTCCGAGATCGTCATCGCCCTCAACAAGATTTCGGGCGACAACGGCTTTGGTCGCCTGGACCTGGTCGAGGATCGTCTGGTGGGCCTCAAAAGCCGCGAGTGCTACGAGGTTCCCGGCGCCCTGACGCTCATCACCGCCCACAAGGCGCTCGAGGACATTTGCGTCGAGGGCGACTTGCTCAAGACCAAGATTAAGCTCGAGCAGGATTGGGCGACCGCCGTGTACAACGGCCAGTGGTACAGCCCGCTCAAAAACGCGCTCGACGCCTTTATGGCCGACACCCAGAAGTTCGTGACCGGCACCGTCCGCCTGAAGTTCTTTAAGGGCAACTGCCATGTCGTCGGCCGCAAGAGCCCGTTTAGCCTGTATGACTACGGCCTGGCTACCTACGACCGCGACACCACGTTTGACGAGAAGGCCAGCGCCGGCTTTATCGAGATCGATACGCTGTCGCTCAAGACGTGGGCAAAGGTTCAGGGTCCCAGCTCCGCCGCCGCCCAGGCCTAGCGCCTCCTTCCCTTGGTATCCGCGCGGCCCATCCGCGTGATACATATCGGGCGCACGGGGTCCCTACCTTTCGTTATGCTTGCTGACACTTCTTAACATCGGTGGCCCCTACGTTCCGCCCGCATATATGATGCCGCGTCTGCGGCTGAGTCCGAGCCCCGCCGGGGTTGTCCGGCGGGGCTCTTTCTATCAATTTGGCGGCTCTGCGTCTATATATATGAGGAGTATCCATTATGTTCAGTGCTATCGTGCATGCCTTACTTGCCCTCGCGCCCGAGTTTGATGCTGCAAAGGTCGAGGACGTCCCTATGAGCCTGAAGGCCTGGATCGATGGTTCGCAGGGCAACATCCGGAGGGAGACGTTGGGCGCCAAGTGCATGGTGCGTCACTTCTTTGCAAATTAGCTACATGGCCCCGCGTGCGGCGGGGGATGTGCAAAACTAGCAGTTGATAAATCGCTTTAGCGACAGGGCGCATTGCATTGGGCGCTTGGTTTGGTATTTGATGAAAGGGGACGGTCCCATGGCTCTTTGGGGTGGTCGTTTTGAGGCGGGCGTGGCCGAGGTCACGCAGGAGTTCGGTGCGTCGCTGCCGGTCGACAAGCATCTCTATAAGCAAGATATTGCCGGCTCCAAGGCACATGCCAAGATGCTGGCCGCCCGGGGCATCATTAGTGCCGAGGATGAGCAGGCGATTGCCGAGGGCCTGACCGGAATCGAGCAGGATATCGATGCCGGCAACTTTACCTTCGACATCAACGACGAGGACATTCATATGTCCATCGAGAGCGAGCTGACGCGCCGCATCGGCGAGGCCGGTAAGCGCTTGCATACCGGGCGTTCGCGCAACGACCAGGTGGCGACCGACACGCGACTGGGCGTCAAGGCGCTTGCCAAGGAGCTCATGGAGGCCAACCTGCAGTTGCGCCACGTGCTGATGGATGCCGCCAAGAAGTATGACAGGGTTATCCTGCCGGGTTATACGCACATGCAGCATGCTCAGCCCGTGCTGCTCTCGCACCACCTGCTGGCGTACTCCTGGATGTTCGCGCGCGATTTTACGCGTCTGAAGGCCGCCTTCGATGCCGCCGATAACTGCCCGCTGGGTGCTGCCGCGCTTGCCGGCACGAGCTATCCGCTCGATCGCCAGATGACGGCTGCCGAACTTGGCTTTGCGGGTGTGATTCCCAACTCGCTCGATGCGGTTTCCGACCGTGATTTCCTGCTCGATTTGCATTACGCCGGCTCCGTCATGGCCATGCACCTGTCGCGTCTTTCCGAGGAGATCGTGCTGTGGTCGAGCTCCGAGTTCGGTTTCATCACGCTTTCCGACTCGTACTCCACCGGCTCGTCCATCATGCCGCAGAAGAAAAACCCCGACTTTGCCGAGCTTATCCGCGGCAAGAGCGGTCGAGTCTATGGCAACCTGGTGCAGCTGCTCGTGACCATGAAAGGACTGCCGCTTGCCTATAACAAGGACCTGCAGGAGGACAAGGAGGGCGCGCTCGATACCGCCCATACGCTCATGCAGTGCCTGTCGGTTATGGCCGGCATGATATCGACCTGGACCGTCAACGAGGGCGCCATGGCGCGCGAGTGCGGCGTGGGTCACCTTGCCGCCACCGACGTTGCCGACTACCTGGCTAAGCGCGGTCTGCCGTTCCGCGAGGCGCACGCCGTGGTGGGCCATCTAGTCCTGATGTGCGAGAAGCGCGGCTGCAATCTTGAGGACCTGCCGTTTGAGGTGTTCCAGGAGGCAAGCCCGCTCTTTGAGCGCGATATTACCGAGGCGCTCGACATCCCGTCGATTGTCGCCGCGCGCACGACCGAGGGCGGCACCGCTCCTGCCGCCGTTGCCGTGCAGCTGCAGCGTGCCGAGGCGCAGCTCGTGGCCGACGAGGGCGTGTTTGGATCGCTGACCAAGGTTGTCGAGATGGGTCACGGGGCAAAGTAGAGGTTTGGCTGAAGACGTATTGTCCATTTATTGATAAATCGTTTTTGCTTTACGGGCGTCTGCTGATGCGGGCGCCCCTATTTTGCTGCTATGGGGGAGGGGCTTGTCGAGAACTTCTGTAGGACCTTTGGGCAGGTTGTGAAGGGGGTACGTTCGCGGGTGGCAACCGACCGCCCGCTCTGTTCGATGTGGTTGATGAGCGGTCGGATGGTACTCTAATCGGGCTTCGAAACAGAAGCGACACATATGGAGCGCTTTAATAAATTGCAGCGTTTCAATAAACAGCTTTTTGTTTAACTGCAGCTAAAACTCTGTTACGATGCAGTCCAGGCGGGTGCCGGAATGGGACTTGGGCACGCGCGAACCTACTTGAAAGGCTACCTTATGGCTATCGAGAAGACCTTCATCATGATTAAGCCCGACGCCGTGCGCGACCGCAAGATCGGCGAGATCGTTGCTCGTATTGAGCGCAGCGGCCTTGTCATCGAGCGCATGGAGATGACCACGCTCGAGCGCGCTACCGTCGAGGAGCACTACGCCCATCTGGCCGACAAGCCCTTCTTTGGCGGTCTCTGCGACTTTATGACGAGCGGTCCGGTCGTCAAGATGGTCGTTTCCGGCCTCTCCGCTGTCTCCAAGATGCGCACCCTTATGGGCGCCACCAACCCGCTTGATGCTGCCCCCGGCACCATTCGCGGCGACTTTGCTGTCGATGTCAACGCCAACGTGATCCACGGCTCCGACTGCCTGGAGAACGCCGAGATCGAGATCAAGCGCTTTTTTGGCTAAACCAGCTTTGACTCCTTAAAGCTGTTAGCGTGTGGCTTGGGCGCCGCGGAACTTCATCCGCGGCGCCCTTTTTATTCCAGTAGACTTTTGGTAAACCCCCACAAATCTACTAAAGAGCCCCCGTCCGGATGTTTCTTCCGGGCGGGGGCTGGCGTTAGCGTCGTATGGCTTTGTGAATCTTTAGGCCTCGTCGACGATCTTAAGGCCGCGCGTGTGGTCGATCTCGTTGAGGAGGTTAACGCGACGCTCGTGACGGCCGCCCTCAAACTCGGCGTCGAGCCACTCGTCGACGATCATCTTGGCGAGCTCGGAGCCAACGACGCGGGCGCCAAAGGCGAGCACGTTGGTGTTGTTGTGCATGCGGGAGAGCTTGGCGCTGAAGGGCTCGGAGCACACGACGGCGCGTACGCCCTCGACCTTGTTGGCAGCCAGGCTGATCCCGACGCCGGTACCGCAGATCAGGATGCCCAGGTCGACGTCGCCGTTGGCAACGGCCTTACCCACCTTGTAGCCGGCGATGGGGTAGTCAAAGCTCTCGGAGGTGTCGGTGCCAAAGTTCACGACCTCGCAGCCGCGCTCCTTCAGGTGCTCGGAAATGATGTTCTTGAGCTCGACGGCGGCGTGGTCGTTACCGATACCGATCTTCATGGATGGTTCCTCTCTGGTCTGTGCGGCGCAAATGCTAAAGGTGTTTACCGCGTTCGACTGCATGATAGCGCGACTTTTGTGTAAACGCTCGGGCGTTTTTTGATCAAACGCTTTAGCAGGCAACAAGACCCGCTTTTCATGAATGAATGCCGCCAGTTTGTGCTTGAGCGCCGTCCGCCGGAACCATGGTTGCGGTTTTTGATGCATTGTTATCAAATAAAGGAGCCAACTTTTTTGAGAGTCCAGCCCGTTATGCAAGCAGGAGATACCTATGCCTACCGATTCCATCCGTGATGCCGCGTTTTGCGATGTTTTGAACCGCGAGCTTGTCTGTGCGCTCGGCTGCACCGAGCCTATTGCCGTTGCCTATGCAGCGGCGTTGGCGAGCCAGACGCTCGGTTGCGAACCCGATCATATGGACGTTGCCTGCTCGGGCAACATCATTAAGAACGTTAAGAGCGTGACCGTGCCCAACTCGGGCGGTATGCACGGTATCGAGGCTGCGGCCGTGCTGGGTGCCGTGGGCGGTGACGCCAAGAGCGCGCTCGAGGTGCTCGAGAGTGTTGACGATGCAGACCGCGCTCGCGTGACCGAGCTGCTCGCCGACGCTGACTACTGCGACGTGTCGCTTGTCGAGGGTGTGCCTAACCTCTATATCAAGGTAACTGCCACTGCCGGGGGCCATACCGCGGTCGTCGAGATCACCGACCACCACACCAATGTTACGTGCCATACGCTCGACGGTATTCCGGTGTGTGGCAAGTCGGCGGGGGAGTGTGCCGCCTGCGCCGAGCGCGTCGTGGCCGAGCGTGCCGCCGATAAGGCCGACACGCCCATGTCGATCGAATCCATCATCGACTTTATCGAGGACGGCGACATCGAGGGTGCTCGCGCCGCCGTTGAACGTCAGATTGAGCTGAACGGCGCAATAAGCGCCGAGGGCCTGGCGCACGCTTGGGGCGCCGAGGTAGGCCGTACGCTGCTGGGCGCTCGTGCCGACGACGTCGCCTGCCGTGCCCGTGCCCGTGCGGCCGCCGGGTCCGATGCCCGTATGAACGGCTGTGCGCTGCCGGTCGCCATTGTGTGCGGCTCGGGCAACCAGGGCATCACCTGTGCGCTGCCCGTTATGGAGTATGCCGACTACCTGCGTTGCGACAACGAGCGCCTGGTGCGCGCCGTGATGCTGTCCGACCTTATCGCCGTGCATATCAAGAGCTATATTGGTGCGCTCTCGGCGTTTTGCGGCGCTATTTGCGCCGCGTGCGGTGCCGGTGCCGCGATTACCTGGCTGTGTGGCGGCACGCGCGAACAGATTGGTGCGACGGTCTCGAACACGCTCGGCAACGTGGGCGGTATCGTGTGCGACGGCGCCAAGGCGAGCTGTGCCGCCAAGATTTCCGCTGCCGTCGATGCGGCGATTCTGGGCCACGATATGGCCATGCAGGGCCGCGGCTTCCGCGCCGGCGAGGGTCTGATCCAGGATACCGTCGAGGAGACGATCGCGAGCATGGGCTATGTGGGCCGTGTGGGCATGAAGGATACCGATGTCGAGATCCTCAACATCATGATCGGCAAGACCATCGTCGACTGCTAGGGGCTCTGGGGCACTGCATCTTGTTGTTGAAACTATCGCGCTTGTGGCTGTAAAGCACCTGTCTGCATTGCGGACAGCGAGGATCTCGCGGTATGTCACCAGGTCGTTCTCGCGCTTGATGCGCTCGAGGACGGTTGCGACAACAAGCGCCGCTATCGCCGGCAGGAACGCCGCAGCCGCGGCGACGCCGGCGCCCCAGGTGCCCTCCATCCAGTTAAACGCCGGCGACAGTATCAGCGCGAACGCCACCGCCAGCAACGCGAGCATCAGCACGGCCAGCCATAGCATCCGCGTTCCCATGCGCTTGCGATCTCTTTCGACTGCCTCTTCCATAACGGTCACGTCTCCCTTCACGAGCGTGTCTATGGAGGTGTCGAATAGGATGCTCAGCATGAGCAGACTCTGGACGTCCGGATACGTCTTGTCCCGCTCCCAGTTCGAGATCGTCTGACGCGACACGTAGAGTTTCTCGGCGAGCTGTTCTTGGGAGAGCCCCATCGCCTCGCGCCTCGTCTTGATCTGGTTGCTGATGTCCATCGTCACCTCCCGGTCGTGAAGGAGCGTCCCGCGAACACGCCGGGTGCGCTATCGAATCTGTTGTACATCATATGCGGCAAGGACCGCCGGCCTCTGCAAAATCTGTTGTACATGCTTGTGAGCTGGGAGATTCATGAATCGTGGTGCGATTGGAGTGATGTGCGCCCTATATGCGGGCCTCTTTGATTGGCTCGATACGCACCGAGCTCTTTGAAACGTTGGGCGCCCAATGCGCATCTCATTTCATCTTCGGAGCACTTTGAAAACTTCGGTGCACCTGAGCACGATAAACCGAATGGAAAATGGTTCACAGGTGCACCGAAAATCTGGTAGGCGCACCGAAGATCAGATAGACGCACCGAAAGCGACGGACCTGTACGGCCCTTTATGGGCATCTGGTTCAACGTGGTGGGCAACACCGCTTGGCCGTGCTGGCACGCAGGGCCATGGCGGCGTAGCCGATTGCAGCGTAGGCGATGCCGTAGAACGCGATATCCTGGCTGCCCTCGACCGCGAGGGGAAACAGGAGGGCGAAGGCGGCCCCGAGCGCCGCGGGCAACCAGAAGAGCGTTCGCGCGGAGCCCGCGGCGAGCATGCCGAGGGCGACCGCGGTGATCGGGAGAAGGGCGTAGAGGAGCGCCATCATGGCGAACATCCCCGCATCGGGCGGGACGGCGCCGACCAGGAAGGCGGGGACCGCCCAACATGCGGCGGCGATGGCGGCTGCGGCGATGAGCAATGTGCGCGCGGTTGCGTTCATGGGGCCTCCTCAACGAGAATCGCTCCCATTCTGCCACGAGGGGCGGGAATGGGGGCGATCGTGCCGGCGAAAGGCCATCCGGTCTGCAGATCTACCTAGCTCAACATCTTGGCGAGCATGCCGATGCCGACGCCCACCAGTCCGCCGGCGATGGCGCCGATGATGATCTGCACCGCGTTGCGCGTGCCCTTGACCCAAAGGTTCATCTCGCGCTCACGGCGCCCCTCGAGCGTGTCGCGATCGACCTGCTCGCCGCGGCTAAACGCCAACACCTCGCGGTACGTGACGAGGTCGTGCTGCTTCTTCATGCGTTCCATATACACGAACGCCACGAGCATCACGACGAGCGCCACGGCGGCAAACGCCGCGGTGGGCGCGATGTGCATGCCCCAGCCCCATTCGAACTGGAACGCCGCCCACGCGCTCAGCACCAAAAACACGACCGCGCTCACGACCGTGATTGTGGAGAGGGCGTTGTACTTCTTGACCGCTTCGTTCATTACCTGTGCCATGGTTTCCACATCTCCTTTGATGAGGGAGTCCACGGTCACCCCGAACACGTTGGAAAGCAGCAGCAGGCTCTGGACATCCGGATACGTACGGCCGCACTCCCAGTTGCTGATGGTCTGGCGCGACACGTAGATGCGCTCCGCCAGATCGTCTTGGGACAGTCCGAGCTCCGTGCGATGCTCCTTGATGTGCGAGCCCAGCTCCATGCGTTTGCTCCCTAGAGGGTCGGGGTGACCCCTGTCGAGAGCCACCATGTCATTGACGCGAGTATCGTACCATCAAAGGTCTTTATATATGACCCCCACGGGGCAAAATCGAGCTGTCAAAAGGCTTTATATACGACATCTAGCTGGGAAAAGAACGGTCCCCAAAGGCGGATGCCTCCGGGGACCGGTTGGTGCGTATAGAGGGGGCGAGCTTGCTTTGGGTTGGTGTTGGCCCCGCCGCTCGGCTCGACTTTGGAGCGGCGGGGCTCAGCTCTGCCTCGACCGCGGCGCGGGGCGCGGCTTTGTCCCGACGTCGGCAGCGGCCGAGCCCTGTCTTCCCAGCTTAGCCCTCCTCGCCTTTGGGTGCGTCCTTGGACGAGGGCTCTTTCTTCGGCAGCCTTCCCGCGCGTTTGAGGGCGTCTCGCAAGATCCATTCCACCTGACCGTTGGCGCTGCGCATCTCATCGTCCGCCCAGCGTTGGACGGCCTCCCCGATAGCGGGGTCTATACGGAGTGGATACTGCTTGCGTGCCATGACGTGCCTTCTTGTCGAATGTGCAATTCTGCACCCGTCCCAAATTACTCATTGGTGTTGGGGTTAGTACAGCGAGCCTGCGTTGAGCACCGGGTGCGCCTCGGATTCACCGCAGAGCACCACCATGAGGTTGCTGGCCATCTGCGCCTTGCGCTCGTCGTCCAGCTCGATGGTGCCGCCGGCGGCCATCTCCTTCACGGCCATGTCGACCATGGAAACCGCGCCCTCGACGATCTTCTTGCGCGCGGCGATGACGGCCTCGGCCTGCTGGCGGCGCAGCATCGCCTGGGCGATCTCGGGGGAGTAGGCAAGATGGGTGAGGCGGGCGTCGTCGACCTCCACGCCGGCGGGTGCCAGGCGCATCGCGAGCTCGCGGCGCAGGGCTTCGGAGACCTCTTCCACATTGGCGCGCAGCGTGATGGCGCCGGCGGCATCGGACTCGTCCTCAAGATGGTCGTAGGCGTACACGCTCGCCACGTGGCGCAGCGCCGTCTCGGCCTGCATGGCGACATAGCTCTGGTAGTCGTCGACGTCGAAGAGCGCCTTGGCGGTATCGGCGACGTGCCACACCACGACGGTTGCGATCTCGATGGGGTTGCCCATTTTGTCGTTGACCTTCAGGCGCTCGCCATTCAGGGTGCGCACGCGGGTGGAGATAGTGGTGGGGTTGCCCTTGGCGGCCTTCTGCGCCGCGGCCTTGGCGGCTTTGGAATCGCTCATCTCGAGCTCGATCATCTCGCCGATCCCGGCCGATCCGCCCATGCTCTTGCTAAAGAACGGGTTGGCCCAGAAGAAGCCCTCGTCGCGGACGGTGCCCACGTACTTGCCGAACAGGATGCACACGCGCGCCTGGCCGGGCTGCAGCGAGAAGAATCCGTTCAGCAGCAGGAACCAAAAACAAAAGGATACGATGCTGAGCCCTAGGCCCCAGCCGTAGGCGGCCGGCGCGTCGACGCCGTCCGGCGTTCCGGCGAGGCCGGTGACGCTCCAGATGAAGAGGCCGACGATGGCGAGCAGCGCCGCGATGACGGCGGCGAGCATACCATAGCCCGACGTGGCCTTGAGTTGCTTTTCCACGCTCATTGTGAGTTCCTTTCACGACCGCGCCGGCGTTTGCGTGACGTCCCCGGCGCCGCGCTCCAGATTGCGATGGGGAGGAGGCGAGTCCCCGAGCAGTCCGTGCGGCTGCTGATTGCATTGTGATAATCACATTGAGACCAAGTCAAGGAGAATCGGATGCCGTCTCTCATGGCATAAGTGGTTCGGGGCGCCCGGCATCTACGCTCCGTAGAGGTCTTCCTGTTGCATCTTGGCTCGCAAGTCCCTATAATAGCCCCACTCACGGCTGAAGGTTTACCTCGAGATTTGGAAAGGGGAGCTGCACCATGCTTGCTTCCATGAGGATTTGGCTCTAGCCACGGTCGCGTGAGCGACCGGTACTTCGCTGCATACCACCGATCGCATCAAAGGATTATTCCATGACACAACCGAATCCCTGCGCTTCTTGGAAGCGCTCGCTCGCCCTCGTCTGGATCGGCGAGTTCTTCTCCGTGCTCACGAGCTCCATTCTGCAGATGGGTCTCATCTGGCACGTCACCCTCACCACCGGCTCCGCGAGCGCCCTGTCGTTCGTGAGCCTGGCGGCCTTCTTGCCCATGGCGCTCCTCGGCGCCTTCGCGGGCACCATCGTGGACCGCACGTCCATCAAGCGTCTCATGATCGGCGCCGATCTCTTCATCGCGGCCGTGAGCCTCACGCTTGTCTTCGGCTCGCTTCGGGGCGACCTCTCTGTCGCCGTTGTGGCGGCGGTGCTGTTCGTCCGTGCGCTGGGCAGCACGCTCCATACGCCCGCCTTCAACGCGCTCACACCGCTCATCGCCCCGCCCGAGGTGCTCGGCAAGCTGGCGGGCATGCTGCAGTTCATGCAGTCGGGTAGCTATATTATCGGCAACGCCATCGCCGCGGTGGTCTACCCGGCGTTTGGTCTGACCTTCATGATCGCGCTCGATGTCGCCGGCGCGGTGCTCGCGAGCATCGCGGTGGCGACCTCCGGCATCAAGACGCCGGCGCCCGAGCGCCATACGCCCGAGGAGAACGCCGAGGCGTCGCACCACGCGGTGCGGGCCTTCCTATTGGAGACGGCCAACGGGTACCGCGAGCTCAAACGCCATCACGGTCTGTTCGCCATGCTCTGGATCGGCTTCGCCTTCTCGGTCCTGTTCTCGCCCATATCCGCGCTGTTCCCGCTCATGGTGTTCGACCATTTTGGGGGTACCACTACGCAGTCGGCTATCGCGGAGATCGCGTTCTCGGTCGGCATGATCGCGGCGAGCGGCTGGATCGGGGCGACGGGTGGCCTTAAGAACCGCGCGCTTTCGTGCACGCTGGCCATCGGCCTCTTCGGAGCGGGCACGCTCGCGGGCGGCCTCGTGCCCCCTTCCGCGCTCGTTGTGTTTCTGGGGCTTACGTTCGCGATGGGGGTCTCGAGTCCGCTGTACAGCGCGCCGCAGATGGCGCTCATGCAGGAGCGCGTCGATCCCGAGTGCATGGGCCGCGTCTTCGGCCTGTACGGAGCGGTCTGCAGCTGGGCCATGCCCGTGGGGCTCGTCGCATCGACCTTGTTCGCGGACGCCATCGGCGTAAGCGCGTGTTTCGTGCTCATCGGTGCTGCAATGGTGATCCTAGCAGGCATCACCTGGGCGATCCCGAGCATCCGCAAGATTGGGTAGCGCTCTGGCGGAGTGCGTTTCGTTTCGGACGGCTCGTAGGGTCGCTGCGACGTGAAGGGTGGTCGACGGTGCGCCTGCGAGGGCGCCGTCGACCACCCTTTTGTTTAATTCGTCTGGCCCGGCGCCGATCATCATCTGTTCGCCGGGCGATTGCGATGCCGCCGCTTGCCGATACGCGGCTCCTTACGTTGTGCGCATCCCATCGTTCTGGCAGCGTTTCCTGCAGTTAATCTCCAGAGCCCGAGGCGGTGGCCCCTATGAGTAATCTGCTCGAATCCATTCTGCACGTCGGTATGACCGTGTTCATCGTCGGCCCGCTCACTGCATGGGTCGCCCGCCGCGGCGCGCGCGAGCGCAGCGAGGCAACGGACAGCCTCGATTGCTTCACGGTGCGCATGCCCGCAGCCATCCGCACGATCATCGCCTGCTGCGCCGTCGCGTTCGAACTGCTCATGCTGGGTGTCTACGTCTGGCAGGGCGTCTCGTTGGGCGAGTGGGACCACGAACTTGTGTGGTTCGGTCACGCCATGGCGCTCGCGGGCATGGCCATCTGGGCCCTGCTGAGCATCCCGCGCATCGACGTGGACGGTGAGCGAATTCTCTCGCGTAACGCCTTCGGCATCCGCAAGGAGACGACGTTTGGCAACATCACCCGTGCAACGCTTCACACGCAGATGATGAGGATCGACCTGTTCGAGGGCGACCGGAAGTTCTGCTCGATAAGCCTCGAGGGGGTGTGCTCGCTCAACCTCCTCGCCCGTCTGGAGGAAGAGGGCATCGAAGTCTCGGACGCCGTCGACGGTCCCATGACCAAGGCGGGCCTGTGTTGGTCTGCCATCAAGCCGTTGACGATTGTTTTCAACGGCATGGCCCTCGTCTTCTCGCTCGTCCTCGCCTTCATGGCGGTCTTCACCGACGAGGGTGCGCGCCTGCTCGTGCTCATCCCGTTCCTGTTCCTACTCATCGGCGTCGCGCTTCCCCTGGTCATGCTCAGCATGCCGGCCCGCGGCATCCTCGAGATCGGCAGGCAGGAGCGCGCGCTCGGTTTCTCCTTCTCCGAGGAGATGGCAAGCCGAGGTGCCACGGGTACTTCGCTTGTCGATGACGATTGGTTCATCGAGATCAGCAACGCCCGCGTCGTGGCGTTTCGCCGCGATTGCCTCAAGAAGATCACGGCGCACGAGAACAGCGAGAGCGGCGACCGCTGCACGGTGACCACGAGGGGTGGTCGCAAAATCAAGGTGTATGCAGCGGGCAGCACGCTCGAGGACCTGCGCACGTGGTTCAAACAGGGTGCCAAGGTCAGAAGCACACTCGACCGCGCGGGGGACGCACTCGAGGCGACCGTTTGATTGGGTTGCCTGCCAAGGATCCAAAACGGGAAGGGGCGCTGTCGGCGCCCCTTGTCATACCAGGCCCGCTGGCCAGCGAGAGGCCTGCAGGTCGACATGTCCGTTGGCGAGGAAGGCAACGCCTTCGTCCTCGAGCAGTGTGCGCTGCGCCTCGGGCCCACCGAAGGCGAACCCCTCCGCGAGGCGTCCGTCGGCGAATACGATGCGATGACAGGGGATGGTGCCGGGTTCCGGATTGACGTGCAGGGCGTATCCCACGTATCGGGCTCGACGGGGCTCACCAACGAGCTTGGCGATCTGACCATATGTGGCAACCATGCCGCAGGGCACCTGGCGTACCATGTCGTATACGCGGTTGAAGAATCCGTCGGTGTCCCGGTCTGCCATGCCGCCCTCACTTTCAATCGATATCGCCATTGTAGTCAAGAAAGGCGCCCCACATGTGCGGGGCGCCTTTCCAAAGAGGTGTTGCGCGAGGGGTGGGAAGGCGCAACGTTCGTGTCGAAGGTCTTTAATTCGCCTGTGCCTTCATTAAGTTAACTATAGCTAATTCTCTGAGACCCAAGTCGTAGACCGACGAGCACACAGCCTCTCCATAAGTTAATCAAGGGTTACAAATAGAAAGACACAGTGACATGTGGTCGTTAGGGTTCAAGGAATCGCTCGATGAGTTCGGAGAACGCACCCTCAGTCCCGGTCGTTTCAAGGACGACATCGCAATACGGCCGCACGTCGTCGGTGACATTCGCCACGCCGACGCCCAGTCCCGCCGCCTTGATCATGGAGAGGTCGTTTGCGGAATCACCAACGGCGATGACCTCGGACATCGGAATTCCCAGCATATCGGCAAGGCGCGTGAGCCCCGTCCCTTTGTCAACGCCTGCGGGCATGAGTTCGAGGTAGCGCTTGGAGGAGAAGGTGATGTCAACGCCGAGTCGCTCGGCCATCGGCGCGAGCTTGCGGCCCAATTCCTGCAGCGCATCGAAGTCCCAGTCGACGTACAGGATCTTCACGATGCCACGGCCTTCAAGGAATGAGAGGTCGAGATGGTCAGATCCGCGAAAATGAGTGACCCCGGTGATCGATTCCAGATAGTCGCGCTCCCGTGTGGGTGCGTCATTCACGAACACGTGGCCGTCGGCGACGTTGACGTGCATGCAGAGTCCGAGTTCGAGCCCCTTTGCATAGATCGCGTTCGCGCATTCGTTGGAAAGGCCGCAGGTGGTGAGCGGGGTGGGGTCTCCCACGCGGTTGATGAAGCCGCCGTTATAGGAGAGCACATAGCCGTCTTCGATCAGCTCGCGGGCCTCCCCCGAGAAGTTGTCCATGATAGAGGAATACCATCGCCCGCTCGAAGGGACGAACAGCACACCGAGCTCCCTCATGCGTTTGAGTGCTCGGAGATTGGACGCCGGGATGGCGTGGTCGGCATCGAGAAACGTCTCATCCATATCGCTGGCAACAAGTCGGTACATGCAATCCCCCATACAACGTAAAAAACGAGGCGGGCTTATTATCGCCCACCTCGTAAGACCTTGACTATGTCGAAGGCGTGGACACGTGAAGATGGCCCATTCGCGTGTCGCGGCGCGTTTCCGCGAGCCGGATGGCTTAGTACACCATTCCCATGGCTTCGCGTACCTCGGCGAGCGTGGCCTCGGCGACCTCGTTGGCGCGGCGGTTGCCCTCGCGCAGGACGTCCTTGACGTAGTCCATATCCTGCACGAGCTCCTCGCGGCGCGCGCGGATGGGGGCGAAGTACTCGTTCACGCTCTCGGTGACGTACTTCTTGAGCGCGCCTGCGCCGCCCATGCCGATCTCCTCGGCGATCTCGACCTCGGAGCGACCGGTGCAGATGGCGGCGGTGGAGAGCAGGCCGGACACGCCGGGACGGGCTTCGGGGTCGAACGTGATCATGCGCTCGCCGTCGGTCTGGCTCTTCTTGATGCGCTTGGCCGTCTCCTCAGCGGTCATGGAGATGTTGATGGCGTTGCCGTAGGACTTGCTCATCTTGCGCCCATCAAGGCCGGGCAGCAGCGGCGTGTCGGACAGCAGCGCGTCGACCTCGGGGAACACCTTGCCGTAGCGGTTGTTGAACTTGCGTGCGATGGTGCGGGTGAGCTCGATGTGCGGCAGCTGGTCGCGCCCGACCGGCACCACGTTGCCCTTGCAGAACAAGATGTCGCACGCCTGGTGCACGGGGTAGGTGAGCAAAAGGCCGGTGAGCTCATGACCGCTGGCCTCCATCTCGGCCTTGACGGTGGGGTTGCGCTGCAGCAGGGCCTCGGAGACGAGCGACAAGAACGGCAGCATGAGCTGGTTTGCCGCGGGCACGGCGGAGTGCGTGTAGATCATCGTCTTGTCGGGGTCCAGGCCGCAGGCCAGGTAGTCGATGACCATGTTGTAGACGTTGTCCTGGATGTTATCGGTGCTGTCGCGGTCGGTGATGACCTGGTAGTCGGCGATGAGCACGTTGGTGTGCACGCCCATGTTCTGCAGCTCGACACGGCTCTTGAGCGTGCCGAAGTAGTGGCCGAGGTGCAGGCGGCCGGTGGGGCGGTCGCCGGTGAGCATGGTGTACTTCTCGGGGTGCTGCGGCAGGTCGGCGCGGATCTGGTTGCTGCGCTCGAGGCTGACCTCATAGCTGAGCTCGTTGGGCATGCTGTCTCCTTTTGGGTTAAGTGCCTGGCCGGCATTGTCGGCCTGGGTTGAAGATGAAGGTACCAGAGAAACGGCGTCTCTTGCCGGAATCAACGATGGTTTTCGCCTTGTCGTCCCGCAGGGTCGTTTCCCTTCTTGGGAAGGAGCCCCTCGATATGCTCGAGCCGCTCCTCATGGGCCACGTGCGCCGCGCGCTCCTCGGCGGCGAAAGCGTGGTCTTCGGGCGTGACGGTCTCATCTCGCTGAGTCTTGGGATTGTAGTGGTGACGCAGTACTGGCTCAAACAGGTGCAGGCGCGCGGCGAATAGCGCCGAGCACGCGAACAGCAAGAGGAAGATCACCACGCGGGCTCCCACGGGGACCTGGTTGATCACCATGGCGCCGAGGGAGAGCAGTAGACACCATGCGTAGATGAGCAGGACCGCCTGGCGCTGGTCGTAGCCCTCCTGGATCAGGCGATGGTGGATGTGGCCCTTGTCGGCCTCACCCATGTGGACCTTAATTACCCTGAGCACGTGGTGGGCATCCCCGCCGAGGAGATGAAGGCCAAGCTCGACGCACACGACCTTAAGCTCAACGGCACGGCTCTTCGCTTTCGCAGCGATTTTATCAATGGGGACCTGGGCAACCAGGATCCCGCGCTCGCTGGAGAGGCGCTTAAGCTCTGCTATGAGGCCTGCGATTACTGTCGCACCTGCGGCGGCGATACCGTGACGATCTGGCTCGGCCACGATGGCTTCGACTACAGCTTCCAGATCGACTACACCCACGTGTTTGACAACCTCGTTAAGGCGTTCCAGGCGGTCTGCGACTATGCGCCCGACCTGCATATCTTCATCGAGTACAAGCCCTATGAGGAGCGCAGCTACGCCTATATCGATACGATGGGCCTCACCGGCATGATCCTCAACGCGGCGGACCGCGAGAATCTGGGTGTCACGCTCGATTACTGTCCCATGCTCATGAAGCACGAGAACCCCGCGATGGCTACCGATATCTTCGGCCGTGCCGGCAAGCTCTACGGCATTCACCTCAACGATGGTTACGGCGTGATGGACGACGGACTCATGATTGGCATGGCTACGCCTGTCAAGATGCTCGAAATGCTCTTCTATCTCAAGAAGTACGCCTTTGACCGCGCCGTCTACTTCGATACGTTCCCGATTATCGAGGATGCGGAAGGGGAGTGCGCTCATAACCTCGTTATGATGAAGCTTATGAATGACGCCCTGGAAAGCGTGGGCCAGGAAAAGATTCAGTCCGTGATCGATGCAAACGATGCGCTTGCAGCGGCCGCGCTCGTGCGCGAGCTCTTCTGCACGATGGGGGGTAATCATTATATGAAACGCGATTGGGAAGCTACTGCCAAGGGCATTCTTGCCGCCGTGGGCGGCCCCGAGAACATCTCGGGCATGACGCACTGCGCCACTCGTCTTCGCCTGAACCTACGCGACGATTCCAAGTGTGACGACGCGGCCGTCAAGGAGGTCGACGGCGTGGTCAACACCGTCAACTCGGCCGGCCAGTATCAAGTGCTGATCGGCACCGAGGTGCCCAAGCTCTATGAGAAGTTCGAGCCGCTCGTCAAGGGCTCGGGCGCCGAGGTCTCCACGAGCACCTCCTCCGATGAGGGTATCGTCTCCAGGATCTTCTCTGCTATCTCGGGCGTCTTTGCTCCGCTGCTGCCCGCCATGGCCGGCTCCGGTATCCTCCGTGGCCTGCTAATCCTTGCGGTTCAGCTTGGCCTTATCACCGAGGGCACGGGTACCTACACCATCCTCTACACCCTCTCGATGAGCGTGTTCTACTTCCTGCCGGTGCTTCTAGGCTTCTCCTCGGGCAAACGCTTCGGTGCGAGCCCGTACCTGTCGGCTCTGATCTGCGCCTGTTTGCTCTATCCCGATTTTATCGGCTTGATGGGCGATGCGGGCAACGGCGCCATGAGCGAGTTCTTCGGCATCCCCGTGGTGCTCATGAGCTACAACTCCACCGTTATCCCGGCCATCATCGCCATCTGGGTTTACTCGTTCCTCTATAAGTTCCTGGATGAGCATGTGCCCGAGACTCTCAGGCTCGTCGTGCTCCCCGCGGTCTCGCTGATCATCATGGTTCCCGCCACTATGCTCGTGATTGGTCCCTTGGGCGTCTATGCCGGCGAGGGCATTGCCTTCGTGGTCAACTGGCTCATCGCCCGCTCCAACGTACTTGCTGGCATCCTGGTGGGCGGCGGCTGGTCCGTGCTCGTCTCGATGGGTATTCACTGGGCCGTCAACCCTATCATGATCAACAACATCGCTTCCAACGGCTTCGACTACATTTGCCCGGCCACCTTTGCCTGCAACTTTGCCGTTATCGGCTGCGCCCTCGGCGTCTTCCTCAAGGCCCGCGACCAGAAGCTCAAGAGCTTTGCTATGACCGGCGCCGTGACCATCTGCCTCTCTGCCATCATCGAGCCCACGCTCTTTGGCATGCTCCTCAAGAATAAGAAGCTCTTCCTGGCTCAGATCATCGGCGGTGCCTGCGGTGGCGCGTTCCTCGGCGTTTTCAAGGTTGTCACCACTGCCTTTGTCTTTGGCTCCGTCACCACGTTCCCGGCCTTCGTCCCCTCCGATCCGATGAACTTCGCCTTCGCCATGATCGGTATGGTTATCTCGGCTGTTGTCGTCGGCGTGCTCGGCTACATCTTCACCGGTAAGGACGATCAGCTCGCCTAGTCTTGCTTTGAGGCCCCACACCATGTGTCCAAGGTTAAGACCGACTTCCATCTAATAAAGGGTCGCTGTTTATATCGCAGCGGCCCTTTTTTGCTTTTGATTGACATGATTGGAGTAAACTTTGAAAACAGATGAAAAGGAAGGAACGCCGAAGATTCCGTATGAGCGCCATGAACTGATTCTCAATAAGCTTAAGGAGGTCGATCTGCTGAAGATCGACGAGCTCGCGGCCTTTATGCCCGATGTGTCGATGTCTACGCTTCGCCGTGATCTCAAAGAACTTGAGAAGCGGGGGAGCATCGAGTATCTGACCGGCGGCGCGGTTAAGTTGCATTCCGCGGCTCACGAGGCGAGCGTTTTTGAGAAGGGTGCGCAGCGGAGCAGCGAGAAGGACCTGATCGCGCGTTGTGCGGCGGCGGAGGTCGAGGACGGTGAGACGGTCTATGTCGACTCCGGTACCACCGCGACGGCGCTCCTGAGCCTGCTCGTCGACAAGCCGGTGACTATCTACACCACCAACGGCTATGCATGTCGGTTTACGGGCGAGCTTGCTGCTAAGGTGGTGGTAATTGGCAGCGACTTCAACCCCGTTACCTGCTCGCTCGCCGGTCCTATGGTTGAGAGCGCGCTGCGCGAGCTGTACTTTGACCGGGCGTTTATAGGTGTCAACGCGGTGGACGAGGACCGCGGCATCATGACGCCAGGTTATCCCGAGGCTATCAAAAAACGTATCGTGATGCAGAATTCCCAGGCGAGTTACGTACTCGCCGATAGCTCCAAGTTCCACGTGTTTTCAAATGTAAAGGTGTGCGACCTGGAGGGCTTTACTGTTATTTCCGACAAGCGCGACGCCAAAATCGGCGAACGCGTCAAAATGATCACGGCCTAGGACACTGGGGCATCGCATCTTGCCCTCAAGCCGTTGCCCATGTAACGAAGCGTGGGGCAAACGTGCGCCCCATTCCTGATTTGGGGACTAGCTTAGTTCGTCGGCTATTTGGTGCTCGTAGAAGGCTTCTACTACGGCGTTAAAGTCGCGGGCGAAGTCTTCCATGGTTCCACGCCAGGTGGCTCGGCCGGGCTTTCCTTGGCCCACATAGGCGGTTTGAATGCCGCAGTCGGGGCTGGGGAAATCGCGCTTGGGGTCGTTGCCCACCATGAGGACCTCATGTGGCTCGAGCCCCATGACCTGCAGCTGCTCAAGATAATATGTGGCATCGGGCTTGCAGCGCGTAGCGTTGCCCATGTGCGTTACGAGCTCGAAGGGCGCGTCTGTCAGCTCGCCCCAGCCCATGCGGCACTCGATGGCGCCTTGAGGAAAGCTGGGGTTGGTGAAGAGCGCGCAGCGCAGCCCTGCGTCCTGTACGGCTTGAAGCGCGGCGTGCGCACCCGGCATGGCTTTTGCGTTGATCATGTCATCGTTCTTGTACGGCAGAACTTCGTGATCGTAGTAGGTAAACGCCTCGTAGATAAGTGGGTCCGAGAGGCAAATGCCGCACCGGCGCTCGACCTCGGTCTGGTAAAACTCAAGATTGGTGCGATTGTCCGTGCTGCTGCGGCGATTGGCGTTGAGGTCGACCAGGATGGTGCCGAGGCGCGCCATCGTGCCCCCGCGGCTGCGACGTCCGATATCCGCGAGCATCGACGAGACATCCTTAAAATAGCGAAGGATGAACGCGTTGAGGTTGATGCTAAGAAGCGTCTCGTCCATATCGAAAACGACTGCTTTGAGCACGCGGGCACCTTTCTCGAAAAATCGTTCCAGAATCGTATGTCTGGGATACTTTACCCCAAAGCAGTGTGCCTAGCTGCTCATCGTCAACTTGTGGAGACAGTCGTTCACAAGATTGCGAAAAAGTCTCCATACGAGTAAAAAATCGCAGTTCACGCTTGAAATCGAAGCGATTTCCCCGTAATCTATACGGACGTGATTGCATAAGCGTCACATCAGTATCTGTCGGCTCCCGAGTGTTCCTAAACGTTGTGTGCTTGTCGCACCCATCTGTAGGTCCTAGCAATCGGGGCCCCGTAGTTCGAAAGGGGTCCACCTTTGAGTGAGATTCAGAACTCGTCCAT
>CAJMPY010000005.1 GCA_905215385.1 uncultured bacterium | reverse complement strand
TCTTTTACGTAAACACCGCATGGATTCGAACCTCGGTCGAGGCGCGGGCGTAAAGAAAACGCGGAGCGTTTTTAGCCCGCGGGCGAGCACGCCGGCAGGCGGGCGAAGCCGGTGCGGATCCGCGCAGTGGATGCGCGGAATCCTATACGCCGCACCATTTGAGATTAAAGCTCCCGGCAACGGGGACTTTTCTTTTACGTAAACACCGCATTGATTCGAACCTCGGTCGAGGCGCGGGCGTAAAGCGGACGATTTCCTGTCGACTCGTGTAAGATTCCGAGTAGATGTCGCGACTTATTCGCGACCACTCCTTCTTCAAGCGACCGATCAGGGTGATATTCCGTGGCAGAGCGTCCGACATACAAGCTCAGGTTTCTCGATCCCAAGAAGCGCTTTCCGGCGATGCCCGAGCAGCCTGCGGGACGCTCATATGGCGTGGTCTGGAAACTCTTTGGCGAGGATCAGCATGAATCTTGTTATGTCGTCGAATTCGTTGGCAAAAGCCATGTGTCGCTTTTGGGCTACGTAAGCGTTTCGGGCGAGGTGTACAAGGTGGACCGCCCCGTCAGCGAGGCTCCGCTGCCCAACGATCCCGACATGGAACTGGTCCTTGACGAGTCGGACTCCGGTATTGGTGAGATTATGGTGAGGGGAGCAAACGGCACGATGCGCGCGTGCGCGCGAACCGTCGGCTCTCCCGAAGGTCCCATGCGCGAGCAGTCCGATCACGAGACATGGAATTCGACCCGCTCCCTTCCTTACGGTGAGTTCATGGCATCGATGTTCCTGCGCTACGTGATATTCGCTGACTCCGAAAATACCATTGCGAGCACGGCGGACGCCGACGGACTCGACGAGGGTATGCAAAACGTTGTCGACAAGATCAAGCTCGTAAAGCTGCCCGAGCCGGTCGAGGTGTTTTTGGGCTTTAACACGACACCGCTACCTGACGCTATCGAGACGCTGCTCTACCGCGTTGACCATGCCGAGAATCCGAGCGGTATCGAGCGCTATGCCGCCGCCCTTATGAGTGAAATTGACTTGCCTCGCTTGCGCACCATCGCCGCTAAGTCCGAGATGAGCCTGGCTCGCATCGATCGCTCAAAGCTTTTCTATCTCAATTTTGATCGCAGCCTGCTGGACCAGGACGAGATTGACATGCTGCTTGCCATCGAGTGCCGTCTTAACCGTCTCTCCGGCATCCTTGAGCACATCGGGGCCGGATTGGTCCCTGCGGCATCCTCGCCGAGCCTTGAGGGCTGCGCGCTCTTTGATGCGTGGCATATCGCCAAGACGACCAACGATGTTCCCCGACTGCTTGATACGGCCTCGAGCGATAACCCGTGGGGCAAACCGGGTACGGTGGCTTGCCAGCCGGGCGGTGAGTGGGATGTGCGTACCCGCTTCGCGCGTATTGTCGAGGCGCTTAACGTGGTCACGCGGCTCGACTATACCTATCGGGCAAACGTTGCCGAGGGGATTATGCTCGTTCGGTTTGGGCAGTCTGTCGTTGATGCCATGCCGCAACGTGAATACGACGCTCAAGATGACGCCTGGCACGAGCTGGACGAGGACACGCGCACGATCTGGGCCGCGGAGCACGATGCGCGCGTGGCGCTCACGCTTGCGGCAGCGTGTTTTGCCGCGGGCACCTGCATCACGCGCTGCTATGTGCAGATTGCTGCTCCCGACAGTGAGCAGGGCGAGTGCGTTGTCGCAACGTATTTCTTTGGGCGCGCGGCCTATCTGGCCGATTGCGTGCCTGTCGCCAAGGATCTTGAGAGCATGGACATGGACGATATGCCGTGCAAGCGTGTGCTTGAGGCGTATGAGTCAACCGCTCCGGAGACGATTGAGCCGGCGGAGGTTCATGCTCGTCCGCGTGATGACCATCGCATGCTGCCGCCGGCGCTGCGCGATCTGCTGCTTGCCGATACGGCTGACGAGCTGGAGGTCATGGAAGAGGACGACGACCCATACGTGGCCCGTGTTGTTGAATTGCGCGAGCAGGCAAAAGTCGACCGTACAGGTGCTTTTGAAGGCTTTTCCCGTCTTGTTGAGGAGTTGGAGGCTAAGTGCGCCGTCGCCGAGCTTTTGGCGACAGGTCCGGTTCAAACGCAGTTTTGCGATAACCAGCTGGTGCGCATGGTGCTACCGGTGTTGGAAGAAGACCGCTCTGTGCGAATCCTTCGTGCGCCCGATGCGCTGTACTTTGCCCAGCACGAGATCTGCAGCTTTTACGCCGAGCAAGAGGACTTTGAACGAGCACTGCCCGAGGTGCGCCATCTTTACGATCTGGCGCGCTCGTCCATGCAGTCGCACTTTGCGCTCATCAACGTGCTTGCGCGTCTGGAGCGCTTTGACGAGATTATCGAGGTGGCGCGCCACGGCCTACGTATTGCCAGCGATCGTTCTGCAATCGGCTACCTGTTCTATCGCTTGGCGTTTGCCTATTGGAATTGCGATCAGCTCGACCTGGCGCTGGCTTGTTACCGTCTGGTGCCGCGCGGCGAGGAGTCGGGCAGCAGCGCGCTGGAAGAAATGCAGGGCCTTATGAACGAGATGGGCGTCAGCGAGCCTCCGACGTTCGAGGAAGCGGTCGAGACCATCCATAAGGCTGGACTAGAGCTGCCGCCAGTGTCCGCCGTGACGAATCAGCTGGCAGATGCCGCTGTGCAACTGGTCGACAACGGTTTCTTTTTCCTGGCGCGCGGTTGTATCTTCCAAATGTGGCGCACCATGGGCAACGACGAGCTCGGCTCCCTCAACCGCTCGCTGGGGTAGGCGAAGCTTTCAAGAAGGAAAGGCTGCTAGGCAATTAGAAAATTTCCTCTTGCTCATCCTTGGCTGTTTGGTTACTATAGAACGGCTGTTACGGAGAGCTGACCGAGAGGCCGAAGGTGCTCGCCTGCTAAGCGAGTATGCCCCAAAAGGGCATCTGGGGTTCGAATCCCCAGCTCTCCGCCAGTAAGACTTTAAAGAAGGGTTCCGAAAGGGACCCTTTTTTAGTTGAACCACGTTAGCTGGGGATTCGAGCCTCAAAAAAGGAGGCATCCTTTCGGACGCCTCCTTTCAGTGGACTTATTATTCTTGCGCCCTACACCTCGGGCGCCTTGGCGACGGTCTCGCTTTCTGCCGTGAGTGGGCGGTTGTCGATGCGACGGCCCAAGCGATCGAGCTTCACGAGCAGCCATTCAATGGGATTCGGCCCTGCGCCTTCCTCGTCGGCAACCAGGTCCATGACGGCGATCTTGGTGCCGTCCTGCTTGAGCGTGACGCTGCCCACCTTGTCGCCCACATGCACCGTGCCCGAAAGATCGTCGTAGCTAACCTTTTCGGTCACCTCGCCGGCAAGGGAAAACACGGTCGCTTGCGCCGTGGGATCGGCGAGTGTGGCGTCGATCGTCTTATCCGTCCAGTCGGTTTGACCAATGCGCGCCATAAGCGGGTTGCCGTTGGCGGTCTTTTCCTGTGTGTTGGCGATTGCGACCGTCACCTTGTGACCGTAGTACCAATTGGCAAGGGTTGCGGTATCGGTAAAGCGCTGGTCGGTGGTGGTGGAGTTCAAAACGACGGTGTAGATCTCGTCGCCGTCGCGGTTGTAGGCGCTCGTAAAGCAATAGCCCGCGTCGTCGGTGGTGCCGGTCTTGCCACCGATGTTGCCATCTTGGCCCAGCAAATAGTTATGCGTGTCCATGGAATGCGAATGGTCGGTGCCGTCGGCGCCCGTGACCTCGATCCAGGAATCCTCGCTCGCTACGACCTCGCGGATCGTGTCGTTTTTCATGGCCTCCTGCATCATCAGCGCTACGTCATGTGCGGTTGAGTGCATGTCGCCGGCCCATTCATCAAAGTCCAGACCGTGTGGGTTCTCAAAGACCGTGCCGGTGCAGCCGAGCTTTTTGGCGCGCTCGTTCATGGCCTTCACAAAGGTTGCCTCGGCGTCTTTGGTCTTAGGGTCGATCTTCTTGCCCACATATTCGGCGAGCACGACGGCGGCGTCGTTGCCCGAGGGAATCATCAGGCCGCGCAGTGCCTGCTCCACGGTAAGCTCGTCACCTTCGAGCAAGCCGGCGGTCGAATTACCCACGGTGGCTGCGGCGTTGCTCACCGTGACCTTCTCGTCCATCTTGCAATTCTCGACGGTTAGGATTGCGGTCATGACCTTGGTGATCGAGGCGATTTTAACCTGCTCATCGGCGCCGCGCCCATAGTAGACGGTGCCGTCTTTGCCCATGACGAGCGCATTGGTCGCATCGATATCGGGCAGATTTTCGGCCGTGATGCCGCGCGCATCGGCGGTTTTGCCGCAAACATTGTCGGTCGTGAGTACTTGGGCGCCGGCGACGGTGGGCACGCCAGCGGCAAGGGCGATAGCGCAGACAAAGCCGGCGGCAAGCTGAGCTGAGCGCTTTGCAAAAGAGGTGAGGGACTTCACAGATTTCGCTTTCGACGGGATGGTCTCTTCTGGAACTAGAGTATATCGTTTGCCGGTGTCGGCGATCATCGCGTGCGTGCGTGGCCCACATCCGCGCCCGAACGGGCACAAGGGTGCTTAAGGCCGACTTAATCACCCACGCTTGTTGTGTGTGGCATGCGTCCCCTCGGGCATAATGGAGCGCGAGAGGAGCACGCATGAACGAGCACATTTTGGTAGTTGATGACGAAAAGGCCATCGCCGACTTGGTTGGTATCTACCTTACAAAAGAAGGCTTTGACGTACAGGTCGCCTATAGCGGGGCCGATGCTGCCAAGGCAATCTTGGAGCAGGAGTTCGATCTTGCGCTGCTGGATGTCATGCTGCCCGATATCGATGGGCTTGAGTTGCTGCGTACGATCCGTTCCAGCCATACCTATCCCGTGATCATGCTGACGGCGCGCGATGCCCAGCAAGACAAGATCGAGGGCCTTTCGCTTGGCGCGGACGATTACGTGGTTAAGCCGTTCCGTCCGCTTGAGCTCATCGCGCGCGTGCATGCTCAGCTTCGCCGCTACACCAGCTACGGTAGCCGCGCGCAGGTGGCCGAGTCGCCGATCATCCAGCTCGACGGCCTGGAGATCAACCGCGATGCTCGTTCCGTAATGGTGGACGGTGCGCCGGTGCGCCTCACGCCCATCGAGTATTCCATCTTGCTGTATCTGGTCGAGCATCGCGGCAGTGTGGTGGCCGTGGAGGATCTGTTCCGCGCGGTGTGGAACGAGGATTTTATGCCCGGCTCCAACAATACGGTGATGGTGCACATTCGCCACCTGCGCGAAAAGATCGGTGACGACGCTCAAAAGCCGCGCTTTATCAAAAACGTCTGGGGCGTCGGCTACATAATCGAATAACGCCTTTGATGGTGGGGAAGTGGACATGACAAAAGACGATAGGCAGGCATTCGAGGTGCCCGATCGACTCTTTGAATACGTGAGGTCGGTCGTCGACAACCGCGCGCTTGCAACGGTGCTGCTCTTTTTGCTGAGCCTGCTGCTGATTGGCATCGATAACATCGCTGGAATCTTGGCGGTGCTGCTTGTCGGCTTTTTGCTGATCGATCGATTTGAAATCGTACGCCGCTGCGTGGTGATTGGCGGTGCCGCGTGGGCCATGACGTTGGCGATTGGCGCCATGGCACTCGGCGGCATCGAAGGGCCGGTGCTGTTCGATGCCGGCTTTGTATTCAACATGCTTGGCTTTGTGCTGGCGCTTGCCGTGTGCGTGCTGTTCTTTTGCGGCCGCGCCCTGTACTACCAGGGCTATGAGCAGGGCGAGCAGCATGCCGATTGTGTGCTGGCCGCTCGTATTCAAGATCGCCTGATCGATCACCCCGACACCTGGGACAACATCGACGGCGACTTCCTGGAGGTCGAGGGCGCACTCAACCGTGTGCGCGATCGCGAGCGCAGGGTGCAGCAGGCCTTGCGTGACGAGTCTCATCGCAAGGACGACCTGGTCACGTACTTGGCACATGACCTACGCACCCCGCTTGCCAGTGTGGTGGGCTATCTTTCGCTGCTTCAAGAGGCTCCCGAGCTGCCGGTTGAGCAACGTGCGCACTTTACGGGCGTGGCGCTCGACAAGGCGCACCGGCTCGATGCGCTCATCGAAGAGTTCTTCGATATCACGCGCTTTGACTTCCACGATATCGTGCTCACGCGCGGCTATGTTGATCTGGGGTTGCTGCTGGCTCAGGTGGCTGACGAGTTCTATCCCATCCTCAACGAGCAGCATAAGGAAGCCCAGGTTGATATTCGCGAGGACCTGACGGTGCTCGTGGATGGCGATAAGATGGCCCGCGTGTTTAACAACATCATGAAAAACGCCGTCGCCTATAGCTATGAGGGCTCGACTATCACGATTGAGGCCAGGCGCCAAGACGATGGCGGCGTGCGCGTGCGCTTTATCAATCAGGGCGATCCTATCCCTGCGGCTAAGCTCAAGGTGATCTTTGAGAAGTTCTATCGCCTGGATGCGGCGCGTGCGACCAATCGCGGTGGTGCCGGTTTGGGCCTTGCTATTGCCAAGGAGATCATCGCGGCACACGGCGGTACCGTTGCAAGTGAATCGACGCCCGAACACACGATATTCACCATCGAGCTGCCCGCCGCATAGCTAGCGTGCCCTTACAAACACTTGACAATGTGCTCACGTGCGTATGAGCCGCGATTCCTACTATTGATACTGCTGAATTGATATCGATATGGAGGTGTGCGGTATGACGGCTGCTGCGGCTGCGGAGCCCACGGAGCTTGAAGAACTCATGGAAGCGCAGGCCGAGGCCGCGCATGAGCGCGAGGTTGGGGATGCGACTCGCCCCACGGCAGAGGATCTTGCCGCCTCGCCGACGCGCATCGATGTCGAGGGCATCGACCTGTTCTATGGCGACCACCATGCGCTCAAGGACGTGAATATCAAGATCCGCGACAAGCAGATCACCTCGTTCATCGGGCCTTCGGGCTGCGGAAAGTCCACGTTGCTGCGCTGCTTTAACCGCATGAACGACGGCATCAAGGATTGCCGCATCGAGGGCAAGATTGCGCTCGATGGTCAAGATATCCTGGGCGATTGCGACATCTGCCGTTTGCGCCAGCGCGTGGGCATGGTGTTCCAACGCCCCAACCCATTTCCCATGAGCATCTACGACAACGTCGCCTACGGTCCTCGCGGTATGGGTGTGCGCGACCGCGTCGTGCTCGATGAGCTGGTCGAGGACTCCCTGCGTCGCGCTGCCCTGTGGGACGAGGTCAAGGACAAGCTCAAAGAGTCGGGCCTGGGTCTTTCGGGTGGACAGCAGCAGCGCCTGTGCATCGCCCGCGCACTTGCCGTGCAGCCCGACATTCTGCTGATGGACGAGCCGACTTCGGCACTCGACCCTGTGTCGACGTTGGTGGTGGAGCAGTTGGCCTGCGAGCTCAAGGAGACCTGCACGCTGGTGGTCGTGACGCACAACATGCAGCAGGCCGCGCGTATTTCCGATTCGGTTGCGTTCTTTTTGCTGGGTGAGCTGGTGGAGCACGCGCCCACCGCGCAACTCTTCAAGAATCCGTCCGATCCGCGCACCGCGGATTATTTGACGGGGCGTTTTGGCTGACGCTGTCTTTTACAGGTGCCTTTAGGGTTAAGATGCGGTCATATCGGCCGCAAAGGGGTTCAACATGATCTATTACGTCGAGGACGATGACAACATCAGGGATTTGACAGTCTACGCGCTGCGCAAGCAGGGAATCGAGGCCGAGGGCTTTTCGTGTGATGGCGAGTTTAAAGCTGCCGTGGCGCGACGGGTGCCCGATGCTGTGCTGCTCGATATCATGCTGCCCGACACCGATGGCTTGGCGATTATGCGTCGCCTGCGTGCCGATCGCCTGACGGCGACGGTGCCCATCATGATGCTTACCGCCAAGGACACCGAACTCGACAAGGTGATGGCGCTCGATGGCGGTGCCGACGATTACCTGACTAAGCCGTTTTCGCTCATGGAGCTTGCGAGCCGCTGCCGCGCACTGCTGCGTCGCGGCGGCATGGTCAAGCAGGCGAGCGATGTGCTCAGCGTGGGCGACATCGTGCTTTCGCCCAGCCATCGCGAGGTGACCGTTGCCGGCGAGCCGCTTAAGCTCACCCTGCGCGAGTTCGACCTGCTCGAGTACCTCATGCGCAAGCCCGGCGTGGTCTTTACCCGCGAGTCGTTGCTGCAGAGCGTGTGGGGCTGGGACTTCGACGGCGGTTCGCGCACCGTTGACGTGCACGTGCAGACGCTTCGCCAAAAACTGGGCGAGCATGCCAGCGCCATCGAGACCGTGCGCGGCGTGGGTTATCGCCTGGCCGAGCCTTCTGCCGGTGATGGTGCCGAAGGCGACGACACCGCGGCCACCGCATCGGAGGAGTAACCCGTGGTCTTCGCCCCCCAGGGAAAACATACGCTGTCGCACCGCGTTTTTGTGACGATCTTTGTCTGCGCCATGGCGGTTATCGTGGCGTTTACGGTGCTGGGTGCGTTCTTTGTGCAAAACACTTTGGCGGATGCCACGAGTGCCAATCTGGCGCAGGAAACCGAGCTCATTGCTGCCGCCCTCGACGAGCAGCAGGAGCCCATTCCGTTCTTGCGAAGCCTCGATCGCGAGGATCTTCGTATCACGCTGATCAATAAGGACGGATCTGTTGCCTACGACAACGAGGCGTCGCCTTCCACACTGCCCAACCATGGCGATCGCCCCGAGGTCATCGAGGCCTTTGAGAGTGGTTCGGGTTCCGCGGAGCGCGCAAGCTCTACACTCGACGAGATTATGCTGTATCGCGCCGTCGTCCTTGATAACGGCCAGGTTGTCCGCTTGGCGCAGGCCCAGCCTGGCGTTGCGGCGATTTTGCTGTCGATGCTGGCGCCGATGCTGCTTATCGCAGCAGCGGGTGCGGTGCTCTCGTTTTTTATGGCGCGCCGCGAGTCCCGTGCCATCATCGCGCCGTTGCAAGAGGTGGATTTGGACCACCCGCGCCGTAGCTATGAGCACGCCTATGTCGAGATGGTCCCCATGCTTGAGCGTATCGAGTCGCAGCGCCAGGAACTCAAGCGCCAAATGGCGGCGCTAGCGGACAACGACCGTATGCGCCGCGAGTTCACGGCGAATATCACCCATGAGCTCAAGACGCCGCTTACGGCGATTTCGGGCTATGCCGAGCTCATCGCAAACGGCATGGTTGAGGGCGAGGATGACCTGCGCAACTTCGGCGGTCGCATCTATCGTGAGGCGGGCCGCTTGGCAGCGCTTGTCAACGATATCCTCACGCTGTCTAATTTGGACGAGGCCGAACGTGCAACTGAGGGCGAGGCGGTGCCCATTGGGTCCACGGAGCCTATTGAGCTCTCGCGTGCGATCTATGCGGTTGAGCAGCGTCTCGAACAGGTCGCCCGTCAGGCGAATGTGACGATAAGTCATGAGACCAAGCCTGTGGTCATCGAAGGCGTTTCGCGCTTGATCGACGAGCTCATCTATAATCTGGCAAGCAACGCCATCCGCTACAATCGGCCCGGCGGTACGGTTACGTTGCAGTGCGGCACCAACGACGAAGGCCGTCCGTTCCTCGCTGTCGCCGACACGGGAATCGGTATCGCGCCTGAAGAACAGGGCAAGGTATTTGAGCGGTTCTATCGCGTGGACAAGAGTAGGTCCAAGGCGCGCGGCGGAACCGGCCTGGGGCTTGCCATTGTCAAGCATGCGGCCCTGTATCATCACGCCACGCTCGATCTGTCGAGCGAGTTGGGCGTGGGAACCACCATTACGGTGACGTTTCCCATACAGCAGGACGAGCCATTCGCATAGCGATGCAACATAGATATTGATGTAGACGCCGCATCGGGCTTTCGGGTGCGGCGTTGTTGTGCAATTTTACGATTGCTTCCGACATTTTTACAGGAGAGCCTGTTTCTTATGTATAGAGTTTGGTCTCGGTAAAAAGATGCGATAACATACGGACAGTTTTGTCAATCCGAACTGGGGAAATGAAAGGCAAGCTGCATGACCCTTCTCGAACTGTTCCAGCTGCTGAAGAAGCACCTCAAGCTGGTCATCACCCTTCCGGTGGTCTGCGCGATCGCCATGGGCATCGTGTCCTTCGTTGCGATGGACAACACCTATACCGCGACGACGAGCATGTACATTCTCGCCAAGACCGACGATAGCGGTCAGATGAGCTACAACGATCTCTCGGCGAGCCAGATGCTTTCCAACGATATCGCCACGCTGCTGGATAGCGATAGCGTTAAGAGCGGCGCCGCCAAAGAACTGGGCCTTACCGATCTGGATGACTACAAGGTGTCTGTTTCCTCCGAGACCACCACGCGTGTCATTACGCTTTCGGTTACCGGCACCGATGCCAAGGAGACGGCTGAGGTCGCAAAGGCCATTGCCAGCTCGGTGAGTACGGTCGCTCAGAACGTCGGCGCTGCCCAGAGCATCAACGTTATCGACGAGGCTAAGACCCCCGAAGCCCCCAGCGGCCCCAAGCGTACGCTGTATATTGCCGTCGCGTTCCTCGCCGGTATCTTTATCGCAGTTGCCTATGTCGTTTTGGCAGACATGCTCAATACCCGCATCCGCGGTGCCGAAGAGGCAGAAGAGCTCCTGGGTATTCCCGTTGTTGGCCGAATTCCGGCTATGAAAGGTGGTAAATAGGCATGGCTAAGGCAAAGAACACCGATAAGCTCGTTGTACAGAATGCCGCCAAGACCCTTCTGGCCAATATCCGCTTTGCGAGCGTGGACGACCCCATTCGCACCATCACCGTTACCTCCTCGATTCCCAACGAGGGCAAGTCTACGGTTTCCATTAACCTTGCTCAGGCAATCGCCACGAGCGGCAAGTCCGTGCTCCTGGTCGAGGCCGATATGCGCCGCAGGTCCCTTTCCGATATGCTCGGCGTCCGCTCCCGCGGTGGACTCTATGCAGTCCTGTCCGAGCAGATCTCCATTGACCAGGCAATTGTCGAGACGGGTCAGAAGAACTTCTACTTCCTCGATGCCGAGCCGCATATTCCCAATCCTGCCGACATCATCGTCTCTCACCGCTTTTCCAAGTTGGTCAAGGCACTGTCTGCTAAGTTCCAGTACGTCATCTTCGATGCTCCTCCGGTTGGCACCTTCATCGATGCTGCCGAGATTGCCAGCCTGACCGACGGCGCGCTGTTCGTGGTGCGCGAGAACTTTACCAAGCGCGAAGAGGCGCTCAACGCCATCGGTCAGCTTAAGAAGTCCGAGAAGGTCAAGCTCATCGGTACCGTCATGAATTACTGTGAGACCGAGACCAGCGAGTACTACTATTCTTACTACACCAAGGACGGTAAGAAGGTTAAGAAGGGCTCCGACAATCAGGGCACTTCCAAAAAGGGCATCTTCACCAACCGAGCAAACGTTTAGTTGATTAAGGCCGACCTATGCGTGACATTCATTGCCATATCTTGCCGGGTGTAGACGACGGCGCCGCCGATCTTGATGAGAGCTTGGCGATGCTCGAGGCTGCCAAGCGGGCCGGTGTAACCAGAATCGTTTGCACTCCTCACTGCCGTGATCCCTATTTTGATTACGACAAGATGTGGGATGCCTTTGAGCTACTGCGCGATAACGCTGACGGTTTTCCGCTTCAGATGGGCTTCGAGGTCAACCATCGAAAGCTCGTTGAGCTTGGTATCGATGCCGCGGAGCACCTGCATTTCGATGGGACCAACGAGTTTCTGCTCGAGCTTTCGACGCATGCCGATGCGTATGCGTTTAGAGAGTACGAGAACACGATTTACGATTTGCAGTGCCGTGGCTACCAGGTGATCATCGCTCATCCTGAGCGCTATCGTGCGGTTCAAAAGGATGTAAGCGTGGCGGAGCGCCTGGTCGATATGGGCTGCAAGCTGCAAGCTTCGGCGGACTTTATTGCCGGCGGTCGCTTTGGTCGCGAGAAAAAGCCGGCACAGCGCCTGTTCGATCAGAACCTGTACAGCTTCATCGCGAGCGATGCCCATAACGTGGGTCATTACGACTGCCTGGCGAAGGCTCGCGCGAAGTTTAGCGTGCGCGGAGCTCATTTTCGCTAAAATCTGTCCCTAACGTTCGCATTGAATGAAAGGGCAGCCATGGATATCCAACTTAAGACGGGATGCTTTGATGACGCGGCGTTGGTGCGCCGCGTCGTTTTTATGGACGAGCAGGGCTACGAGAATGAGTTCGACGCTATCGACGAGGACCCGAACTGCATTCATGTGACGCTCTATGTAGACGGCGAGCTTGCCGGTTGCTCGCGCGTGTTTCCCGAAGAGCTTGAGCGCGCGGCTGATGCGGAAGCCCCGGTGTCGCCGGCGTGCGACTTGGACGAAGGCGTCGCGGCGGGGGAGACCTACATTATGGGGCGCGTCGCCGTGCTGCCGGCTATGCGTCGTCGTGGTTTGGCGAGCAAGATTGTCGAGGCCAGTGATACGTGCGCGCGTGCTGCCGGCGCCAAGCTCATTAAGCTGCATGCGCAGGAATACGTGCTGCCGCTCTATGCCAAGGCGGGCTACACGCAGATTGCCCCGGTGGACTACGAAGACGAGGGCCAGCCCCATGCTTGGATGGCCAAGCGCGTAGATGGCAGATAGGGACGTTCCTTTCCTGCCGGCAGTTTGGGACACTCCTTGGCAATTGGCGCATCAGAGCGCTCGGACATACAGTTTTTCGATTCCGTATGTATATATGCGCGCTAATGGGTTATAAAATCTAAGTCTGAACATAGCAGGTCTGCAATGCGGCTCGGGCAACCGGGCCGTTTTTGCGGACGGGGGTAGCGCGAAAGGACTGCACATGCGTCAATTTAAGACCGAGAGCAAAAAACTGCTCGACCTCATGATCAACTCCATCTACACCAATAAGGAAATCTTCCTGCGCGAGCTTATCTCCAACGCGAGCGATGCCGTCGACAAGCTCAACTTTAAGAGCCTGCAGGACCCGAGCGTCAAGCTCGACCAGGGCGACCTGGCTATTCGTGTTTCCTTTGATAAAGATGCCCGTACCATCACCATTTCGGATAACGGTATCGGCATGACCGCCGAGGAGCTCGAGCGCAATCTGGGCACCATCGCCCATTCCGGCTCCGAGGAGTTTAAGACTGAGAACGCCGAGCAGCAGGGTTCCGATGTCGACATCATCGGTCAGTTTGGCGTGGGTTTCTACTCCGCCTTTATGGTCGCCAGCCACGTGAAGGTCGTCAGCCGCGCCTATGGCGAGGACACCGCTCACGTGTGGGAGTCTGATGGTCTTGAGGGTTACACCATCGAAGACGGCGAGCGCGCCGAGCACGGCACCGATGTCATCCTGACGCTGCGCGAGAACGAGAAGCTCGACGCCGACGGCGAGGCCGAGACCTACGATCGCTTCCTGACCGAGTGGGGCCTCAAGAGCCTGATTCAGCAGTACAGCAACTATGTGCGCTACCCGATTCAGATGATGGTGAGCAAGAGCTGCCAGAAACCCAAGCCCGAGGACGCCGGCGACGACTACAAGCCCGAGTACGAGGACTACCAGGAGCTCGAGACCATCAACTCCATGACGCCGATCTGGAAAAAGCGCAGCTCCGACGTTGAGCAGAAGGATTACAACGAGTTCTACAAGTCCACGTTCCACGACTTTGACGATCCCGCGCGCACTATCAGCTTCCATGCCGAGGGTACGCTTGAGTACGATGCGCTGCTGTTTGTGCCGGGTCGCGCCCCGTTCGATCTGTACAGCAAGGACTACGAGAAGGGCCTGGCGCTCTACAGTTCCAACGTGCTGATTATGGAGAAGTGCGACGACTTGCTGCCCGACTACTACAACTTTGTGCGCGGTGTCGTGGACTCTGCCGACGTGACGCTCAATATTTCGCGTGAGACGCTGCAACAGAACCGTCAGCTCAAGGCCATTGCCAAGCGTGTCGAGAAGAAGATCACTGCCGATCTTGAGGACATGCGCGACAACGACCGCGAGGCCTACGAGAAGTTCTTTGAGAACTTTGGCCGCGGCCTTAAGTACGGCATCTACTCGAGCTATGGCATGAAGGCCGATGAGCTCGCCGACCTGCTACTGTTCTGGTCTGCCAAGGAGCAGAAGATGATTACCCTGGCCGAGTATGCCAAGGGCATGCCCGAGGATCAGAAGGCCATCTACTACGCCGCCGGCGACTCGCGTGAGCGCTTGGCCAAGATGCCCGTGGTAAAGGGCGTGCTCGAGCGCGGCTATGACGTGCTGTTGCTGACGCAGGATGTGGATGAGTTTACGTTCCAGGCTATGCGTGAGTACGTGGCCGCCGATATGCCCAAGATCTACGAGGACGACGCCGCCCGCGAGGCTGCCGAAAAGGCCGTTGCCGACGGTGCCGAGCCCGAGGTCGAGGATCGTCACCTGGAGCTCAAGAACGTTGCGACTGGCGATCTTGATCTGGCGACCGAGGACGAGAAGAAGGAGGCCGAGGACGCCACCAAGGAAAACGAGGACCTCTTTAGCGCTATGAAGGAGGCGCTCGGTGACAAGGTCGAGAAAGTTGCCGTCTCCGCGCGCCTGACCGATGCCCCCGCTTGCATCACCACCGAGGGTCCGCTTTCGCTCGAGATGGAGAAGGTGCTCCAGAAGGGGCCCGAGGGCGCGCCCGACGGCATGCCCAAGAGCCAGCGCGTGCTCGAGCTCAACGCCAAGCACCCGGTCTTTGACAAGCTTGTCGCTGCCCAGAAGGCAGGTGACGCCGACAAGATCAAGCAGTACTCCGGCCTGCTCTACGATCAGGCCCTGCTGGTCGAGGGTATCCTCCCCGAGGACCCCGTTGCCTTCGCGGCGGCTGTTTGCGATCTACTTTAGTTACGCGGTTTTACCAAACCGCGTAACCGGCCGACGCTGCAAGCCCGCCAGAGCGGCAATTGGGGGGTTCCGCCGTTCTACCGAGCGCCGGACCGGCCGACGCTGCGCGGGCCGCATTTGGACAATCTGACGTTCAACTTCAAGGGCGCGACCAGAAGGTCAGCGCCCTTTCGTTTCACGTCACCTTGTCTCAAATGCGACCCGCTCGCTGGCTTATGCTTAACCTGCGGCGGGGTACTCATTGGGGACAGACTTAAATGAGTAGTCATTGGGAACGTTCTTATATGGGTAGTCGTTGGGGACGTTCTTGTTTGACTGGTCGTTTAAGAACGCCCCCGATGACTATTCGGATTGTTAATTTGTGCGGGTTGTGGTTTTGCGACCTGCTGAAATTTGAGATACTGTACAACTGTACGTTAACTAATCTTCGTAGTATATTGCTACCCGCAAAACTCAATACCATTGTGCTTCGAGACGCTAAAGCGCCTACGTACAATGGTTGTTGATAGTACGATTTGATTCAACGACAGGATGGATGGTCTAAGCGTGAGTCTCGGCAGCAAACTATCCAACGCAAAGGTATCCTTTGCGATCTTTAAGCGTGACATCAAGCGATTGCTCGTGAACCCCGTCGCCTTGGTGGTTACCCTCGGCGTGTGTGTTATTCCCTCGCTGTATGCCTGGTACAACATCGTGGCAAACTGGGATCCGTACGGAAACACCCAGGGCATCAAGATTGCTATCGCCAACAACGACCAGGGAACCCAAAACGACCTGGTGGGCGAGCTCAATGCGGGCGACAAGGTCGTCGATCAGCTCAAGGAAAACGATCAGCTGGGCTGGACCTTCGTCGATTCGGCCGCCGATGCCAAAGAGGGCGTCGAGAGTGGTGAGTACTATGCGGCCATCGTAATCCCCAAGAACTTCTCAGATAACCTGGTCTCGATGCTCGACGGCAATTACCATCAGCCCAAGCTCACGTACTACGTCAACGAGAAGAAGAGCGCTATTGCGCCCAAGGTCACCGACACTGGCGCCAATACCATCGAGGAGCAGATCAACTCGGAGTTTGTCTCCACGGTGGGCGAGACCGTCGCGGGCATTGCTAAAGATGCTGGCATCGACCTTAAAGACAAGGCGACCCAGACCCGGGATTCGCTGGCGGGCTCGGTGTCCGAGGCGTCTGATACCCTGGGCGAAGTACGCGATTCCATCGGCGACATGAACACCGCCATCGACAAGACGAGCAGCTCGATTGCTTCGGCCGATGCTG
This sequence comes from uncultured bacterium, assembly GCA_905215385.1. Lineage (GTDB taxonomy): Bacteria > Actinomycetota > Coriobacteriia > Coriobacteriales > Coriobacteriaceae > Collinsella. The sequence continues at coordinate 87,652 of CAJMPY010000005.1, read as the reverse complement.
CGCTGGCGGGCCTGCAGGGGCAGGCGCCCTCTCTAACGCAGGCGATCTCCCAGGGCAACGACCTGCTGGGCGAGGCTCGCGCCACGGCGGGCAACTCTATCACCTCGCTCTCCAAGGCACTCTCGGAAGGTAGCCTTGCACTCACCAAGACGTCAGCCTCCGCGAACGCTGCGATTGGCAAGCTAACGGGTACGGTCACATCTACGACCACCCGCATCGACAACTCGCTCGAGTTTCTCCAGGCGACGATCGATCACAATAAGGCCGTTATCGGGCACTTGGAGATTCTCGTTAATGACACGTCGACAGGTTCCGAGGAAATTGACGCGCGCATTGTAGCGACCATCGATTCGCTTCGCGAGCAAAACCAGAAGCTGCAGAGCATCAAGGATGGCCTTTCTGCACAGTCGAGCGCCATGGCAAACGACGCTACGGCAATCTCGAACGCGAGCAACGCACTCAACGCGGCAATTCAGACCGGTACGGCTAACCTCGGTCAGGCTCAGACCGATCTGGGTCAGAACGCACTTCCGAAGGCTTCGAGCGCGCTTGACTCCTTTGCCGCCGTTTCGGGCGATTTGACCGGCATTGTGTCGGGTATGACCCCCACGATAGCGAGCGCGCGCGGCACGCTGGCGCAGCTCGACGCCACGCTCAAGCAGGCAAAGACCACGCTGTCCCAAACCGACGCCTCCCTTGCCAAGGTTCAGGACAAGCTCGCGACCGCCGCCAATGACATTGCGGCGCTGCAGACCTCTGAGTCTATGGGCGAGTTAGCCGACCTCATGGACGTCGACGTCAATGACGTGGCAGATTTCATGGCATCTCCGGTTGAGCTGACGTCCAAGTCAATCTATCCGGTCAAGAGCTTTGGCTCGGGCATCGCGCCCTTCTACACCAATCTGGCGCTGTGGGTGGGCGGCTATGTGCTCATCGCTATCTATAAACTCGAGGTCGACCGCGAGGGCATCGGTAGCTTTACGGCGCGTCAGGGCTACTTTGGCCGCTGGCTGCTGCTGGTGATCCTGGGCGCGTTCCAGGCCATTATCGTTACGGTGGGCGACCTGGTCATTGGCGTTCAGTGCGTCAATCCGCTGCTCTTTGTACTGGGCGGCATCGCTATTTCGTTCACCTACGTCAACATCATCTATGCGCTGTCCACCACGTTTAAGCATATCGGTAAAGCCATTGGCGTCATCCTCGTCATTGTGCAGATCCCCGGCTCGTCGGGCATGTATCCCATCGAGATGATGCCCGGCTTCTTCCAATGGCTGCATCCGCTGCTGCCCTTCACTTATGGCATCAACCTGCTGCGCGAGACCGTCGGTGGCATGTATTCGTTCAACTACCTGTTCAACCTGTGCGTCCTGGGCGTGTTCCTTGCCATCGCGCTCTTTATCGGTCTGCAGCTGCGCCCGTTGCTGCTCAACCTCAATCTGCTCTTTGATAAGCAGCTTTCCACGACGGGCCTAATGATCTGCGAGTCCAACGACCTACCGCGCCAGCGCTATTCGCTGCGCACGGCCATGCGCGTCATGCTCGATTCGGATTCGTACCGTCGCGAGCTGCTCGATCATGCCGTGGCGTTTGAGCATCGCTACCCGTACTACATCAAGGGCGGTTTTGCCGCCGTGGTAGGCGTGCAGGTTCTGCTCTTTGTGCTTTCGACGGTGCTCGATATCGACAATAACGGCAAGATCATCCTGCTCGTTATCTGGATCATTTCGGTTATCGCCATCTGCGGCTGGCTCATCAACATCGAATACATCCGTGCGAGCCTCAATACCCAGATGCGTATCTCGGCGCTTTCGGACGAGGACCTTCGCCGCGAGATGCGCGAGCACACGGCGGCGATCCCTGCCGCCCGTCGCATGTTTGGTCTCAACGCCAGCGAGCGTGGCGCCAAGGGAGGCGAACAGCCTACGAGCCGTCTGCCGCATATCGGTGCGCATCGTAAGGCTCAAGATGCCGACGGCGCTGACAACGTAAACGGAAACGACGGGGACACCACCCCGCTTGGCAAGCACTCTAAAGGAGGTGAGGCATAAATGAAAAACATCCTGCACCTGTTTAAGCGCGATGTCCAAAACGTGTCTCGCTCCGTGATCGGCATGGTCGTCGTGATGGGCCTGATCATCGTGCCATGTCTCTATGCATGGTTTAACATCGCCGGCAGCTGGGATCCCTACGGCAATACCGGCAACCTTAAGATTGCAGTGGTCAACACCGATGAGGGTTACGAGAGCGATCTGATTCCCGTCGAGGTCAACGTGGGCGAAAACGTAACCGCCACCCTGCGCGGCAACGAGAACTTCGACTGGGTCGTCCTCAACGACCGCGATAAGGCGATTGAGGGCGTTAAGTCGGGCGCGTACTACGCTGCCGTCGTTATCCCTAAAACGTTTAGCGCCGACATGATGACGCTTTTCTCGACCGAGGTGAAGCACGCCGATATCGAGTTCTATGAGAACCAGAAGGCCAACGCCATCGCACAGATCGTGACTGAAAAGGGTTCGAGCGCCGTCCAGAGTCAGGTCAACGAGACCTTTACCAAGACCATCACGACCATCGGCCTTAAGACCGTGTCCAGCCTGCTCGACTATATGAGTACCGACCAGGTGAGCAACTTTATCGCCAATCTGTCCTCGACGCTGGGCGATTCGGTCGAGGACCTGCAGGACGTTCAGACGAGTGCGACGTCGCTCGCGGGCATTTTGAGCTCCACGTCCGATTCACTGACATCGGCGGGCGGCATGCTCAAGCAGACGGGCACCGTTGATGAGTCGACGAAGCAGCTGATGGAGCACGCCAAGAGCGGCATCAATGATTCCAAGGAAGCGCTCAAGGCCGCCAACGATGCCGTTGACGCGGCGATTGACGGAAGCGCGGGCTCGTTCGACAACGTGTCCGCCGAGCTTGCGAAGGCATTCGATGCCGCGAATCAGCATGTTTACCTTACGGTGTCTCAGCTCAACGAAGCCGCAGCGGCGCTCAATACGCGTGCTGACGATATCGATGCGATGGCCGATCAGCTCCGCAACCTTGCCGACCAGGTGAGTGATGACAAGCTCAAAGACGGTCTCGAGTCCGCTGCGACGTCGCTGGGCAGAATTGCCGTGGAGTACCGCAACAATGCGAAGGACCTGACGGCGACCGCAAAGTCCCTTTCGGACGGCATGGCGGAGGTCAACAACTCGCGTGCCGAGGTCGACCAGGCCATCGCCGATGCCAAGGCGGGTATCTCGGGAGCCAAGTCCGACTACGATTCCACGTTCTCGGTTAAGGCCAAGGAGCTCAAGAAGACCATTTCGGGCGTTCTGGATTCCCTGAACGGTATCTCGGGTGACTTGGATAGCGCCGTGAGCGGTCTGACCGACGCCTCTGGCTCGCTCGCAAAGGGCCTCTCCAAGGCTGCGACGCTGGTCAACAAGGCTTCTGATCGGTTGGGCAAGGCGTCGGACAAGATCAGCGCTTTTAAGGACGAGCTTGATAGCGCTCTGATGTCGGGTGACCTGGCCATGATTAAGACAATGATTGGCAACGACCCCGAGGGCCTCGCCGTGTCGCTTTCTGGCCCCGTTGCGCTCGATCGCAAGCCGGTCTATCCGATCCGCAACTACGGTTCGGCCATGGCGCCGTTCTACACGATTTTGTCGCTGTGGGTGGGCTCGATTGTTCTGGCGGCCATGATGAAGGTCTCGGTTGACGATGAGCTTATCAACGAGCTCATCCCCGTACGCCTGCACGAGATCTATCTGGGCCGTTACCTGTTCTTTGGCGGTTTGGCCCTGCTGCAGGCAACGCTCGTGTGCGCGGGCGACATTCTGTTCTTTGGCATTCAGTGCGACAACCCGCTGCAGTTTGTGCTGGCGGGCTGGGTCGCGAGTCTCGTGTTCTCCAATATCGTCTACACGCTCACCGTGTCGTTTGGCGATATCGGCAAGGCGCTCGCTGTCGTGCTGTTGGTCATGCAGGTCGGCGGTTCAGGCGGTACGTTCCCCATCGAGATGACCGGCCCCGTGTTCCGGGCGATCTACCCGTTCCTGCCGTTTACCCACGGCATCAACGCCATGCACGCCGCCATGGCTGGCGCCTACCATATGGAGTACTGGGTTGAGCTGGGTATCTTGGCGAGCTATCTGATTCCGTCGCTGGGCCTGGGCGTCGTCTTCCGCCGCCCGGTCATCAAGGCCAACGACTGGATCATCGAAAAGCTTGAAAGCACGAAGCTTATTTAGTGCAACAGCGTGACATTGACAAAACATCGAGGTTCACTTTGCTGACGCTTTAGTGGGCTGGATTGCGGTGCAACGCTGGTTGTTGCTACAGTAGCGGGGCGTGCCGGGGGTCCGGCGCGTCCCGTTTTTATTTGACCATGAGGCGGCACGCAGCCATACGCGTGCGGACACCACGCCCAGTTTGAGTGTGAGGATGTTCCATGGCCCAATACGCTGCCAACGAAATTGAAAACATGCCCGATAGCCCTGTTGCTCGCGAGGACCTGGGTGCGGGCGGCACCTCCCGTGGTGCCGGTGCTCGTTCGCCGTTGTTCTGGAAGGTTCTGCTCCTTTCGGTGGCGGTCATCTGGGGCTACTCCTTTACCACTATGAAGGACGCACTCGGCACCATTCCGGTGTTCGCGCTGCTCTATGTACGTTTTCTGCCCGCAGCGTTGGTCATGTTTGCCGTCTTCCACAAGCGCATCATCGCGCACCTCAACGCTCGCAACCTGATCGTTGGCCTGAGTATGGGCGTGCTCATGTGGGCGGCCTATGCGCTGCAGACGGTCGGTCTGGCACATACTACGGCGGGCAAGAATGCATTTTTGACGGGCACGTACTGTATCCTTGTGCCGTTTGCGAGCTATTTTCTGAGCGGCGAAAAACTCACCCGCTATAATCTGGGCGCGGCACTGCTGTGCTTGGCGGGCATTGGCCTGGTGGCGCTTGATAGCGTCGAGTTCAACATCGGCGATGCCATTACGCTGGGCGGCGCGGTTTTCTTCGCCATCCAGATGGCGGTGACCGCCAAGTACGGTCGCAAAATGGACATCAACGTCATCACGTTTTGGATGTTTGTGGGCAATGGCGTGCTGAGCCTGATCTCGTCGCTGCTATTCGAGACCCAGGCGCCTCTGTCCGTGTGGACGCCGAATTTTATCTGTGTGATGGCGTTTCTCTCGGTGGGCTGCACATGCGTGGCTCTGCTCATCCAAAACGTCGGCCTGGCGCATGTCCCGGCTTCGACGGGCTCGCTGCTCCTTTCGATGGAGTCGCCTTCGGGCGTGTTGTTTTCGGTGCTGCTGATGGGGGAGGCGCTCACCTCGCGCCTGCTCGCCGGCTTTGTGCTTATCTTCCTGTCGATTATCTTGAGCGAGACTCACTTCGATTTTTTGCGTCGAAAGCCGCGCCCGCAATTGTAAACAACTTGTTGCGCCGCCCTCCTGGGGCGGCATTTTTTATGCCTCGCCCTTAAAGTTGTACCTTGCGCTTTACGCTATCAAAGTGCTTACTGCAAAAACGTTACTGGAGGGCATTTATGGCACTAGCTCAGTCCGATCTTCAACCGCAATCAGCGTCCAAGGCCACCGTGGCGGCGCAGGCCGCTATCGGTGACGGTCTTGTTGCAGAAGCTCAGGCGTTTGCCAACGAGCTTGCCACATGGCGCCATGATCTCCATCAAACGCCTGAGCTCGGTAACAACCTTCCGCAGACGTCCGCCTTTATCCAGGCGCGTCTGGACGAGATGGATATTCCCTATGCCGTGCTTGTTGACGGCTCCTGTGTCGTTGGCCTAATCGGTGCCGGCGCGGCAGCTGCTGCTCGGGGTAACGGTACGTGCACGGACAAACAGGCCGGTACGGTCATCATGCTCCGTGGCGACATGGATGCCCTGCCTGTTGCTGAAGAGTCAGGCGAGCCTTTCGCCTCTACGAACGGCTGCATGCACGCATGCGGACACGATATGCACGCGACGGCGCTGCTTGGTGCGGCGCGCCTGCTCAAGGCCCGCGAGTCCGAGCTTGTCGACGCCAACGCCACGATTAAGTTGCTGTTCCAACCGGGCGAGGAAACCTTTGAGGGTGCCCGCGCCGCCATCGCCGACGGTCTGCTGCAGAACCCGCGTCCCCAGGCCGCCTTCGCCATACATGTCAATAGCCAGTCGCCGCTTGGCCTGGTGCTCTACGGCAGCCCGGCGCTCTCGGGCGTGTACGGTTTTCGCATCACGCTTCAGGGCAAGGGCGGCCATGGCTCGAGCCCCGAGATCTGCATCGACCCCATCACGGCCGGCGTCCATGTGCATCTGGCGCTTCAGGAGCTCATCTCCCGCGAGGTGCCGGCGGCCAAGGAGGTCGCGCTTACCATTGGCAAGTTCGCCGGCGGTCAGGCCGCAAATGTCATTCCCGACACTTGTGTGCTTGAGGGAACGCTGCGTGGCTTCGACGTCGAGCTCATGGAGCACCTCAAGACCCGCATCGCCGAGGTCGTCAACGGCGTGGCCGCAACGTATCGCACGCCGGCGACTATCGAGACGCTTTCGGATGTTCCGCCGCTGGTACTCGACGACGGCATGACGCAGGCGTCGCTTGGCTACGTGGGCGCGGTGCTGCCCAAGGCTGCCTTCCTGCCGCTGTTCCACGCCATGGCGAGCGAGGACTTCGCGTTGATCTCGAGCGAGATCCCGAGTGCGTACTTTACCGTGGGCGCTGCCGTGACTGATACGGACGAGCACTTTGCTCAGCATCATCCCAAGGCACGTTTTAGCGATGCCGAGCTTCCCCTTGGCGCCGCGGCTTATGCCGCCGTCGCTTTGGGCTACATCGCCGACCACCGGTAGCACCCAATCTTGCTACTCGTTCGTTAAAAAGGAGCAGTATGTCCCAGCAGCGTAAGTTCTTCCCCGGCTGGTTCGTGGTGGCCTCTGGCTTCGTGATCATGGCCACGTGCTACACCATTTTCGTCAACTGCATGAGCCTGTTCCAGCCGCTCATCGTCAGCGACTTGGGAATTTCTCTTGCGCAGTACAACATCTCCAACGCCCACGATCGCTGCGTCTAAGCAGTTTGGCATGGCCGACCTGGGCAAGGTAACGGGCACCATCACCTCGCTCGAGATGGTTGGCGGCACGGTGGGCGCCATCGTCTCGGGAATACTGTTCGATGCCACGGGCTCCTTTACGAGCACATGGATCGTGTGCCTGGCGTGCTCGGTGGCAATGCTGGTGTTCCTGCTGGCGTCTGAGCCCATCGCGGCTAAGCTGCGCGCGAGCGTGGCGGGGGAGTAGGGACGACGTCGCTCGTAGCTCTTTGCCCCGTTTTGTCCGTGGCTGCCTTGGAAGCCGAATGGATGCTCGTACCGTCATTCGGTTTCCCATGCAGCCACGGGCTCAAGAGATGACCCGAAGTCTTTCCGTCCAACGGATTTTGTGATCCGAAGAGGCGGAAGGATTGCAGATTGCACACCGCGGCGGTGCATCTGGCCGAACGAGTCCCCATACCCTCGTTCGGTCAGATGCACCGCCGCTGTTTGTGTTTGTGCCGTATAATGACCACTACCTATGACGCGATACAAAAGAAAGGTGTTTGCCCATGCAGGCACAGAAGGCGGAGGGAACCCGCGACCTTATCGGCGCCGAGATGCGCGCTTGGCAAAAGATGCAGCAGATTGCGGCCGGCGTATTCGAGCCGTTTGGCTTTAAGCCCATCGAGACGCCCGCGATCGAGCAGGTGGACGTCTTTGTCCACGGCATCGGCCAGTCGACCGACGTCGTGCGCAAGGAGATGTTCCGCGTCTTTAGCGGCGCCAACCTGGAGCGAGTCTTTGCTGAGGGCACCGATAGCAAGCTCAAGCCCAAGCAGCGCCTGGCGCTTCGTCCCGAGGGCACGGCCGGTGTGGTGCGCGCCGTCGTGGAGAACAACCTGGTGCCCCAGGGCTCCACGCCGTTTAAGGCTTATTATGCCGAGGCCATGTTCCGTGGCGAGCGTCCCCAGAAGGGTCGCCTGCGCCAGTTCCACCAGGTGGGCATCGAGTGGCTCGGCGCTCCCGATCCGGCAGCAGACGCCGAGTGCATCATCATGCTCATGGAGTTCTACAAGCGCCTTGGTTTCGATCTTTCCAAGCTCCGTCTGCTCATTAACTCGATGGGCGATGCCCAATGCCGTCCGGCCTATCGCGAGCAGGTCAAGCAGTTTATCCTCGATCACGCCGACGAGATGTGCGACGAGTGCCGCGAGCGCGCCGAGCTCAATCCGCTGCGTGCCTTCGACTGCAAGAACGACCACTGCCGCGAAATCATGGCCGACGCACCGCTGATGGGCGACAACCTGTGCGATGAGTGCCGCGAGCACTACGAGCAGGTCAAGCGCTATTTGGATGCGGCGGGTATCGAGTATGTCGAGGATCCCACCTTGGTGCGTGGCTTGGACTACTACACCCGTACCGTCTTTGAGGTCGAGGCTCCCGGCGCCGGCGTCGGCTCCATCGGTGGCGGCGGTCGCTATGACGGCTTGGTCGAGCTCGAGGGTGGCAAGCCCACGGCAGGCGTCGGCTTTGCCGTCGGTTTTGAGCGTGCGCTGCTGGCCCTGCAGGCCTTTGGCAGCGACCTGGGTGCCGAGGAGGCCCCGTGCGTCTACGTCGCCAATGCCGGCAAGGAGCTGCGCCAGAACGTCTTTGCCATCACGCAGGAGCTTCGCGCCGCAGGCATCGTGACCGAGGCAGACTATCAGGGCCGTTCGCTCAAGGCCCAGTTCAAGCAGGCCGATAAGGTGGGCGCCAAGCTCATTTTGGTCCTGGGTGGCGACGAGCTTGCCGCCGGCAAGGTCAAGGTGCGCGACATGGAGAGCCATGACGAGGTGCTGGTCGATTTGGCCAACGTTGTCGAGTCGGTTCGCGAGCGCCTGTAGCGCATCATTTTGAGCTGCGGGTCCGCTAACACGTCCCACTCGCGGCGAACGATTGTTACGGGGGTGTTTCGCTTTTATGCGGAATACCCCCGTTTGTGTATGCCGTCCACCGAGAAATACGACCATTTAGGGCAAAAACCCTTGCAATGCAGAAAATACTTTTGTGTGGTAAAGCGCAATCAGTGTCGAAAGTATTTCCCAAGCGCCTATAATGAATACCGCATGTTACGTGCATAGAAGGAGGAATGGGAGGAAACGTGGCTGAGAACCTAAGCAACCAGTCTGTACCCGAAGCCGCGGCGCGCGTCGCTGCCGTGGTCAACCGCCTCGTTAACCGAATCGGCTCGAATGCCGAGTCCAGGGAGCGTCTCGCCGAGATCGAGATCCCCGAGGAGCTGCGCGACAACTTGGCGCTGTTCCTGCGCCTGGAGCGCCGTGTGCTTAGCGAGTATGATCCCGAGATCGCGGACCTGTTCGACAAGATCCTGACGGCCGAGATTGTGGCCAATGCCGGAAACCCCGGCGCCCGTGCTGCCGACGAGTCCGTCGACGAGCAGGGCGTGCCCACCGCCGACGAGCCTACTGCTGTGGCGTTTCGTGAGGTCGTCGATCTGATTGACAGCCTGCCGCTCGATAAGCAGCAGGTTATTGTCCGCGCCTTTACGAGCTTCTTCCATCTGGCAAACCTGTCGGAGGAGAACTACCGCGTGACGCAGCTGCGCGAGCGCGAGGCAGGTGCGTCGACCGATACCGAGGTCGATCCCGCCAACGAACTCACCGTCGCCTATCACCAGTTGGTAAACGAGATGGGTGTCGAGGGCGCCAACGAGCTGCTCGACAAGCTCGAGTTCCACCCTGTCTTTACCGCACATCCCACCGAGGCCCGTCGTAAGGCCGTCGAGGGCAAGATTCGCCGTATCTCCAACCTGCTGGAGGAGCGTCCGCGCCTGGGCGGCTCCGACCTGGTGGAGAACGAGCGCCATATGCTGCAGGAGATTGACGCTCTGGTGCGCACGAGCCCCATCGCGCTCAAGAAGCCCACGCCGGTCGAGGAAGCCGATACCATCATCGACATCTTCGATAACACACTGTTCGATGTGATCCCCGTCATCTACCGTCGTTTTGACGACTGGGTGCTGGGCGACAAGGCCGGCACCGTGCCGCCGCTGTGCCCGGCGTTCTTCCATCCCGGCAGCTGGATCGGTTCCGACCGCGACGGTAACCCCAACGTTACCGCCAAGGTGAGCCGCGAGGTCGCCGCCAAGTACTTCACGCACATGGTGCTCAAGCTCGAGGACAAGTGCCGCCGCATCGGCCGCAACCTTACGCTCGAGGCCGCCTACAGCAAGCCGTCGGCAGAGCTCATGAACCTGTGGAACCATCAGGTCGAGATGAGCGCTCAGTACACGGCTCGCGCCGAGCTGATTTCCGAGCACGAGCCGCATCGCGCCGTCATGCTCGTCATGGCCGACCGTCTGAACGCCACCGTGCGCCGTATCACCGATACCATGTACCACAGCGCCGATGAGTTCCTGGAGGACCTGCGTGTCGTCCAGCGCTCGCTGGCCGCTTGCGGTGCCGTCCGTGCTGCCTACGGCCCGGTCCAGACCATCATCTGGCAGGTCGAGTCCTTCGGCTTCCATATGGTCGAGATGGAGTTCCGTCAGCACTCCGTGGTGCATGCCCGCGCCCTCAAGGATATCCACGAGAACGGTATCCATGGCGACCTGCAGCCCATGACGCGTGAGGTCATCGATACCTTCCGTGCTATCGGTTCCATCCAAAAGCGCTACGGCAAGAAGATGGCGCACCGCTACATCATCTCGTTCACCAAGAGCGCCCAGCATGTGGCCGACGTCTTTGAGCTTGCCCACCTGTCCTTTGCACACGAGGAGGATGTCCCCGAGCTCGACGTGATCCCGCTGTTTGAGCAGCTCGAGGACCTCGAGGGCTGCGTCGACGTGCTCGACCAGATGCTTACGCTGCCCGTGGTGCAAAAGCGCCTTGCCCAGACCAACCGCCGCATGGAGGTCATGCTGGGCTACTCCGACTCCTCCAAGGATGCCGGTCCTACCACGGCCATGCTCGCGCTGCACTCCGCGCAGGAGCGCATTGCCAAGTGGGCCGAGAAAAACGATATCGATCTGGTGCTCATGCACGGTCGCGGCGGTGCCGTGGGCCGTGGCGGCGGTCCGGCCAACAAGGCCGTGCTGGCGCAGCCCAAGGGTTCGGTCAACTGCTTCTTTAAGCTCACCGAGCAGGGCGAGGTCATCTTTGCCCGTTACGGCAACCGCACGCTGGCTCAGCGCCATGTTGAGTCCGTTGCCGCCGCAACGCTTTTGCAGTCGGCTCCGAGCGTCGAGAAGACCAACACCGAGACCACGCAGAAGTTCTGGGATATGGCCGAGAAGCTCAACGCAGTAAGCCATGAGCGCTATCTGGACCTGCTGAACACTGAGGACTTTACACCGTGGTTCTCGACCGTGACGCCGCTGACCGAGGTCGGTCTGCTGCCGATTGGCTCGCGCCCGGCCAAGCGCGGTCTGGGTGCCAAGTCGCTCGACGACCTGCGTACCATTCCGTGGATCTTCAGCTGGAGCCAGGCGCGCATTAACCTGGCCGCTTGGTACGGCCTGGGCACCGCCTGCGAGCAGTTTGGCGACCTTGACCAGCTCAAGGCTGCCTACCAGGAGTGGCCGTTCTTCCGCACCTTTATCGACAACATCGAGATGTCGATCGCCAAGACCGACCAGCGCATCGCCAAGATGTACCTGCACCTGGGCGATCGCCAGGATTTGTCCGAGAAGGTCTTCACCGAGATGCAGCTCACGCGTAAGTGGGTTCTTGCCATCGTCGGTGACGAATGGCCGCTGCAGCGCCGCCGTGTGCTCGGCTGCGCCGTCCGTGTGCGTAATCCCTACGTCGACGCCCTGTCCATCGCTCAGGTCCGCGCCCTTCGCGAGGTGCGTATGAACCAGGACGAGATGGCAGAGGAGAAGAAGGCCGAGTACATGAGCCTGATTCTTTCGACTGTGACCGGCGTCTCGGCAGGATTGCAAAACACGGGGTAATCGATAGCCCTGTGGCTCTCACCGGGACCCGAAGGGTTTCCCTCTGAATGCGTCCTCGCACTTGAAGCCCCCTTATCCTGCTCCTTCGGAGCTGCGGATAAGGGGGCTTCGTGCTGCGGAATGCATTCAGAGGGAAACCCATCGGGTCCCTTCGTCCTCGGTCTTCAGGGATTAGAGTTGAGGAGAAGAATGGCGCGCTTCGCGCGTTTTGGAGGGGGTCTATCCTGGTGGCGCATTTGGCGCTTCTCGCCTTACGACTGTAGCGGCCGCGGTCCTTTTTGGGATCGCGGCCGTTTTGTTGTGGGTCAAATATGAACGTTGTGTTAATGAGTCGGCGGGCGGTGGTGTTTTTCGGTGAGCGGCGTATCCTTCCAACGGTTTATCTAGTGTGTCAGTTGAAAGGAAGAGGGCGCTCATCATTGTTTGAATGTGAACTGCCGTTTGACCACAAAACGTTGCATCTGGAGCTCGAGGATAAGAACTTCGCGGGTGTGATGGAAGGTCATCAAAACGAGTTTAAGACTACAAAATCTCAGGAAGAGCTGGTAGAGGAGTCGCTTGCCAACCCTTATGGCTCGCCTTCGCTCGAGGAGCTTTGTGCTGGCAAGAAGGATATCGTCATCATTAGCTCCGACCATACGCGTCCCGTTCCCTCTCGTGTGACAATGCCTATTCTGCTGCATCACATCCACTCCGCTGCGCCTGAGGCGCGCGTTCGCATTCTGGTTGCTACGGGTATGCACCGTCCGTCGACGCACGAGGAGCTCGTCAACAAGTATGGCGAGGAGATCGTTGCCAACGAGGAAATCGTCATGCACGTCGCGACTGACGACAGCATGATGAAAAAGATCGGCATCCTGCCTTCTGGTGGCGAGTGCATCATCAACAAGATTGCTGCCGATTGCGATCTGCTGCTTGCCGAGGGCTTCATTGAGCCGCACTTCTTTGCCGGTTTCTCTGGCAGCCGCAAGTCCGTCCTGCCTGGCATCGCCAGCTACAAGACCATCATGTACAACCACAACGGCCAGTTTGTGAACGATTCCCATTCGCGCGCCGGCAACCTGTGCCACAACCACGTGAGCGAGGACATGTTTGCCGCTGCCGAGATGGCCCACCTTGCCTTTGTGCTCAACGTGGTGCTCAACGGCAAGCACGAGGTCATTGGCTCCTTTGCCGGCGACATCCACAAGGCGCACGAGGCTGGCTGCGAGTTCGTGAAGAGCCTTGCCGGCGTTGAGCCCGTCGAGTGCGAGATCGCCATCACCACCAACGGCGGCTACCCGCTCGACCAGAACATCTACCAGGCCGTGAAGGGCATGTGCGCTGCCGAGGCTACACTTCCCGAGGGCGGCGTGATCATCGATGTCGCCGGTTGTGCCGATGGTCACGGCGGCGAGGGCTTCTATCACAACATCGCCGACAACGATCCGGCGGAGTTTGAGCGCGCCTGCATCGATCGTCCCAAGGACGAGACCCTGCCCGACCAGTGGACGAGCCAGATTTTTGCCCGCATCCTGGCGCATCACCCTGTGATCATGGTCACCGACCTGTGCGATCACCAGATGCTCAAGGATATGCACATGACGCCGGTCAACACTATCGAGGAGGCGCTCAAGCTCGCCTTTGAGATGAAGGGTGCCGATGCCAAGGTGGCCGTCATTCCCGATGGCCTGGGCGTTGTCGTCGCGCAGCACTAGTACGCGGCCTAAACGAATCGTTTATAACCGACAAGAAAGATAAGGTTTTATGCTTACCAAACTCCTCTGCGAATTCGGTGCGACGGCCCTCATGATCGTCTTTGGCGTGGGCGTGCACTGCGATACCGTGCTCAAGGGCACCAAGTATCAGGGCTCCGGCCACATGTTTGCCATCACCACCTGGTCTTTTGGCATCTCGGTCTGCCTGTTTGTCTTTGGCGGCGCCGTGTGCATGAACCCGGCTATGGTGCTTGCCCAGTGCATCGTGGGCCTGGTGCCGTGGAGCAGCTGCATCCCCTTCATGCTTGCCGATATGCTCGGCGGCTTTGTGGGCGCCGTAATCGCTTGGTTTATGTATGCCGATGAGTTCAAGGCTTCCGATGGTGTCGTCGACCCCATTGCCCAGCGCAACATTTTCTCGACCAACCCCACCACTGAGGGCACCAACTATGCCCGCAACTTCTTCTGCGAGGCTATCTGCACCTTCGTGTTCATCAGCGCCATCCTTGCTGCTGCTAGCCGCGCCGGCGAGAACGTTCTGATGCTCGCCATCTGCGTCGGCCTGATCGTTTGGGCTGTTGGCATGGGCATGGGCGGCATCACCGGCTTCGCCATGAACCAGGCACGTGACCTTGGTCCTCGCATGGCCTATCAGGTGCTGCCGATTAAGAACAAGGCTGACAACAACTGGAAGTATGGTCTGCTTGTTCCTGGCATCGCGCCGTTTGTCGGTGCCATCGTGGCTGCGTTGTTTGTGCATGGTTTCTTGGGCATGTTCTAGTCCAAGGCTACATAGTTGTCCGCTGGCCGCATGGGGTAACTTCCCAGCGCGTCCTCGGACATGCAAAAAGGCTCGCTGCGCACTTCGTGCGGCGAGCCTTTTTGCGTCCTGCGGAATGCGCTGGGAAGTTACCCCATGCGGCCAGCTGCGGGATTTTAGTCGCGTTGGAACAAGCAACCCAACATATAAATCTGAATTTGGATGGGAGGGGCGCTTTGTTTTTGGGTGCCCATACAAGAAAACGTGACTTGGGGAAGGGATGGGCGCTTTGCTGGGATGGCGCTTTGGGATGGGGGCTTACTTAGCTGAAGAGGGGCTGTATGGCTGATAGGTAATCTTTGGCTACGTCGGCTTTGTCGGCTTGGAAGTTGTGCCAGGCCCACCATTGGACCATTCCTACGAAGCTTGAGGCTATATGGTGTAGTAGGAAGCTTCGGTCCATGGTGGCGGCGGGGCCGTTTGGGTCGGTAGGGACGGTTTCGGCTGCTCGTGACATGATGGTCTTGCGTAAGCAGTCGGCGAAGACGCGTGAGCCGGCGCCGGCCACGAGGGCACGTACGCCCTGGTGGCGCTCCCAGAGATTGTTGAGGATATGCTCGACCTGCACGAGTGGGTCATCGAGGGGCGTGCCGTCATCGTCGAGGGCGTGGGTGCAGATGTCGCTCACGAGTTCGGACAGTAGGTCATCTTTGCTTTTGAAGAGGCCGTAGAACGTGGCCCGACCCACATGGGCGCGAGCGATAATGTCGCCGACGGTAATCTTGCCGTAGTCCTCCTCGCGAAGGAGCTCGGAAAACGCCGTGACAATAGCGGCGCGGCTTTTGGTTTTGCGGGCATCCATGGCTATGCGTCCGCGTGAACGAGCAGGCAGCGAAGCGTACCGGAGCAACCCTCGTAGGGGCGCTTACCGGCGCCGTAGCCGACGGCCTCGATGCGGTAGCGGGCCGGCAGGTGCTCGGACGTGCGCAGTGCGGCGACGATGGCGGCGCCCGTGGGCGTCACGAGCTCGCCGGCGACCGGCGCGGGCGTGAGGGCGATATTGCCTGCTTGGCATAGGTTGACGACGGCGGGCACCGGGATGGGCATAAGGCCGTGGGCGCAGTGGATGGTACCGTGACCCTCGGAGAGCGACTCAACCACGATGTCCTCAATATCCAGGTCATCGAGGCAAATGGCGACAGAGCAGACGTCGACGATAGAGTCGACGGCGCCCACCTCGTGGAACATGACGGTCTCGGGCGTTTTGCCGTGCGCCTTGGCCTCGGCGGCGGCGAGTGCGGTAAAGATGGCGAGGGCGCGACGCTTGGCGCCATCGCTTAGCTGCGAGCCATCGATAATGGCGGTGACGTCCGCCAAAGAACGGTGGTGATGGTGGTGGGCGTGATGGTGACCCTCGTGGCCATGACCGTGGCCCTCATGGTCATGCTCGTGGCAGTGTTCGTGTTCGTGCTCGTCATGGTCATGATGGTGGTGCTCATGCTCATGCATATGCTCGACAGCCGCTTCGTTGCCGTAGAGCCAGGCCATGTCGTGGTCGTGGTTCTCGAGGCCCTCTGCAAGCTGGACGTCGAAATCGCAGGCGTCGATGCCGTGCTTGTTTACGCGCGTGACAGCGATCGTAAAGCCGTCGACCGGCAGCGTGGCGAGCTGTTCGCGCAGATGCTCCTCGCTGGCGCCCAGGTCGAGCAGGGCCGCGACGGTCATGTCGCCGCTGATGCCCGAGGTGCCGTCGATGATAAGCGCGTGCTGATGGTTGGACATGAAATGCTCCTTAACGGGCGCAGGGCGTGCCAGCGCTCAGATGATTGATAAGGCTTGCCTGGTAGGCGGCGCCAAAGCCGTTGTCGATATTGACGACCGAGACGCCGCTGGCGCAGGAGTTGAGCATGGCGAGCAGCGCGGCCACGCCACCAAAGTTCGCGCCGTAGCCCACGCTGGTGGGAACGGCGATGACCGGGCAACTCACCAGGCCGCCGATGACGCTTGCTAGGGCGCCTTCCATGCCGGCGATGGCGATGACCACCTGCGCCTGGGCAAGTTCCTCGGCATGCGCAAGCAGGCGGTGCAAGCCGGCGACACCTACGTCGTAGAGGCGATCGACTTCGTTGCCATAGAACTCGGCCGTTAATGCGGCTTCTTCGGCAACGGGCAGGTCGCTCGTGCCGGCGCAGGCGACGACGATGCGTCCGTTGCCGGTGGGGGAGGGCTTGCCGCCCACGAGGGCGAGCTGTGCGTCCGGGGCATATCCCAGGTCGATGCCGTTGCCGAGGAGCTCCGAGGTGCGGGCTGCCTTTTCGGCATCCAGGCGCGTGACCAGGATGCGCTCCTGGCCGGCATCGCGCAGTGCTTCGATAATGGCGGCAATTTGTTCGGCGGTTTTACCGGCCCCGTAGACAACCTCGCCGGCTCCCTGGCGCACCCCGCGCGAAAGATCGAGCTGCGCAAAGCCCAAATCGGCGGTCGGAGCCGTTTGGATGCGCGTGAGGGCGTCGGCAGGGGTGACTGATCCGCCGGCAACATCGCTCAGCAGCTGCTCTAGATCTCGCTTATCCATATATGTTCCCTTCGACGGCGCAAAGTCTAGCACTCAAAGGGTATGTTTCCGAACACTAAGACAAAATTGTTCGGAAACTATAGGACAGACTGATTCAGTTGTTAGACGGATCGACTAGTCACGCAGGATGATGTCCATGGCGAGCATCAGGTTGCGCTCGTCGATGGCAAACGGGGCGGCCTCGCGCGTCTTGGGCTTGGCGCAAAACGCGATGCCCGTGCCCGCGGCCTGAATCATGGGGATGTCGTTGGCGCCGTCACCAATAGCGACCGTGTGGGCCATATCGACGCCGCACTCAACTGCCCAGTCCAGCAGCTGGATGAGCTTGGACTCCTTGGTCACAATGTCTGCCGCCAGCTTACCCGTGAGCTTGCCGTTCACGACTTCCAGGCGGTTGGCCAGGCAAAAATCGATGCCTGCAGCGGCTACGATCTTATCGGCGACTTCGTGAAAGCCGCCACTCACGACGCCGACCTTCCAACCCTTGCTGTGTGCCGAGCGCACAAGCTCCAACGCGCCGGGGGTAAATGTCACGCGCTCAAAGGTGCGCTCGAACACGCTCTCGTCCAGGCCGGCGAGCAGCCCCACGCGCTCCTCGAGCGCCTGCTTAAAGTCAAGCTCGCCGCGCATGGCGCGTTCGGTGATCTGTGCCACCTGCTCGCCCACGCCGGCCTCTTCGCCCAACAGGTCGATGACCTCCTGGTTAATGAGCGTGGAGTCGATATCCATAACGATGAGGCGTGCAGTCATGGCGGGCCTTTCCGAGTGCTGTTTTATTGGGGCATATTGTCGCACGTGACGAGCGCGGGCGGGTGTCGCGGCGCGTCAATTGTTTCGTCTCCGTCAAGTCTTTGGGCAGGAGCCACTTTTTCGCGGCACATCGACGCGAGTGCGATAAGATAGAACGCCATGTCTGGCTGCGCGGTTTACGCAGGCTGGGCAAATCTGTACGACGCCGCCCGGAACGACACGGGGCGGCACAGATCCATAAAGGAGGATCACTGGTATGAGCCAGACCCGTCCCATCGACGAGCATTCCATGCACACCCGTACTTGCGGTGAGCTTCGCCGCGAGAACGTGGGCGAAGAGGTCACCCTCACCGGTTGGGTGAGCCGTCGCCGCGACCACGGCGGCCTTATCTTCTGCGACCTTCGTGACCGCGAGGGCATCACGCAGCTCACCTTCGACCCCGAGCACTCCGACGGCGACGCCTTTAAGATCGCCGAGACCATGCGTCCCGAGTGGCCCATCAAGATCCACGGCGTCGTGCGCTCCCGTGGCGAGGAGACCACCAACACCAAGCTCGCGACCGGCGAGATCGAGGTCCTGACCGACCACGCCGAGGTGCTCAACACGTCCGTCACCCCGCCGTTCCAGATCGAGGACGGCATCGAGACCAGCGAGGACACCCGTCTGCGCTATCGCTATCTGGACCTTCGTCGTCCCGAGATGATGGCCAACCTCAAGCTGCGCTCCGACTTTACCTTTGCCATTCGCGAGGCGCTGCACAACCGTGAGTTCATGGAGGTCGAGACGCCCTCCCTGTTCAAGTCCACGCCCGAGGGCGCTCGCGACTTCATCGTTCCCAGCCGTATTCAGCCGGGCAACTTCTACGCCCTGCCGCAGTCCCCGCAGCTTCTGAAGCAGCTGCTCATGGTCGGTGGCGTCGAGCGCTACTACCAGGTTGCCAAGTGCTTCCGCGACGAGGACCTGCGTGCCGACCGTCAGCCCGAGTTCACCCAGGTCGATATCGAGATGTCCTTCGTGGACCAGAACGATGTCATGAGCGCGCTCGAAGAGGTCCTGGCCGACGCCTTCGGCCGCATGGGTGTCGAGATGCCCACGCCGCTGCGTCGCATGAACTACTGGGAGGCCATGGACACCTATGGCTCCGACAAGCCCGATACCCGCTATGGCATGCACTTGGTCGACCTGACCGACATCTTCGCCAACTCCAAGTTCAAGGTCTTTGCGACTGCCGCGAACGAGGAGGGCTCTGTCGTTAAGGCCATCAACGCCAAGGGCGCCGGTGCCTGGGCTCGCGCCAAGATCGATAAGCTTGCCGGCGTGGCTTCCACGTTTGGCGCCAAGGGCCTGGCCTGGATCGCCTTCCGCGAGGACGGCTCCATTAACAGCCCCATCGTCAAGTTCTTCTCGGACGAGGAGATGGCTGCCCTGCGCGAGCGCATGGACGTCGAGCCCGGCGACCTTGTGATGTTCGCCGCCGGCCCGCGCCTGCTCTCCGACGAGATCCTGGGCGGCATGCGTTCCCACATGGCTAACGCGCTCGAGATCAAGCGCGAGGGCCACGACTTCTTGTGGGTCGTCAACTTCCCGCTGTTCCACTGGGACGAGGACCGCAAGGCTTACGCTGCCGAGCACCAGCCCTTCACCCTGCCGACCGAGACCGACATCGCCAAGATCGAGGCCGACCCGCTGGCAGCCGGTTCCTGCACCTACGACTTTGTCATGGACGGCTTTGAGGCCGGCGGCGGCGGTATGCGTATCCACAACGCCGAAATGCAGATGTCCATGCTCAAGCTCCTGGGCTTTACCGAGGAGCGCGCCGAGTCGCAGTTCGGCTTCCTCATGGAGGCTCTCAAGTTTGGTGCGCCCCCGATGGGCGGCTTCGCCCTGGGCCTGGACCGCGTGTGCATGCTGCTCACCGGCTCCGACTCCATCCGCGACGTCATGGCGTTCCCCAAGACGGCCAGCGGCTCCGACCTCATGTCGGGCGCCCCGAGTGCCGTTTCCGGCGCCCAGCTCAAGGACGTCAGCCTGCGCCTGATGTAGGCAAGCGGCTACATATTGCCCGTAACGAGGGAAGGACACGTGCCTTCCCTCGTTTTTTATACGTCGAGATTGTGAGGGCATGGGATGACCGGGCGTTGCGGAAAGTGCGTCCCGGAATCTGCGTCCAGAACGGGTCGCGCTTTCCCAAAGGGGGTCCTCTGGGAAAGCGCGACCCAGAATTCGGCAAAATAATGGGACACAGTTTCCGCTTGAGCGGTCTAACGGAAACTGTGCCCCAGAATGAGCACTCAAAACGGGGCAGGCTTTCCGCAACAACTGTCTGGCGGAAAGCCTGTCCTAGTTTCTTATAGCGAGTCTCTCTGGATTAGCTGCATGTGCATCACGGAGGTGGTGGGCTCGGCGCCCTTGATCATGTCGAGCGCAATGTTGGCGGCCATGTGGCCTTCTTCGCGCAGGGGCTGGCGGACGGTCGTGAGCGCGGGGACGCAGCGCGCCGCAATCTCGTGATCGTCGAAGCCGACGACGGAAACGTCCGCCGGAACAGATAGGCCTGCCTCGTTGAGTGCGGTGATGACGCCAGCCGCGATACGGTCCGATCCGCAGAGCACGCCATCGAAAGCAATCTCGCGCGCGAGGATCTGGTGCATGGCCTGATAGCCGTCTCCGCTGTTCCAGCCGGTATAGATAACGTTTGCGCCTGGGAGGTCTTCGCCCAGGACGGTGCGGTAGCCGCGCAGGCGGTCGACAACAGCGGGGTTGTCTTGCGGTCCCAACACGGCGACGATATCTTTGCGCCCGCGCTCTTTCATAGCGAGCGCTGCAAAGCGTCCGCCCTCTTCGTCGTCAGAGTAGACTGTCGAGAACACGTCGCGATAGGGGTGGCCCTCGAGCTGGCCGCACAACACGGTGGGTACGCCCAGCTCGCGCAGCACCTCGAGCAGCTCGCTGCCCTTGTAGGGGGAGACGTCGATCACGGCGTCGAACGAGCGGCGCTCAAAGTGCTCGCGTGCGCGGTTGCGCTCATGCGTAGAAGACGCCTGCAAGATAACGGGCAGATAGGATGACTCCGACAGTTCCTCGGTAATGCCGCTCAAAAACTCGCTATAGGTGGGGTCGCTGAAGAGTTCACTCAGGGGCTCGGTCACGAGCACGGCGATGATTTCCGTGCGCCCGACAGCGAGCGCTCGGCCACGAGCGTTGGGGACAAAATTGACTTTCTTGGCCGCCGCACGGACGCGCTTTTTGGTTTCCTCGCTAATGCGGGGCGAATCGTTGAGGGCGCGCGATGCCGTGGAGCGCGACACGCCGGCAGCTGCGGCAACCTCGGCAAGCGTAGGTGCGGTGCGAACTGGTTGGGTCATGGCGTCTCCTGGAAAATGCGGTCGATGTTGTCACTGATACGGGCTGGTGCGGATACAGCTTACTATAGTGCACCTGAACAGCGTTCATGATATCCGGTGACAGGTGTCGTTTTGCAACCAAGCCGCAATCGAATACGTCTCGTGTGGGTGAGATATCAGCGGGCGTGGCGGTTGCCTACGAGCTTAAGAATGATGTTTTGCGCTGAGTTTCGATACTCAGGGTGACATAAGTGAGGCGGTTGTACAACCGGTTGCACCGTTAATCCGGCAGAATCGACCGTTCAGCGGACAACCGGTTGCACAGGGTTTTGCATCGCCCGTAAGATAAGGACAACCGGTTGCACAAGAATCACTACGATGACGAAGGAGCATCACCATGGACGCCATTAACGATTGGGAAAACCAAGCGCTCACCCACAGGAACCGCCTGGCACCCCATGCGTACTTTATGGGTTACGAGACCGCCGATCTCGCCGCTACGTACAGCCGCGAGCTGTCGCGCGGGTTTGTCCAGCTGTCCGGCTCGTGGCAGTTCCGCCTCTTTGAGGGGCCTGCTGCCGTTTCCAACGAGGAGCTCTCTACGTACGAGCCCGAGTGGGATCACGTGGAGGTTCCGCACCTGTGGCAGGTGGATGGCTATGGCAACCTTGCCTACACCGACGAGGGTTTCCCGTTCCCGGTGGATCAGCCGTTCGTTCCCTCCGACGACCCCACGGGCGTCTACCAGCGCATCGTCAACCTTCCCGCCGTGCCTGCCGGCGCTCGCGAGATCATTCGCTTTGACGGCATCGAGAGCTATGGTGAGCTGTACGTCAACGGTCAGTTTATCGGCATGACCAAGGGCTCGCGCCTGTCTGCCGAGTTCGACGTGACCGACGCGCTCGTCGAGGGCGACAACCTGTTTGCGGTCAAGGTCCTGCAGTACAGCGATGGCAGCTATATCGAGGATCAGGACATGTGGTGGGCCTCGGGCATCTTCCGCGATGTGTACCTTATGCAGCGTCCCGCCGCGCACCTGGTCGACTTTAGGTTCCGCACGCACCGCGAGGGCGATGCCGCTCTGATCACGCTCGATACGGTGGCCGAGGGCGCTTCCCGCGTCGTGTTTACGCTCAGCGATGGCGAGAACGTGGTCGCTACGGGCGAGTGCGTCGATGGCCATGCCGAGTGCAGCGTTGCCGATGCCCACTTCTGGAACCCCGAGGACCCCTTCCTCTATGACCTTACGTTTGAGGTCTACGACGGCGACGAGGTCAGCGAGTACGTTCCGCATCGCCAGGGACTTGCCGAGGTGACGGTCGAGGGCAATCATATCTACCTCAACGGCACTTACTTTAAGATGCATGGCGTCAACCGCCACGATCACGACGATCACAAGGGTCGCGCCGTGGGCCTCGATCGCATGCGCCGCGACCTGGAGCTCATGAAGCGGCACAACATAAACGCGGTGCGCACCTCTCACTATGCCAATGACCCGCGCTTCTACGAGCTGTGCGATGAGTATGGCATCATGCTGGTCGCCGAGACCGATATGGAGAGCCACGGCTTCGAGAATATCGGCAATATCGCCCTGGTCACCGACGACCCGGCATGGGAGCCGGCCTACGTCGACCGCATTGAGCGCCTGGTGATGCAGGAACGCAACCATGCCTGCATCATTATGTGGTCGATGGGCAACGAGAGCGGCTATGGCTGCAACATCCGCGCGATGTACGCCAAGGCTCACGAGCTCGATGATCGTCCGGTCCATTACGAGGAGGACCGCAACGCCGATACCGTCGACGTCATTTCCACGATGTACTCCCGTGTTTCGCAGATGAACGACTTTGGTGAGCATCCGTTCCCCAAGCCGCGCATCAACTGCGAGTACGGTCACTCCATGGGCAACGGTCCCGGAGGCCTGTCCGAGTACCAGGAGGTCTTCGATCGCTGGGATTGCATCCAAGGCCAGTTTATCTGGGAATGGTGCGACCACGGTTTGGCTGCTGTGACCGAGGACGGCGTTGCCTACGATATGTATGGTGGCGACAACGGCGATTACCCCAACAACAGCAACTTCTGCATCGATGGCATGGTGTTCCCCTGGCAGCAGCCGAGCCCGGGCCTTACCGAGTACGGCCAGGTCATCTGCCCGGTCCGCATGGCTTATGACGCCGAGGCAGGCGAGCTGACCGTCACCAACAAGCGTTGGTTCACCACCCTCGAGGATGTCTGCCTGTCGGCCGAGACCCTGGTGGACGGCGACGTGGTCTGCCGCAAGACGCTCATGCCCGGCGCGGTTGCCCCCGGCGAGTCCGTCCAGCTGCCGCTGGTGATTCGCGAGGCCGCAGTGGGCGAGACCCTGCTGACCGTGCGCGCCTACACCATGGCCGCTCACGTCTGGTGCGAGCCGATGTTCCAGCTGGGCGCTAGCCAGTTTGCCATCGCAAACCATCCGGCGCCGGCCATCGTAGCCCCCGCTCGTCCTGAGCTTACGGTTGAGGAGACCGAGCAGGAGATCCGCATCCACTCCCTCAACGGCGAGCTGACCTTCAGCAAAGTCAACGGTACCGTGAGCGAGTGGAAGGCATCCGGCCGCGACGTAATGGCCTCTGGTCCCCAGGTTGGTTTTTGGCATCCGCTCGTCGATAACCACGCCCAGGAGTATGACTCCCTGTGGAAGGACAACTTCATCGATGTGATGCAGACGTCTACCCGCAAGGTTTCTTGGAAGCAGGACGGCAATGCGGTCGTCGTTACCGTGAGCCAACGTATCGCTCCTCCCGTCCGCGCGTTCGGCATGCGCGTCGAGCTCGTCTACACCGTGCTTCCGAGCGGTCGCGTCGACCTCAAGGTTTCCGGCGAGCCCTACGGCGATTACTCGGATATCATCCCGCGCATCGGCATCTCCTTCGAGGTCCCCGGTTGCGATCGTGCCGTCGAGTGGTATGGCCACGGCCCGGGCGAGAACTATCCGGACTCGCTGCGCGCCAACCCGGTCGGTCATTACCGCACTACGGTCGACGACATGTTCACGCCCTACGTTATGCCTCAGGATTGCGCTAACCGCGAGGGCACCCGTTGGGTCGCCCTGCGCTCTAGCCACGGTGACGGTCTGGTCGTGACGCGTCCGAGCGACGCCGCTTCCAACCCGTTCTCGTTCTCGGCATGGCCCTATAGCTGCGAGGCCATCGATAACGCCAAGCACGTCTACGACCTTGTCAAGGGCGACACGGTTACGGTCAATATCAACGACCAGCTGCTCGGCCTTGGTTCGAACTCTTGGGGTTCCGAGGTGCTCGATTCCTACCGCACCCGTTTTGAGAGCTTCAGCTTTGAGGTGTCCCTGCGACCGCTGACGTCTGCCGATCTGGCTCAGGCGCTGGCACCCATTAAGGAGGCATAAGTCATGCATGTCTTTAACTCGCGCGCCGATTTCGACGCTCAGATGAAGTCTGTCAAGAAGTGGATGCGTACCGGTCAGGCGCTCGACGGCGTTTCTGAACTGCAGCACGATGTGGCGTACTCCATCGGCGACTCGTTGGTGTACTGGTGGGTGAACGCCCACGAGGCAGTTACCGCCGATCTGGTCGGTCACCGGCGCTACCATGCCGTGCTCGCCCCGCTCGACGGCGACCTGACTGTCGAGGTGGCTTCCAAGACGGATCTTACCCGCACGCGCGCCTACAGCGATATCGACGATCGCGAGCGCTTTGAGGGTACGGGGGAGACCGTGACGATTCCCGCCGGCGGCGTTGCCGTCGTCGAGATCGACGAGGCCTACCGTGTCGTGGCCGATGCCGCGGATCCCCGCGTCGTGGTACTGCACGTGACGGTTGAAGGTTATTCCTTCCCCAACAAGTAGTATTCGTCCGTTTGGACGTTTGCTTCGCGCCGTTAAGGGGGATGGCTTTGTTGACTCCCTTTTCCCCATTCCCCTTAGCAGGTGCGCCGTCCACGATTGCGCTTGCAGTCCGGACGGTTTTAGATGAGATATAACGGATGATTGGGAGGGCTTATGAGCTCTGAAAAACGAGGAACGATCGGTTCGTTCGCTCTGCTGGGCATGACGGTCGCCGCCGTGTTCGGTATCAAGAACATCATCAACAACAACGCGGCCATCGGCTTGGCAGCTGCGCCGTCGTTCTTCTTCGCCACGCTTTTGTACTTTGTCCCCTATACCCTGGTTACCGCTGAGTTCGTCGGCCTCAACAGGGACTCCGAGTCTGGCGTGTACGCATGGGTTAAGACCTCGATGGGTGGTCGCTGGGCGTTCCTGACGGCATTTAGCTACTGGTTCGTTAACCTGTTCTACTTTGCGTCCGTCCTGCCCAACGTCATCATTTACGCGAGCTACGTGTTCTTTGGTGCCAATGCCGAGCTCTCGCAGCTGTGGATCACCATTATCGAGATCGTCGTCTTTGCTATCGCCACGTGGGTTTCGACCAAGGGCGCTAAGTGGATCGGCTCCATTTCCTCCTTCGGCTCGACCGCGGCTCTCGGCCTGACTGCCGTGTTCATCTTGCTGTCCCTGGCTGCTGCCTTTGGCGGCGTCGAGTTCGCTACGGCTCCTACCCCCGCTAACATGGCTCCCGACATGAGCAACTTCGCAACTATGTGGGGCTTCTTCGGTACGCTTGCCTGGATCATCCAGGGCGTTGGCGGCGCTGAGTCTGTCGGCGTGTTCCTTAACGACCTTAAGGGCGGCGTCAAGGCCTTCGTGCGCACCGTCGTTATCGCCGGCCTGACCATCGGCCTTCTGTACGCAGGTGCTTCGCTGCTGGTCAACCTGTTCATTCCCGAGGGCGGTGTTGCCATCTCCACCGGTATCTTCGACGTATTCGGCGCTGTCTTTGCCCACTTTGGCATTCCCATGGAAGTGTCCACGCGCGTCATTGGCCTGATCCTTCTCGCTGCCACGCTGGGCTCCCTCATGATGTGGACCTCTGCTCCCATCAAGGTCTTCTTCACCGAGATCCCCAAGGGCGTCTTTGGTAGCAAGATCGTCGAGCTTAACGAGCACGGCATTCCCGCCCGCGCCGCTTGGCTGCAGTTCGCCATCGTCGTCCCCATCCTGATCATCCCGGCCTTGGGATCTGGTAACCTCGACGACCTGCTCATGATCGTCACCAACATGACGGCTGCCACTGCTCTGCTCCCGCCGCTGCTGATCCTGCTTGCCTACTTTATGCTGCGCAAGAACTTCGACGCCGCTCCCCGTGACTTCCGCATGGGCTCGCGCAGCTTTGGTCTGGTCGTTGCCGCATTCCTGCTTGTGGTCTTCTGCTTTGTGCTTGTCTGCGGCACCATCCCGCTCGATCAGCCGCTGTGGCTGACGCTGGTCTACAACGTTGGCGGTGTGGTTGTCTTCCTGGGCCTTGCCGTGATGTGGTACAACCGCTATATCAACCGCCTGCGCGAGACCGATCCCGAGGCCGCCGAGAGCGAGCTGCGCCCCTCCGTCCTCGACATGATGGAGTAGCGGCTAGGATTAATCTACGGCTGTGGAATAAATCGATTCCCTTTCCTAAGGAGGGGCCTTACGAGGCCCCCCTTTGTGTTTTGGGGCATGGTTTTGGACCCCGTGGTCAAAAAATGCCAAATATGAGTACTGTTGCAAAAGAGGTGTCATATTATTCGGCCTGTTCTGAGCAAAAACGGGCTCAAAATCAATTTATATAACCCCCTTTAAAGGGCGTTTGACGGCTTTCAACCTCTTCGAATCGCTCAAAGTAGGCAATTTGCTCTCGATTTTGCTGCTACTAAATTGGTGACAGTACTCATATTTGCCACTTTTTGCCCACGAGGTGTTCAGAGGAGCTCTCGACAAGCATCTAACGCTACAATAACTACCACGTGGCTGGGTTTGCCGGCCGAATGTGCGATGCCGTGGGAGGGGACATGGTCGAGTTTACAAAGACGATTAAAGATCCGTTGGGACTGCATGCCCGCCCGGTTGCGCTGCTCTATGACATAATTGCCAAGCATCGTAGCAACGTATCGGTCAGCATCGGCGATCGCCATACCGACGGCCGCGATGTAATGGGGCTCATGGCTCTCTACGGCGAGTGCGGCGAGGACATCATCTTCCGCATTTCGGGCGTAGACGAGGCTTCCTGCGTCACGTCGATCAGAAACCTCTCGCTCTAAGCATGACAGGGCGCGGCAAAGGACAGCTCTTTGCCGCGCCTTTTTGTTTCGTATAGGAAACTTTTTCGGAATCTAAATGGGGACCCTTTCCAAAAAGTTAACCACGTGCTAGTTTACTAAAGCGAACATAGATGTGGTTAACTTTTACCGCGTCGATGTTGAGGACGAACTGACGTTAGGAGCCACTCATGTCTTGCGGACCGCAGATGCCGGCAATGCCGCTTTCGATGGTAAAAGCGGGCGAAACCGTGCGCGTGTCTCGTGTAAAGGGCAATGAGGATATGAAGCACCACCTCAAGGACCTCGGCTTTGTCGAGGGCAGCGAAATTCACGTGGTGAGCTCGAGTGGCGCCAATATCATCGTCACGGTGCTGGGCGCACGCTTTGGTATCGATTCCAAGGTTGCCATGCACATCATGACCGTCAGTTAGTCCGCAGCATTTAAAAAACCGAAAGGGGGACAAGTAAATGAAGACGTTGGGTGACGTTAAGGTGGGCGAGAGCTCCACCATCGTCAAGCTTCACGGTGAGGGTGCACTGCGCCGCCACCTTATGGACCTGGGGCTCATCAAGGGCACTTCGTTCAAGGTCGTAAAGGTTGCACCGCTCGGAGATCCGGTCGAGATCAACGTGCGTGGCTACGAGCTCTCCATCCGCAAGGAGGAGGCTGCCGTCGTCGAGGTCCAGTAAGGGCCGGTGGCACATATTTCTGCAGATAAAGTTAGGTTTTTCTAACTTAATGCAGCAACGTTGAAGCACAATATCCAGCCCGCGCGGAGAAAGCAGCGCGGGCATACAAGGAAGAAGGATTGAATGGCGGATTCTCAGATCCATGTCGCGCTGGCGGGTAACCCCAACTGCGGCAAGACCACGCTTTTCAACCTGATCACCGGCGCCAACGGCTACGTTGGCAACTGGCCCGGCGTCACGGTTGAGAAAAAGGAAGCCAAGCTCCTGAGCGACAAGAGCGTTACGATTACGGACCTCCCCGGCATCTACTCGCTTTCCCCCTACAGCCCCGAGGAGCAGTGCTCGCGCGATTACCTCATGAGCGGCGAGCCCGATGTGGTCGTCCAGGTTGTCGACGCGACCAACCTTGAGCGCAATCTGTACCTGGCACTTCAGGTCATCGAGACCGGCCTACCCGTGGTCGTGGCCCTCAACATGGCCGACCTCGTGGAGAAAAACGGCGACAAGATCGACACGGACAAGCTTTCCAAGAAGCTCGGCTGCCCGGTCATGATGATCTCGGCCCTTAAGAACAAGGGTATCAACGAGCTGTTCGAGCAGGTCAAGAAGTCCGCTGCTTCCAAGGGCCAGGTGCCGGAGCACAAGTTCGATTCCTCCATCGAGGACGTTCTGGACCACATCGAGAACAACCTGCCGGCGAGCGTTCCCGCCAACAAGCGTCGCTACTACGCTGTCAAGCTGTTTGAGCGCGACGCGGACGCCTGCAAG
Source organism: uncultured bacterium (assembly GCA_905215385.1). Lineage (GTDB taxonomy): Bacteria > Actinomycetota > Coriobacteriia > Coriobacteriales > Coriobacteriaceae > Collinsella. The sequence goes on along the minus strand of CAJMPY010000005.1, from coordinate 58,944 downwards.
CTCATCAACCTCACCAAGGAGAAGGCCGCTCGCGTGGAGCAGTTGGTCGCCCAGTGCGAGCAGGATTGCGACGACGATGCCGAGTCCATCATCACCGGCGAGCGCTATGGCGTGATCGCCCACATCATCGACGAGTGCCTGACCAAGGCTCCGGCCAAGATGAGCACCTCCGAGAAGATCGACCGCGTGGTTACCAACCGTATCCTGGGCCTGCCGATCTTCGTGGTCATCATGTTCTGCGTGTACTACATCGCCGTTTCCACCCTGGGCGGTACGGTGACCGACTTCACCAACGACCAGCTCTTCGGCACCGACGGCTGGTACGTGCTCGGTCAGGGTCGCGACGCCTATGACGCAGCTGTTGAGGCTGCGGGCGACAACGCCGACTCGGTCGACCCAGCACAGTACGGCCCCTATGTCCCGGGTATCACCACCGCGGTGCATGACGCTCTCGTGGCGGGCGGTACCGAGGACGGTGGCCTCGTCGATTCGCTGGTCTGCGACGGCATCGTGGCTGGCATCGGCGCCATCATGGGCTTCGTCCCGCAGATGTTCCTGCTCTTTGTGATGCTGTCTTTCTTGGAGGACTGCGGTTACATGGCCCGCGTCGCCTTCATCATGGACCGCGTGTTCCGCCGCTTTGGCCTGTCCGGTAAGTCCTTTATCCCCATGCTCGTGTCCTCGGGCTGCGGCGTCCCCGGCGTCATGGCTACCAAGACCATCGAGAACGAGAAGGACCGCCGCATGACGGTCATGACCACCACGTTCATCCCTTGCGGCGCCAAGCTGCCGATCATCGCCCTGCTTATGGGTTCCATCATTGGCGACTCTTCTACCACTGCTGCGTGGATCAGCCCGCTCTTCTACTTCCTGGGCGTCTTTGCCGTCATTGCCTCGGGCCTCATGCTCAAGAAGACCAAGCTCTTCGCCGGCCGCCCGACGCCGTTTGTTATGGAGCTTCCTGCCTACCACTTCCCGGCGATCCGCTCTTGGGCGCTGCACGTGTGGGAGCGCTGCTTCGCCTTTATCAAGAAGGCCGGCACGGTCATCTTTGCGTCCACCGTCGTCGTTTGGTTCCTCTCCAACTTTGGTAGCTACAACGGCGCCTTTGGCTACCTGCCTTCCATGGAGGGCATCCCCGAGGAGTTCATGGATTACTCCGTGCTTGCCATGTTCGGCAACCTGGTCGCTTGGATCTTCGCCCCGCTCGGCTTTAGCACCTGGCAGGCCACCGCACTGACCGTCTCGGGTCTCGTTGCCAAGGAGAACGTTGTCGCCACCGCCGGCTCGCTGCTGTCCGTTGCCGACGCCGGCGAGACCGACCCGAGCCTGTGGACCGCGTTTGCGGCTATGTTCCCGACCATGGGCGCTTGCGTCGCCTTTGGTGCCTTCAACCTGCTGTGCGCTCCGTGCTTTGCCGCTATCGGCACCATCCGTAACCAGATGAACTCCGGTAAGTGGACCGCGATTGCCATCGGCTACGAGTGTGCCTTTGCTTGGGTCATCGGCCTGTTCATCAACCAGTTCTATAACCTGCTTGTTCTTGGACAGTTTGGTATCTGGACGGTTGTGGCCATCGTGCTGCTGGCTGCGATGCTCTTCCAGATCTTCCGTCCCATGCCCAAGCATGCATGGACCGACGAGGACGAGACCAACACTGCTTCCGCCGCAGTTTCCGCCTAAGTCCGAATAAGGATTAGCCCCTTTTCACGAGCCCGGGTGTCCCAGCGACACTCGGGCTTTTTGGTGCAATGGGGGACAGATTGCTTTGCTCCAGAAGTTAAGATGTGACGTTTCCGCAGATAAAACCAACCAAAATAAACCTGTCCCTTTTTGGCAGGTGGAGAATGGGGTAAAGTAAGTGGTGGTTAACTAGAGGAGGCTTGCTATGGCACCTATCGATATTGTTGTACTGGCTGTTATCGGCATTGCGTTTGTCGCCGTGTGCGTGCGCATCTACCGTAAGGGCACCTGCGCCGACTGCGCTCAAGGTGGCGTTTGCACGGGACATTGTTCCAATAAAAAAACCTGCGCCGCGCTTAAGGGCGTGGACAAAATTGCCGAAGACCTGGGCCGCGGTATCAAATAAGGTCCAGGCATCCAGGCGCCCCGCGAGCATCCGTTCGCGGGGCGCTTTGCACATATGGGGGCGAGCGCGGTGAGTTAAAGAGTGATTTTGGGGTATCGCTAACTATGTGGTCAACGGCCCGCTCACCGTGGTCCATGCCGTGGCCGGCGCCAAGCTCGCCGCCGAAGGCATGACCAGCTACCTGGGCCTCTAACTCCATCCCACCCATCAGTTGCGGTGAAATACGGACTGTTTTGGCTGTCAAAGGCCTTATCTACTCCGTATTCCACCGCAACTTTTTTGTGGGGTGGGCTAGAGACGCTGCATGCGGTACCCGACACCCATGTGCGTCTGAATCATCTTGGGGTGAGAGGGGTCTGCCTCGATCTTCTTGCGCAGGGTGCGCATGAACACGCGCAGGCTCGCCAGATCGCTGTCCCAACTCGTGCCCCATATCTCGCGGGTGATGAAGGTGTGGGTGAGCACCTTGTCGACGTTTTTCGCCAGAAGGACGAGCAATTTGTACTCGGTTGGGGTGAGCGAGAGCTCGCGTCCGTCTTTCGTCGCGTATCCCGCGGCGTAGTCGATATGCAGCGGACCGTTGTCGAACGTGCTCGCTTCTGTCGACTCGCTCGACGCCATCGAGGAGCGCCTCAAATTCGCACGGACGCGCGCGAGCAACTCATCCACAGAAAAGGGCTTGGTGAGGTAGTCGTCTGCCCCTGCGTCAAGTGCTGCAATCTTGTCGGAATCTTCGGAGCGCGCCGAAATGACGATAATGGGGACTGCCGACCAGCTTCGGATCTTCGTGATGACCTCGATACCGTCAATGTCGGGAAGGCCGAGGTCGAGCATGATGAGGCTGGGGCCGTGTGACACCGCATCCATGATGGCGGCCTGGCCGTTGCAAACCTTGCTCACGACGTAGCCGTGGAGGTCAAGCGCGGTCGAAACGAGGTTTTGAACGGTCAGGTCATCTTCGACCAGGAGGATGCGTGGCTTAGCGGCATTATTCATGAATCTCGATCTCCTCGGCGGGCAGGGTAAAACGGAAGACGGCCCCATGGGGGTGGTTGTCGCGAACTTCGATGGCGCCGCCATGCGCCTCCACGATGGAGCGGCAGAGCGACAGCCCAAGGCCAATGCTTCGACGCGAATCCACGGGCCGCGTATTGCTTGAGGTAAAGAAGCGCTCAAAGATATGAGGCTTGTCGCAGTCTGCCACACCCGGCCCATCGTCTGCGACGTCCACCACGACGAACGCACCCTCGCGACGTGCGCTGATGGTGACAGTCGAGTCCTCGGGTGTGTATTTGAAGGCGTTCATGATGAGATTCGTAAGCACCTGCATGATGAGATGGACGTCGATGCGTACCAGCAGGATGTCGTCAGCGTGCTCGATGGTGACGGCGCGTCCATGCGATACTTGGGCGACATGGCTGAGGGCGGCCTCGATGACCTCGTCGATGAGCTCGGATGTTAAGTTGAGGCGAATGGTGCCGTCCTCGACGCGTGTGATGGCGAGGAGGTTCTCCACGGTATCAATAAGCCAGAGGGAGTCGTCGTAGATGGCATCGGCAAGATCGCAGCGTTGTTCGAGGCTGAGCTTCTCGTCGCCCTTCCGAAGGATTGCCGCAGATCCGGATATAGCCGTGAGGGGTGTCCTCAAATCGTGGCCGATGGAGCGCAAAAGGTTGGCGCGCAGCTGCTCGTTTTTCGCCAAGACCGCAGCCTCTTCGCGCTCTTGCGCCGCCCGGTCGCTTTCGAGCGCCAAGGCGCATTCGCCTACGATAGATAGGACGATCGAATGCTCGAAGGCTTCGATCTCGCGCCCCTCCAGGTCGATGCCGATGACACCGAATACCTTGTCGCCGGTGCGAACCGCGAGGTAGAGGCAGCGCGCCTCGGGCAGGGTCCGCGTGCTTGCGCCCGCGCGCTTGTTGTTGGTGTAGGTCCAGGTTGCAACAGCGCGCTCGTAGTCGGTGAACAGCGACACGGATCGGTTTTCGGTGCCAGCGGACTCATAGAGCGTCTTGCCGAGCGTGCCGTGTTCGGCGGTGTAGAAGACCACGTCGAGTTTTAGCAGTTTGATGAGTTGGTTCATGGCGACGCGGGCGCACTCCTCCGCGCTATGGGCTTGCTGCAAGAGCTGGTTCGTTTCGAGGAGTACGCGCGTTTTGAATGCGTTCTCGGCGGAGGTACGGGCGTTGTCGGCGATGCGCGCAGTTAACTCGCCGGCGACCATAGCGGTAGCGAACATGATGCCGAACGTGACCAGATAGCTTCGGTCGTAGCTGGCGAGCGAAAACAGAGGCGTGACGAAGCAGAAGTTGTAAAGCACTACAGAGAGCACGCTCGATACGATCGTGCAGATACGCCCCGTCGTGGTGACGGCGGTCAGCAGGGCCGTGAGGATATAGAGGGATATGATGCTGGAATCGGCAAATCCCAGATGGCGGAAAGCCGTGCCGATCGCCGTGGCGACAAGAGAGAGGGTCAGCGTGCGAAGCACGTCTCGGCTGCTGGGCGGCTGCAGGGCGAGCGCACGGCGGCGTCCTTTGGGCCGGGAGGGCGGAGTCGACTGGTCTGGAATGATGTAAATGTCGAGGTTCGGGGCGAATGCTATGAGCTGCTCTACGAGAGATTTGCGGCCGAAGAGGGCCTGACGGACGCTGCTGCGCTCGCCCGTGCGCCCCATGACGATCTTCGAAATACCCGACAGGCGCGCGAACTCGGAGATCTGAAACGCGACGTCGTCGCCATAGACGGTTTCCATATGTGCTCCGAGCTGCTCGGCTAGGGCGATATTGGCTGCAAGCTTGGCGCGCTCATCATCGCTCATGGCTTGCGTGCGCGGGCTCTCTACGAACAGGGCGACGAGCTCGCTGCGAAACGCTTTCGCCATGCGTGCGGCGGCACGGACGATGCGGGGATTGGTCGGCGCCGGGGAGACACAGACTAAGATACGCTCCCTGGTGTAGTAGTCACGGTTTCCCAGCACGCGTGCGGCGTCTGTAAGGTGGCCGGTGCGATCGGCGCAGCGGCGCAGCGCGATTTCTCGGAGTGCGGTGAGGTTCTCGACGGTAAAAAAATGCTGTTGCGCTCGCTCGGCTTGTGCGGGACGGTAGACGAGGCCGGCGCGAAGGCGCTCAAGTAGGTCTTCGGGCTCTATGTCAACGAGCTCGACCTGGTCGGCATCATCGAAGATGCGGTCGGGGATTCGTTCGCTAACGACAACGCCGGTGATGGATGCAACCATGTCGTTTAGGCTCTCGATATGCTGAACGTTCACGGTCGTATAGACGTCGATGCCTGCATGTAGAAGTTCCTCGACGTCTTGATAGCGTTTGTCGTGGCGAGACCCCGGCGCATTCGTATGGGCGAGCTCGTCGACAAGGATGAGCTGAGGGGCGCGTTCGATAGCCGCATCTAGATCGAACTCGCTGAGCGTAATGCCGTTGTGCTCGATGAGTTTACAGGGCACGTTCTCAAGCCCTTGTGCAAGATGGGCAGTTGCCGGACGTTCGTGCGGCTCGATGTATCCCGCGACGACGTCGACACCTCGCCGCTTGGCGGCGTGGGCGGCTTGAAGCATCGCATAGGTTTTGCCTGCACCAGCAGCGTAGCCAAAGAAAATCTTGAGGTGTCCCCGGCTGGTTCGAGCGTCATCGGCGACCTCGTCTTTCTCAATTGCCTTGAGGATGAGGTCTGGATTGACGCGAGTGTCCGATGCGTCGCGCTGCATAGCGTAGCCTTTCTGAAACGTTGTCCATGTGTGCATACGCGGTGAGAACGCCACTGTATGCTCGCGAGGTCGAGTATAGGCGCACTGCAGCCGCAATAGTGCTTTCTACCTGCATCTTTACGGCATCTTAAGGTCGTGAGCCCCGGCCCTCACGCCTCTTTAATCTCTAGAAGCGTTTACTGTCCCCAGGCGCTTGCGAGAGCAGGCGTCCGAGACATCGGACCGCGCGTGAAAGGGGCGGTAATGGACATCCTCATTCCCATTATCGGAGTCGTCTGCATTGGACTCCTTATCTATTACATCTACATTCTGATGAGGAGTGATTCGTAAACTATGGACGCTGCGATTCAGTACATCTTGTACTTTGCCGTGCTCGTCGTCCTGGCCGTTCCGCTCGGTCGGTTCATGGCCCATATCATGGATGGCGAGCATACGTTCCTGTCGCCTGTGATTGCTCCTGTGGAGCGTGGCGTCTATCGTCTGCTTCGCATCGACGCGGCAGAGCAGATGGGGTGTAGGCGCTATCTGGCGAGCGTGCTGGTCTTTTCGGGGATCGGCCTCGTGGCCCTTGTGGCACTCCAGGCGCTTCAGTCCTTCTTGCCGGGCAATCCCCAGCACCTGCCGGGTGTGTCATGGGACCTGTCGTTCAATACGGCCGCTTCCTTCATAACCAACACCAATTGGCAATCCTATTCCGGTGAGACCACCCTGTCCTACCTTGTGCAGTTCATGGGCCTCACCGTGCAGAACTTCGTTTCCGCTGGCACCGGTATCGCGGTCATGTTCGCGCTGATTCGCGGCTTCCGTCAGGTCAAGGAGCAGGGTCTGGGTTCCTTCTGGGTCGACCTCACCCGCACCGTCCTGTATGTGCTCATCCCGCTGAACCTCGTGTTCGGCATCTGCCTGGCTGCCGGTGGCGTCATCTCCAACTTCCAGCCGGCTCAGAAGGCTGAGCTCGTAGAGCCCGTCGCTGTCCAGCCTAATGCAGGCGGCGGCTGGAGCGTCATCGACGGCGCCCAGATCGAGGGCGATACGGTCAAGGTCGACGGCAAGGTTGTCGAGGGCGCGCGCGTGGTCACCGAGCAGTTCCTGCCCCAGGGTCCTGCGGCTCCTCAGGTCGCCATCAAGCAGTCCGGCACCAACGGCGGCGGCTTCTTCGGCGCGAACTCTGCGCATCCGTATGAGAACCCCAATGCCTTCACCAACATCATCGAGATGACCAGCTTGCTGCTGATTCCGGTCGCCTGCTGCTTCACCTTCGGCATCGGTGTCAAGAATGCCAGGCAGGGCAAGGCCATCTTCGCGGCGATGCTTATCCTGCTCGTGGTCTTTACCGGCATCATCGCCGTTAACGAGCATATGGGTACGCCGCAGCTGGCAGATGGCGGCGCGGTCAATATCGAGATGACCGATGGCCAGGCGGGCGGCAACATGGAGGGCAAGGAGAGCCGCTTTGGCATCGCCTCCTCTTCCACCTGGTCCGTTTTCACGACGGCTGCTTCCAACGGCTCGGTCAACTCCATGCACGACTCCTACACCCCGCTCGGCGGGTTTGTCCAGATGCTCCAGATAGCGCTGGGCGAGGTGGTGTTCGGCGGCGTGGGCTGCGGCCTGTACGGCATGATCGGCTTCGCCATCCTCACAGTGTTCATCGCCGGCCTCATGGTCGGACGCACGCCTGAGTTCCTGGGCAAGAAGATCGAGCCGGGCGAGATGCGCTGGGCAGTTGTCCTGTGCCTGGCAACTCCGTTTGCCATTCTGGTGTGCTCGGCCATCGCCTGCATGGTGCCCGGTCTTGCCGACCAGCTCAACAATGGTGGCGCGCACGGCTTCTCCGAGGTGCTGTATGCCTTCACCTCATGCGGCGGCAACAACGGCTCGGCGTTTGCAGGTATGAACTGCAACATTCCCTGGATCAACGTCATGCTCGGCCTCGAGATGCTGTTCGCCCGCTTCATGCCCATCATCGGTACGCTGGCTATCGCCGGCTCGCTGGCCAAGAAGGGTAAGGTCGCCGAGAGCGCCGGTACCCTGTCCACCACCAACGGCATGTTCGTATTCCTGCTCGTGTTCATCGTTCTGCTGATCGGTGCCCTGAGCTTCTTCCCGGCCCTGGCGCTTGGCCCCGTTGCCGAGTTCTTCCAGATGATTGCGTAAAGGAGGGCGCAGATTTATGACTATGCAAAAAGACATGATGGGCCGCGCGGTCCGCGACTCGTTTGCCAAGCTGGATCCTCGCGTCCAGATTCAAAACCCGGTCATGTTCCTGGTGTGGCTTTCCGCCGTCATGACCTCCGTCCTGGCCGTCGCTTCCATCTTCGGTGTGCAGGACGCGGGTGTGCCCACTTACTATGTGGTCGCCATCGCGGTCATCCTGTGGCTCACCGACCTGTTCTCGAACTTCGCCGAGGCGCTTGCCGAGGGCCGCGGTAAGGCCCAGGCCGATTCCCTGCGTGCGGCCAAGAAGGATGTCGAGGCCCATCGCATCGAGTCCGTTGAGGACAAGGAGCACTTCACCGTCGTTCCCGGCACCGAGCTCACGCGCGGCGACCTGGTGATCGTACGCGCCGGCGAGCAGATTCCCGGCGACGGCGACGTCATCGAGGGCGCTGCCTCCGTTGACGAGTCCGCCATCACCGGCGAGTCCGCCCCCGTGGTCCGCGAGGCCGGCGGCGACCGCTCTGCCGTTACCGGCGGTACCACGGTGCTGTCCGACTGGATCATCGTCAAGATCTCCAGCGAGCCCGGCCAGAGCTTCCTGGACAAGATGATCGCGATGGTCGAGGGTGCCGCGCGTAAGAAGACCCCTAACGAGATTGCTCTGGAGATCTTCCTGGTGGCCCTCTCCATCGTCTTTATCCTAGTCACGTTGGCCCTGTATTGTTACTCCTGCTTCTCGTCCGGTCTTAACGACATGGTCAACCCCACGGCCGTGACCACGCTCGTGGCGCTGCTCGTGTGCCTGGCTCCCACTACCATCGGCGCCCTTCTGTCCGCCATCGGCATCGCCGGCATGAGCCGTCTGAACGAGGCCAACGTGTTGGCCATGTCCGGCCGCGCCATCGAGGCCGCCGGCGACGTCGACATCCTCATGCTCGACAAGACCGGCACCATCACCCTGGGTAACCGCCAAGCCGCCGAGTTCATCCCGGTCGACGGCGTCGATCCCGCGGAGCTGGCCGATGCCGCCCAGCTTTCCTCGCTGGCCGACGAGACCCCCGAGGGCCGTTCCATCGTCGTGCTCGCCAAGGAGCAGTTCGGTCTGCGCGGCCGCACACTCGAGGATAAGGGCATGGAGTTCATCCCGTTCACCGCGGCAACGCGTATGTCCGGCGTGAACTACGAGGGCAATGAGATTCGCAAGGGCGCTGCCGATTCCGTGCGCACCTATGTGGAGGCAGCCGGCGGCGTGTTCTCCCAGGAGTGCGACGAGGCCGTCGAACGCATCGCCAAGGCCGGCGGCACCCCGCTGGTCGTGACTAAGAACTGCCGCGTGCTGGGCGTTGTGTACCTCAAGGACATCATCAAGTCCGGCGTTAAGGAGAAGTTCGCCGACCTGCGCAAGATGGGCATCAAGACCATCATGGTGACGGGCGACAACCCGCTCACCGCCGCGGCAATCGCCGCCGAGGCCGGCGTTGACGACTTTCTGGCCGAGGCCACCCCTGAAGGCAAGCTCGAGAAGATCCGCGAGTTCCAGCGTGAGGGCCACCTGGTCGCCATGACCGGCGACGGCACCAACGACGCGCCCGCTCTGGCCCAGGCGGACGTCGCCGTGGCCATGAACACGGGCACCCAGGCTGCCAAGGAGGCCGGCAACATGGTCGACCTCGACTCCAGCCCCACCAAGCTCATCGAGGTCGTGCGTATTGGCAAGCAGCTGCTCATGACCCGCGGTTCGCTCACGACCTTCTCGGTGGCCAACGACGTGGCGAAGTACTTCGCTATCATCCCGGCCCTGTTCTCGCCGATCTACCCGGGCCTTGGCGCGCTTAACATCCTCGGTCTGGCAAGCCCGCTGTCCGCGGTTCTTTCGGCCATCATCTATAACGCGCTCGTTATCGTCGCGCTGATTCCGGCCGCGCTGAAGGGCGTTAAGTACCGCGAGGTCCCGTCCGGACAGCTGCTGACCCACAACCTGCTCGTGTGGGGTCTGGGCGGCATCGTTGCCCCGTTCGTATTCATCAAGCTCATCGACATGCTGCTCGCGTTCTGCGGCATTATGTAAGTGGAGGTTTGTATGTTCAAAGGTGTTGCATCGCGCGCACTGGGCGTGTTCGCGCTGTTTACCGTTGTCTGCGGCCTGGGATACACGCTCGTGGTGACCGGCATCGCCCAGGTTGCGTTCCCGTATCAGGCGAACGGTTCGCTCATTACGGTCGACGGCAAGGTTGTGGGTTCCGAGCTCATCGGCCAGAACTTCGATGACGAAGCCCACATGTGGGGTCGTATCCAGAACGTGTCAATTGTCGAAGGCGAAGACGGCGAGCTCATGGCCTACGGTGCCCCGTCCAATTTGTCCCCGGCGAGTGAGGAGTACCGGCAGCTTGTGGATGCGCGCGTGAAGAAGATCCGCGCCGCCAACCCCGATGCCGATATGGACACTGTGCCCGTCGACCTGGTGACGTGTTCGGGGTCCGGCCTCGACCCGGAAATCTCTCCGGATGCCGCCGAGTACCAGGTCCCGCGCCTTGCCAAGGCCACGGGCAAAAGTGAGGACGAGGTGCGCGACATCATCGCCGCGTGCACCAAGGGCCGTTTCCTCGGCGTGTTCGGCGAGCCCACGGTCAACGTGCTCAAGGTGAACCTTATGCTGGACGGCGCGCTGTAGGTGAGGGAGTGGCGGATGAGGGCATGGCTGACTATCTGAGCCCTCAATTCCACCCCGCCCATCAGTTGCGGTGAAATACGGACTGTTTTGGCTGTCAAAGGCCTTATCAACTCCGTATTCCACCGCAACTTTTTTGTGGGTCGAGCAAAAGCTGGGGGAGCGCGTGCGGTCGGTTGCTACGCGGTTGCTGATACGATAGGTACGTTAGCAACTGCCGCCAAGCGGCTCAAACGAAAGGAACCCTGTATGGAGTCCTCCGCCTACCCGATGCTCTTTAGTCCGATCAAGGTTGGTACGACCGAGGTCAAGAACCGCGTCTTTATGCCGCCGGTATCTACCAACCTGGCCGATCACGGCTATGTGACCGACGACTTGGTCGATCATTACCGTGCCCGCGCCAAGGGCGGCGTGGGCCTGATCATCACCGAGGTCGTGACGGTCGAGCCCACCTATACCTATCTGCCGGGTGACATGTGCTGCTACGACGACACGTTCATCCCCGGTTGGGAAAAGCTCGCCGCCGCCGTCCACGAGTACGGCTGCAAGATCATGCCGCAGCTCTTCCACCCCGCCTACATGGCCTTTAACATTCCGGGCACGCCGCGCCTGATCGCTCCGTCCTTTGTGGGCCCGTCCTATGCCCGCGAGGCGCCGCGCCCCATCACGGTCGATGAGATCCATGAGCTCACGCATCAGTTTGGCGACGCTGCCGTGCGTATGCAGAAGGCCGGTGTCGATGGCGTCGAGGTCCACGCGGCGCACGCCCACGGTATGCTCGGCGGCTTTTTGACTCCGCTCTACAACAAGCGTACCGACGAGTATGGTGGCTCGCTCGATGCCCGCATGCGCTTCTTGCTCGAGGTCATCGCCGAGATTCGCGAGCGCTGCGGCGAGGACTTCATCATCGACGTCCGCATCTCGGGCGACGAGTACACCGATGGCGGTCTGACCCTCAACGACATGATCTACGTCTCGCGTCGCCTGGAGAAGGCTGGCGTCGACATGATTCACGTGTCGGGCGGCACTACCATCAAGCGCGGCTCCGCCATTCCCGCCGCCGGCACCCAGCAGGCCTCGCACGCCGCCTGCTCGCGCGAGATCAAGAAGCATGTGAACATTCCCGTTGCCACGGTCGGCCGCATCAACGAGGCATGGATTGCCGAGGAACTGATCGAGGACGGCGCCGCCGACATCTGCATGATGGGCCGCGCCAACCTGTGCGATGCCGAGTTCTGCAACAAGGCGGCTGCCGGCAACGCCGACGAGATCCGTCCCTGCATCGGTTGCCTGCGCTGTTTGAACGGCATCATGTTTGGCAAGCGCATCTCCTGCACCGTCAATCCGGACGTGGAGCGCGACGAGGCCGGCTACGAGCCTGCCGCCGAGGCAAAGAACGTGCTCGTTGTGGGTGCCGGTCCCGCGGGCATGGAGGCAGCCTACATTGCCGCCAAGCGCGGCCATAACGCGGTGCTCGTGGACAAGCAGGACGAGCCGGGCGGCGAGATGCGCATCGCAGCCGTTCCGCCGGCAAAGCAGGAGCTCACGCGCGTGATCAAGTACCAGTATCGTCGCCTGGCCGAGGCCGGCGTGAAGTGCGTATTTGGCACCGAGCTTACTGCCGAGGACATTCAGCGCGATTACGCCGGCTACGAGGTTGTCCTGGCTTATGGTGCCGAGCCCATCGCTCCGGCCTTCATGCAGGGCTTTAAGCAGGTTATGACGGCTGACGACCTGCTGGGCGGCAGGGCTTTCCCGGGCAAGAAGATTGTCATCGTGGGCGGCGGCACCGTCGGTTGCGAGACGGCCGATTATCTGGCTCCGCTGGTCAACGACCTGTCGCCGGCCAATCGCGATGTCACTGTTATCGAGATGACTAAGACGCTCGCCGCCAACGAGGGTGGTGCCGGTCGCGCGGTGCTCATCACGCGCATGCTCTCCAAGGGCGTTCACGTGCTGACCGAGGCCAAGGTGACCGAGATTACCGAGGACACCATCAGTTACGAAAAGGACGGCGAGATCCACACCATCGCCGATGCCGATACGCTGGTGCTTGCCATGGGCTATCGTCCCAATACCAAGCTTGCCGACGACCTTGCCGCTGCCGGTGTCTCCACCCACGTGCTGGGCGATGCCCAGAAGTGCGGCAACATCCGCGACGCCATCGGCGACGGCTACAAGGTGGCCTGCGAACTCTAGTCAGCCCCCTGGTGCACGAGGAGAGGCGTCTCTGCGCCATCCGATAGCAAAACAGCGGTGGTGTCCCGGGTTTCGGGATGCCGCCGCTTGCTCTTGCGGTGCTGGCGACGCGAGCGCGTCCTATTTCACCTCAACTGAGGGAATGGGGGATGCGATAGTATTACGTGGTATTCGACAAACCGTGAGCTTCATCCGAGGGCTTTAGCTTTATGGAACAACACCAGCATTATCAGAGCCTGCAAGATCAGGCATACAGCGCATTGCGCTCCAAGATCATCTATGCCGAGCTCAAGCCCGGCACGCGTCTTTCGGCGATTGGCCTGGAAAAAGAGACGGGAATCGGGCGAACGCCCATTCGCGAGTCCTTTGTGCGTCTGCGCGAGCAGGAGCTGGTGGAAACGCGTCCCAAGAGCGGCACCTACGTCTCTAAGATCAGCATGGAGCGCGCCGAGAACGCTTGTTTCTTGCGCGAGAAACTCGAGAGAAGTGTGCTCATTAAATGCTGCTCTGCCGCCACGCCCGAGCAAAAGCATCGGCTCGGGCAGATTCTTGCCGAGTCTGAGTCGCTCGACCATAGCGAAACGCGTCGCTTTTTCGATCTGGACAACCTGTTCCATGAGACGTGTTTTGTGATTGCCGGTCGTCACATGTTGTGGGATTGGATGAAGAGCATCAACACGCATTTTGAGCGATACAACTGGTTGCGTATGGTGTCGCAGGATTTGGATTGGGAGCCGATTCGTCGACAGCATCGCCGGATTCTCGAGGCCATTAAGAGGGGCGATACCGACGCGGCGAGCTATCTGGCAGAGATACACCTGCACCTGATGCCCGAAGAACAGGGCCCGGTTATCGCCTTGTATCCCGACTATTTCGAGCTGTCCAAAGACTCGGCTATCTAGCCCATCATCGCATCTGCTCGAGACGCAAAACGATGCTGCTCACCTACAGCGTTTTGCAACCGAAATTATTAAAAATGCCTAAAATGGCTCAGACTGCCGACAATGGGGAAACGGGGTGCGCTATGGCGCAGATGAGAATCAAGGACATTGCTGCCGAGGCGGGCGTGAGCCCGGCCACGGTCTCGCGCTATCTCAACAACCGCCCCGGGCAGATGACCGAGGAAACCCGTGCTCGCATCGCGGCGGTTATCGAGCGCACTGGCTATCGCCCACGTGCCGCCGCACGCAATCTACGCAGCTCACGCACCAACCTCATCGGCGTAATCTTGGCCGACATCGCCAACCCGTTCTCCAGCGCCATGCTTGAGGACCTTTCCGCCAGCGCCGCTGCGCGCGGCTGCTCGCTCATGACGGCCGTTAGCGGCAATGATCCTGCTAAGGAGGCCGAATCGCTCACCAGGCTTATCGATGCCGGCGTGGACGGCCTCGTCGTTAACACCTGCGGCGGCAACGACGAGGCGATCGCCGCGGCCGCGGGACGCCTGCCTGTCGTTCTGCTCGACCGCGATGTTGCCGCCGGCGGCATCGATCTGGTGACCTCCAACAACCGTGAGCTGGTCGCCGGCCTGGTAGACGCCTTGGCCTCTGCAGGCAGCGAGCGTCTGTGCCTGCTCACCGAGGCGAGCGACGACAGCCCCGTGCGTCGTGAGCGCGCCGAGGCCTTTGCCGACGAGCTCTCGCGTCGCGGTCTGACAGGCGAGGTCGTTACCCTGGCCGATGGTGGCGCCACGGGCGTCGGCCGCCTGGACGAGGCCATCCGCGAGTACGCGGGTAAAAAGCTCGGCCTTATCGCCGTCAACGGCTTGGTCTTTCTGCGTCTGACCGAGGCGCTGGCGCAGCTGGGTCCCTCGCTGCCGGCGGGTCTCAGGATCGCGACGTTTGACGATTACCCCTGGAACCACGTGCTCTTTGGCGGTGTGACCACGGCCGCGCAAGACACCCTTACCATTGCCGAGCGCGTAGTCGAGCGCCTGTCCGAGCGCATCGACGTCGTTACCACTACGGTGGGCGATGCCGCAAGGCTCGCCCCCAAGCGCATCGAGGTTCCCGGCCACATCGAACGCCGCGCTTCGACCTCGTGCTAACCAATCGTTCGGGACGGCCTGCTCAAGCACGTTTTTTGAGCGCTTGATACGCTTTAACCCTGCGGAAACATTTTTCTGCGATAGTATCTGCGATATAGACCAGTCGAAACCCGCCCGAAAGAAAGGGGAGCGACATGAACCAGCAGAACATCGATTACGTACTCCGCTCCGTAGAGCAGCGTGACATCCGCTTTGTGCGTCTGTGGTTTGTCGACATTCTCGGCCGCCTCAAGAACTTTGCCATTAGCCCCGAGGACCTCGAGGTCGCTTTTGAGGAGGGTATTGGCTTTGACGGCTCCGCCATCGAGGGTTTTGCCACGCCCGAGGAAGCCGACATGCTGGCGTTTCCCGATGCTTCGACCTTCCAGATTTTGCCGTGGCGCCCGAGCCACAATGGCGTCGCCCGCGTGTTCTGCGACGTGTGCACTCCCGATCGCAAGCCGTTTGCCGGCGACCCGCGCGATGCCCTGCGTCGCATGTTCCGCAAGGCCGAGAAGGCTGGCTATCTGCTCAACGTGGGCGCCGAGCTGGAGTATTACTACTTCCCCGACGAGCATACCCCCGAGCCGCTTGACAACGTGGGCTACTTCGATCTTTCGGTGAGCGATGCCGCCCGCGACCTGCGTCGCAACACGGTCCTCACGCTCGAGAAGATGTCCGTGCCCGTGGAGTACACCTTCCACGCCGCCGGCCGCTCGCAACACGGCATGAGCTTGCGTCACGCCGAGGCCCTGAGCATGTCCGACGCCGTCACCACGGCCAAGCTCATCATTAAGCAGCAGGCCTACGAGAGCGGTTGCCACGCTTCCTTTATGCCCAAGCCGTTGGCGGGCGAGGACGGCAGCGCCATGTTTTTGCATCAGTCGCTGTTCGACCACGACGGCAACAACGTCTTTTGGGGCGAGGACGACGAGAAGTACCATCTCTCCGACGTCGCCAAGCACTACATGGCCGGCATCTTGGCGCACGCGCGCGAGATCAGCGCCATCACCAACCCCACGGTCAACTCGTACAAGCGCATCACCACGGGCGGCGACTCCGTGCCGCAGTACGCCACGTGGGGCCTGCGCAACCGCGCGAGTATGGTCCGCATCCCGGTCTACAAGCCCGGCAAGCAGCTGTCCACGCGTATCGAGTTGCGCAGCCCCGACCCCATGGCCAACCCGTACCTGGTCAACGCCGTCACGCTGGCGGCTGGTCTCGACGGTATCGAGCGCAAGCTGGAGCTCCCGCCCGAGGCCACGGCCGAGACGCTCAAGCTTACCGACCGTCAGATGGTCGAGGCCGGCTACACGCCGCTGCCGCGCTCGCTCAAAGAGGCGCTCGACGTGTTTGAGGACTCGCAGTTTATGAAGGATGCCCTCGGCGAGCACATCCACAGCTTCTTCCTCAAAAAGAAGCGCGACGAGTGGCATAAGTTTGAGTCTACGATCACCGAGTGGGAGATCAAGCACTACCTGGCGAACTCCTAATCGCGCTGGCTTGTTCCAGTACGATTGAGCTCATTTCTTTGGAGGCCGATATGTCCGAAAAGAGTGCCCTGTTCATGGCGCGCACGACGCGCTTCCACGAGTTTGCCCGCAGCTTGACGACCACCCTGGGTGTCGAGGTGAGCCTTGCCACACCCGATTCGCCGACTGCGGCGCACGACTTCGACCTGCTGATCCTCGATTCCGATGGCATCCGCAGCGACCGCATCGATCAGATTGCCAAGTGGCTTGACGATCGCGGCGGTGTCCCCATGCTGGTGATCGTTGACGACGAAGCACTCGGTACCCTGCGCCTGCCCAATCACGCGCATGCCGACTTTGTGTGCCCCACGGCGACGCCCAACGAGCTCAAGGCTCGCGCGCAGCGCCTGATGGGCGAGGAGGAGACCGTCACCGCCGACGATGTGCTCAACATCGATAACCTCGAGATCAACCTGGCTACCTACCAGGTGACGCTCGATAACGAGCCCATTGACCTGACGCTGATGGAGTACTCGCTGCTGAGCTTTTTGGCGACGCACCCTAACCGTGCCTACAGCCGCGAGGTGCTGCTGCACCGCGTGTGGGGCTTTGAGTACTGCGGCGGCACGCGCACCGTCGACGTGCACATCCGACGCATCCGCTCCAAGGTGGGCCCGCAGATCGCGGCGCACATCACCACCGTCCGCGGCGTGGGCTATCTATTTAAGGACTAGATTTCCACCACAAAGGGGACAGGCACCTTTGTGGTGGTTTTGACGCAGGTGCAGGTTCCTTTCGAGTTTGCAGCAGAACTTAAGCCTTCCTAAAAGATTGCGTTCTCGTACACGTACGCCCGCATATTGGGGTACAACTCAACGTGAACAACGATGGCCCGCCACGTGTTTGGCGGGCCTTTGGTTATTTGACGAAAGGATCGCAGCCATGAGCGAGAACGATTCCCAGCGTCCCCAGGATGCGGGCAACGCCGGCGAGACCCAGCAGCAGCCGCGTGTGCAGGTGGAGTCGACGCCTGCCGACGGCAACAACATTCCCTACGTGCAGGCCTACGACACGCAGACCGGCCAGCCGCTGGGCGGCCAGCAGGTTGTGAACAAACACACGGTGGTCAAGACCAAGACCAAAAAGCTGCCGATCTTTATTACGGCGCTCGCCGGCTGCGCCTGCGGCGCCCTGCTGGTCATTGCACTCATTATGAGCGGTACGCTCAATATCGGTGGCGGCAAGAATGCCGTGACGGCGGGTGCTTCGGGTTCATCGACGCAAAAGATCACCATCGACTCCGAGGACACCACGCTGGCCGAGGCCGTTTCTGCCAAGGCATTGCCCTCTGTGGTTTCCATCACCGCTACTTCGAGCGGTAGCCAGAATGGCTCGCTTTCGCAGTCTGCCGACGAGTCGGACGGCTCGGGCAGCGTCGGCTCGGGCGTAGTACTCGATACCGAGGGCCACATCCTCACCAACAACCACGTGGTCGATGGCTATGACCAGTACGTGGTTACCATGGACGACGGAACCACCTACGAGGCCGAGTTCGTGGGCAACGATGCCTCGAGCGACCTGGCGGTCATCAAACTCAAGGATGCTGACGCCTCCAAGCTCACGCCGATCGAGATTGGCGACTCCTCCAAGCTCAACGTGGGCGAGTGGGTCATGGCGATCGGTTCGCCGTTCGGCAACGAGCAGTCTGTCTCCACGGGCATTGTATCGGCGCTGTACCGCTCCACGGCCATGAGCTCTACCAGCGGCAACACCATCTATGCCAACATGATCCAGACCGATGCCGCCATCAACCCGGGCAACTCCGGCGGTGCGCTCGTCAACGACAACGGCGAGCTCGTGGGTATCAACTCGCTCATCGAGAGCTACTCGGGCTCCAGCTCGGGCGTGGGCTTTGCCATTCCGGTCAACTATGCCAAGAACATTGCCGACCAGATCATCGACGGCAAGACGCCGGTGCATCCGTACATGGGCGCTACGCTTTCGAGCGTCAACGCGCTCAACGCTCGCACCAACAAGCTGAGCACCGATAGCGGCGCGTACGTGGCGAGCGTTGTCGAGGACGGTCCTGCCGCCAAGGCTGGCATCCAAGAGGGCGACGTCATCACCAAGCTGGGCGACGACGAGATTACGAGCGCCGATGGCCTGATCATCGCGCTGCGCAGCCACGAGGTGGGCGAGAAGGTCGAAATCACGCTCATGCGCGGCAAGGAGGAGAAGAAGGTCACTGTTGAGCTGGGCTCCGACGAGGAGCTGCAGAACCAGCAGCAGGACGACAGTTCGACCGACACCGGCAACGGCGGTATTACCGATGAGCAGCTGCGCCAGTACCTGGAGGAGCTACTCGGCCAGCAAGGCCAGGGCCAGGGTCAAGGCTACGGCCAGGGTTACTAACGAGCCGTATCACACATACCGATGCCAGAGGGGGCTGTCCCGCCAACGCGGGACAGCCCCCTCTTTTCTTGTTGATCCGTTGGAGGCGGAGGAAAACGGATCATTTAGAAATGGCAAGGG
This sequence comes from uncultured bacterium, assembly GCA_905215385.1. Taxonomy (GTDB): domain Bacteria; phylum Actinomycetota; class Coriobacteriia; order Coriobacteriales; family Coriobacteriaceae; genus Collinsella. Next base: position 40,074 of record CAJMPY010000005.1, on the reverse strand, counting down.
CATGGTTTGATCGCGCGATCCACTCCGGTCTGGCGGCTGCCGATTCGATGCGGTTCGAAAGGGTTATTCGGCGCCATGGCGACCGGTGGTACTCTAGTATCCGTTTGAAATCGAGCGAAGGAGTGCCGCAATGGAGCAATCGAGCCTGTTTGGTGACGGTGTGGACATCGATACCGAAACGCCCGCGAGCGCGGATGCCGCCGCATCGACCGATGCCCGTGCCCAGGCGGCAGCGCGCGCGGCCGAGCTGCGCCACGAGCTCGATTATCACGCCTACCGCTACTACATGCTCGATGCGCCCGAGATCACGGACGCCGCCTTCGACAAAATGCTCGTTGAGCTGCAGGAGATCGAGGCGACCTACCCCGATTTGGTGACGCCCGACAGCTATACCCAGCGCGTGGGCGGCTACGTGAGCGAGCAGTTTACGCCGGTCACGCATATGGCACGCATGTATTCCATGGACGATGCCATGGATCTGGACGAACTCGACGCGTGGCTCCAGCGCACCGAGGATGCGCTCGGTGCCGGTAGCGTTACCTATACCTGCGAGCTTAAGATCGACGGCCTGGGCGTGGCGCTTACCTACCAAAACGGCACCTTCGTACGTGCGGCCACACGTGGCGATGGCACAACGGGCGAGGACGTGTCGCTCAACGTGCGTACCATCAAGGATGTGCCCATGCACCTGTCCGAGCCTGCGCTCGCCCACATGGGTGCCGACCGCGAGCGCACCATTGAGGTGCGCGGCGAGGTCTACATGCCCAAGGGCAGCTTTGTGCGTCTGAACGACGAGGCCGATGCCGAGGGCCGCGACCCCTTTGCCAACCCGCGCAACGCCGCCGCCGGCAGCCTGCGCCAAAAGGACCCCAAGGTCACGGCGCGCCGCGACCTGGCTACCTTTATCTACGCCATTGCCGATACCGATCCGCTGCACGTCCACAGCCAGCGTGAGTTTCTCGACTGGCTGCGCAGTGCCGGCTTTAGCGTCAACCCCAACGTGGCACGCTGCGCCACGCCGGCCGAGGTCCACGAGTTCTGTGCCCAGGCCCTCGAGCATCGCGGTGACCTGGACTACGACATCGACGGCGTGGTCGTAAAGGTTGACAGCTTCCAACAGCAGCTCGACCTGGGCTTTACCGCTCGCGCACCGCGCTGGGCCATCGCCTTTAAGTTCCCGCCCGAGGAAAAGCAGACCGTCCTGCGCGAAATTCGCATCCAGGTGGGCCGCACTGGTGTGCTCACGCCGGTCGCCGAGTTCGACCCGGTGACGGTCGCCGGCTCCACCATCGCGCGCGCCACGCTGCACAACATCGACGAGATCCGCCGCAAAAACGTGCGCGAGGGCGACACTATCATCGTGCACAAGGCGGGCGACGTAATCCCCGAGGTCGTGGGCCCGGTGCTCGATAAGCGTCCGGCCGATTCGGTCGACTGGCACATGCCCGAGGTCTGCCCCGTGTGCGGCAGCCCCGTGGTCCACGAGGATGGCGAGGTCGCCTACCGCTGCGTGTCCATCGACTGCCCCGCACAGCTCAAGGAGCGCCTGCTCCACTGGGTGAGCCGCGGCTGCATGGACGTCGACGGCCTGGGCGACGAGATCGTCGACAAGATGATCGCCGCTGGCCTGATCCACGATGTCGCGGACTTCTACCAGCTCACGGTCGACGACATCGCCGGCCTGGACACGGGGCGCGTGTACGCCAGCTCCAACAGCAAAAAGGGCGTTAAGAAGGGCGATCCCATTCCGGTAGGCCTTAAGACGGCCGAGAAAATCATCGCCGAGCTCAACAAGTCCAAGAGCCAGCCGCTCGGTCGCGTGCTGTTTGCCCTGGGCATCCGCCACGTGGGCAAGAGCGTGGGCGAGGTCATCGCCGAGCGATTCCTGTCGATCGACAAGCTCATCTTGGCGAGCGAAGAGGATATCGCCGAGTGCGAGGGCATCGGTCCCAAGATTGCGGCGAGCGTCAAGCAGTTCCTGGCCGTGCCCGAGAACCTCGCCGTGCTGGAACGTCTGCGCCAAGCGGGCCTTTCGCTCGAGGTCGACTTGGGCGCCGCTCATGCGCAAGCCGCGGCCGAAGCTGGCGTGGCGGGCGAGCTCGCCGACGCACAGCCGCTTGCGGGTCTGACCTTCGTGCTCACCGGCACGCTCGTCAACCGCACGCGCGACGAGGCAGGCGCGGCGCTCAAGGTGCTCGGCGCCAAGGTTTCGGGCAGCGTGTCGAAGAAGACGAGCTATCTGGTCGCCGGCCCCAAAGCGGGCTCCAAGCTCACCAAAGCCGAGCAGCTGGGCGTGCCTGTATTGGATGAGGACGCACTCGAGCAGATTTTGGCTACTGGCGAGGTGCCTGAGGCGTAAGGCATCGATAGCCAAATTGAAGAACCGCCCGGAAGCACGATGCCTTCCGGGCGGTTCTTACTTTGCTGGGGCAACCGGCACCGTGATCTGCGTTACGTAGGTTGCCGGGTCGTCGCTGATGATGTCATCGATAAGGGCGATCTCGCGCGAAGGCCCGGTGGGCGCCAGGTTGTGCTCGCGCATATAGCCGAGCAGCTGCTTATAGCGCGGGGCTGCTTGCCCGTGCGTGCCGCGGAAGCTTATGGTCAGGCAGCGCGCGGCAGGTCGCGTCTCAACGTCGCCCAAGTAATCATCGGTGTCATCGAGCAGCAGGAAGACCTCGTCGTAGCCATCAAAGTCGCCGGCGGCGAGGCGTTCGGGCGCGATGCCCACACCCAGATTGCCCAGATAGGCAAAGGTTTCGTGCTGCCCCTGCTGAAGCTGGCGGATATGCCATCCCAGCGAATAGGCGTCGGTGGGATTGACGCGCTCGTGCAGCGTGGCGCAGCGAAGTTCGGGTTCCTCGATTTCGCTAATGGTGTCGAGATCAGCATTCAAAGCGCCATGAAGCAAGGCAAGCCGCTGGTCAATCTTGCGCGACATGCGCTCCAACTCACGCCGCCTGTGCTCAATTAACTCCTGTTGCTTGGTCAGTTGCCGTTGTATCAAATCCATATCGCGCGTAGTGACAAACTCGCGAATCTGCGCCAGCGGCAAGTCGAGAACGCGCAGGTTGCCGATGGTGTTGAGGGTGGAGAGCTGCCGCGATCCGTAGTAGCGGTACCCACTTGCCGGATCGACATATGCCGGCTCCAACAGCCCCATCTGCTCGTAATGACGCAGTGTGCCCACGCTTAAATTGAGCAGGCGCGCCACCTCGCCAATGCGGAGCAGGCCCTCGGTGTGTTCACTTGGCATGTCGGTCACAGGACCGCTCCTTTCGGTAAAAACAGGGGAGAGGCGCTAGGCCTGCGTCGCCCCGCTACGCCACCAGCTTGTCAAAAGCCCCGCGCCGGTTGAGCACGGTAAATGCAATCACGCAGATGCCCGCCGACAGAATCGACCCGCACGGCGAGGCGATGCCCATGGGGAACAGCGTGTCGGAATAGGCGTTCGACAGCAGCCATGCGCCGGGCACGCGAATGAGCACCACGGCCAGCACGTTGTGCGCAAAGCCAATGTAGCTCTTGCCATACGCAGCGAAAAAGCCGCTAAAGCAAATGTGGATGCCGGCAAAGATCGCGTCGAAAATATAGCTGCGCATATAGCCGGTACCGGCGGCGACTACTGCAGCGTCCTTGGCAAAAAAGCCGATAAACGCCGGCGCCACCAGCCACATCAGCACCGTGATCAGGCAGCCGTACACCACCGAGATGGTCATGGCGTCCTTGAGTACCTGACGCGCGCGATCGCCCTTGCCCGCGCCGGCATTTTGCGCCGTGAGCGCGCTGACGGTAGCGCCCATGGAACTCGGCACAATGAACAAAAAGCTGATCATCTTTTCGACCAGGCCCACGGCGGCGGCGTCGACCAGACCGCGGTGGTTGGCGATGACGGTGATGAACATAAACGCCACCTGGATGCAGCCGTCCTGCACGGCCACGGGCACGCCGATCTTAAGAATGCTACCGAGCACCTCGGGCTGGGGGCGCAGGTCGCTGCGCTTAACGTGGATGTTCGTGCGGCGGCTCTTGAGCCACACGAGCGCGAGGGCAACGCTGGCCGTCTGCGCGGTTACCGTGCCGAGCGCCGCGCCCACGGGGCCGAGCCCCATGTGGCCGATAAACAGAAAATCGAGCGCGATGTTGATGATGCATGCCACGCCAATCACGTACATGGGCGAGCGCGAATCGCCCAGGCCGCGAAAGATGGCCGAAAGAATGTTGTACGCGGCGATAAAGGGAATGCCGATAAAGCAAATGCGCAGGTAGGCGGCGGTGCCCTCGACCGCCTCGGCCGGCGTGCCAATGAGCGCCACGATCTGCGGGCACAGTGCGAGCAAGGCAGCGGCCAGCACCACCGAGACACCCATAAACAGCGTGATGGTGTTGCCGATGGCGGTCTCGGCGCGATCGAAGCGGCGCGAGCCCACGGCGTGGCCGACGATAACCGTCGTTCCCATGGCCAGGCCCACGAGCGTCACGGTAATGATATAGAGCGTCTGCGCGCCATTGCCTACGGCGGTGATGCCGGCGGCGCCGCTGAACTGCCCCATCATGTACAGGTCGGCCATGCCGTAGAGCATCTGCAAAAAGTACGAGAGCATATAAGGCAGGGCAAAGACCGCGATGGTCTTGGGGACATTGCCGCGTGTGAGGTCGTGTTCCATGGGCGGGGCTTTCTGGCTGGGTTTGTTTACGTACCAGTGTAGTGAAAACCCTACAACGATTGTAGAGTCAAGGTTTGTGTCGGCAGTGGGGCGAAAAAGTCACGCTCGCGTTCATTTCTAATTGAATACGGACGTGCGCCCTGTGAGCATGGCGCCTGCGCTAGCCTTGCAGAAATCGATTTCGGAACACTTGACACCGCCGCACGGCGCGCCATAATACGTGGGTTTGCGAACAACGTTTGATGGGGGATGAACCTGCGTGCGCAATCTCAAGATTTTGTTTTCCTATCTGGGGGCATACCGCCGCGATGCCATGCTCGGCGTGCTCTTTGTGACTGCCGAGACGGCGCTCGAGCTGTTTATCCCGGTCATCATGGCAAATATCATCGATGTGGGCGTGCCCGCGGGCGACATCAACTACATGCTGTTGCAGGGCACGTATATGCTGGTGTGCGCCGCATGTTCGCTGGTGCTTGGCTTGGGCTATGCGCGCACGTCCGCCCGCGTTGCCTCGGGGCTGGGCGCTAACCTGCGCGAGGCCGAGTATCGTAAGATCCAGACGCTCGCTTTTGGCAATCTGGACAACTACGACGCCAGCTCGCTGGTCACTCGCATGACCACCGACATCACCGTGATTCAAAACGCCGTAGGTAACGGCTTCCGCCCCATGGTGCGCGGGCCGGTAAATCTGGTCATGGGCCTCGTCTACGCTTTTGCGCTCTCGCGCGAGCTCGCGGCGGTCTTTGCCGTCATTCTGCCGATGCTCGCCATCGTGCTCGGTATCATTACCGTGCGCGTGAGCCCGCTCTACCGCCAACTCCAGACCTCGATGGACCACCTCAACGGCGTGGTGCAAGAGGACCTTACCGCCGTGCGCGCCGTGAAGGCTTACGTGCGCGCCGAGCACGAGTGCGACAAGTTCGACACCGTCAATACCGAGCTCGCCGGCACGGCGACCAAGACCTTCGGCACCGCCGTGCTCAACCTGCCGGTGTTCCAGCTCTCGATGTACGTGGCTGCGCTCTCGATCCTGTGGATTGGCGGCCGCATGATCATCGAAGGTCGCCTGGGCGTGGGCTCGCTCACGGGCTTTATGAGCTACGTGCTGCTGATCATGAACTCGCTCATGATGATTTCCAACGTGTTTTTGCTGCTCACGCGCGCTCTCACGAGTGTGGGCCGTATCGCAGAGGTGCTCGATGAAGAGCCCTTTATCGCCAATCCTGCGGGAGACCTCGCGACCGCGACGCCAGCGGACGGCAGTATCGAGTTTCGCGACGTTTCCTTTAAATACCGCGCGGATGCAGCCGAGGATGTGCTCGAGCATATTGACCTTTGCATTGAAGCAGGCTCCACGGTGGGCGTGCTCGGCGGCACGGGCTCGGGCAAGAGTTCGCTTGTGCAGCTGATTGCGCGCTTGTACGACGCCACCGAGGGCACCGTGCTTGTGGGCGGACACGACGTGCGCGACTACGACTTGGCTACCTTGCGCGACGCCGTGGGTATCGTGCTGCAAAAGAACGTGCTGTTTACGGGTACCGTGCGCGAGAACCTGCAGTGGGGCAATCCGCAGGCGTCGGACGATGAGCTCCTCGCGGCCTGCCGGGCGGCATGCGTGGACGAGTTCCTGGATCGCATCGGCGGGCTGGACGGCGAGTTGGGCCAAGGCGGCGCCGGTGTTTCGGGCGGCCAGAAGCAACGCCTGTGCATTGCGCGCACGCTGCTCAAGCATCCGCGCGTGCTCATTTTTGATGACTCAACCAGCGCGGTCGATATGGCGACCGACGCTAAGATTCGCGAGCACATCGCTCGGATTCCCAATACGACCGTGCTCATCATCGCCCAGCGCATCGCGAGCGTCATGGATGCCGATCGCATTGTGGTGTTGGACGACGGTCGTGTCCATGGCGTGGGCACGCACGAGGAACTGCTGGCGGGCGACAACATCTACCAGGAGATTTACGCCTCGCAGATGGAGTTTGCGGGGAACGCGGACGCCGGTGGCGGCAGCGATGATGGCTGCGCGAATGATCCGTTTTCCTCCGTCCCCAGCGGATCGACCTTGGAAGGGGGTGAGCGCCATGCCTAAGACCGCAGCCCAAGCACGCCCGGCCGACCTCGAGCGCACGGTGCGCCGCCTGCTCTCCTACATGGGTCACGCCAAGTTCTCGTTGCTCGCGGTGGGCGTGCTCGCCTCCGTCGCCGCCATCGCGAGCCTCGCCGGCACCTACATGGTGCGCCCCATCGTTAACGGTTTGGCCACGGGCGGGGAGGAGCTGCTCGCCAAGCAGGTCATCCTGACGGCGATCATCTACGCTGCGGGCGTGCTCTCGGCCCTGGGCTACTCACAGATCATGGTGCGTGCGGCCCAACGCGTGGTGTCCGATATTCGCCGCGACCTGTTCGCGCACATCCAGATGCTGCCGCTGAGCTACTTCGACAGCACGCGCTCGGGTGACATCATGAGCTTCTTTACCAACGACGTCGACACCGTCTCCGAGGCGCTCAACAACAGCTTTGCCAACGTGATTCAGGCGAGCATCCAGGTGGTCGGCACCACGGCCATGCTCATCATCCTCAACTGGCAGCTCACGATTATCACGCTCGTGTGCGATGTGGCCATTGTGCTGTACGCGCGCTACTCGGGCATGCGTTCCAAGCGCTTTTTTGCCGCCCAACAGGCGTCGCTGGGCGATTTGGACGGATATATCGAAGAGATGGTCTCGGGCCAAAAGGTCATCAAGGTCTTTAATCACGAGCAGGCCAACGTGGCTGGTTTTGACGTGCGTAACCAAGAGCTGCGCCGCACCGGTGGCGCCGCGCAGGCTTACGCCAACTCCATGGTTCCCATGACCGTGGTGATTGGCTATGCCAACTACGCCATCGTCGCCGTGGCGGGCGGCATGCTCTGCATCAAGGGGCTCGCCGATGTAGGTGCGCTCGCAAGCTACCTGGTCTTTGTGCGTCAGGCCGCCATGCCCATCAACCAGTTCACGCAGCTGGGCAACTTTTTGCTCAACGCGCTGGCCGGTGCCGAGCGCCTGTTTGCCGCCATGGATCTTGAGCCCGAGGTGGACGAGGGCTGCGTGGAGCTGGTGCAGACGGGCGACGCCGCGTGGGCATGGAAGATTCCCGAGGGCCAGGGCGTGGGCGCGTACGGGCACCTGCATGATGTGGCTGCCGTTGATGAGTCGGGCCGCGCGGTGGCTACCGACGGTACCGAGCTCACGTGCGGCTTGGTCCCGCTTGCTGGCGACGTGCGCTTCCATGCCGTGGACTTTTCCTACGTGCCGGGCACCCGCGTGCTTACGGACCTCAACCTGTTTGCCAAGCCGGGGCAAAAGATCGCGTTTGTGGGCTCGACGGGCGCCGGTAAGACGACCATCACCAACCTCATCAACCGCTTCTACGAGGTCGATGACGGCGAGATCACGTACGACGGCATCGACGTCAAGCACATTGCCAAGGCCAGCCTGCGCGGGTCGCTCGGCATTGTGCTGCAGGACACGCGCCTGTTTAGCGGCACCATTGCACAGAACATCCGCTTTGGCAAGCTCGACGCGACCGACGAGGAAGTGCGCGCCGCTGCCGAGGCCGCCTGCGCGGATTCGTTTATTCGCCGCCTGCCTAGAGGGTACGACACGCCGGTCACGGCCGATGGCGCCAACCTGTCGCAGGGCCAGCGCCAGCTGCTCGCCATTGCGCGCGTGGCCGTCGCCGACCCGCCGGTGCTCATCCTGGACGAGGCCACGAGCTCTATCGACACGCGCACCGAAAAGCTCATCGAGCGCGGCATGGACCGCATCATGCGTGGCCGCACCACGTTTATGATCGCGCACCGCCTGTCCACCGTCCGCGACGCCGATGCCATCATGGTCCTCGAACACGGCCGCATCATCGAGCGCGGCACGCACGAAGAGCTGCTCGCTCAGCACGGCGAGTACTGGCAGCTGGCGCATGGCTTAAAAGAGTTGGATTAACCCGTTCGAGCACGATGCTTTGACCCCTCCGTGCCTCTCACCTCGCCTCAAACCATCACAACATTCGCCGTTTTTTGCCAAAATCGGGAAAAGCATCGAATGTTGTGATGGTTTTTCTACCACTCGATCGGGTGGAATCGCTTTCTTGCGCACGAAGGTGTGCGGACCCGTGGGCAGGGGAATAAGGTTGGTTATCCGACTCCATTGGAGGGCTCATGGACCTGCCGATCGTCCTGTCCCATAAGACTGCCTGGCTGTACCACAACGTGGCGCGCCCGTCCGAGCCGCTCTCGCGAGCAAGCGGCCTATACGATGAGGACTCGCTTGCTAGCGAGGCGGAGCCGGCTGCGAGCCTGCCCAAATTGGGACTCGATGCCAAGGGGCTGAGGGCTTCAACGGCAGTTGGGATCGTTACCGACTATCTGGTTTCGCTTGGTATTCCACGAGAAGAGCTCGATCATATCGATACGCTCGTCAACTTCGATTTTGAGCGCTCGACGCCGGCTGGATTTAGGTGCCACGTGTTTGGGGCGCCGGTACCTCCAGGCCATCTTATCGAGGTGGCAGAGGGCCTTCTGGTGGTTGATGAGGCCATGTGCTTTGTCCAGGCGGGTTCGTGGATGAGTGAGCCCGAGCAGCTGGAATATGGCTACGAAATCTGCGCCCGATACCATTTGAATCATCTGTCGACAGGCGATTATATCGAGATGGGGCAGAGGTATACCGTTGCCGACTTGATTGCCTATTGCAATGAGAACCGATCTCGTCAGGGGGCTATACGCGCGGCCGCCGTGCTCAAGCGCGTGCACGATGGCGCGCGGTCGCCCATGGAGACGGCCACCGCAATCATGGTCGTAGCAAAACGTTTCCAGGGCGGGCTGGGATACGCCAAAATCGAGCTCAACCATAGGGTCGATGTTCCCAACGAGTTCAAGTGTCTCGCAAAGGCCGGGTATTTCGAGATTGACGTATATGCGCCTGCGAGCGGTACGGGGATTGAATACAACGGCTCGGACCATCTTGATAAACAGCGCAGCGCGTCGGATGCGGAGCGTATGACCGTACTGAGCGCGCTGGGCTTTAGGATGATCGTCCTCACCGGGACTCAGTTTGCCCATCAGCTGCAATTGCACCGGGCGATGAACGCCATTGCGCTCGCTATGGGCCTCAAGTGCGACCGAAGCGAAGCGTTCCAAAAGCGGCAGAACGACCTTCGAGAATTCGTGATTCGCCACTGGGACGGCGGCCTCTAGGGGCGCTTTGGTCTTTCTACGGGGTGCCGTGGGCAGGCAAACCATCACAACATTCGACGTTTTTTGCCAAAAACGGGAAAAGCATCGAATGTTGTGATGGTTTGTATGCTGAGGATGGGCTTGGAAAGTCCGTTTTGCTCGAAGCGACCTGTCCTGTCGTACGGGTGTCGGCATGATTCTCCCGTGGGGTATTATGTTTTCCGAAGAATAAAACGCCGCGTGAGGGGAGGGCTGCGTGGACGGGCACGTGCAACATGACGGCTTTGGCCGCGATATCAACTACCTGCGCATTGCCGTTACCGACAAGTGCAATTTTCGCTGCATTTACTGCATGCCGGCCGATGGCGTGGCGCCCCGCGCGCACGACGAGCTACTCAGTGCCGAGGAAATCGCCCGCTTTGTGCGCTTGGTGGCGGGAGAGGGCATTCGCCGCGTGCGCCTGACGGGCGGCGAACCGCTGGTCAGCCGCCGTATCATCCCGCTCATTCGCGACATCTGCGCGATTCCGCAGATCGAGGACATCTCGCTTACCACCAATGGCGCCCTGCTGCCCAAGTTGGCACCGCAGCTCAAAGATGCCGGGCTTAACCGCGTCAACATTTCGCTCGACACGCTCGACCCTACGCTGTTTGGAAAGATCACGCGCCTGGGTCGGCTCGAGCAGACCATGGCTGGCATCGACGCGGCGCTGGCTTGGGGCTTTGAGCCCGTTAAGGTCAACTGCGTTGTGGTGCGCCGGCTCAACCAGGATGCGGCTGCCCTCGCGCGCTTGACCGTTGACCGCCCCATCCACCTGCGCTTTATCGAATACATGCCCATCGGCGACGAGCGCACGAGCTCGCATTGCGCCGTAGACCCTCACGCGCCCGCGCTCAATCCCGAGTTGTGGGACGCGAGCGACACCGTGCCGAGCGACGAGCTGCGGGCGCGCATCAATGCCGGTGCCGCCGCGACGGGGCTGGGCGAGCTCGAGCCGCTCGACATCAACGACGCTCCTGCCGGCGCGGGCCCTGCGCGCTACTGGCACTTTCCGGGCGCGGCGGGAACGGTTGGCTTTATTAGCGCCATGTCCAACCATTTTTGTGCGAATTGCAACCGTCTGCGCCTGACGGCCGATGGCAACGTGCGTCCGTGCCTGTTCAGCGATGCCGAGTATTCGGTGCGCGACGCCCTGCGCCGTGGTGATGATATGCAGGTACTTTCGATTTGGCGCGATGCCGTGGCCCACAAACCGCAGGAACACGCGATAATTGAGGGCACGCAACGATTTATGTCCCAAATCGGAGGATGATCATATGGCCAAGAGCAGGTACGCCGATGCCACCAAGGCCGCTCGCAGGGCCGCGATGTCTGCCCACAAAGTCACGGCTGTGGCCGGCGATGCCGCCACGGCCGCGCAGCCGACTTCAGGCGCTGCGACCGAGCCTACCCGTGATGCCCGTCGCGACGAGCTGACGCACGTGGACACCAAGGGCGAGGTACGCATGGTCGACGTGTCCGACAAGGCCGAGACGCATCGCATCGCCATCGCCGAGGGCACCATCCTCATGCACCCCGAGACGCAGGCCATGGTGCTGCAAGATCGCGCCAAAAAGGGCGACGTGCTTGCCTGTGCGCGTGTGGCAGGCATTATGGCTATCAAGCGAACGAGCGATATCATCCCCATGTGCCATCCGCTGCTCATTACCAAGAGCAAGTGCGACATTGCGCCCATCGCCCCGGCGGGGACGCCGGCCGAGGACGTGCCCGAGGGTTGGGCGCCGGCGCGCGCGGACGGGCAGGTTGGCTTTCACGTACTGGTTACGGCCGGCGTGACGGGCAAGACGGGCATCGAGATGGAGACCCTGACCGGCGCGAGTGCCGCGTGCCTTACGATCTATGACATGTGCAAGGCGATCGATCGCGGCATGGAGATCGTCGACGTTCGCCTGCTGCACAAGGAAGGCGGCCGCTCGGGCGTGTGGGATCGTGCAGAGCGTCAGGCCGCTGCTGTTGAGGCCGTGGCCGCCGACGGTGCCACGCCCGCAAGCGCACCCGTCGCCGTCGCGCCCGCAGCTCCGGCCCCGGCCGTCCCCGCGATCGCGTTTATCGGCTACCAAAACTCGGGCAAGACCACGCTCGTCGAGAAGGTCATTGCCGAGCTCACCCGTCGCGGCCTGCGCGTGGGTTCGCTCAAGCATCATGGGCATCATGGCTTTGATATCGACGTGCCCGCTAAGGATACGTGGCGCCATCATCAAGCCGGATCCAAACACGTGGGGCTCATCTGCGCCACGCGCTGGGCGGAGTACGCCGACACGCGCGAGGAGGACGAGATGCCTGCGCGCGAGCTGCTGTCGCGCTACAACGATGTCGACGTGGTGATCATCGAGGGCTACAAGACCGAGGGCTTCGACAACATCGTGGTCGCGCGCTCGGGTGTCGACCGTCTGCGCGGCAAGAGCTCGCTCGACCTGGTCGACGGCCACACGCTGGCCCTTGCCTGCAACGAGGCTCTGGCGCGTCAGGCCTTCGACGCCGGCTTTGCGACCCGAGCCATCAGCATCAACGACGCCCGAGCCATCTGCGACCTCATCCAAGACCATCTGGCCTAAAACCTGCCAAAAAGGGACAGGTTTATTTTGGAAGGTTTTATCTGGGCAAACGTCACTTCCACCACAAAGGGGCCAGGCACCTTTGTGTTGGTTTTTGTTTTAGTAGATGTGTGGGACATGCCTTACAATCTACCAAGTAGTTCATGACGGGCGAAAAACGGAGAGAAGGGGCTTGATGCGTCCTTAATGTTTCAAGCGGATAGATTGATTCGATAGACGGTGGCGAATGCCCACCGCCCGTATTCGTATGAAACAAGGAGTCTCCATGCTCGCCCCTCTTTTCTCAAAGCCTCAATCATCGCTGTCCGTGCAGGCCAAGCGCCTGGTGGCGATGCGCTTTCTCATCTACACCGGGTTTCAGACCAGTTATTTTATCGGCGTCATCGGAACGCTTACCTATGCGGACGATGCCTCGGTCGTCGCGACATCGCTGGCAGTGCTCTTTATGAACGTTTTTGTGATCCTGGGATCCTTTGCGGGTGGCGCGGCGCTTGACGCCTGGGGTCCGCGCCGCCATTTCTTGCTGAGCATCGTCGGCGCTCTCGCAATTGGCACGGCAATCATCGCCTTTGGTAGCGCGACCGGCGTCGTCCTGCTCGGCGCGGTGTTTCTGGGCTTTGTGATGGGATTCGCCCAGCCCATCGCCACGTCCTATCCGGCCTACCTCACCAACGACCCTGTCGAGCTCAAAGACATCAATTCCGCCATCGCCATGTTCTCAAACGTGAGTATTATCGTCGGACCCACGTTGGGCGGCTTTGTCGCGGCGGCTGCGTCGTCGCGCGCGGTGTTTGTGCTTATGATGCTCTTTACCGTGCTGGCGTTCGTCGTCGGTTGGGGCTTTAGGCCGCAGACCAGCCATGTCGCCGGGGATGCGGATGCTGATTCGGCAGAGGAAGGGGAGCGTGCGGGACAAAGCTCCAACCCCAGCACGTCCGCCCGCGCCACCTTCGCAGCCAGCATCAAGACAGTCTTCACCAACAGCGTCCTCGCGCTACTTTTCTGCATCATTTTTCTTTCGAACTTTGGCTACGGAGCCTTCGATCCGCTCGAGTCGTTTTTCTATCGCGATGTCCTGCACGTCGGTGTTGAGTGGATGGGCTGGCTCTCGTCGGCCAGCGGTGTCGGCGCGGTGCTGGGTGCCGTGCTCGCGCTCCGCTTGCCGCCGCACCTGGTCAACCTTAAAACACTGCTCGTGGCGCTCATGTCCGTGGGCCTGGGAAGTCTGCTCTATGTGGGGACACCGTACGTGGGCGTGGCCCTCGTCGGCCAGGTCGCCCTGGGCGTAGCTTGGGGCGTCGTCAACCCGCTCCACAACACCATCGTGCAAACGACGGCTCCGCTCGAGCAGCTCGGTCGCGTCAACTCGGTCATGGGCTTTGGCAATATGTTCGCCGGCGTGGCCCCGCTGGCGATTGCCCCGTGGCTGGCGGCGACATTTGGCGTACAACGGACACTCGTGGGGGCAGGCATGGTCGTGACGGCGGTTCCCGCGGCGCTGCTGCTGTTTGGACGCCGGCATTTTGATCGTGCCGCAAGGCAGTAAAGACCATCACAACATTCGATGAAAATCGCGATTTTGCCGAAAAACGTCGAATGTTGTGATGGTTTGGCCCGCAAACGTCACTTCCACCGCAAAGGGGCCAGGCACCTTTGCGGTGGTTTTGCACCAAAGCGCCCCGTGCGCGCCTTGGTATACCATGTACGCCGCTCACGAATACACCCCACACCGCCGCACAACCCAGAAAGGCCCCCATGGACACCACCTTCAGCCACATCAAAGCCGTGTTCTGCGATATCGACGGCACGCTGCTCACGAGCCAGCACACGGTGTCCCCGCGCACCGTGGCGGCGATTCGCGCCCTGCGCGAGCGCGGCGTGCTCATTGGCCTGTGCACCGGGCGTGACGCCCACGCGACCGAGGCCATGTACGAGCCCTGGGGCATCGAAGGCCTGGTGGACGTGCTGGTAGGCTGCGGTGGCGCCGAGGTCATCGACCGCGCGCACGACATCAACGAGCTGAGCTTCCCGCTGCCGGGCGAGACCATCGCGCGCATCTGCAAGTACATGGCGGATCTTCCGGCAACGCCCGTCTGCCCCCGAGACGGCGTGTTCTACGTGCCCGAGAGCAACGCGTGCGTCGAGCACCTGTCGCGCGTCGACGGTGTGCCCTACCAGGTGGTCGATTTTGCCGAGTTTTTGCGCGAGCCGCAGCCCAAGGTGATGTTTACCATGGCGCCCGAGGTAATGCCGCGGGTGGTCGAGCGGGCGTCGACGTTTGCCGATAACACTGTTAAGGCGGCGGCTCTGCAAACCACGCAGCGGCTCTACGAGTTCATGGATCCGCGCGTGTCCAAGACGCGCGGCCTTGTGCGCGTGGCGGAGCTCAACGACATGGAGCTCCAGAACATCTGCGTGTTTGGCGATGCCGATAACGACACCTGCATGGTGGCCGACGCCGGCGTGGGCGTGGCCATGGCAAACGGCAGCGACGCCACCCGTGCCGCCGCCGACTTTGTAACCGCGAGCAACGACAGAGACGGCATCGCGATCTTTATCGAGGAGCATCTGCTGTAGCGCCGGGGGAGAGTCACCGCAAAGGGGACAGGTGCCTTTGTGGTGGTCTCAGGCGATTTGGGCGAATTGAAACCTAAAATCTGCGCATAAATTCAAATATGGTTGTCTGAAGATTACGCTTCTGACCACCGATGGGTAAAGATATTCTCATCAATTTGGTAGGGTATTCATCCCGGTTGATGACCTACCGCTCACGGTCGTTATTCGACCGTTCGCAGGATGTTTGCTCTTGACCAAAATGTTGTGCAAATAAATAAAATGCTATTAAAAAACTGATAGCTAACTAAATTACCAGTAGAAACAAAAAATAGATAGCGAATAAACGAAGGTAAATCTGAGTAAATGTCAAGAGAATTAAGAACTTGCACAAAAATGTCGGTTTTGCTGCTCAGATGTTTAAACAATCGTTATAATTGCATCACTTAGCGAGCGCAATTACAGATTGCGCAGATACGTTTGATAGTGAAAGAGCAAGATCGCGGTCTCTTGGGGAGGAGACATCGATGAAAGCGAATTCAGAAAAAACTAAGCAGAGTAAAAAAGCGACGCGCCGTGTACTGGCAGGCGTTTTGTGCGGAGCCTCCGTGTTGAGCCTGGTACTGTCGCTCGTCATGCCTCCGATCTCGCAGGCCATCGCCAACGATGCCGAGGCGGTTTCTACCGAGGAAACTGTGATGGGGGGGGGTTCCTCAAGTGAGTCTGCTGGTGTAGACAACACTGCTAACGAGGATGCCGTAAACCAGGATAGTGATGGTGCCGTGGCCGACGACGATGTTCAGTCGGAGGAGCAGTCCAAGGACGAGTCACAGGCAGAAGATAATGAAGCGATCGACGATGGTGCTGGTTCGTCAGCCGAGGAGGCTGTGGCGAGCGAAGAGACAGCCACGGACATCAATAATGCCGATGATTTGCAGAGAAAGCTTCTAGGCGTTGTGGAAAATAAAGCCGCCATCTTTAAGCTTTCGGCTGATATTGACTATGCTGGCGAAATCACACTTAACAAGAACGGCAGCATGATAACGCTGGACCTAAACGGCTTCAAAATCACGCATTCAGGCGACAATTCAAACAAGCCGCTCTTCAATATCGCCAATAACGCTGCGCTTACCCTCAAAGATTCTAAACAAGGGTCTGATCAAAAGCAGGATTCGGATGGCGACAATAACGGGCGAGTTGCCTTGATGGGATGCGACAGTTCTGGCATTCCGACTAAGCTGACGTATTACGTGACCGAATCGATGCCGAACGGTACAGGGACAACCGAGACTCTCTATAGGCACGAGGTCAGCATCAGGGGTGCCATCGTGGGTACCGCTGCTGGCTCCACGATGAAGCTCATCAACGTTTATGCGGGCGGTACGTTTAATCTCGATAGCGGCGTACTTACCCAAAAGAAAAATTGCAACGTCGGCAACCTCATCTATGCCGAAAACGGCTCTACCGTCAACATGAGCGGCGGCTATGTGTGTGGCGCTTCTAGCTCGGGCGCGGGCGCGGGCATTATGGTGTCCAACGCGAATGGCGGCGCTTCGACCCTCAATTTGACCGGTGGCGTAATTGCAGGCAACTATGCCTCCAATGGCGGCGGCGTGTACGCTAACGGATCCACAATTAATATGACCGGCGGCACGATTTCCGGTAACGGTACGTTCAAAGATCGATCAGGCTACGGCGCCGGTGTTTGTGCCGTTGGTTCAACAGTAGTCATTTCAGGTGGTTACATTACCAACAACAACTATC
The DNA here is from genome assembly GCA_905215385.1 of uncultured bacterium. GTDB lineage: Bacteria > Actinomycetota > Coriobacteriia > Coriobacteriales > Coriobacteriaceae > Collinsella. The sequence continues at coordinate 23,263 of CAJMPY010000005.1, read as the reverse complement.
AGTTCTACAGCGACAATGAAGGCTCTACGAAGCATATCGGCAACGGATGTCACGGCGGTGGTGGTATTGCTGCCTTCAATAACGGCAGTCTCACAATTAACGGTGGCTACATCACCGGTAACTATTCTGCCGAGGCCGGTGGCGGTATTTATGCTGGCGCTTGGAATCAGGCCCTCTCCTTGTTTTCGTTCTCTGGTGGAAGCATCGCCAGCAATGTGGCGCAAAACTCTGAGGGCGGCGGCATCCGTATCGCTGCGCCTACAGTTGGCGAATTTAATGTGATCGGCAAGAAAGCCTACATAACTAACAATACGACTAATACCCCCAATGACTGGGGCGGCGGCGGCGTGTTTGTCCAGGGAGGCAACAGTGCCGAAGGCGTTAATTCGGCGTGTCTCAAGATATCCAACGCCCTGATTACCAAAAACTCGGCCAAGGGCTATGGTGGTGGCTTCGCGGCCTGCCCGAGCGGCAAGACGGCGATTACAGATGCCAATGGTATTGCGATTTTCGGAAACACCGATGCAAACGGTGAGAATCTATCAGGCGGCACCAATGGTAAGAATGAAGACCAGCCTTCAAGTGTTGATGGCGGTGAGATTACTGATGACTTCAAGAGGCGTGGCCATGAGGACCTCTTCCTTATCCGCAAGTCGGATAACGCTGACTATATCGCAGCCGTAACGGGCCAGATGCTCGGCGGTGGTGCTGCAAATTGGTCGGGCACGATTGACGGTCAGCTTGCGACCATCGGTAAGTATGACGGAGCCCAAGCCAAGTACATGATTGGCCTAAAGTCCAAACCGTCCGCTGAAGATCAAAATGCTGCTATAGGGCTGGCTACGTTATATATCACGGGCAACAGCTCCAATATCCACGGTGGCGGAATCATGACCAACGGAGACGTTGTCGCCGGTTCCACTCGAGAGGTCAAGGTTTACCCCAAGATGAAGCTCAACGGCACCAAGGTGCTTGAGGGCGGCAAGCTTAAAGGAAATGATTTCGATTTCCAGCTTCTCAGGCAGAACAAGATTATTAACGAACTAGGCGAGATCTCATATACGATTCCGAGCTTTGACTCCAATGGTGATCTTCAGCTCAATCGCTGCTCGGTGGTCGATACGGTGAAAAACGATGAGAACGGAAATCTCACCTTTGATCTGGGTGAAGTTTATGCCGATGACGATCTTGTTTACTACTTGGTAGAGGTTCCGGGCACGGACAAGGACAAGGGCGTGACTTACGACAAAACGATCTACAAAATTGATCCTGAGGTTGTGAAGGATGAGGGCAAGTCGCACAACGTGCTTGACATTAAATACACGTATTACAAAGTCAAGAGCGTTTCGGTAACAAAGGTAAAAAATGACGGCGCTGGCGCAAGAACGCCAGAAACAGAACCAGCAGCCGTCACAGAAGCTGAAGGTGAAAACGCTGTTATCGTTGCGCTTGCTAGTGGTGCAACTTTCACCAACAAGTACACTCCGTACACCTCCAGCGGTTCTTGGACTCCCAAGGCGACTAAGGTCGTTGAGGGCGGCGAGATGAAGGAGTTTACGCTTCAGCTTGCGACCGATGGCAGTTTTCAGCACATTATTCGTGAGGCCAATACTACTGGCGATAACAAGAAGCAGACGCTTTCGTTCTTAGATGACTCTGATAAGGGGATTGAGTACTCGCTTTCTGATATCACGAAGGAGCCTGACTCCACGGGCCGTGGCGCTTCCAAGACCTTCACGTACTATGTGCGCGAGAAAGACAACAGTTCGCTGTTCTCGCACTACAAGTTCGATAATTCGGTCTACAAGTTCACAGTTGTTGCAACGGACAATACCAGTGGGACCATCAGCTGTAAGGTGACCTACAGGAGGGGGACCGTTGACCCCGGCGGTACGTGGGTAAACGCCGATACTGCGGACCACGAACTCACCGACAGTTCCACCCCCACCTTCATCAACACCTACTCCACTTCTTTGCCCCTTTCTGGTATGTCGGGCGTCACGCTGACGTACCTTGCCGGCGCGGCGGTGCTTTGCGCTGCTGCGGCCTGGATGCACATTCGTCGCAAGGCGAATGCGAAGGGAGGCGAGCGTCGTGAATAAGAAAGTTTGCTCCTTCCCGATCTTGTTTGCGCTGCTTGCCCTCCTGATCGGCACCTGCGCGGTTGTGTTCCCCGCATCCGCGCAGGCCGCTCCGACCTCGACCGGTTCCATCACGGTGAGCGGCACCGTGGCGAGCAGCTACGACGCCTACCAGATCTTTAGCGTTAACGTCGTCGACGGCGGCAGCGACGCCAAGACCTTCACCGACCTTGCCTGGGCAAGCGACGCCGTGCGCGACGCCGCACTGCCTGTGCTGCACAGCGCCGGCATGCCCAATTCCCAGACCACCGCGCAGGAAGCTGCCGAGTGGCTCAACTCCGATTCCCACCTTACGAGCGCGCTGAGCGCACAGCTCGCTCGTTCCCTCCAGAGCTCTGGCGCCGAGCTCGCGGCCCTTAACGCGGGCACGATGGCCGAGCTGCCCTGCGGCTACTGGCTCATCGTCGCCGACGACGACGCCATCGCCCAGGGCGAGGCCGGCACCGCGCCGATCATGGCCCTGGTGGGCGGCAGCGCCGTCACCGTCAAGCCCAAGGCGGCGACCCCCAAGGTCGCCAAGCACGTGCTGGAGGACGGCGCCGCCGCCTGGCAGAAGGCCGCCGACGCCACGGTCGCCGACGACCTGTACTGGCGCCTCTCTGCCACGGTCCCGGCGGGCCTCACGGCCTACGACACCTACACGGTACGGTTCGTCGACACCATGAGCGCGGGGCTCGATCCCTCCAAGGTGGCCGCGAGCATGCGCGTGTACGTGGCGGCGGGCGCGGACGGCGGCTTCGGCGCCGTCTCGGCCGGCAAGGACGGCCGCGCCGGCACCGAGCCCGCGAAGGGCTGGACCGATATCACGGTCGAGTGCGCCACCAAGGTAGCGGTCGACGGCAAGACCTTCACCGTGCGCACCGGCGACCTGATCGCCGCGCTCGGCGGGGCCGACGCCTTCGCCGCGGGAGCCCGCGTGGTCGCCGTGTACAACGCGCCGCTCAACAGCGCATGCAACCACGGCATCGCGAAGGGCAACCCCAACGAGGCCTACCTGCGCTACCCGCGCTCTCCCTTTGCCGACCAGTCCGGCGACGCCGGCTTCACCCGCACGCCGAGCGACGACGCGTGCGCCTACACCTGGGATCTCGCGCTCACCAAGCGCGGCAGCGACGGTGACAAGCCGCTTGCCGGGGCGGTCCTGAGCATCGCCGACGACCGCGGCCGCACGCTGGCGGCCGACGGCACGTGGGATGCGGAGGGCAAGGCCACCGTCACCACGGGCGAGGACGGCCGCGTGACCGTCTCGGGCGTGGACTCGGGCAAGCTGGAGGTCCGCGAGCTCAAGGCGCCCAAGGGCTACACCGCCTTCGAGGGCACGCGCTCCGTGACGGTCAAGGCCGAGGGCCTGGACGTCGACCAGGTGGCCGCCGCCAAGCCCAAACTCACCATCACGGCCGAGTCGCCCCTGCGCGCCGACAGCGCGGACGGGTCGACGGGCAGCCTGGAGGCGTCGCTCATCAACACGCCCACCGGCACACCCCCTAGCATTATCACCGGAGGCTTTATGCCCTCGACTGGCGATATGGCAATGTACGCCGCGGCCGCCGCAGCGGTCGCCGGAGCCGCGCTCATCGTGGCCGCGCTCCTGGTCAAGCGGGGAGGTGGCAGCCATAAAGAGTAGCTGGCAGCCCCACAGAGAGCGGGGCGAGACGTAGCGAAGCAGATGCTAAGACACAGACAGATGATGACCGATCGAATGAGAATCAAACGGAAAACGGAGGAAAAGAAGATGAGCATGAGCAAGAACATCGCACGCCTGGCAGTAACCGCCGGCCTCACAGCAGCGCTGAGCTTCGGCGGCGTGATGGCCCCGGTGACCATGGCGTTTGCGGCCGAGGGTGACGGCAGCATCACCATTAGTCAGGCCGAGAAAAACGATGGCACCACGTTCAAGGCGTACCAGATCTTTAAGGCTACGGTGACCGACACTGAAAACGGTGGCAAGACCGCTCAGAACATCACGTGGGCGAGCGATACGGTTAGCACGAAGGTGATTGATGCCATTAAGAAAGACTGGAAGGGTTATGACGGCTTGGAGGTTAAGGATCAGCTGTCTGACAAACCTACGGCCCAGGAAGTAGCCGACTTCCTCATGGCACATGCGGATTCCACTACTGCAGGATCAACATCGACTGATGGAACGCGAATCGCTACCAACAATGTTCTCTACGCAGTTGCGAATGCCGTTAAGAGTGAGAAACCTGCCGCGACCAACATCCCTACTGGTAATTCTTGGACTCCTGATCAGGCGCATGGCAACGGTTACTACCTGTTTGTGACCAGCGATCTCGATTCGACCAAGCCGAACACTGGCACGTCCCCGATCTTTGCAGTCGTGGGCGGTAGCGCCGTAACTGTCCATGAGAAGACCAGCATCCCCACGGTTGAGAAAAAGATCCTCGATGATTCTAAGGTGAAGGGCGGTGACATTACCGGCGAGACTGACTGGGTGGACGCTGCCGACTCCCAAGTTGGCCAGGAAGTGAACTATAGGCTTACCGGTACGATTGCAGATAACTACGCCAGCTATGACTCCTATTCCTACAAGTTCACGGATCAGCTGTCGGCCGGTCTCGACTACATCGAGGGCTCGCTCAGCGTTTATGCACTGAATAATGGTGTATATACCAAGATCGATTCGACTAGCTACAATGTGACTAACCCCTCTGGCTCTAGTCGTGACCTGGTAGTCAATTTTAATAAGGGCGAAAAGGGCTTGAAGTCGGCCACTGCGAAAAATGGCGAAGAGCTTACGATTGATGGGAAGACTGAAATCGTCGTTTTCTACAGGGCGAGGCTCAACGCAAGCGCGATTATTGCGGGTGCAAACAACCAGCTGAATGGCAACCCCAACACCGTTACGCTCGAGTATTCTAACAACCCCATGTCAGGTGGCACTGGCACCTCGGAGTCCGATACGGTCAAGGACTACACCTACGGTCTCAAGATCAACAAGGTTGACCTTGGCACTGAGAAGGCGCTGAAAGGTGCTAAGTTCACCATCGCAGCTGGTGACACAACTAACGGTGACGAGAACAGCGCAAACGTTAAATATGTCAATAGTGACGGCACTTTGAGCGACAGCAAGGTTGAGCTTTCGATGGACCCCGATGGTGTCATTACGCTTACCGGTCTCGATGCTGGCGTCTATACGGTCACGGAAACTTCTGCTCCCGATGGTTACACCAAGGTCGAACCCTTCACCTTCGAGATCAAGCCGACCATGAACGCCATTGATCCGAACGCTGGTCTTACTGCGCTCTCTGGCACGCTTGATAGCAAGAACCAGAGTGACAAGGTCATCGCTGGCCTTACCGATGGGGATGCCGGTGATAACAGGTTAACGGCGCAGGCCGGCTCGGACAAGGTCACCGATGGCTACTTCAACATCACCGTTGGCGATACCAAGCAGGTTGGCCTCCCGCTGACCGGTCTTAACGGCGTGACCTTCACTTGGATCGCTGGTGGCGCGGTGCTGTGCATCGGTGTGGCGCACCTCATCCGCAGCCGTAAGCAGGCCGAGGAGTCCGAGCAGGAGTAACGCTCGCTCACCCATCCCTTTGGCAGGTGGGATGTGATGGCCATGAGACTTGCGGACACTTTTCTCGTTCATCCACGTTCTTGCTTTGCCATTCTCTTTTCGGGACAGACTCCGCAATGGAGTCTGCCCCGTTCTTTTTGGACAACGCAGACAGCCTCCATCGTCCGATGCGAGCACGTTCGTCATCGCGTTTCTTGACTCGTATGAGGTTCGGTTTAAGGTCCGTAGGCGCACGCGCGGTGCGGACGGTAGAAGGCATTTGCGCTGCAACAAGCGCAAATAAGAATGCCCGGGGTTCGGAGCCCGGGCATTTAACAAAAGCTGAAAACTAGGCCGCCCGCGCTCCCAAACATTTACGCGGGGTGCGTCGTTTTCTTTTGACATTGTATCCCGAATCGCCCAGTCGATTCGGGACATTTTGAAAACTCAAATGCGGGCCCATACTCGCGCTGTGCAATGCTGTCAGGCTGCGTTGTCTGGCGCATGAGCTCGCGAATCGGCTATTATTTGTTTAGACAACTTGAGTTGTAGAGGAGTGACTGGCGATGGTGCAGGGCGCCAAACATATGAAGAGCAATAACGCCGCGGCCAACGGTGGCTCAAGCCCTCAGCCCAAACCTCAACAAAAGCCCAAGCGCCGCCGCAAGCGACTGCCGCGTTGGGCCGATCGACTCATCACCATCGTCATCATCCTTATTGGCGTGGGCCTTATGACCTGGCCGTGGATCTTGGACCGGCTCGAGGCCTCGGGCGTGTTCAACCAGATCAGCACCGTGTCCAGCACCGTGGACGCGCTGTCTGCCGAGGAGCGCGAGCGCATCCTGCTCCAGGCGCGCTCCTTTAACGAGCAGCTGGCGGGCGAGGCCACCGAGCTCCCCGCCGACCGGATCGAGCCCTACGCTCAGCAGCTCATCTTTGACCGCGACCCCATGATGAGCTGGGTCGAGATCCCCTCCATCGACGTGAGCATGCCCATCTACCACGGCACGAGCGAGGAAGTCCTTATGGCGGGCGTCGGCCACCTGGAGGGCACGAGCCTGCCGGTGGGCGGCACCTCGACGCATTGCGTGCTCACCGCGCACTCGGGTATGCGCAACCTGAGCATGTTCGACGACATCCATTCGCTGGAGCCCGGCGACCTGGTGCTGCTGCACACCATGAACAAGACGCTCGCCTACAAGATGGTGGACTCCGAGGTGGTGTTGCCCGAGGAGATGGAGTCGCTGACCATCGAGCCCGGCGCCGACAAGGTGACGCTCGTCACCTGCACGCCCTACGGCGTGAACGACCATCGCCTGCTGGTGCATTGCGTGCGCACCAAGTACAGCAAGAAGGACGTCGACAAGCAAAAGTCGCTGGCCGGCCGCCACTGGGGCAAGCGCGAGTTTGCCGTGCTCATCGTGGTCGTAGCCATTGTGTTGTTGCTGCTGGACATCGTGATCCACGCGGTCCGCAAGCGCCGCAAGGCCAAGGCCTCGGCATAGGACATTGTTCGGAACCACCGCAATGGGGACAGGCGCCTTTGTGGTGGTCGGGGCTTCCAAACCATCACAACATTCGATGAAAATCTCGATTTTGACGAAAAACATCGAATGTTGTGATGGTTTTCGTTGCGGACGGGACGGTTTTCATTGTGGGCGGGACGGTTTTCGCTATGGACGGTGCGGTTTCGCTGCAGAACCGCCAGCTCGCCGCCTGCCAGCCCGCCGTCCTCGTTACGTTTTCGCTGCATTTGGGTAAAGCATCTGCTCCAAGCGGCGTTGCCTTGTATACTAGAGCGGTTTATCTGTTATGCGGAAGGGAGCGCCTATGGCACTCAGCGAGAAAGACGTGCGCGGCATCGCCGAGTACGCAAAGATCGCACTGACCGATGACGAGCTCACCCAGATGACGTCCTACCTGAACGACGCCGTCCAGATGTTCGAGCCCGTCTTGCAATATGACTTGCCCGACGTGGAGCCCACGTTCCATCCCATCGGAAGCCTGTCCAACGTGATGGGCGATGACCTGCGCGAGCCCGAGCGCGACCTGCCGCTCGACGTTGCGCTCGAAAACGCCGGCAGCGCGCGCGACCGCTACTTCCGCGTGCCGTCCATTTTGGGAGAGGGGGAGAGCGAGTAATGGCGCTAAGCTTCGATTCCCTTACCGCCGCCCAGATCGCCGCGGGTGTTGCCGCTGGCGACTTTACCGCTACCGAGGTGGCCCAGGCCTCCCTTGCCGCCATCGAGGCGCGCGAGGGCGGGGTCCAGGCATTCCTGCAGGTGGCGCCCGAGCTCGCGCTCGAGGCTGCTGCGCGCGTGGATGCCGACCGTGCTGCAGGCAAGCCGCTGCCCCCGCTCGCGGGCGTGCCGCTGGCCATCAAGGACAACATGAACCTCGTGGGCACGCGCACCACCTGCGCTTCCCGCATGCTCGAGAACTACCAGAGCGTCTACACCGCCACCTGCGTCCAGCGCATGCTCGACGCCGGCTGCCTGCCCATGGGCAAGGCCAACATGGACGAGTTTGCCTTTGGCAGCTCCACCGAGAGCTCGGCGTTCCACCGCACCAACAACCCCTGGGATACCGAGCGCGTGCCCGGCGGCTCCTCGGGCGGCTCCGCTGCCGCCGTCGCCGCGGGCGAGGTCGCGCTCTCGCTGGGCTCGGACACCGGCGGCTCTATTCGCCAACCGGCGGCGCTCTGCGGCGTGGTGGGCTTTAAGCCCACGTATGGCGCCGTGAGCCGTTACGGCGTGGTTGCCTTTGGCTCGTCGCTCGATCAGGTGGGCCCCTTTGGCCGCACGGTCGAGGATGTCGCGCTGGCCATGAACGCGCTTACCGGCGCGGGCCACGATCCGTACGACTGCACGAGCCAGGATTGCGCCGTCGACTTTACCGAGCATCTCAACGACAGCATCGAGGGCAAGCTCGTGGGCATCATCCCCGCGTTTATGGAGGCCGAGGGTCTGACGCCCGAGGTCAAGGCTGCTGTTCAGCGTGCCGCCCAGGAGCTCGAGGCCCAAGGCGCCGAGCTCATGGAGGTCGACCTGCCGCACCTGGATGCCGCCATCGCCGCCTACTACGTCATCGGCCCGGCCGAGGCGTTCTCCAACCTGGCCCGTTTCGACGGCATTCGCTACGGCTATCAGGAGGAGGGCTGCGCCAACCTGTCCGACCAGAGCTCGCTGTCGCGCGCCCACGGCTTTGGCGCCGAGGCCAAGCGCCGTCAGATGCTCGGCGCCTACCTGCTGAGCTCGGGCGTGTACGACAAGTACTACTACGCCGCGCAAAAGGCCCGTACGCTCATCACGCAGGACTACGACGCCGCGTATGCCAAGGTGGACACCATTCTCATGCCCGCCTCGCCGCGCACGGCTTTTAAGTTTGGCGAGATCAGCGACCCCACGCAGATGTACCTCTCCGACCTGTATACCATTTCGCTCAACATCTGCGGCAACGGTGGCATTTCGGTGCCGCTGGGCCTGGGCGAGGATACTCAGCTGCCCGTTTCTGCCCAGCTGGTGGGACCTGCCTTTAAAGACCGTCAGCTGCTTACGTTTGCCCGCGCCCTGGAGCGCGGCTTTGCCGATGCCGCCACGGGTGCGCCCGCGCTTTCCGTCGCGCCCGATTTTGCCGGGAAGGGAGGCGAGCTGTAATGAAGGAGCTTTCCGAGGTCCTGCAGGATTGGGAGGCCGTGATCGGCCTGGAGATCCATACCGAGCTCACCGCACTCGATACCAAGATGTTCTGCAACTGCAAGCTCAGCCACGATGACGAGCCCAACGCCAACGTGTGCCCGGTGTGCCTGGGCCTGCCCGGCGCCCTGCCGGTGCCCAACAAACGCGCCATCGAGAGCATCGTCAAAGCCGGTCTGGCCACCAACTGCGAGATCCAGCGCCACTCGATGTTCTATCGCAAGCACTACTTCTATCCCGACATGGCCAAGAACTTCCAGACCACGCAGGGTCCGGTCGCCTTTGCCATGTACGGTCATCTGGATCTGGACGTGACCGGTCGCGGTGCCGCCGAACGCCCCGACTGCGCGTTTGGCGAGGCCGAGGCCCAGAGCCTGGCGAGCGCCTCAGCCAATGCCGAGGGTCTGTCTACGTCCATGTCCTCCACGATGCGCGAGGGCAATCAGCGCGCCGGCCATCTGGCCAGCTACGATGCCTCCAACCTGCAGATGCCCGAGCGCCGCGAGGACGGTTCCTACACCGTGCCCATCCGCATCCTGCGCATCCACATGGAGGAGGACGCCGCCAAGATGGTGCACGTGGGTGGCGCCGAGGGCCGCATTACCGCCGCTGCCGAGTCGCTCGTCGACTACAACCGCTGCGGTACGCCTTTGATTGAGCTCGTGACTGAGCCCGATCTGCGCACGCCCGAGGAGGCGCGCCTGTTTATGGAGAAGCTCCGTCGCATCTTTGTGACGCTGGGCATTTCGGACTGCTCCATGGAGAAGGGCTCCATGCGCTGCGACGGCAACGTGTCGCTGCGCCGCCGCGGCGAGACCAAGCTGGGCACCAAGACCGAGCTCAAGAACCTCAACTCGTTTAAGAGCCTGCACGACGGCCTTGCCTACGAGATCTGCCGTCAGGCCGAGGTGCTCGAGGAGGGCGGCATCATCTATCAGGAGACCCGCCACTGGGAGCCTAGCCGCAAGCGCACCGTGGTCATGCGTGTGAAGGAGACGGCTGACGACTATCGTCTGTTCCCCGACCCCGATCTGGCGCCGTTCGATCTGGACGACGAGTTCATCGACCACTGCCGTGGTGAGATCCCCGAGCTGCCCGATGCCAAGTGTGCCCGTTTTGAGGCCGACTTTGGCATTAAGGCGGCCGATGCCGAGCAGATTGCCGGCGACCCCGAGTTTGCCGACTTCTTTGAGGCCGCCGCTGCCGGCATGGCTGGCAAGGAGGCTCAGACGGTCGCAAACCTGCTGGTGAACGAGATGATCGCCTACCTTAAGGGCGCGGGCGTGTCGCTCGCCGAGTCCGGCATCGTGCCGGCTCAAGTGGCGGCACTCGCCAAGCTGCTGGCGACCGATGCCATCAGCTCCAACCAGGCGCACGAGGTCTTTGAGGCCATGGCCCAGACCGGCGACGACCCCAACAAGATCGTCGACGAGCGCGGCATGCGTCAGGTGAGCGACGCCGGCGCGCTGCAGCCTATCGTGGATGAGGTGCTGGCAAACTGTGCCGAGCAGGCGCAGCAGTACCGTGACGGCAACCAGAAGGTCATCGGCTTTTTGGTGGGCCAGTGCATGAAGGCGAGCCGCGGCAAGGGCAACCCGAAGCTCTTCAACGAGTTGCTGAGAACGTCGCTCTCGTAGCTGCGAGGCCGGGGAAGCCCCGAGTCGCCGGGGTATTTCCTCCAAATTTTAAACAGTCCTATGCAAGACGAAGGCCACATTTAGTGGCCTTCTTTGCATGCGGAACTCATTTGGAGCAAACACCCCGGCGACTCGGGGCTTCCCCGGCCAGACGACTCGGCCGTTCGGGTCAGACGGGCTGAATTGAATAGAGTGAATGGGCGCGCCGTTGGCGCGCCCATTTTTGTAAATGTGACAAAAGGACAGTCCCTTTGTCACATTGCGTGTGGAACTCATGGGGCTGTCCCTTTGCCGTCTTTTTATTGATGTTGGGAGCGCCAGGTGGTGGGGGTGGTGCCGGTGTGTTGCTTGAAGGCTTGGGCGAAGGCGGCCTGCTGAGGGTAGCCTAGACGCTCTGCCACCTGCGCTATCGTGAGCGCGCTATCGGCCAAAAGGTCCTGTGCTCGCTCCATACGACGTCTGCGAATGTAGGCGCCCAGGGGCTCGCCGGTTTGGGCTTTAAAGGTAGCGCATAGCTTGGAGCGGCTTGTGTAGAGCCTCTCGGCCACCTCGTTGATACCCACATGTTTGCCCTTGTCGAGCGAGCGTTCTACAAGGCTCGTCGCTTCCTCGGCAATGGTCATGCTGGCGCGTGTGTCTGCCGCCTGCCGCGCCTGCTTGTGGGCCGCGCGCGAACAGGCGAGCTCCGCGACCATGGTTTCCACGATGCCTTGCATATAGACGTGTCCGCCTACGGTGCGGGCGCGGTCCTCGTTAATCCGGTGCAGTGTGTGGCAGATGGCGGACGTCGCTTCCTCGTGCCATGGCTCGGCAAACGCCTCAAAGACCCCTGCGAACTCGGTGGGATAGCGGTGCTCCAGTTCGTCAAAATATCCAGGCAAAAAGAGCGCCGAGCGCGAGTGATAGAGCTGCCCTGCAAACAGCGGGCTTAACTCCTCGCCACAGTTATCTTGGATAAAGCTGCACACGGCATTGTTTGGCCACGGTCCATGCAAGAGTTTAAGGTTTGCAGGCGTTATGCCAGCCTCGGGCATGCACATGAGCGTGGGCGCGCTGACCTCGCTCACGCACGCGTACGGTTCGGGTGTGTACTCGGCTAGGTGCATGTTGTGCATCGGGGTAATGAAATGCTCCATGACGATGCAGGTGGGGGAAAGGGGCATGATCCATGCGCGTCCGTGCGCCCGATCGTTTGCCACCTCACCGGTAAAGACGGCGCCCTTGCCGGAAAGCTGCAGGCCAAACTGCTCAAACTGCGGTGCGTAGAGCTCGGTTATATCGGTTGCCGCCCGCCGCATTTTCAAAAGCGTCCCCTTCATTTGCGAAAACGTCCACGCCTGGCCCAATTGTGTGCCTTGGCTAACACGCCCATGATAAGTTTCTTACGGTTAACTCTCAAGCCGTTAGAAAGGAATCTCATGGCAAAGGGATCGAAAAAGGAAGGTGGCGGTATCGGCGAGCTGCTTGCATATGCCGGCGACCGCAAATTCCTAACGTATTTGGGCATGGCCCTCTCGGCGTTCTCGCAGCTGTTGAGCTTTGGCCCGTACGTGTGCATCTGGCTTGTTGCGCGAGACCTGATTGCCGTGGCGCCCAACTGGAGCGAGGCCGCCGACATCGCAATGTATGGTTGGTGGGCTGTTGGTTTTGCCCTGGCAAGCATCGTGGTCTATTTCGTGGGACTCATGTGCACGCACCTGTCCGCGTTTCGCTGCGCATCCAATATCCGCAAGGCTACGAGCGAGCATCTGCTTAAGCTGCCGCTCGGCTACTTTGACACGCACGCCACCGGTGAGCTGCGCCGTATCGTAGACGGCTGTGCCGCCTCCACCGAGACGCTGCTCGCGCACATGCTGCCCGATATCGCCGGTGCCACCGCCATGGTCGTGGGCCTGCTTGTGCTGCTATTTGCCCTCGATTGGCGTTTGGGCGCGGCATGCTTAATCTCGGTCGTCGTTTCGTTTTGCGCCATGGCCACCATGATGAGCGGCAAGGGCGCCGAGTTCATGAAGGCCTACATGGGCGCGCTGGTCAAGATGAACAAGACCGGTACCGAATACGTACGCGGCATTCCCGTGGTCAAGGTGTTTCAGCAGACGGTCTATTCCTTTAAGGCGTTCCACGATGCGATCGCCGAATACGCCGATATGGCGCAAAATTATGCGGGTACGTTTTGCCGGGGTCCGCAGGTGCTCAACCTTACTGCGCTCAACGGCCTTGTGGCATTTCTTTTGCCTGTGGCGCTGCTGCTGGCGCCGGGCGAGACGGACTTCGCGCACTTTATGGTCAATTTTACGTTTTACGCGATCTTTTCGGCCGTGGTGCCGACGGCCATGACCAAGCTTATGTTTGTGGGCGAGGCCTCTCAGATGAGTGCCGATTCGCTGGCTCGCATTCGAAGCGTCATGGATTCCAAGCGGCTCTCCGTGCCCGCGCAACCCAAGCACCCCGCTGGCAGCGATGTGCGCTTTGAGGACGTGAGCTTTACCTACGAGGGCGCCGAGGCGCCTGCCGTCAACCATGCGAGTTTTAGCGTTCCCGCAGGTAGCACCCTCGCGCTGGTGGGTCCTTCGGGCGGCGGCAAGTCAACCTGCGCAAGCCTGATTCCTCGTTTTTGGGATGTTTCCGCAGGTCGAGTGCTCGTAGGTGGTGTGGACGTTCGCGATATGGATCCGCACGAGCTTATGGACCAGGTCGTCTTCGTGTTCCAGACCAACCAGCTGTTCCGGCAAACACTTGCCGATAACGTGCGCGCCTCCAAGCCTACGGCCACTGACGACGAAGTGCGTGCGGCCCTCTCCGCAGCCCAGTGCGACGACATTGTGGCCAAGCTCCCACAGGGCATCAATACCATGCTCGGTGCCGGCGGAGCATATCTTTCGGGCGGCGAGGTCCAGCGCGTGGCACTTGCCCGCGCGATCCTTAAAGACGCGCCTATCGTGGTGCTCGATGAGGCCACGGCGTTTGCGGATCCCGAGAACGAGGCGCTCATCCAGCGCGCCTTTAGCAAGCTGGCGGCGGGTCGCACGGTCATTATGATTGCGCACCGACTCTCGACTGTAGTGGGGGCCGACAAGATCGTGGTGCTCAACCAAGGTAGCGTGCAGGAGACTGGCACCCATGCCGAGCTGCTGTCCCAAAAGGGTCTATACGCCAAGATGTGGGCTGAATACGAACAGGCCGCGAGCTGGAAAATCACTGCAGCGACCGCGGATGCCGCCGTCACGAAGGGAGGCGAGGCCTAAATGTTCGCCTCATTCCAAAAGAAGTATTTCCTATCCGATAAAGGCGTCGCCGGCGTAAAACGCGGCATTTTCTGGACCACGCTCACCAATCTTGTGACCATGGCCGGCATGGGCTTTTTGTTCCTGGTCATGGCCGGCTTTGTCGAACATCTCGCCACCGGCGCCGACCTGCCGGATGCCCTACCGATCGTGGGCGGCCTCCTGGTCTTTTTCGTGTTGCTCTTTGCCTCTAACTGGCAGCAGTATTACTACACCTACTGCATCTTTTACGAGGAGTGCGGCAAGCAGCGCATGGGGATTGCCGAGCGCTTGCGCAAACTGCCGCTGTCGTTTTTTGGCCGTCGTGATCTGGCCGATCTAACCGAAACCATCATGGGCGACGTTCAGACTATGGAGCACGCCTACAGCCACGTGCTGGGAGAGCTTTGGGGTGCCATCATCGCAAGCGCCATTGTGTTCGTGGCGTCGCTGTTCTTTTGCTGGCAGCTGGCGATCGCGGCGTTTTGGAGCGTTCCCGTGGCCTTTGCCGTGCTGTATCTGACGCGCGGCCCCATGACCCCGGTGTTCGACCGCGTGCGTGCCGAGAAGGTCAAGGTCACCGAGGCGATCCAGGAGACGCTCGACTGCGTGCGCGAGATCCGCGCCACCAACCAGGAGGCCCATTATCTTGAGGGACTCAACGCCGTGATCGATGCCGAGGAACGCGAGACCACCAGAGGCGAGCTTGCCAATGGGCTTTTGGTCAACTCCGCCTTTGCCATCCTGCGCTTGGGGATTGCCACCACGTTGGTCACGGGCGCCGCGATGGTCGCCTCCGGCCAGGTCGACTTTTTGATGATGTTTGCCTTCCTGCTCATGGTGAGCCGCATCTATGCGCCCTTTGATCAGGCGCTGATGCTGATGTCCGAGCTGTTTGCCGCCGAGTCGTCGGCCAAGCGCATGCGTTCCATCATGGAAGAGCCCGTGGCGCGGGGCAGCGAGCAGTTTGAGCCCGTAGGCCACGATGTGGTGTTCGATCACGTGGCATTTGGCTATGGTGCGGGCGAGGACGGCCGCGCCGGCGAGAAAGTTCTTACCGATGTGAGCTTTACCGCTAAGGAAGGCGAGGTCACGGCGCTGGTCGGTCCTTCGGGCTCCGGTAAGTCCACAGTGAGCCGCCTGGCCGCGCGCTTTTGGGACGCCACCGAAGGCACGGTCACCGTGGGCGGCGTGGATGTTGCGAGCGTCGATCCCGAGGTGCTGCTGCGCGACTACGCCATTGTGTTCCAAGACGTGCTGCTCTTTGACGACACGGTGATGGGAAACATCCGCCTCGGGCGTCGTGGCGCCACCGATGAGGAAGTGCTTGCTGCCGCGCGTGTCGCCAACTGCGACGAGTTTGTGAGCCGCATGCCGCAGGGTTATGACACCATGATCGGCGAGAACGGCTCCAAGCTGTCCGGCGGTGAGCGCCAGCGCATCTCCATCGCCCGCGCGCTGCTCAAAGACGCCCCGATTGTGTTGCTGGACGAGGCAACAGCGAGCTTGGATGTGGAGAACGAGACCGTGGTTCAGCAGGCGCTCTCCCGTCTGCTTGCAGGTAAGACGGTTATCGTTATTGCCCACCGTATGCGTACGGTGGAAAATGCCGACAAAATCGTTGTACTCAAGGATGGTGTGGTTGCCGAGCAGGGCACTCCGGCGCAGCTCAAGGCGGCAGGTGGAGAATTCGCCCGCATGGTGGCGCTGCAAAAGGAAGCAGCTACCTGGCAGTTGTAAGAAGGGGCAAAGGGACAGTCCCTTTCTCGCATTGACAATCGGTTACTCCGCATCGTTAATTTTCAAAAGGTTAGCCATGGCTGACCTAGATAGTTAGATAAAATTGAGATATTTCAAAAGCGTGCTCGAGCAAACTTGTTTACTCGGGTGCTGAAGCACCATGCCGCGTCCAATGCGGCAAAAGGGAGAAGCGACATGAAGAAGTCGACGTTCAATACCCTGCTTGTCGGTGGCGGTTTTCTGCTTGGCACGGCCGGCATCAAGCTGCTTACCAGCGCTCCGGTAAAGAATGCCTGCGTGCAGGGTATTGCGTGCGGTATGCGCATCAAGAACGGCTACCAGGACATGGTCGAGCAGGCCAAGGCCGAGGTCGACGACATGGTTGCCGAGGCTGCTTACATCACCCAGAGCGAGGCCGCTGCTGACGAGGCAGCCGAGTAACGCTCCCAGGCACAAACTATGAGATTCTCGATTATTAGCGAGATCCCCGGCAGGACCCGTCTTCAATTGGCGGGTCCTGTGCCAGAGAGCGATCTCGATGCACTTCTTAAGCTCAGCGGCGATATCGACGGCGTGCACAAGGTGCGCGTATATGGCCGTATTGGCCAGATGGCGCTCGAATACGACGAGCCACGTCGCGCGAGCGTGCTCGACGCCTTGGGCGCACTCGATGCTCAAGCTATCGCCGATGCCAAGTCGGGCTATGTGATGCAGCTTGAGCCGCGCAAGCACAAACTCGTTATGGACCTGGCGACACTCGTCGGCGCCCACTACGCGCGCCGCTGGTTCTTGCCCACGCCCCTGCGTGCGGTGTTTGTCGTGGCCGGTTACATGGCCTTTTTGCGTGCCGCCCTCCGTGAGCTCGCGCAGCCGCGCCTGACCGTTCCCGTGCTCGACGCTTCGGCCATCGGCATTTCGTTCGTCAAGCGTGATGTCGACACCGCGGGCCAGACAATGTTCCTGCTCAACGTGGGCGAGCTGCTCGAGGACTACACCCGCGCCATGAGCGAAAACGAGCTCATCAACTCGCTGCTCGATGTACCCGACAAGGCGCAAAAGGTTGTCGGCGACACCGAGGTAAGCGTTGCTGCGACCGAGCTCGAGCCCGGCGATCTGGTCGCCGTGCGCACTGGCATGTCCATTTGCATCGACGGTGTCGTCGAGCGGGGGAGCGCTATGGTCAACCAGGCGACCCTGACCGGCGAGCCGCTGGCCGTTGAGCGCAGCGTGGGCGACGACGTGTTCGCCGGTACCGTCGTGGAAGACGGCAGCATCTTGGTGCGCGTGCGCGCCAACACGGCGCAGACCAAACTGCGCTCGATCGTCTCGCTCGTGCAGACGGCCGACTCGCTCAAATCCGAGGGCCAGTCGCATATGGAGGACCTCGCCAACAAGATCGTCCCGTGGAACTTCCTGCTCGCGGGCCTGGTTGCGCTCACCACGCGCAGCCTTATCAAGACCTCGGCGGCGCTGATGGTCGACTACTCGTGCGCACTCAAGCTCACGGGTTCCGTCGCCGTCATGACCGCCATGAGCGATGCCGCCAAGATGGGCGTCATGGTCAAGGGCGCGAAGTACTTTGAGTCGTTTGCCAAGGCTGACACCATCGTGTTTGATAAGACCGGCACGCTTACCGAGGCGCAGCCGCGCCTGGCTTGCGTGCTGACGACAGATGGCTGGAGCAAGGACGAGGTCCTGCGCCTTTCCGCTTGCTTGGAGGAGCATTTTCCGCATCCGGTGGCGCGTGCCGTGGTCAACGCCGCCCTCGAGCGCGGGCTCGAGCACCGCGAACGCCATGCCGCGGTCGAGTACATCGTGGCGCACGGCATCGCTTCGTCCATCGAGGGGCGTCGCGCCATTATCGGTTCGGCGCACTTTGTATTTGAGGACGAGGGTGCGCAGCTCGAGTCCGACATCAAGGAGCAAATCGAGCTCCAGATGCAAGGCCTGTCGCCGCTGTATCTGGCGGTCGACGGCAAGGTCGTCGGCGTGCTCGGCATCGAGGATCCGCTCAAGCCCGGCGTCCGTGAGGCCATCGCCGACCTACATGCGCTGGGCGTCAAGCATGTCGTTATGCTCACGGGCGATTCGGAGCGCACGGCCGAGCGCATTGCGCGCGAGGCGGGTGTCGACGAGTTTAAGGCCGAGCTGCTGCCCGAGGACAAGTACGCCTATGTGGAGCGCATTAAGGGTGAGGGGCGCCACGTTGCCATGGTGGGCGACGGCGTCAACGATTCGCCGGCACTCGGTTTGGCCGACGTGGGGCTGGCAATGGGTGGCGGAAGCGACATCGCCAAGGAGGTCGCCGATATCATCCTGACCGACACGGATCTGGCCGCGATCGTGCGTTTGCGCCGCATGAGCCAGGGCCTCATTGATCGTCTGACGAGCTCCTACTCTAAGGTGATGCTCACCAACTCGGCGCTGTTGGCATTGGGTATTACCGGCGCGATTACCCCGCAGACGTCGTCACTGCTGCACAACGGCTCGACGATTGCCTACAGCCTGAGCAACGCGAAGGCTTACCTGCGTTAGCAGACGTGTTCGCCCACGTTATCTGGCCTGCGCCCAGACGGCATCGGTGTCGTCCGGGCGCAGGCCTTTTGCGTTTGACCAAGTGCTAGCTTCTCTATATAGTGGTGCTAGCATGGCTAGCAATTGAAGGGGGCGGGATCGACGTGGGTGCTGTTAGCGGCATGGCGCAGGTGAACGTTCGCGTAGATCGCCAGGTCAAGAACCGTGCCGAGGAGGTGCTGCGGCTTTCGGGCGGGTCACTGCCCGAGCTCATCAAAAAGGTGGTGGCCAAGGTCGCGCAGGGCGGTGGTTCGTGCGAGGAAGTGCTTGCGGCCGTCGACGACCGGCAGCAGACCGTCGCGCCCGATACGCCGTTCGCCGCATCATGGGCGGCGGCGGATCAGCTTTACGCGGACCTGGGCATCGCTACGTCGCCCGTATCTGACGATCGCGATTGGGACGCAATCTATTCCGACGCCATGGATGAGCATTATCGCCAAAAGGGGATGATCCAGTGAGCGGGGCGCCTCTCAAGATAATGGTGGATGCCAACGTATGGGTTGATTCGTTTTGCGTCGACCATGCTGAGTCGCTTGCCGCGCGTGCGTTTATTGGGCAGGCGGCGGAGACGGGGGCATTGCTGTTCTTTCCGGTGCATATCGCCAAGGACGTGCTGTACGTTGTCCAACACGAGCTGAAGCGTAGCGTTCTTGCCAGTGGGGCAGCGCTCGACGAGGCGTCTGCCCGCGCAATTGGCGATGCGGCGTTGGCGTTTGTTCGGAACATGACCGAAAACGCCACGGCCGTGGGTGCAGATGCGTCGGACCTTTGGCTGGCCGACAAATACTTAGCGCTCCATCGCGATTACGAGGACAACTTGGTGCTCGCCGCGTGCAAGCGTGCGCAGGTCGATTACTTGGTGACAAACGATCGAAAGCTGCTCGAACATGCCGATCTTGCAGCAAAGACACCTTGTCAAATGATGCCGATTCTTGCCTTGGCCGAACGCGGCGGCGCGGCAATCGGTTGACGCGAACTGTTTGCGGGCCTCTTGGACGACGATGCGCCAAGGGGCCCGCGTCTGCTATTTACAAAAGCTCGGCCTTAATGGCGGGACTTTCTGCGAGCTGCTCGGCTGCCTTTTCGTCGGAGCTGTCGAGTGCTGCCAGACTGCGGTAGACCCACTCGTTGACCTGGGTGTTCTTGACGCCTGCGGTCTGCATAAGGGCGCCTACCTCGCGGATTGCTGCGAGCAGGTCGGCTTTGGGACCCGCGAGCTCGACCTCGATGCCGTGGTAGGCGGGCACGCCGCGGTTCTCACTCACGTGGTCGATAAAGCCCTCGACGGTCTCAAGCTGCTGGGCGAGAGCCGTATCATCGTCAGCGTCCAGCGCGACGAGTGCGTTCGATACCGTGAGGGCGGGATGTCCGCAGGGGACAAAGCCCTCGATGACATCCATAGCTTCGGTAATGGTTGAGCCCAGGCCTGCGAGGGCATTGACGAGTTGCTGCTTGGTATCCATAACGGTCCTTTCGACGGGTCAATTGTGCTTGGCGAAAATATACGTGACGCGATCGGTAGCAAAAGTGCGAAGTGCATCGCACATTGGGGTCTTCACAGCTCGTGCATAGAACAGCTGTCCGCTTTCAGAACGTGGTAAGATAACACTTCACAAGCGGGGCTCGCCCCGCATGTTCCTTGAAAAGTCGACGGGTGTTGGGTGCTCGTGCCCAATGCCATCCAGACTTTCCCGACATTCGGGGGCGACTGGTTTCGACACGATAGCTCTGAGAGAGGAAGCAAGCCGAGGTCTCCTCGCCTCGTTAAACAGGGGTACCGTCAAATTGAATTGACAACAACTCTTCTTTTGAGCCTATGGCTCTCGCTGCTTAGTTTATAGCGGCGCGTCAACCCGGTGATTTCCCCGACACCGGCGCGACGTCATGTTAGGGGAATGCTCCTGCGCACGTAATCGGTATGGCGCAGGCTAAGACCGAACCGGTTAGGACGCCGCGAGCGTGTCGCTGCGCGCAAAGCGTCCGAGACAAAACCAGCGACTGAGCTTGGAGATGCCAATCAGGGGGCTTTCGTGGACCGGAGTTCGATTCTCCGCGCCTCCACCAACTGTTCAGTAGGCGAACACATACGCGTGTTCGTCGTTAGGCGGGCGTTCGTATTGCTCGTCAGATAGAAAGAAGCCGCTCCATACGGGGCGGCTTCTTTGCGTTCTAGGCCTGCGGCATGATCTCCTGCTCGCCGTCCTCGTCCATGTACGGCACGAGGAACACGCCGCCTTGCTCGGTGGTAAGCAGCAGGTACTCGCGGTTGTGCTCGTCGCACACGATTTCCTGGCCGATGCCCTCGGGCAGGTCGTATATGGGGCCGTCCGTGCGGGCTTGCCTCACGGTCACGTCTTGCGCTCCCATGGCCTGCGACGCGCAGCTGGCGGCGGCCAGGACGATGAACAGCAGGACGACCGCCGCGAGGATGGGGCCGCACCCGCCGTTGCGCTCCTCGTCTGCGGGGCTCGGGTACGGCATGGCCTATCCCACCTTCACCAGATAGTCGTCGGCCTCTGGCTTGCCCGTGGCCTTGCCCACGGCGATGTAGCGCGTTGCGCCGCTGTAGCCCGTGTATCGGCCCCACACGTAGCCGTCGGCGATCTTGTACCAGTTATCCAGCGTCACGGTCTCGCCGCTGGAATAGTGCGCCACCTCGGTGCCGCCCAGGCCGGGGGCGTCGCGCACGCGCAGGTAGTCCACAGTGCAGCGGTAGGTGCCGCCGAAGTTCTCGGTCGTTTCCTGCTGCGCAGGCTGCGGCTGCGGGACGGCTGCGGGGGCGCTTCCAGCAGTGATGCCGAAGCATTCCAGGTAGATGCGCGCCAGCTCGTCAATGTTGGAGTTGAACTTCTCGCGGTCGCCGTCGTTGTCGATGAAGCCGTTCTCGCACAGGCGGTAGTTGATGCCGCGCGCGGCGGCTCGGTTCGGGTTCGCGAGGTCGGAACGGCGCACCAGCTTCTCGGAGCGCCCGGGCATGAACGCCGCCAGCTTGTCGGCCAGCGCATTGTCGTACTCGTCAGGCTCAAAGCCCTCCTTGATGATGACGTGCGCGCCGTGGGCCGTGGCGATGCCGCTGGCGTCCATGTGCAGCTCCACCACTGGCGCGTCGGTGCTCAGGCGGTTAAGCCCGCCGTC
Organism: uncultured bacterium; assembly: GCA_905215385.1. GTDB lineage: Bacteria > Actinomycetota > Coriobacteriia > Coriobacteriales > Coriobacteriaceae > Collinsella. The sequence goes on along the minus strand of CAJMPY010000005.1, from coordinate 1,555 downwards.
GGCGTACCAGTTGCGGGACGTATCGCCCAGCTCGACCTCGGAACCGCCCAGTTCCTTGATTCGCTGGCCCAGGGCGCGAACGCGCTCGGCCTCGGTGCAGCCGCCTGCGCAGCAGCCGGGGTCGCCAGCGCCGTGGCCGCAGATGATGAACAGTTTAGCCATTGCCTACTCCTTCCCGCCTACGGTCACGCCCAGCAGGGCGTCGAGCCACTTGGATGTGATGCCTACCGACTTGAACAGCGTGTAGGCCGCCTGCACGCCGCCTACCACGGCGAAGGCGCACGTGACCCATGCGCCCGGGTCTGCGGGTACGCCGCCCACGAAGCCGGTCACGACGCCCGCCAGGAGCGAGCAGCCCAGCGCCAGGATGCGCGCGGCCTTGCCGGTCATGGCCTCGGTCTTGATCAGCTGCACCGCGAACGGCACGGCGAAAGACAGCACGATGGCTGCGATTGCTTGCATTTCTGTCATTTCGGATTCCTTTCTATCGAGCCGATTCCTTGTAGAGCAGGTCAACGCGGTCGGCGATGTGGTCGACCTTCGCCGCCATGCCCTGGCTGCGCGCCTGGCTGTTCGCCAGGTCGGCGTGCAGCACCTCATTGGAGGTCACGACGGACTCCATGAGCGCCTTCATAGCCTCCATCAGCGCGTTGCTGCGTTCCATCTGCGCGGCGATGCGGCCCTCCATCTGGCTGCGCTCGCGGTCGCGCTGCGCCCGCTCGTTCACCTCGTCTTGCTTTCGCTCTTCACGCTTGAGGTCGATGTTCGCCTTGCGCTCGTTCTGGGCCTTGAACTCTTCGAGGAACTGCTTGCCGAAGTACAGGACCACTAGGACGAGCAGTGCGCCGAAAAGCGACCCGGGGCCGTACGGCGCGAAGATTTCCAGCACGTCGGTCATTCGTTTTCTCACCTCCTCGAATCGCTGCCGCGATTGTCCGCGAGGTGTCGCCGGGCAAAAGAAAAACGCCCCCGAAGGGGCGCTCGCTACTTCTGCGGCGCTTCCGGCTGGTCGGGCTCCATGGCTTCCAGCTCGTTGATGCGGTCGCGCCACGTCTGGCGCTGCGAGATGATTTCGGCCACCTCCTTGGCAGCTGCGGCGATGGCCGAGAGCAGGTCGGTGATGGACGATGCGGAGAAGATGCGCTCCACCGCCTTCATGACCTTGTAGTCGCTCTGCTCAAGCTGCTGTTTGTAGCCGTTGATCTCCCCGGCGATTTCCTGTTCCGTCATGGGTCGCTCCTTCCGTTGCTAGGGTAGGGGCATGTTCCCATCCGTGTCGCCTCCAGGTTTGGATTGCATTGAGCAACCCCCCCCGCTGGATTTCCGAACAGGCTGCGGTACAGCGCGTCCATGGCCCGCACGCTGCGGTGCGCGTCCAGCCGCTTCATGCCTCCGCGCCAGCTCTGGTAGCTCCGCTCAACCTGCTCGGGGGTCATGATGCCATCGGCGACCATGCGGGCCATCTTCTTGAGCTTGCGGCGCTCCCGCGTTATGGAGTCTCGGCACGGCTTCACGACTATGCGGCCCGTCTCCGTGTAGAAGATGCGCTTCTTCA